>NZ_CP133782.1:2007500-2675000 GCF_034351645.1 Pseudomonas sp. DC1.2 | reverse complement strand
GAGCCGAGAGCAGGGTCACCAGAATTCGCGCGCCTGATGCACCGATCGGATGGCCCAAGGCGCACGCGCCGCCGTGGACGTTGACCTTAGCGTGGGGAATGTCCAGCTTGCTCATGGTCACCAAACTGACCACGGCGAACGCTTCGTTGATTTCAAACAACTCGACATCAGCCAACGACCAGCCGGTTTTTTTCATCAGCTGTGTGATCGCCCCCACGGGTGCCACCGGGAACAGGCCCGGAGTATCAGCAAATGCTGCGTGGCCATGGATAACGGCCAACGGTTTGAGGCCATTTTTTTCGGCGTGCGAACGACGCATCAGCACCAACGCGGCTGCGCCGTCGGAGATCGAACTGGAGTTTGCCGCCGTCACGGTACCGCCCTCGCGGAACGCTGGTTTTAGCGAGGCAATCTTGTCGAGCTTGGCTTTCGGTGGCTGTTCATCGTTGCTGATCAGCACCTGTTCTTTGCCGACGGTAACCGTCAACGGCACGATTTCGGCCTTGAAGCTGCCGTCCTTGATCGCGTGTTGCGCGCGCGTCGTCGATGCAATGGCGAACGCATCCTGTGCTTCACGGGTAAAGCCATTGGCCTCGGCACAATCTTCAGCAAAAGTGCCCATCAGGCGACCTTTGTCGTAAGCGTCTTCAAGACCGTCAAGAAACATGTGATCGAGCACCCGGCCGTGGCCCATGCGGTAACCGCTGCGGGCACGGTCCAGCAGATAAGGTGCGTTGGACATGCTCTCCATGCCCCCGGCGACCACTACGTCGGCGCTACCGGCAATCAGCATGTCGTGGGCCAGGAGGGTCGCTTCCATGCCCGAACCGCACATCTTGTTCAGGGTCGTGCAACGGGTCGACTTATCCAGCCCAGCGCCCAGTGCGGCCTGGCGCGCCGGGGCCTGGCCGAGGCCCGCCGCCAGGACGCAGCCGAACAACACTTCGTCTACCGCATCCGGCGCCACACCGGCCCTGTCGACCGCGGCGCGAATCGCGGCAGCGCCCAGTTGCGGCGCACTCAGGCTTTTCAACTCACCCTGAAAACCGCCCATCGGGGTGCGGACGGCACTGACGATAACAATCGGATCGTTGGCAATGGTCATGACAAAACTCCTTACTGGGCGGCCATACGCAAGGCGCCGTCGAGACGGATCACCTCGCCGTTGAGCATGCTGTTTTCGATGATATGCCTGACCAGTGCGGCGTACTCGCCCGGTTTACCCAGACGGGGCGGAAACGGTACGCCCGCGGCCAGCGACTCGCGGACTTGCGGGGTCATGCCGGCCATCATCGGGGTTTCAAAAATACCGGGGGCAATGGTCATCACGCGGATGCCGAATCGCGCCAATTCACGGGCGGCGGGCAAGGTCAGGGCGGCGATGGCGCCTTTGGAGGCGGCATACGCGGCCTGGCCAATCTGCCCGTCGAAGGCCGCGACCGAGGCGGTGTTGATAATGACGCCTCGCTCGCCGTCTTCATTGGCTTGGGTTTCGGCAATCGCCGCCGCCGCCAGGCGCAACATATTGAAGCTGCCGATCAGGTTGACGTTGATCACCTGACTGAAGCTGGCCAATGCATGGGGACCGTTCTTGCCGAGGATTTTCTCGCCACGGACGATGCCCGCGCAGTTGATCAAGCCATTGAGGCCGCCGAACGCTTTGACGGTTGCCTGGACCGCTGCTTCGGCCGCCGCTTCGTTGCTGATGTCGGCCACGACACTGTGCGCGCCCAATCGCAGCGCCTGAGCCGTCACAGCGTCGGCATTCATGTCCACCAGCATCACGTTGGCACCGGCCGCCACCAGCATTTCAGCGGTCGCAGCACCGAGGCCGGACGCACCGCCGGTAACGAGAAAAGTCTTGTGTTCGATCTGCATCATGGTTTCCTTGGGTTCAAGCTGAAACGTTCTTCGCGGCGGCCTCTTGAGCCTTGGCGATTTCCTGGTTGCGCAAGATAAAGCGCTGCAATTTGCCGCTTGGGGTTTTCGGCAATTCGCTGACAAATTCGATTTCGCGGGGGTATGAGTGCGCGGCCAGACGCATGCGCACGTGTTGGCGCAACGCTTCGGCCAATGCCGGCTCGGCGCGGTACTGCGGGCTGAGCACCACGAAGGCTTTGACCAATTCGGTACGCTGCGGATCAGGTTTGCCGACCACAGCGGCTTCGACCACTGCGGGGTGCTCGATCAGCGCGCTTTCAACGTCAAACGGACCGACCCGATAGCCTGATGTGGTGATCACGTCATCGCTGCGGCCGACAAAGCTGATGCTTCCGTCCGGGTTCCACTCCACGGTATCGCCGCTCAAGTAATAGCGGCCGACGAACGCGTTGGTCGGCGCGCCCTCGTAACCGCTGAACCAGCACATGGGCGACTGGCTGCGATCGATGGCGAGAATCCCTGGCTGACCGACCGAGAGTTCGTTGCAGTTGTCGTCCAGCACCACGATGCGATGACCCGGTGAAGCGAAACCGGCAGCGCCCAAGTGGACCGGGTGCTCCAGGCCATGGTGATTGCACAGCACCATGCCCAGTTCGGTCTGACCGTAATGGTCATGGATGACGACGTTCAGGTTGTCCGCAAACCAGCGAATCACCTCAGGATTCAGCGGTTCACCGGCGCTGCTGACGATGCGCAGTTTGCCCTTGATCGAGCGTGCGAATTCGTCGCCACCGGCAATCAGCAAGCGGTATGCGGTCGGCGAACCGGTGAGGTTGGTGATCGAATATTTGTTGATTATCCGGCAGGTACTTTCGAGGGTGAACGGGCCATCGTAGAACGTGATCGGGTGCCCCATCGACATCGGCCCGGTCACACCAAAGTAGATGCCATAAGCCCAACCCGGATCGGCGATGTTCCAGAACGCATCTTCAGGGCGCAGGTCCACAGCGTCTCGGGTGTAGCTCTGGAAGGCGACAAGCGCTTTGAGCGGCACTGAAAGGGCTTTCGCCGGGCCGGTGGTGCCTGAGGTAAACATCAGCAGGAACGGGTCTTCACCGGTCAGTAGCAGCGGCTCGCACACGGGGGAGTAATGGGCCAGTTCAGCCCAAAAGCTGTAATCGCCACGCACAATCCCCTGCCCTTTAGGGCCGGCAACGGTGACGAGGGTCGGGCAATTGGCGACGTCAGCGAGTTTGGCGCGATTGACCGCATCGGTCACGACCACCACAGCGCCGGAGCTGCTTAAGCGATGTTCGAGGGCTTTGGGGCCGAAGGCCGTGAACAGCGGCTGATAGACCGCGCCGATGCGCCACGTGGCGAACACGGTGATCAACAATTCGATATTGCGTGGCAAGAGACCCGCGACCTTGTCCCCCTTTTTCACGCCTTGAGCCAGCAGGAAATTGGCGAACCGCGCAGCCTTGTCTTGCAAGTCGCTGAAGGTGTACGTCGCGCTGGCGCCGTCGCGGCCCTCCCAGAACAACGCGATGCGCCCCGGCAAGGCGTGCCGGTCACAACATTCAACGCAGGCGTTGAGTGCGGTCAACGACCCGCTCAGCGTGGCTTCGACGGTGTGCTGGAAATTGAACTGTGACGTGGCAGACACGTAATCGCGCATGAGCACCATCCCTCTGTTTTTTTATTAGATGGGGAACCTTTAATAACAGGGAAATACTCGCTCCGCGCGCAGGGTGCGGCAATGGTCAAAGCTATCAAGTTGGTTGACTGGTTTGGCCAAGAGCCAACAGCGGACGCAGAGCGCCCTCCCCTCAGCCATGCCGCGTGAGCAAATGACCGGCGTTTAGCTGGCTTCGTTAAGAATCAGACTGCGGTAATGCCCGGGATTGGACCCCGACCATTTTCGAAACGCCTTGTAAAAAGAACTGGCATCGGCAAAGCCCAAGCGCGCCGCAATGTCGGCAAAGCTGATCGAAGGATCCGCCAGCCAGACGATCGCCAGTTCCTTGCGCACGCTGTCCTTGAGCCCTTGCCACGTCTGCCCTTCTTCGGCCAGACGGCGGCGCAGGGTCGAGGCGGACATGCACAGTTGCTGCGCCAGGGTTTCGGTTTCTGGCCACTGTTCGGCCGGCAGTTGCCGCAACTCGTGTTTGAGCCGACTGGCCAGGCTCTCCGGATCACGGTACTTGACCAGAATGTTGGCCGGCGCATGGGCCAGGAAGCGCTTGAGTTCTTCGGGGCTGCGCTTGATCGGCAGATTCAGGCAATCGGCGGCGAAAATCATCCGCGTGCGTGGGCGGTCGAAACGCAGGTTTTCGGAAAACATTACGTGGTAGTCGTCGCAGAAATCCGCTGCGGGGCAACGCAGCTCGATGGCCAGAATCGGAATGCGCCGCCCCGCCAGCCAACAGGCGACACCGTGGACGATCATCCAGTAGGTGAAATAGGTAAAGGCGCGACGCGGCGTCTGGTCGTCTTCCAGCAAGACGATTTCGGCCAGGCTTTGCTGGCGCACCAACTGCGCAGGCAAGTGTTCGAGCATCAGCGACAGAAAGCCCAGGCCCGACGTCAGGCCGGCCGCCAGAGTCGGCTGGACCATGGCGCAACGGCAGAGAAATTCCAGACTGCCCGATTTGAGCTGGCGCGGGTCCATGCCGAAGAACTCATCGTCAGTACGTCGCGCCAGCAAGCGCCACAACCGTGCGTAAGCGGTGGCGGGAACTCGGGCGTCGGTGGTTGCCAGCAATCGAGGATCGATGCCGACCTTATGCAACACCTCTTCGGTGGCCGCACCGGGCGCGCAACTTTGCAGCAGCGCCTCACGCACCAGTTGCATGGAAATGGTGTCTTTATCCGACATTAAACGACTCTCGGCGCCACAGATTGATCTGCCGGCCATCTTAGGCAGCGCAGGATAAAAAGCCAGTCTTGTACACTTTGCCGCTCAATAACACGCTTCGCCGGCCGATAGGTTGAGCCAGGACACTTGGCCAGGATAGGGAACTGCACGCTTTATGACGGTCGCTATGAGTTGTTGGGAAATACTCGGGCTTGAGCCAGGTGCCGATTCACGCAGTATCAAACGCCATTACGCACAACGGCTCAAACATAACCGACCGGACGACGATCCTCAGGGTTTTCAACGTCTGCGTGAAGCTTACGAGCAGGCGATGGACGCTAGTCGTCTGGCGCCATTGGCGCCGCTCGCGGTCGAGCCCAACGTCACACGTGCATCGCGGCGCGCCCCCCAGTGGCTGGAAGGCATGACGCTAGCGGGTCTGGAGAACGCATGGGTTGAGGCGCGCAATTCAGGCGATGCAACGGCGTTCGAAGACCAACTGCTCGAACGCTGCCTTGAGGCAACACCTCAGGCCGAAGCGTTTACCGATTGGGCGCTTGAGCAGTTTGACTGGCTGACGCCCTGGCAGCGTCCCGACTTGGCGAGAGACGCCCTCCAACCGTTATTAAACGCATTGCTCGCTCGAACACAGCGATCGCTTGCAGAACAGCTGCGTGCGGGGAACGACGCGCATTTCTGCCAGCATGTCTATGTCCTGAGCCTGGCGTCTTGGATGCAATCGCTGGAGCGCCGCGAGCATTTCAATCTGATGCTAGCCACGGTCCTGCTGAACAGTGATTACTGGTCCTGCGAGGTGTTCAACACTGTCTGCAAGCTTCAGGGCTGGAAGGATGACGGTACGTTAGAGCAACGCCGCACCCAACCTTACTGGTCAGCACTGCAAGAACGCCACCTGGCGCAGGTCTTTCTCGAAGATCAGCAACGTTTGGCGCGGCAGGCACACCAGACGCCAAGCAGTCGCGCGGCGCGGTTACTGCTGACGCCGATGTCGGACGAACAACGTCGCCAATTTACCCGTTATTTTCTAAAGGACGACTGGACCGCTTGCGAGCGTCTGAG
Source organism: Pseudomonas sp. DC1.2 (assembly GCF_034351645.1). NCBI lineage: Bacteria > Pseudomonadati > Pseudomonadota > Gammaproteobacteria > Pseudomonadales > Pseudomonadaceae > Pseudomonas > Pseudomonas sp. DC1.2. The sequence goes on along the minus strand of NZ_CP133782.1, from coordinate 2,669,182 downwards.
TGAAACCCTGCATCATCAATACCCAAGGTTGTACGGGCAGGTGCCATCGGCCATGCCCACCCTGTGGCGTGCGCTGAAGGAACGTTTCGGTCCGGGCCTGATCAGCTACGTGCAGCTGGACAACATGAAATCCATCGGTCTGGTACTGGTGATCAGTCTCGCCATGCTGGTCCCGGCGATCTACTTCAACGGTCAATTGGTCGGCAGAAATCAAGGCTTGCAAGCGTTTCCCGAGCGGCTGTGCAGAGGCCGTTCCAATCCTTTGGAACGCTGTCACCTGCCTGAAACCAAGGCGCAGTGGTACCCGAACACTCAGGCGGTTGCGCGATGAAGACCAGAACCCAACTGATCATCCTCGGGATTGTTGCGGTGGGCCTCACACCGTTTCTTCAGCCGCTGGACGCATGGGTGCCCTTGCAGACCCGTCTACGCGGTCAATCGACAGCGGCGCTGGAGCAAAGTCGTAGCCTGAGCGTGCTGATCCAGTGCGTGAATCAGGTAGACGGGCCTTGGCGTCGAGGCTTTGAGGCGTATCAGGCTCATGAAACAAAATCAGCAGCATCGTTGCTGGAGCTGCAACGTCGATACCCCGATTTATTCAATCCCCGTTATGGCGATGAAGCGTCGCGCGACAGTGATGGCCATACCCGCCGCTTGGCGCCCTGCATGCCACAGTCAAAGGCGCAACTGGCCTTGCATGACGCTCTGCCAGATCAGGAGCGCTCAGCGCTTGACTATGCCGAGGCGTTACGCGGCATGCGCCAGCAAATAGGCCGACTCGACTTTGAAAGCCAGCTGTTGATTGCAACCAATCTGAAGCCGCGCAATGCGATGGATGGCTTCCTGCCGGCGGCCGAGCGATTGATCGAGGCCTCCAACACGCTGCGTCCGGTCATTGAGCAAAAGGACCGGGAACTGCGAACAACTCAGTTAGCACAACTGGAGCAACGTTTGGGTAAGGACGCTCACTGGTATGTGCTAAATGCCCTGCTTGGGGTGCGGGACGCACTGACAGCCATCAAGGACAGCGCCGATCGCCAAACGCTGACCCCGTCGACGCTTGCGGCCACCCACGAAAGCCTAAGGTTGCAGTTGGAGCAAACACGCAACTATTTGGCGGCAAACCCCTCTACGCGCTCCACTTACAACGTTCGTCAAATGTGGCGACACGTCGATCCGCTGACCCAGGCCTGGATGCACACCATGCAAACCCTGATCGACGACTGGAATCAGCACGCCCCGCCGCATCGGTTGAGTGAGGATTTCGACACGATGACCCTTGGCTACGATCAATTGATAGGCGAATACAACCGATGGGCGGACACGGTTTTCTAGACTGAAGGACGCGACATTACACGCCGTTCAGCAATTGTTCAGCTAGGTGTCAATATTTATCGTTTGCGAATGAGTGTCATTATGTTACAAATTAGCATCCTCTTTAACGACGACACGGTGCTGAATGCTCGTTCCCTTTCTGATCATGCTGCGCGAAGGCATTGAAGCCGCACTGATCGTTGGCATTATCGCCAGCTACCTCAAACAAACCGGCCGTGGCCAATGGATGCCTGCGGTGTGGATTGGCGTGTTCCTTGCCGCAGCCCTCGCCCTGCTGGTTGGCGGTGGTCTGGAGTTGATGAGCGCCGAATTCCCGCAGAAACAGCAAGAGCTGTTCGAAGGCGTCGTCGGTTTAGTCGCCGTCGGCATTCTCAGTTCCATGGTATTCTGGATGCGCAAAGTGGCGCGTTCGATCAAGCATTCCTTGCACGCCTCGCTCGACCTTGCCCTGACCGGTTCCAAACACCAAGTCACCGCGTTGATTGCCATGGTGTTTTTCGCCGTGGCCCGTGAAGGCCTGGAAACAGTGTTCTTCCTGCTCGCGGTGTTCCAGCAAAGCGAAGGCCCCGCCGCACCGATGGGCGCCCTGCTTGGGCTGATCCTGGCAATCATCATCGGTTTCCTGATCTACACCGGCAGCATGCGTCTGAACCTCGGCGCATTCTTCCGCTGGACCGGCCTGTTCATCCTGGTGGTCGCCGCCGGCATTCTCTCCAATTCGGTGCAAGCGCTGCATGAAGCCGGCGTGTGGAATCACCTGCAAACCGTGCTCTTCGACTTCAGCGCCACCCTGCCAATGGACGGCCCGCTCGGCTCGGTCCTGGCGGGCATGTTCGGTTATCAAGACGCGCCCACCGTCAGCACCCTCGGCGCTTACCTGATTTACCTGGCGGTGGCGCTGGTGATGTTTTTTCTGCCATCGCCGGCTCCAACGCCCGCTCGCGCCAAGCAACCTTCTTCCGTTTCCAGCCAGTAAGGGCTTTCATGTCAACGCCAACTCCTCCCGTGGCCTCGCCTCCCCGCGCCCTGCGCTGGGCGGTGGCCGGCTCGGTGATCGTGATGATTGCCGCCGGTGGCCTGTTCTACACCGCCTCGAAAATGGCCGCCGCCAAGCGTCAAACCAACCATGACGAAGTGGTGGTGACCATTCACCCTCACAACTGTGAGCCGAATGCCCTCACCGTTCCGGCCGGCCATGCGAGTTTTCGCATCGTCAACCGTTCCGACCGGGCCGTGGAATGGGAAATTCTCGACGGTGTGCTGGTGCTCGAAGAGCGGGAAAATATCGCCCCCGGCTTGAGTCAGGTGATCAACGCCAACTTGGCCCCCGGTGACTACGCGATCACCTGTGGATTGCTGAGCAACCCACGTGGCACCTTGCATGTGACCCCGACCGCAGCCTCCGATGCCGCCGCCAAGGCAAAACCGTCGATGGTCGCGTTCATCGGGCCGCTGTCGGAATTTCGTGTCTACCTGAGCAGCCAAAGCAGTGCGCTGATCAAAGCGGTCACGGCCCTTGAACAGGCCATCGCAGCCGGCGACTTGAGTCAGGCTCAAGCGTTGTATGTGCCGGCACGCGCCGCCTATCAACGAATCGCCCCGGCCGCACAACGCCTGTCGGAACTCGATAACGCGATCAACGCCCGCGCCGATTACTTCGAAAAACGCGAGCAAGATCCAGCGTTCGTGGGCTTTCATCGCCTCGAATACGCACTGTTCCAGCAACGCAGCCTTGATGGCCTGACACCGGCTGCCCAGCGCCTGGTCACTGACATCACCCGCCTCAAGCAACAGTTGTTGGCCCAAGCGCTTCCTCCCGAGCAACTGGTAAGCATTGTGGTGCGCAACCTCAACAGCATCGCTCAAGTACGCGCCAGCAGCGGCGAAGAGGAACGCTACAGCCACACCGACCTCAACGGCTTCGCCGCCAACCTCGACGTGGCGCGCAAAGTCGTCGATCTGATGCGACCGCTACTGACCAAATCCGCCGCCGAACTGCTGCCCAACATCGATAACGCACTCGCCACCCTCGATACCGAACTCAACACGTTCAAGGTCAAGGATGGCTATGCGAGCTACGACACCCTAAATGCCGAGCAACGCAAACAAATCGCTGACAAGGCCAAAGGCTTGGCCGATGCACTCGATGGAATCGATCCCGCCCTTGGCCTGTCCGGCCTTTAAGCAGAAGACGACTTTTACATGAACGATTCAGAACAGTTTTCCGCCCAACGTCGCCGCGTCTTGATGGGCATGGGCGCTGCCGGCGTCGCGCTGGCCGGCACCGCATTGAGCTGCCCGGCCATGGCCGCGAGCACCGCGCAAGTGACCGAAGCACCGAGCAGCGACAAGACCGAAGACCGCCACGACTTCCATGGCGTGCATCAGACCGGCATCGTCACCCCGCGCCCCGCGTCTGGCATGCTGGTGTCTTTCGATGTCCTGGCCAGCGACCGTGAGGACCTGGAACGGTTGTTCCGCACCCTCAACGAGCGCATCGCATTCCTGATGAAGGGCGGCGCGGTGACTCAAGTCGACCCAAAACTGCCCCCGGTGGATTCGGGAATCCTCGGCCCGGTGGTCACCCCCGACAACCTGACCATCACCGTGTCCGTGGGCGAGTCGCTGTTTGATGAGCGCTTTGGCCTGGCCGATGCCAAGCCCAAGCGACTGATCCGCATGGTCGGTTTTCCCAATGATGCGCTGCAAGCCGATTGCTGCCACGGCGACCTCAGTTTGCAGTTCTGCTCCAACACCACCGACACCAACATCCACGCCCTGCGCGACATCGTCAAAAACCTCCCGGACCTGCTCTTGGTGCGCTGGAAACAGGAAGGTAGCGTGCCGCCGCAGGCACCGGCCAAACCGGGTGTCCCGGCGCAGAGCGCACGCAATTTCCTGGGTTTTCGCGATGGCTCGGCCAACCCTGATTCCAACGATGCCAAGGCCATGAACAGCATCGTCTGGGTTCAACCTGGCAGTGATGAGCCCGCCTGGGCCGTCAACGGCAGCTACCAAGCGGTGCGCATCATCCGCAACCTGGTCGAACGCTGGGACCGCACACCGCTGCAAGAACAGCAAAGCATCCTTGGACGGGTCAAGAGCACCGGCGCCCCCATGGGCGGCGAGCATGAATCACAGGTTCCGGATTACACCAAAGACCCGGAAGGCAAGCTGACCAAACTCGATGCACACATCCGCTTGGCCAACCCGCGCACCGCCGCGACCCAGGCCAACCTGATCCTGCGTCGCCCGTTCAACTACTCCAACGGCGTGAGCAAGAACGGTCAGCTGGAGATGGGCTTGTTGTTCATCTGCTATCAAGCCGACCTGCAAAAAGGCTTCATCACCGTACAAACCCGACTCAACGGCGAACCATTGGAGGAATACCTCAAGCCGGTGGGCGGCGGGTACTTCTTCACGTTGCCAGGCGTGACAGGCGACAAGGACTTCATCGGTCGCTCGTTGCTGACAGCGACACAACCCACTCGTCAACCCAAAACAACCGCCTAAATACCCCCACACGGAACCGTCCCATGAAGAAGTCGCCACTCGCCTTACTGCTGACCCTTGGCTTGCTCAACACCCCGCTGTCGGCTTTCGCTGCGACAGCGCCGATGGACCTCGTGGGGCCCGTCTCGGACTACAAGATTTACGTCACTGAACAACTGGACGAACTGGCCAGCCACACTCAGCAGTTCACCGACGCCGTGAAGAAAGGTGACTTGGCGAGTGCGCAAAAGCTCTACGCGCCGACCCGCGTCTACTACGAGTCGATCGAGCCGATCGCCGAGCTGTTCAGCGACCTCGATGCGTCCATCGACTCGCGCGTCAATGACCACGAAAAAGGGGTGAAAGCTGAAGACTTCACCGGCTTCCACCGCCTCGAATACTCGCTGTTTTCGGAAAAAAGTACCGATGGCCTGAGTGAACTGGCCGATGGCCTGAACAAGGACGTTAAAGACCTGCAAACCCGCGTTGCCGGCCTGACCTTCCCGCCAGAGAAAGTCGTTGGCGGTGCCGCTGCGCTGCTCGAAGAAGTCGCTGCTACCAAGATTTCCGGTGAAGAAGACCGCTACAGCCACACCGACCTTTATGACTTCCAGGGCAACATCGACGGGGCGAAGAAAATCGTTGACCTGTTCCGTCCGCAACTGGAGAAACAGGACAAGGTCTTCATCGCCAAAGTCGACAAGAATTTTGCAGCGGTGAACAAGATCCTGGCCAAGTACAAAACCAAGGACGGCGGTTTCGAGACGTATGACAAAGTGAAAGATGCTGACCGTAAGGCGCTGGTTGGCCCGGTTAACACCTTGGCTGAAGACTTGTCGACGCTGCGTGGCAAACTCGGCCTTAACTGAGTGTTGTAGCCTCCAGGCTGTTCCCTTCGCGAGCCTGCTCGCGAAGGGGTTTCTACCAACAACACAGCGGTCAGGCCGTGTTAAACATCACAGCATGCGATAGAGCAATCGCTCGATTCGCACTCGACTGACGCGCTTGAGAAACTTGGCCACCGCTGCCGGGTATTCCAGCAAGGTTTCCAGATCCTGATATCGCTCGATACGATGCGTGTGCTGGAAAATCTGCGCCAACTCGCTCCGGCGCGGTGCTAGCAGTTCGCCTTTCGGATCATCAATCAGCAGCGCATTTTCCAGATCGAGACGGAACGCCCGTGGATTAAGGTTATTGCCGGTCAGCAAGGTATAGCGCAGGTCGACCCACATACCCTTGAGGTGATAAGTGTTATCACCGTCACGCCACAGGTGCAGGTTGAGCAGGCCATTGTCGATATCGCGCTGATGACGCTTGGCGAAACGGCGCAGGCTGATCTCGTATAGATACGGCAACGCAGCGATGACTTTGAAGGGCTCGTTCGGTGGGATATAGAAGTCGTTGGCAGTCTTGTCGCCGACAATAATATCGATCTTCACCCCACGCGCCAGCGCCCGATTGACCTCACGGGTCACCGCCAGCGGCAGGTTGAAATAAGGCGTGCAAATAGTCAGCTGATGCTGGGCGGTGGCGATCAATTCGCAGATCACCCGACTCAGTGAGTTGTTCTTGCCCAACCCCAGCAACGGGCTGACGCTGAGGTCAGTCTTGACCGTGGTACCCGCCGTGGTGTCATAGGCGGCGTGCTTGAGGCGGCTGCGCAGGTCGCCGATGTCGTTACGCAGACTGCGGGTGGTCGGCAGAGTCGGCAGATCGAGACGATGCACTGCTTTTGACGCGATCAGACCGTGCTGAATCAACTGCTGCATGGAGTCGGCGAGCGCGCCGTTGTGCAGCACGTGGTAACGGTCGTAGCGGTACTTGTCGAATTTGTGCAGGTAAACGTTGTTCAGGCTCGCACCGCTGTAAATCACGCAATCGTCGATCACAAACCCTTTCAAATGCAGCACGCCGAACAGCTCACGTGTCTGTACCGGCACCCCGTACACCGGCACAACGCTGTCATGAATGCGCGTCATTTCCTGATACCAGGCGGCATTGCCCGGCTGCTTGCCGGCACCGATCAAACCACGCTGTGCCCGTAGCCAGTCCACGACCACCACCACGTCCAGTTCGGGGCGCGCCAGCTTGGCGGCGTGCAAGGCGTCAAGGATTTCCTGGCCGGCCTCGTCCTGTTGCAGGTACAACGCGACGATGTAGATGCGGCGTGTCGCCTGGGCGATTTGCTCCAGCAGGCAGCAACGGTACTCAGCGGCACCGGACAGGACAGTGACGGCATCGGCGGTCAGCGGAAAACTGCGCAGTTTGGGCAGCAGAGAGCGTTTGAAAAGCGACGGCATAGGGCTCGCAATGGGTCGAATCCGAAGAACCCGAGAGCTTACACCATGGATGGGGTTGGGTCTTGTTACGGTCTGTAATGATCTTGCGCGAGCAGGGTCGCTCACACACTTGAAATGCGCGCCCTTGTAAAAGCGGGCTTGCCTGCAACGACGACGGGATGATCAATAAAAAGCCGCTTGACCAAGAAGAATGATCGTTCTACTGTTTTTCGCATGAACAAAATCAACAGCAATGAAACACGCGACATCATCCTCGACGTCACCGAAAAACTGATCTATAAAAATGGCATCGCAGCCACTGGCATGGACCTTCTGGTGAAAACCGCCGGTGTCTCCAGGAAAAGTATCTACCGTTACTTCGCCAATAAAGAGCAACTCACCGTTGCAGCCCTGCAACGGCGCGATGTGCGCTGGATGCACTGGTTTCGCAGCGAAGTCGACCAAGCCCCGACCCCGGACGCCCGACTGCTCAACCTGTTTACCGTGCTCAAGGCCTGGTTCGCTTCGGAAGGCTTTCGGGGTTGCGCCTTCATTAACACCAGCGGCGAAATCGGTGACCCGCAAGACCCGGTTCGGCGGTTGGCCAAAGACCACAAACAGAAGTTGCTCGATTATGTCGGCGAACTCTGTACCGAACAGGGCGCTACCGAGCCGCAGGTACTGGCTAAACAGCTGCTGATTTTGATTGAGGGCGCCATCACCGTAGCCCGCGTGATGGGTGATCACAGCGCCGCCGATAATGCGCACTGCATGGCACGAAAGTTACTGGATCTATAACCGTTTAATAAAATCCGACCCCGTGTTTCAACGTTGATAAGGAGACATTTAAATGTCATCCAATGCCGAAGTTCGACCGCCCTTGCCGCCGTTTACCCGCGAAACCGCCATTGAAAAAGTTCGTCTGGCCGAGGACGGCTGGAACTCCCGCGACCCGCAGCGAGTATCCCTGGCCTACACGCTGGACACCCAGTGGCGTAACCGCGCCGAGTTCGTCCACAACCGCGAAGAAGCCAAAGGCTTCCTGACCCGTAAATGGGCCAGGGAACTGGACTACCGGCTGATCAAAGAACTCTGGGCGTTTAGCGGCAACCGTATCGCCGTTCGTTATGCCTATGAATGGCATGACGACTCGGGCAACTGGTACCGCTCCTACGGTAACGAAAACTGGGAATTCGATGACAACGGGTTGATGGCGAGCCGGTTTGCCTGCATCAACGACCTGCCGATCAAGGACGCCGAGCGCAAATTTCACTGGCCGTTGGGGCGCCGGCCTGACGATCATCCGAGCCTGTCGGACCTCGGTCTATAAACGTACAAAGATCCACTGTAGGAGCCGGGCTTGCCGAAGATGACGACGTCACAGGCAACATCAATGTTGAAGGTGAAACCGTCATCCAGGGCACGCCACGCTCCCACCGTTCAGGCGACAACCGCTTGCGGCTTCACGCTGGCCTTGGCCTCAAGCGCCCTCACCAACGGCAATACGCGCTTACCGAAATACTCCACCTCTTCCTGGAAGTGCAGGAACCCCGCCAGAATCAGGTCCACGCCCACGGCTTTCAACGCCACAATGCGCTCGGCAATTTGCTGCGGCGTACCGATGAGGTTGGTCTTAAAGCCGTCGTTGTACTGCACCAGGTCCTCGAAGGTCGATTTGGCCCAGTTGCCCTCGCCTTCCGGCGATGCTTTGCCAGCCTGTTTCGCGGCGTCACCAAAGGCATTGACCGCCTCGGGGTCGGCCTGATCGATGATCTGCGCCAACACTGCACATGCTTCTTCCTCGGTATCGCGGGCAATCACAAACGCATTCACCCCGACTTTCACCGAATGGTTATTCAGCGCAGCTTTAGCACGGATATCGTCAACCTGCGCCTTGATGCCCTCCGGCGTATTGCCATTGGTGAAGTACCAATCCGAGACTCTGGCGGCCATGTCTCGCGCCGCGCGCGAACTGCCACCCTGGAAAACTTCCGGCTGGCCCAGCGGCTTAGGCTTGAGGCTGTAATTGTCAAAGCGATAGAAGTCGCCGCGAAAGGTGAAGTTATCCTGGCTCCAAATGCCTTTGAGGGCGCGAATGAACTCCTCGGAGCGGCGATAGCGCTCATCGTGCTCCAGCCAGTGTTCCCCGATGGCCTGGAATTCACCCTTGAACCAACCGCTGACGATATTCACCGCCACCCGGCCATTGGTGAGCTGATCAATAGTCGCCAGTTGCTTGGCAGCCAGCGCCGGTTGCCAGGGGCCGGGCAAAATCGCGGCGATCACTTTGAGTGTGGTGGTAGCGGCCAGCAAGGCGTGGCTGAAGGCAACCGATTCATGCTGAAACTCAGCGCCGTACCCGGCGGTAAAACGAATCTGGGTCAGGGCGTATTCAAAACCGGCGTCTTCGGCCAGTTGCGCCAGTTTGCGGTTGTAATCGATGCCCCAGTGGGTGCGTTGCTCGATCTTGCTGACCACCAGACCACCGCTGACGTTGGGTACCCAGTAGGCAAATTTGACGGCTTGCTGACTCATTGGTTTGTCCTCGCAATTTTGTGGAAGTCTTTGGACCAGAGCAGCAACCGTGCCAGTGCCAAAACCCCCGGTTTTCGGGTGTTTGAAAGGGTTCTATTGTGAGTTCTACGGACGATTTGCTGATGCAGTGTTCGCCAGGCAACAGTTGAGGCCGCCGCACGCAAGCGCCCAGTCAGCAATGACAGGGCTGGCGGACCCGGCATGGACCGTGCAATCGCACTGGGCAGACGCGAAGTCTTTTACTGCCGACCCAGGAGATATCCCATGACCGAACACCTCGTCATCAATCCACTGTCTACCGGTACTGACTATGACGCGCTGGCCGCGCGCTTTCGGCCAATCTTCGAGCGTATCGCCGCTGGCGCTGTCGAGCGCGAACAGGCTCGCAGCCTGCCTTACGAGCCCATTCAATGGCTCAAGCACGCCGGTTTCGGCGCTGTGCGCGTACCCGTTGAGTACGGCGGTGGCGGTGCTTCGTTACCGCAGTTGTTCGAACTGCTGATCGAGCTGGCCGACGCTGATTCCAACGTACCTCAGGCCTTGCGCGGGCACTTCGCCTTTGCCGAGGATCGCCTGAACGCCGCCCCCGGTCCCGGCCGGGACGTCTGGTTCAAACGCTTCGTGGCGGGCGACATCGTCGGCTGCGCCTGGACCGAAATCGGCAGCGTGGCGATCGGCGATGTGATCACCAAAGTCTCGCCGCACGGCGATCAGTGGCGGGTCAACGGTGAGAAGTTCTACAGCACCGGCAGCATCTTTTCCGACTGGATCGACGTCTACGCCCAGCGTAGCGACACCGGCGGCGAGGTGATTGCAGCCGTGCGCACCCGCCAGCCTGGCATTGTGCAAAGTGACGACTGGGACGGTTTCGGCCAGCGCACCACGGGCAGCGGCACGTCGCGCTTTATCGACGCCGAGGTAGACGTCGAGAACATCATCGATTTCGCCACCCGCTTCAAATACCAGACGGCGTTTTATCAGTTGGTGCTGCTCGCGACGCTGGCCGGTATCGGGCGGGCTGCGTTACGCGATGTGGCGCATCAGGTGCGCGAGCGCAAACGTATTTACAGCCACGGCAATGCCCAGCACGTCAGCCAGGATTCGCAGGTGCAACAAGTCGTCGGGGAAATTGCAGCACTGGTGTATGCCGCCGAGGCCAGCACCTTGAAAGCGGCACAACCTGCGCAGCGGGCGTATCAGGCTCGATTCTCGGGGGATGAAGTGATGGAGCGCGCGGCGAATGTCGCGGCTGAGATTGAATCGGCGAAAGCTCAGGTGGTGGTGACTGAACTGATCCAGCGCGCGACCAGCGAACTGTTTAATGCGCTCGGGGCTTCGGATATTCGTCAAGGTAAATCCCTGGACCGCCATTGGCGTAATGCGCGAACGGTGTCGTCGCATAATCCGGTGATCTACAAGGCGCGAATTGTGGGGGATTGGGTGATTAACGGGACTGAGCCGCCGTTTGTTTGGCAAATCGGGAATGGGCCGCAGACCACGTAATGTAGCGTGCGGTCAGACGGGTCGCCGCAGTAGATGGATATGGGTAAGATGTCGGCCTTTGCCGCAGCTCACTTTCTGCGCCCTGCCGAATAAGCCGACTCCATGCCCTTCGAACTCAGCGTTGACCTCACCACCTTGGCCATTTTGGCTTTCGTTGCTTTCATTGCCGGCTTCATCGACGCCATTGCCGGCGGTGGCGGCTTGCTGACCACCCCGGCGTTGCTGACCGCAGGTCTGCCGCCACACTTGGTACTGGGCACCAACAAACTGAGTTCGACCTTCGGTTCAGCCACCGCCAGTTTTACGTTCTACCGTCGCAAGCTGTTCCATCCCAGGCAGTGGGTACACGCGATTGTCGGCACATTGGTCGGTGCGCTGGCCGGCGCCGTGGTTGCGCATTACTTGCCGGCGCAATGGCTGAACAAAATGCTGCCGGTGATCGTGTTTGCCTGTGGCATTTACCTGTTGTTCGGTGGCACGCCGAAAGCACCACTGGACAGCGACGCGCCGATCAAGAAAAAGTGGCAATCGACCCAAGGCTTCAGCCTCGGTTTTTATGACGGCGTTGCGGGGCCAGGAACCGGTGCGTTCTGGACCGTCAGCAGCATGCTGATGTACCCCATCGACCTGGTGAAGGCCAGCGGCGTGGCCCGCAGCATGAACTTTGTCAGCAACATTGCAGCGCTGTCAGTGTTCGTATTCTCTGGGCAAGTGGATTGGGTCATTGGCCTGTCCATGGGCGTGTCGGTGATGGTCGGCGCCTTCTTTGGCGCACGCTCCGCGATCAGCGGCGGCGCCAAATTCATTCGTCCGGTATTCATCACCGTGGTGCTGGGTTTGACCGTGCGGTTAGCCTGGCAACACTGGTTCAGCGTGACCTAAACGCCGCGCCACATAGACGTCGATCAGGTAACGGGCAATCGAACGTGATGCCGGCAACGGCGGCATCGCGTGAATGTTGAACCACTGGGCGTCCTCGATCTCGTCTTCCTGGCACACGATATCGCCACCCGCGTACTCGGCGTGGAACCCCAGCATCATCGAGTGCGGAAACGGCCAGCATTGGCTGCCCAGGTACTGGATGTTCTTGACCTCGACCTGCACTTCCTCGCGAACCTCACGAATAAGGCACTCCTCCGCCGACTCCCCCGGCTCGGCAAACCCGGCCAGCGTGCTGTAGACCCCAGTGACAAAACGTGGCGAACGGGCCAGCAACACTTCATCGCCACGGGTGACCAGTACGATCATGCTCGGCGAGATTCGCGGGTAATAACGGATATTGCAGGGCTCGCAGTACATCGCCCGCTCACGAGGAACCTGCTGTGTCGCCTGCCCGCAGTTGCCGCAAAAACGGTGTTCGCGGTACCAGGTGCCGATCTGGGCGGCGTAACCGAGAACCCGGTACACCGTGTGATCGCCTTCGAGCATAAACGCCCGCAGGCCTTTCCAGTTGCAACCGGGCACTTCGCTGTGGCTGCGCAACTCCAGCAGGTAGACCGGCTCACCATCGAGGTGGCCGATGCCGTGTTCAGCAAGGATCGACAGGTCCTGGCGCTTTAGCCATTCCCGAGGGAACAGCGCGCCGTTGTCATCGAACAAAAAGCCTTCGGGGCTGCGAGCCACGGCCCAACCGCCGGGTTGATCGGTGTCCAATACTGCGGTGGTCCAGCGTGAGGTCATGGTTAATCAGTCCAGAAATTCGGGTTTCTGTTTGCTCATATGGGCGGCCATGGCCACGCGCAAATCGGTGGATTGCAGCATGGCGGCGTTCCACGTGGCGACGTATTCGAGACCGTCGTCGATGCGATGGTCGCGCATGTAGCCGATCATCTCTTTGGTGCCGGTGATCGCGATCGGCGACTTGCTGGCGATCTCGCGGGCAATGCCCATCACGCCGTCGAGCAGGCTGGCAGTGTCGCTGTAGACACGATTGACCAGGCCCATGCCGCGCGCTTCCTCGGCACCAAATTGGCGACCAGTGTAAGCCAGTTCACGCAGCATGCCGTCACCGATGATTCGCGGCAAGCGCTGCAAGGTGCCAACATCGGCGGCCATACCGATGTCGATTTCCTTGATCGAGAACTGTGCGTCTTCGGCGGCGTAACGCATGTCGCAGGCCGCGATCAGGTCAATGGCGCCGCCCAGGCAGTAGCCCTGAATCGCTGCGAGTACCGGTTTTCGGCAGTTGTCGACGGCGTTGAACGAGGCTTGCAGGGCAAGGATCTTGCGCCGCAGCAGGCGCGCATTACGCCCAACGTCTTTGCCCAACTCATTGGCGACGCCAGCCAGCATCATCAGGTCGATACCCGAAGAAAAGTGTTTGCCTGCACCGCTCAGGACCACCACCCGCACCTCGTCGGTGTCGTCGATCCACTGAAAAATCTCGAGAATCTCGCTCCAGAACGCAGCGTTCATGGCGTTGATTTTTTCCGGACGATTGATCTGCACATGAGCGATTTTGTCGGCAAGCTCGACGGTGAACGCAGTGTATTGAGGCATGGCAATGATCCTTGGCCGGGCAAAAAATGAGGCCCGAACTATAACAAGGCATCGCCTGCGGCAGTAAGGCAGTGGTTCGGCCAAATGCGGGACTGGGGCCAGACCTGAGTGCTCAAGATCGCCCCCCTCGCCGTCGGACTTGTGCTTTTGCTATAAACACCGGCAGAAAGAAATGAATAATTGTTCTCCCTGACGTGTTCGCTTGTCTGACGGCTTTGACGATGACACTGGCGCCGGATGTTGCCGACGCGTGAATCGACCTGAAACGCATCACCCTGTGGAGCATTGCCCATGAACCTCCGAATTGCAGTTTTAAGCGCCCCGCTGTTACTGGTCGCCGCGTTGGCCAGCCCCTTGGCGCTCGCCAGCGGTGATGAGAGCGCGCCAGCCAAACCCAATTGCCCCAAAGGCCAGGTCTGGGACAGCAAAAGCAAAAAATGTGTACTGCAAACCAGCCGCCTGGTGCCAGACGCGGACCGCACCGATTACGCTTACCGCCTGGCCAAGGACGGACGCTACGAAGAAGCGCTGGCCTTGCTCGACACCCTCAAGCAACCCAACACCGCCAAGGCACTCAACTATCGCGGCTATGCAACGCGTAAACTTGGCCGCACCGACGAAGGCATCGGTTATTACCTGCAATCGGTCAAACTCGACCCGCAGTACGCGCAGGTGCGCGAGTACCTGGGCGAAGCCTACGTGATCAAAGGTCGACTCGATCTGGCTCAGGCGCAATTGCAGCAGATCAAATCCATTTGCGGCAGCACCTGCGAGGAATACCAGGACCTGGCCGAAGCCATCAACGGCTCATCGAAAACCTGACACCCCCCTATTGCACGGAGGTCGCTATCGCCAGCGATCAGGCATTAAGAACCGAGCTTGGCCAACACCTGGCGCGTTTATGGCGCTACGGCCTGCTGCTGTCCCGGCAACGGCACGTCGCCGAAGACCTGGTGCAAGCCACCTGCGTGCGGGCACTTGAGCGTGCCGGGCAATTTGTCCCAGGCACGCGGATGGACCACTGGCTGCTGAGCATTCTGCATTCGATCTGGCTGAATGAAGTTCGCGCGCGGCGAGTGCGTCAGGGGCAAGGATGGGTGAACGCCGATGACGCTTTGTCGTTCGACGGAGAATACGCCGCGCAAACCCATGTGCTGGCTGCACAAGTGATCCGGCGCGTTGACGCCCTGCCCGAGGCGCAGCGCGAAACGGTGTACCTCGCGTATGTCGAAGGCTTGTCCTATCGCGAAGTGGCCGAGGTGCTGCAAATACCCATCGGCACCGTGATGAGCCGGCTGTCCACTGCCCGCCTGAAACTTGCGGAGTACCCGCCGCTGCACGCGGTGCCAAGCTCACTCACGGGAGAACGTCGATGAACGATCCCTCACGGCCAACGATACCGTCAGATGAACAGTTGGTGGCCTACCTCGACGACCAACTCGACAACGAACAGCGCACCCTTATCGACGCGGCCGTCAGCGACGATCCGATGCTCGGCCTGCGCCTGCAATGGCTGAATCGCAGCAGCTTGCCATTCCAGCCGGCCTATGACGCATTGGGCCAACAGGCGCCGGTCGATCGCCTGCAAGCGATGCTCGACACCCTGCCCAGCCCGGCTCGCCCCGCCCTGAACCGGCGCTGGTTTGTGGCGGCGGCGGCCGCGCTGGTGGTGAGCAGCGTGGTGGCAGACCGTGTGTTCCTCGGCTGGCAATTGAGCCAGCAGAAAATCACCTGGCGGCGGCGGGTGGCGGACTACATGTCACTCTACGTGCCGCAAACCCTCGAACACTTGCCCAGCGATGAAGCGGCGCAACGTGCGCAATTGCATACCGTCTCAACGCCACTGCACCTGAAACTGACGCCTGCGCAACTGGCGCTGCCAAACATCACACTCAAGCGTGCGCAACTGCTCGAATACGACGGTGTGCCCATCGCCCAGATCACCTACCTGGACCCGACACACGGCCCAATGGCGCTGTGTATCACGCTGTCCAACAGCGGCAGCCAGCCGTCTGCGCATGAACGTCTTCACGGGATGAATGTGGTGTTTTGGGCAGACATCGACCACGCGTGGATGGTGATCGGGCATACCCCGACAGCGGAGCTGGACGACAGGGCCAAACTGTTACGCAGCCGACTTAACAGCTGAGGGTGGTTGAGACTATGCTGCTCGCCAGTCTTACACAGGACCCCACCTCATGACCCTTGTACCCGCTCACTCGCCGCGCAGCGCATTGTTAGTCATCGACGTGCAAAACGACTTCATCCCTGGAGGCCAACTGGCGGTGCCCGAAGGCGACGCGATCGTACCGCTGGTCAATCGCCTGGGCAGGCACTTCAAGCAGGTGATTATCACCCAGGACTGGCACCCGGCCGGGCATGCGTCGTTTGCTTCGAGTCATCCAGGGCGCCAGCCTTTTGAGCGCACACAATTGCCTTACGGCGAGCAGACTCTATGGCCCGAGCATTGCGTTCAAGGCAGTCACGGTGCGGCGTTGCATGGGGATCTGCATCTACCTCATGCGCAACTGATCTTGCGCAAAGGCTACAACCCGAGCATCGACAGTTACTCTGCGTTTGTGGAAGCCGACGGCACAACGACCACCGGGCTCGCCGGCTACTTGAAAGAGCGCGGCATCGACACCGTTTACCTGGTCGGGTTGGCACTGGATTTCTGCGTGATGTTCTCAGCGCTGGACGCACGGGCAGCCGGATTCAACGCGTGCGTGGTGATGGATGCGTGTCGCGCGATTGATCTTGAGGGGTCGCGGGCGTTGGCGATCCAGCGAATGCAGGTGGCGGGGGTCGAGTTGATTCAATCAACCGCACTGCTCGACTAGCCAATCCTGCTGACCAAAAGACAGCGGTTGGCGTGTCAGCTCAGGTCACGGGAGGCGTCGGCAACCACAACCGGAACCGTGCGCCGCCCAGCGGCGCGGCCTCGACCGTCAACGTCCCACCCTGGGCTTCCAGTGCGCGCCGGCTGATGGCAAGGCCGAGGCCAAAACCACCGGTGGCACGGTCACGGCTGCGGTCAAGGCGATAGAACGGCTCGAATACTCGCTCCCGCTCGTCATACGGGATACCGATACCATCGTCGTCCACCCAGATTTCGCAGCCTTTGGGGCAGACTTGCACGCCAATTTGGATGCGTTTTTCGCAGTAGCGCATGGCGTTGCGCAGCAAGTTCTGGATCGCCCGCGCGGTCAGCCGCGGATCAAGGGTGAAGCGTTCAAGCTGCCCGTTCAATAAAACATCGATGACGATTTGCGGTGACTCCAATTCTTCATCGACGCTGCCCAAAATGCTGTCGATAAACTCATCCAGTGACACCTCAACCTGCTCCGGCAATCGTGCCGGGTTTTGCAGGCGGCTATAAGAAAGCAATTCCAGCACTAGCTCATCGAGTTCACGAATGTGCGCGACCAGCCCTTGCAGACGCTCGCGACTGGTGGCCGGCAAGTCGTCGGACAAGGCCAGGGCCAAGCCGAAATCCAGGCGTGTCAGCGGCGTGCGCAGTTCGTGGGAAACCGCGTTCAGCAAGTCGCGTTGCTGGTTGAGCAGGCTTTCAATGTCAGCGGCCATGGTGTCAAACACGTTGGCAAGGCTGCCAATATTCGAACTCTTGGAAATCTTTGTGCGCTCGGTCAAATGGCCCTTGCCAAAGCGTTCGGCGGTGCCTTTGAGGCGTTCCAGATCGAGCCAGTGCGCACGCAACCAAACCAGCAGACAGGCGAGCAAAGTCGCGCCGATGAGTACGTTGATGCCCCAGTAGAGCAAATTAACGTCCAGCGGGTCCGGCGGCACGACCATTTTCACCGCGATCTGCTGATTGAGCGGCGCCACGGCCAAGGTGCGCCACCCCCAATCACCGATGCGTACCACGTTCTCGCCAAGCTGCAAGTGCTCGCGCTCCTCCAGGGTGAAATCGGCATCGTCGTTAGTGGTTAGCACGATGTCCAGCGGCTGGAAGTCCTGGTCCATCTCAGCGGCCAGGGCCGGCCATTGCGCAGTGGGCACCGCTTTGAACTGCTTGACGATCAGGCTTTGCAAACCGCGCGAGTAATCGAGGTTGTAGGTGACAAAGCGCTCATGGAAGACCTTGACCACGAAGTCCGGCACCAGATAGATCGCCGCGCTGTAAGAGACGATCGTCACCAGATAGAGGCGAAACAGTATCCTGAACATCGACTCAGCATTCCCACTCGGAGCGGCTGAACAGGTAGCCCTTGCCCCACACCGTCTTGATCTTGCGTGCCTCGCCGGCATGGTCATCAAACTTGCGTCGCAACTTGGAAATCGCCACGTCCACTGAACGATCAGTGCCATTGAACTCGATGCCGCGCAGGCGTTGCAGGATCTGGTCGCGGCTCAGCACCTCGCCGGCATGCCGGGCCAGCACCACCAGCAAGTTGTACTCGCCGCTGGAGAGTTCCACCAATTGATCACGCCAGGTCACGGTGCGCTCGGACAGGTCGATGCACAGGTTGCCCATGAGGATGCGGTCGTTGGCAGTCAGCGGTTCGCCAAGGCTGCTGCGGCGCAGCAAGGTGCGTACTCGCGCCAGCAACACGCGGGGCTCGCAGGGTTTGGTCACGTAATCATCGGCGCCCATTTCCAGGCCGAGCACCTGATCGTGGCTGTCGTCGCGCGCGGTGAGCATCAGGATCGGCAGCGTCGCCGAATCCGCCCGCAACAAGCGACAGACTTGCAGACCGTCGAGCCCGGGCAGCATCAGATCGAGGATCACCAGGTCCGGCGGGTTGACCCTTGCCCGTTCGCGCACATGATCACCGCGACTGATCACGCTGACGCAGTAGCCGTTGCGTTCCAGGTAGCTGGCAATCAGTTCGGAGAGCGCGGTGTCGTCTTCGACCAGCAGGATGTTGGGCATGGGGTGTTTCCAGAAAGTGCTGTGGCGTCTGATACATCGCTTGCGCGAGCAGGCTCGCTCCCGCCTTGGATCTGGGGTACTCACAAAATCCTGTGGGAGCGAGCCTGCTCGCGAAAGCGGCATGACAGTTGCAAAAAGTTTCAAGCGGCCAAGGATATACGCCCTGACGCGCCTAAGAGCAAAACCCTTACACAATTTCACACAGCGCCTACAAAGCTTCACCGCTACCCTCGTGCCCTCCCCGTAGGATGCCGGGGTCATTATTGGGGTATTCACATGTCAAATAATCTGCTGGCCACGCTCAGCCTGTTTGCACTGGCCTTGACGCTGAGCGGGTGTGACAAGTCCACGACGACCGACGCGCAGGCACCGCTGGCCGCCGTGCGCATCGAGACCATCGAAGCCCGACCGCTGTCGATCAACAGCGAGCTGAGCGGGCGAATTGCCGCACCGCGCATTGCCGAAGTGCGCGCCCGAGTACCGGGTGTGGTCTTGCAGCGCACGTTCCGTGAAGGCAGCGACGTGAATAAAGGCGATGTGTTATTTCGCATCGATCCGGCGCCGTTCAAAGCGGACCTCGACAGTGCCGAAGCGGCGTTGCGCAAGGCTGAGGCCAACGCGTTCCAGGCCAAATTGCAGGAACGGCGCTATGCCCAGTTGATCGAAGGCAATGCCATTAGTGGCCAGGACTATGACAACGCCCAGGCCAGTGCCCGGCAGACCGCCGCTGACGTTGCCGCCAACAAGGCAGCCGTCGCGCGGGCAAAGTTGAGCCTTGGTTACGCCACTGTCACTGCGCCGATCTCCGGGCGCATCGGGCGGGCGCTCGTCACCGAGGGTGCATTGGTCGGGCAGAGCGAAACCACGCCGCTGGCAGTGATTCAGCAGTTAAATCCGATCCACGCCGACCTCACCCAATCGACCCGCGAGCTCAACGAACTGCGTCGGGCCTTCCGTTCCGGGCAGTTGCAGCAGGTCGGCCAGGATCAGGTCAAAGCCACGCTGATTCAGGACGATGACAGCCTCTACCCACTGCCGGGCAAGCTGTTGTTTGCGGATATCAGCGTCGATCCGGGCACGGGTCAGATCATCCTGCGCAGTGAATTCCCCAACCCGGACCTCGATTTACTGCCCGGCAGCTTTGTTCGCGTGCGCCTGGAGCAAGCGTTGAACCAGCAAGGCATCAGCGTGCCGCAACGGGCCATCCAACGTGACAGTGCCGGCATTGCTCATGTGTTGACGATCGACAGCGAGCGCCGTGTCGGCCAGCAGCCCGTGCAATTGGG
Organism: Pseudomonas sp. DC1.2; assembly: GCF_034351645.1. Classification (NCBI taxonomy): domain Bacteria; kingdom Pseudomonadati; phylum Pseudomonadota; class Gammaproteobacteria; order Pseudomonadales; family Pseudomonadaceae; genus Pseudomonas; species Pseudomonas sp. DC1.2. Next base: position 2,649,359 of record NZ_CP133782.1, on the reverse strand, counting down.
CGCCGTGCAGAACGATCGCTGGATCGTCACCGGCGGCCTCAAGCCCGGTGATCGCATCATCATTGAAGGCCTGCAACACACCAAGCCCGGCGAAAAAGTCCAGGTCGATAACACCCCTCTTCCACTTGCCCAGGTTTCTGGTCAGTAAGCAGGACGTTTTTTATGCCGCAGTTCTTTATCGACCGCCCGGTGTTTGCCTGGGTGGTTGCGCTGTTCATCCTGCTGGCGGGGGCCTTGGCCATTCCACAGTTACCGGTGGCGCAATACCCGGTGGTCGCGCCGCCGCAAATCGAAATCTACGCCGTGTACCCCGGCGCGTCAGCACAAACACTGGACGAGAGCGTGGTCAGTCTGATTGAGGAAGAACTCAACGGCGCTGATCACCTGCTGTACTTCGAGTCACAAAGCAGCCTCGGCAGCGCCACCATCACCGCCACCTTCCAGCCGGGGACAAACCCGGAAATGGCCCAGGTGGATGTGCAGAACCGCCTGAAAATGGTCGAATCGCGCCTGCCTCAAGCGGTCACGCAACAGGGTCTACAAGTCGAGAAGGTCTCTTCCGGTTTCCTGTTGCTGATCACGTTGACGTCCACCGACGGCAAGCTCGATGCCGTGTCGCTGAGCGATTACCTGGCGCGCAACGTGATGAACGAAATAAAGCGCCTGGACGGGGTCGGCAAAGCCCAACTGTATGGCGCCGAGCGGGCAATGCGGGTCTGGATCGATCCGCAGAAACTAATCGGTTTCAACCTGACCCCGGCCGATGTCAACGCCGCCATCGTCGCCCAGAACGCGCAGGTGGCAGCGGGCAGCATCGGCGACCTGCCGACGCGCACCACCCAGGAAATTACCGCGACCATTCTGGTCAAAGGCCAACTGTCGACGCCCGAAGAGTTCGCCGACATTGTGCTCAAGGCTAATCCAGATGGCTCGACGGTGCGCATCGGCGATGTAGCGCGGGTTGAAATTGGCAGCCAGCAATATCAGTTTTCCACTCGCCTGAACGGCAACCCATCGACGGCCGTCAGCGTGCAACTGGCACCCGGTGCCAACGCGCTGAGCACCGCGACGCGGGTCAAAGCGAAAATGGATGAACTTTCGCGCTACTTCCCCGCTGGCGTGGAGTACAAAATTCCGTATGACACGTCGCCGTTCGTCAAGGTCTCGATCACCAAAGTGATTTACACCCTCGGCGAAGCGATGCTGCTGGTGTTTGCGGTGATGTACCTGTTCCTGCAAAACGTCCGCTACACGCTGATACCAACGCTGGTGGTGCCCGTGGCCCTGATGGGCACCTTTGCGACCATGTTGGCGCTGGGGTTCTCCATCAACGTGCTGACCATGTTCGGCATGGTACTGGCCATCGGCATTCTGGTGGACGACGCCATTGTGGTGGTCGAAAACGTAGAACGGATCATGGTCACCGAGGGCCTGTCGCCCAAGGAGGCGACGCGCAAAGCCATGACCCAGATCACTGGAGCGATCATCGGCATCACCCTGGTGCTGGTGGCGGTGTTTATTCCGATGGCGTTCATGCAGGGTTCAGTCGGGGTGATCTACCAACAATTCTCACTGTCCATGGCCACCTCGATTCTGTTTTCAGCATTCCTAGCCCTGACCTTGACCCCGGCGCTGTGCGCCACGTTGCTAAAGCCGATTGCCAAGGGAGAACATCACGAAAAAAGCGGTTTTTTCGGCTGGTTCAACCGGCGCTTTGAACAGCTGACTGTGCGCTATCAAGGCTGGGTTGCCTACGCGCTGAAACGCAGCACCCGCTACCTATTGATCTACGGCGTGCTGCTAATTGTGTTGGGCGTTTGTTTCAGCCGCTTGCCCTCCTCGTTCCTGCCGGTGGAGGACCAGGGTTACACCATCACCGACATCCAGTTGCCACCCGGTGCGAGCAAGAACCGCACAGTGCAGGTGGTTGAGCAGATCGAAGCGCACAACGCCACGGAACCGGGCGTCGGCAACACCACGGTGATTCTCGGTTTCAGCTTCTCCGGCAGCGGCCAGAACGCAGCGTTGGCCTTCACCACGCTGGAGGACTGGTCGAAACGCGGCAGTGCTGACTCGGCGAGTTCGATTGCCGACCGCGCCAACCTCGCGTTCAGTCAGATCAAGGACGCGGTGGCCTTCTCGGTGCTACCGCCACCCATTGATGGTCTGGGCACCTCCAGTGGCTTTGAGTTCCGCTTGCAGGATCGCGGCGGCCTCGGCCACGCCGCGCTGATGCAGGCCCGTGAGCAACTACTGGCCGCGGCCGAGAAAAGCCCAATCCTGATCAATGTGCGCGAAAGTGCCTTGGCCGAAGCGCCCCAGGTACAGCTCGAAGTGGACCGCAAGCAGGCCAACGCGCTGGGCATTTCTTTTGCCGATATTGGCAGCGTCCTGTCCACCGCTGTCGGTTCGGCCTACATCAATGACTTCCCCAACCAGGGCCGGATGCAGCGAGTGGTGGTCCAGGCTGAAGGCGACCAACGCAGTCAGGTCGCGGACCTGTTGAAGATTCACGTGCGTAACAACGCCGGGAACATGGTGCCGCTGTCGGCCTTCGTCCAAGCCAAATGGACCCAGGGCCCAGCGCAACTGACCCGTTACAACGGCTACCCGGCGATTAGCATTTCCGGCGAACCGGCACCCGGTCACAGCACGGGCGAAGCCATGGCGGAAATTGAACGGCTGGTCGCCCAAGGCCCGCCGGGCCTGGGTCAGGAGTGGACCGGGTTGTCATTGCAGGAGCGCCTGTCGGGCAGTCAGGCGCCGATTCTGCTCGGCTTGTCGCTGCTGATCGTGTTCCTGTGCCTGGCGGCGCTGTATGAGAGTTGGTCGATTCCGACCTCGGTGCTGCTGGTGGTGCCCCTCGGCGTGCTCGGCGCCGTGCTGGCGGTAACCCTGCGCGGGATGCCAAACGATGTGTTCTTCAAGGTCGGGCTGATTACCATCATCGGGCTGTCGGCGAAAAACGCGATTCTGATCATAGAATTCGCCAAGAGCCTCTACGACGAAGGCCACGACCTGATCGACGCCACCTTGCAAGCCGCGCGCCTGCGATTGCGGCCGATTGTGATGACGTCGCTGGCCTTCATCCTTGGCGTGGTGCCGCTGGCAATCGCCACCGGGGCCAGTTCGGCGAGCCAGCAAGCCATCGGCACCGGGGTGATCGGCGGGATGATTACCGCGACATTGGCGGTGCTGTTTGTGCCGGTGTTTTTTGTGGTGGTGATGAAACTGGTGCGCAAGCGCCATAAAGCGTTGTAAACCATACCTGCGCCTGTGGGTGCCAGCGTGCCCGCGATGGGGACGTAACAATCAACATTCACGTTGACTGTTACACGGCTATTGCGAGTAGGCGGCTCCCACCGGGCATCTCACAAGTTTCAGCTGGGTGGTCACAACGCATCGTGCTGGGCTAATGTGTTGCAAAGTCCTGACCCCTCGAGCCTCCATGTCCCTCCTCGCCCGCACCCACCCTCGCCTCTCGGCCGCCGCCGCACTCGGCATCGCCGTCGGCATTCTGGCCCCGGCCGATTCGATCATCAGCAAAATCCTCATCGGCTGGAACGCCGGGGTCTGGACGTACCTGGTTTTGATGCTTTGGCTCATCACACGCGCCAAGGCCACGGACGTGAAGCGAATCGCTGAGATCGAAGACGAAAACGCCGGGCTAGTGCTGTTCGTGGTGAGCATTGCGGCGATTGCCAGCCTGGCGACCATCACCTTCGAACTGGCTGGCACCAAAGATCTGGACACTTCGCGCAAGCTGCTGCATTACGCCTTTACCGCCGCGACGGTGATTGGCTCGTGGCTGCTGATCGGGGTGATTTTCAGTGTGCATTACGCCCGTTTGTTTTACACCTGGGACGGCAAGGAGCCGGCGCTGCGGTTTGCCGAGGGCCTGACAACCCCCAACTACTGGGACTTTCTGTACTTCTCGTTCACCATCGGCGTCGCGGTGCAGACGGCGGATGTCGGCGTGGCCACCCGCTCCCTGCGCAAGATTGTGTTGGCGCAATCGCTGATCGGTTTTGTGTTCAACACGGCAATTCTCGGATTTTCGATCAACATCGCGGCGGGACTGTTCGGTTAGTGGCTGCATAAGCGTTCCAGGCCGCTTGCAGGTTGCAGGCGTCTATTTAATCGCACAACTGGATCAACCTGGCCTACCAGACCTTGCACGGCGGCGAGTTGAAAATTGTCCGCCAGAGCGCCCGCTCCGAAGTTCTGTTGCCCTCAATGCACAGAGATTCTTCAACTACAGCATGGGTTTATTGTTGCTCGCTGCTGTTCGGCTACCTCAGGCGTCACTGCCTAAGTCAACGCTATAATCCGGCGTCAGTTAATTCAATAACTCGATGCTCTTGCCGACACACTTCGCGCCCACTGTAAACTGTTAGATCTTACAGTTTACAAGCCACCCTGATTGGCGCTTCTATTGTTCATCCAGAATTAAGGTCAACGTAGACGGCCTTTGGATACCCTACTTAAAGTATCGGAGAGCCTCCACATGAATATAATTGTGAAAACCCTTAGCTTCGCCCCCGGCGAACACTTTCGTACCTCCAGCAGCTCTATTGAGTTCCCGGAATTCATTGCGACGTCGGCTTTTTTCATCACTAATGACGCCATCCACCTCACACAATTGACCGCCGTAGAGCGTCCTGTTCTGCTGACTCGTCAGGGAGTCACTATCGCCGTCAGGGAAATTGCTATTTCCCTTCCTGATTCACTGGCTTCAGCCACTTACCCAGTGGGCGGCGAGTCTGACGTTTCGTTCAGCATGAACGTTGACGGGGCTATCTCTGAGGCGATCTCAGGCACTGTCACTTTGGACCCACCACTGGACGGCAAATTGGGTGGCAGCTTCAACGTCACTGTTGATATTAATGGGCGGGGGGATAAGAACGGCATTATTAAAGGCGATTTCAAACTCAAATTACCAATACGTTGAGCAGATGCCGAAATAAAAAAGGGAAGTTAATACTTCCCTTTTTTATAGCCTCTGTCTCGTCCTGAATAACGCTTACACCTTTTTAGCTAATGACAGGACTGGACACCTCTTAAAAACGCATATGGACACCCATGTTTAAGCCATAGTCTTTCGTCACACCATCGCCCTTGCTGGTATCGACTTCCGCATGAAGTTGCCAGCGGTCGTTCAGCGTCCAGGAAACGCCGGCGCCCAGTTCAACACGATTGCCGGACAAGTCATTATTGAACGTGTTGTCGTTGACGCGAACTTCGTTATTTCTTGCGAACTCACGTACCGCGGCGACCGTCAGGTGAGGTTGAAGTTTGCTTCCATTGGCCAGGGTCATACTGCGTCCCGCATTGATGCCCGCTTTCCCGAGCATGGACCGAGTGGTATCGGCATCCGCACGCAGGCCATTGTCGAGGCTGTAGCCCTTGCCCTGCACAGCGGCTAGCTGCCATTGGGTGAATGGCTCAATGTAATAATCAGAGTTCAGCTCAATGTGTTTACCGAATTCCACCGATGCACTTGCGCCCAGGTTGTTGTAATTACCCTTGGTTTGGGTGCCGTCGCTCAACGCGACCTTCGCTTCGTTGCGGAAACGGTTGAGCTTGGCCAACGTATCCAGGTAGTAACCACTGTCACCCAGCCAGGTGCCGTACACACCGAGCGATGTACTGCCGATCTCCGCTGAGCTGCCACGGCTCAAATCCAGATTGGATTTGCTATAGCCGACAAATGTACCGAGCAACACCCGCTCGCCAGCGATCTGCACCGGCGTATCAACCCCCATCGAAATGCCGGCCTGGGTTTGACTATAACCACCACCATAGGCGTTACCGCCAATGCTGTAGCGACTGCCAAAACTGCGAACCCAGCCACCGGTCTGCCCGCCATTGACCCGCAGGTCGCCCATACGGTTGTTCAACGTGGCCATTTCGCCGTAGATCAAGGTCGGGGCCGTGCCAAATATCGCTAAAACCGAACGGGTCGGAGTGCTGACAACCTCCCTGTCGGATTGCAAATACCAATCCTCCCCCTTCTTGACCAGACCATAGGTGAACGCACCTACGTCGACCGGGCCGTTGACCAGCCCAAACTGGGCACTACCGCCTGCGGTTTGTACGACTTTGATTGGCACGTCGCTCGTCGGATCGGCACCACTGCTCGCCACTAGCAACTGATGACTGCCTGATGCGCTGCCCGTGACGTTCAACAGATCCGTGATGCGTTGGTTGAAGTCGGTATTCATCTCGAACGTGCCATTACCGGACAGATTCGCGACGTTTAACTGAAAATATTCCTGATTGCTGCCAAGCCGCACTCGGCCGCCATCAAGCGTGAGGTTGTTGACTGACTGGTTGTCAGTCATTTGCCACAAAGCCTGGTTGCTGATGGAAAAATTGGCAACGTTATTGACCTGGCCAGTCAAACTCGCACCATTGTCCAGCGTCAGGCTGGAGGCCGAACCCGACGCTGCTGTGACGTTGCCGGTCATGCTGCTCAGATGGTTGAGCGTCGCGCTGCCAATGTCTTGCAGGTTTCCCGTCAGCGTCGAGCCGTTGTCGATCAAAACACTGTTCGCCCCCAGTACATTGCCCCGCATCTGGGCCTGATTGTTGAGCGTGGCGGTGTTGACGTTTTGCATGTCACCGGTAAGCGATGCGTTATTTTGCAAAGTCACACTACCGGAACTGCCCTGATCGACCACGACATTGCCCGTCAAGGCACTGTTATCGACCAGCAGCGTCGCCGAAGCACCGTTACTGACTTGCACCACTGTGTTGTTGCCGCTGACCAATGTCGAGCCGTTGCGAACCTCGATATTGGCGCGCGCCTGAGTGGTTTGGGGAGCGTAGCCAACAATGATGCTAGAACCTGTCGTGCCCTCCACTCGGGTGCCATCCAGGATGATGGAGCTTGGGGTAACGTTTGCGGCCGCTGTATCGTTGCCAACGATAATACCGTTCTGCCCACCGATGATGCTGCTGCCGCTGGCAGTCAGGGAGCCTTCAAGCAAACGCACGCCGAAACTCGTCGCGCCGGTGCCCTGCACTGTGGAGTTTTGAATGGAGATATCACTGAAACGGTTGCCTGCAACGCCTCCAAGCAGACCGCGCGCCATACTGTTGTTGCTCAAGCTGATCCGCGAGCCGCCAGGGCTCTGTACATTTCGCAGGCCCGCTATACCGATGCCGGCGTTACTAATCACGGTGGTGTTGTTTAGCAATGCCGTAGCACTGCTCAAAGTAATACCTTGTCCCGACGCAGAGTTAACTGCCGAGCCGGTCAGGTTAACGGTGCTGCCAGCCGCGGCGGTGATTTGCAATGTTTGGGCGTTAGTGCCCGTCAGTAACGCGTTGTTTTGCAGTTGCCAGGTTTCCACCGGAGTTGAAGCGTCAATGGTCTGCGAAGTATTGGGCGGTAAATTAGCCGCCTGGACAATAGAGGCAGTAAAAAGTACGACAATGGACGCAACAAGTGCATCGCCCCCTACCTTGGAAACTTGGATTAATCTAGACGACATAGCAACTTCCTGCGCGAATGCGTCTCGGATAGAGGTTAACTCCAAAGACGCTTAGTGAATGAGCCAAACTTGTAAACGGCCGCCATACTAAGATCTGCCTTCTTCATACGCTGTAGGACATATCCCTTATTGCGTGCGATTTTTCTGATAGCTTCTTAGGAAATAGTGCTTTTTATGCCGAATTAAAATTCCCGTCCAATGGGAACAATAAAGACATTGTTCCCATTGGCGGGAAATCAGGTTTCCAGTCAAATCAAGGCGTTGGTTCCGGACGCTCCTGCTCGCAATACACCAGGCTGGAGTTCAACAGTGAAACCGTTAGAGTGACGACTGCCGTAACACCATTGGCCGTGTACGCAATGCGTGCGAATCGATTGGCTGGACGCTGTGGAGGGATCCCCGTAGGCGGCAACTGGATAAGTCGGATCCTGGGATAATCCGTGAGAAAGACCTCCAGATCTCCCGTCGCCGGCATGTTCTGCGTTACGGTCATTTCAGTGCCAGTAATCAGCGCACCGGTCAAGGTATCTGTCGTGCGCCCTTCAAACGCGACCGTCACGGGTGTCCCAGTCGGAATATTGATGTCGCGGCGGATTCTGATACGCAGTCGGCGCGGCAGATAGGGTGGAGCGGCTCCACCTACCACAGCAGGATGATTCAGGGATGGACAGTTGACCAAAGTAGCGATTCGCTCAGGTACGAGGATAGGCGTCTGGCCAGGAACAACCAACATGTACGCCGAAACAATCACCTGCGGTACCGGCAAGTTGATGACGATCGCCGTGACGTTCACATTGGTATCCGGCGTCTGCCGCATCACGTTGTTGCCCCCCGGCAACTCGATGGTTACATAGGCCTTTCTTGCATTAACGCCCGTGCCATTACCCTCATCGCGGATGGTCTGCCATGGCAGCGGACAGGTCACAGGGGTGGTTTGCCCGGCCGTTGGGCTGCGAACGCCCACTTGCTTGCCTTGGTAATAAAACGTATAGATTTCGCGCCCGGTAACCGGCCGCTCTGGGGTGGAAATGAGCGGGGCCTGCATTTGTGCATCCAGGCCTGCCTGCTCTGGCCCCAGCGTATTCGGAGGCGGAGTTGCAGTGCCTGCTCCCTGCACGATAACCGTCGGTATGTTCGGGTTTTGGAGGTCCGGCAAGTTTGGCTGTTCGGGGCCGGCGTAAGAGAAGTCAACCAGTCCGAATGCCGATCTTGAAGTAGGATTGGGCGTAATAGAGCTGCGCGCCAGCTCATACCAGTATTCGAACTGAACTTCGTCCTGGCCATCGTCGCCGTCGAAGACCTCATTCATTTTGTCGTAGCCCAGCTCGAAGCGCATTACGGTGGCGCCGCCGGGGGCGGGAACCGGTTGCTCCGGCAACGACACTTGGTTGGAGGTGTTCACGCTCTGCATGTAAGGGATGATGCGATCACCGGGCAACCAGGTGCCATGAATATCAATTTCCATCACTGCGCGCGAGGGCGGCGGAGCGCCTACGGTCGAGAGCATAATGGGAGTATTGCCATCTGTCCCGGTCACCGGAATCCTGGGTAGGCCGAGTACGGGGGCTGGCGCTTTGGTCACTTGAAACACGGGGGTGATCAGAGAGTTGTTGCTGATATTTCCAGGGCCATCCCTGAGGTCGTAGGCAATAAAATGATTGCCATCGATCAACAACCTGAGGAAGGCCAGGGGCACGTTGACAATACCACCGGCATTTAATGGCCCTGCATAGGCCGGTGTTTCAGCGCGCATGAGCGAGTAAGTCGTTTGTCGGGAAATATAGACCGTCGCTTGATCCACGCCCGCTTCAAACTTTGTATAAGCCGTCGAGAGGACCAGGTTTAAACCACCCGCGTTGGCAGGGTCATTAAGCCAGGCATCATTAATGACGGTGGGCACTGGCGGTGTGCTGGCTAGCCGGGGTGGCGGCCGGGCTCCCGTGCGATTGCCAGTTCCCGGCTGCCGCTGCCATGGCGCTGTCAGATCGACAAAAATAACGGCGTGTGGGCTTGATGTGTCGGGGTTGCCACTGGGTTCATAAACAACAAACGCCAGTTCGCGTCCCACATAGTTACCCGCTGCATCAAACACATCGAAGAGCCCCCTGACATCGACGGTGAACACCAGGGGGAAACTCCACACGCCTCCTGGTTCGGTTGCCTTATCCTTGCTGGCAACAACGAAAAGTTCAGACTCAGGGATCGGAGACCCACCTATTGCAAACATTTGAAGTTCTACACGTGTTGAGTCATCGTCTGCGATATTTGATAGTGTAACTTCTATCGTGCCATCTTCTCTCAGTTGCTTATAGGTCAGACGGCCATCAGCCAGATTACCTATGACTTGCGGCTGTTCCGCGAGAACGCCAATATCATTCAATTTCTGATTCATTTGAGTGTCTCCATCGATGATTTTATTGCCGATCTGTACAGGCGTTTATTTCATGGAGAACTGCGCAACTTCAAACTGCATGCTCCGAGAGCTGAATAGTTATTCAGCACCCTGTACAACACTCGGCATGGATGTCGTGCAAGGGTTGTAAGGTATAAATGTTCACGCGTATTTACGTGTCTATTTACTTGCGTTGCCCAATTGTTCAGGGGTAAGGATCAAAGCTCGCATCACACAACCCTTCCCCTGAAATTTTACGATCAATTCGTACCGTGTCTGCTCGTGAACGGCCCAGCGGGACGCCGCCTCGGTACACCGTATAAAAGGCTTGTGCTGAACCGAACGTAATGGGCTCGATGTATTGAATGTACTTGTCGCTACCCACTACAAAAATGAAACCGGTAAGAGAGCTGGCCTCTGCCTGGGTCAAAAATTTGGAAAACCGTCCCGCAGTGCCCGCAATGGGGTCGGTACCGTTGAGGTTTCTGAAACCCTGCCAATCCAGAATTAATTCGTCATTGACCTCAAAGCGTCCGGGTTGAGCAGGCACCTGCAGTAGCACCCGATCCCATAGACGAGGCACCACTCTGCAGTTCAGATAGCCCCAGATTTCAAAATCATCGTTATGTGACGACTCCACTATAAATTGCGGTGCCAGCAGATTGACCACAACGGGAGGACTGACGGTGAACCGTTGTGGCGCGGACGAGTCGTCATTCTGGTTATCACCCAGCGTCACGCGATATCTCAATTGGATTTGACCGGCACGCTGCAAGTATTGAGCAGACAAATCAATCGATGAGGGAAACTCGACCGGTACAGAAAACAGATTGCTGTAGAACAGGACTTCCGCCGTGGCACCAGGTTCGAGCGCCCATATTTCCAGCAGATCGCTGCTTCCAGCGATGGTGGAGGGAGCCCAGGGTGGAATCCTCAGTATCGCGCCGGTGGTAGAGGCTCCCGCAGGAATCAGTTGCAGCGGATCGCCAGGATCGACGCCATCTATCGTCAGCGGAAATGCCAGCACGCCGACGCCGGATGACATTGCAGCGCTGCTTGAGTCTTCTTTAGAAACCATCTGCCTCACTCCGTCACGTCGGCTTTTTTGCGTGTATTTAAAGCCTTTTTTTTCTGTTCCTCAGTTAGGAAATTAGACGGTCAAACGCAGAGGCTGCCTACTGTCAGATCTGACAGATTTCCTGACCGCTTGTCGGTTTTCGCGGCGTTTTTGAGTAAATCTATGCAAAAGCAGGCTTGACGCAGCGCTGCCTTGTGAGGTTTTCTGAAACCGGTTTCAGCCCCATACAAACTGAAACTCAAATAATTCCAATAACAAGGTCGCCCCGCCGTGAACGATTTCTCCGCCGCCCAGCGCAGCCGCGTCACCATGCTCGATGTCGCCGAACACGCCGGCGTGTCCAAGGCCAGCGTCTCGCGCTTTATCGGCGACGACCGCGCCCTGCTCTCCGACAACACTGCCTTGCGCATCGAACAAGCCATCAGCGAATTGGGCTACCGCCCCAACCAAATGGCCCGTGGTCTTAAACGCGGGCGAACCCGCCTGATCGGCATGCTGGTGGCCGATATCCGTAACCCTTATTCGATTGCCGTGATGCATGGCGTGGAAACCGCTTGCCGCCAGCACGGCTACAGCCTGGTGGTGTGCAACACCGACCGCGATGACGAGCAGGAGCGTCAGCACCTGGCGTTGCTGCGTTCGTACAACATCGAAGGTCTGATCGTGAATACCCTGGGCCATCACCGTGATGAGCTGCGGGAGCTGCATCGGGAAATGCCGTTGGTGCTGGTGGATCGCAAGGTTGAGCAGCTCGAGAGCGATTTGGTCGGGCTGGATAATCCGGCCGCCATCGAGATGGCCCTTGCCCACCTTGAAGAGCGCGGCTACCGCGATGTGTTGCTGGTGACTGAGCCGTTCGACGGCACCAGTTCGCGGGTTGAGCGGGTGAGCAGTTTCAAGGCACAGATCGATCAGCGTGCGGCGCTGCAAGGTGCTGTGGTCGAAACTGGCAGCGACCTGACGTCACGTTTGAAAACCTTCCTCGACACACCCGGCCCTGGGCCGAAAGCGCTGTTCTGCGCCAACGGGATTGCGGCGTTGGCCAGTACCCATTCGTTGCGCGAGCTGAAGTGCAACCTGTTTGAGGAGATTGGGCTGATCGCGCTCGATGATCTCGATTGGTATCCGTTGGTAGGCAGCGGGATTACTGCCCTTGCCCAGCCGACGGCGGAGATTGGTGCGAGTGCGTTTGAGTGCTTGCTCAAGCGGTTGCGCGGGGATACCGGGCCGGTGCGGATGTTGGATTTTTCGCCGCGGCTGGTGGTGCGCGGATCAACATTCGGAGTGCAGGGTTGATCGCTCTGAGACCTTCGCGGCCCTCAAGAACACCTTACTCATTGATCCCTTTTTTCGAACAAAAATGAAACCGGTTTCAGAGGTAAATAACAATGAATAAAGCCCCCGTTTCTATCAGCCTGTCCAGCTACGGCGCCGATCTTGTTCGCCAACGCGGCCAAGGCAGTTTCATCGACGTATTGGCCGCCGCTGGCGCCACGCGTATCGAATGGCGCGAAGAATTGTTGACGGTTGAAGACCCGACGCAACTGGCTGACGCCACTCAGGCTCAAGGCTTGGAAAGCATCTATTCCTCGCCCATCGAGCTGTGGCGCGCCGGTCAATCGAAACCCAATCCCGAGCTGGCCATAACCCTGCAACGGGCCCAGACATTCGGCGCTAAATGGCTGAAAGTCTCCCTCGGCTATTTCACCGACAACAACGATCTCCAGGCATTGGCGCGGCAACTGAGCCAGAGCCCGGTGCAACTGCTGGTGGAAAACGACCAAACGTTGCACGGCGGGCGTATCGAACCGTTCCAGCGTTTCTTCAATGACGTCGAGCAGCACCGCCTGCCGATCAAAATGACCTTCGACATCGGCAACTGGCAATGGCAGGACCAGTCCGCCGCCAGCGCTGCGCGGTTGCTCGGGCGGCATGTCGGTTACGTGCATTGCAAAGCCGTAGTCCGCCGGACCGACGGTAAATGGGTGGCAATACCGCCCGGCGCCGCCGACCTGCATTTATGGGAACAACTGCTGCGTCACATGGCCCAAGGCGTCATGCGGGCGGCGGAATATCCGCTGCAAGGCGATGACCTGGTGCAACTGACCACAGAACATGTCGCCACCCTCGCCCGCCTCGGTCAATCACGGTTGGAGAGCACGCATGTCTGAGATCGATATTCTGTCGTTCGGCGAAACCATGGCGATGTTCGTTGCCGAGCAAAACGGCGACCTGGCCGACGTCGGCCATTTTCATAAACGCATTGCCGGGGCCGACAGCAACGTCGCTATCGGCTTGTCGCGGCTCGGGTTCAAGGTTGCCTGGCTCAGCCGGGTCGGCGCTGATTCCTTGGGTCGATTTGTGATCGATACGCTGGAGCAAGAAGGCCTGGATTGCCGCCATGTCGAGATCGACCCGGCGCACCCCACCGGTTTTCAGCTCAAGTCGCGTGCCGATGATGGCAGCGACCCGGTGGTCGAGTATTTCCGACGTGGTTCGGCAGCCAGTCATTTGTCGGTGCAGTCGATTACCACGCAATTGCTCAGTGCTCGGCACTTGCACACCACCGGCATTGCGCCGGCACTGTCGGTCAGCGCTCGGGAATTGTCGTTCGAGTTGATGACCCGCATGCGTGCGGCCGGTCGTAGCGTGTCTTTCGACCCGAACCTGCGCCCGAGCCTATGGGCCAGTGAGCACCAGATGATCAACGAGATCAATCGCCTCGCGGCCCTCGCCCACTGGGTGCTGCCGGGCTTGAGTGAAGGCCGTTTGCTCACCGGCTTCGACGATCCGGCTGACATTGCAGCGTTTTACCTCGACCTTGGCGTCGAAGCGGTGGCGATAAAGCTCGGGCCGCACGGCGCCTACTACCGCACGCAATTGGATCGAGGGTTTGTGGCCGGTGTGCCGGTTACCAACGTAGTCGACACCGTCGGTGCTGGCGACGGCTTTGCCGTCGGCATGATCAGCGCCCTGCTGGAAAACCACAGCTTTGCCGACGCCGTGCAGCGGGCCAACTGGATTGGTAGCCGAGCGGTGCAAAGTCGAGGGGATATGGAGGGGTTGCCGACCCGAGCCCAATTGCAAGCTTCTATACCCGAGTATGCCTAGAGGCATTCCCACGCCAAGCGTGGGAGCGAACACCGTTACCTGCTGCGACAAAAACAACAAGCTCAGGAGCACCCTCATGAAAACTGCAACACTTGCCGCCCGTCGCTGGTGGTACATCATGCCCATCGTTTTTATCACCTACAGCCTGGCGTATCTGGACCGCGCCAATTACGGGTTCGCCGCCGCCTCGGGGATGGCCGCCGACCTGATGATCACTCCGGGCCTGTCGTCGATGCTAGGGGCGCTATTCTTCCTCGGCTACTTTTTCTTTCAGGTGCCGGGCGCGATGTACGCGCAGAAACACAGCGTAAAAAAGCTGATTTTCGTCAGTCTGATTTTTTGGGGTGGCCTCGCTACCCTGACCGGGATCGTCTCCAACGCCTATTGGCTGATCGTTATTCGCTTCATGCTCGGCGTGGTCGAAGCCGCTGTAATGCCGGCGATGCTGGTGTATCTGTGCCACTGGTTTACCCGCGCCGAACGCTCGCGAGCCAACACGTTTCTGATCCTCGGCAACCCGGTGACGATGCTGTGGATGTCGGTGGTTTCGGGCTATCTGGTGCAGCACTTCAGTTGGCGCTGGATGTTTATCGTCGAAGGACTGCCGGCGGTGATCTGGGCCTTTATCTGGTGGCGCCTGGCCGATGAGCGTCCGGCTCAGGCCAAGTGGCTCAGTGACCAGGAAAAGCAGGATCTGGAAAGCGCTCTGGCTGCCGAACAGGTGGGTATCAAAGCGGTAAAGAACTACGCAGAAGCCTTCCGCTCGCCGAAAGTGATCGTACTGGCCTTGCAGTTTTTCTGCTGGAGCATTGGCGTCTACGGGTTCGTGCTGTGGCTGCCGTCGATCCTCAAGGCGGGTTTGCAGATGGACATGATCGAAGCCGGCTGGCTTTCGGCGCTGCCGTACCTGGCGGCGGTGATCGGCATGCTAGCGGTGTCCTGGGGTTCGGACAAATTGCAGAAGCGCAAACGCTTTGTGTGGCCGCCGCTGTTGATCGCCTCGATTGCGTTCTACGGCTCCTACGTTTTGGGTGCTGAGCATTTCTGGTGGTCCTACACCTTGTTGGTGATCGCCGGCGCCTGCATGTACGCGCCTTACGGGCCATTCTTTGCGATCGTCCCGGAAATCCTCCCGGCCAACGTTGCCGGTGGCGCCATGGCGCTGATCAACAGCATGGGCGCACTCGGCTCGTTTGGTGGTTCTTATCTGGTCGGTTATTTGAACAGCACCACCGGTTCGCCCGGCGCGTCTTATCTGTTGATGAGCGGCGCCTTGATGCTTTCAGTGGTGCTGACGATTTTCCTCAAGCCCGGTGCCAGTGACCGGGTCGTGGCCAAGGCTGTTGTGAAACGGCCGATGGCGGCTCACCCTTGAATTGAATTGAAGTTGAGACGATGACGATGACGATAAAAAAGCAGGTTGTGCTGTACAAGAAACTTTCGCCGTTGCTGATGGCCCGCCTGCACGAGCAGACCGAGGTGACCCTGATCGACAACCTTGATGCCGAGGGTTTGGCGCAACTTCGCGAAGCCCTGCCCAAGGCTCAGGGCTTGCTGGGCGCGAGCCTGAGACTGGACGCTGCATTGCTTGATCTGGCGCCCCACCTGCAAGCCATCGCTAGTGTCTCGGTGGGCGTCGACAACTACGATATCGACTACCTGACCCGGCGGCGGATCCTGCTCAGCAACACCCCGGACGTCCTGACCGAAACCACCGCCGACACCGGTTTCGCGCTAATCCTGGCCACCGCTCGCCGCGTGGTGGAACTGGCCAGCCTGGTTCGCGCCGGCCAATGGAACCGCAACATTAGCCCGGCGCAGTTTGGGACCGATGTACACGGCAAAACCCTCGGCATCATTGGTATGGGCCGCATCGGTGAAGCCTTGGCCCAACGCGGGCATTTCGGGTTTGGCATGCCAGTGATCTATCACAGCCAATCACCGAAGCCTGCGGTGGAACAGCGCTTCAACGCGCAGTACCGCAGCCTGCCCGACCTGTTGCAACAGGCAGATTTTGTGTGCCTGACGTTGCCACTGACGGCAGAAACCGAGGGTTTGATTGGCACCGAACAATTTGCCTTGATGCGCCCAACGTCCATTTTCATCAACATTTCCAGGGGCAAGGTGGTGGACGAAGCCGCGATGATTCAAGCCTTGAGCAGGGGGCAGATTCGCGCGGCAGGGCTCGATGTGTTCGAGCGTGAGCCGCTGAACGTTGACTCTGCGTTGTTGCAGTTGAACAACGTCGTGGCTACGCCGCACATAGGCTCGGCAACCCATGAGACCCGGGAGGCGATGGCCAGTTGCGCAGTGGACAATCTGCTAATGGCATTGGCGGGTGAGCGACCCGTAAATCTGGTAAATGCCGGAGCGTGGCAGGCTTAAGCAATGTGGCGTCCGTCAAGGGCTATCGCGCGCCTACAGGGATTTGTGTGCGCCACAAATCCCTGTAGGCGCGACGGTCAAGCTCGCCGTGCTTCAATCAAATCCGCCGCACACAAGGCAATCCGTCGACACGCATCCGCCAGTTTCACCTGATTCACTACCAGCCCCAGTCGAATATGCCCTGCCGCGCTCGGCCCGAAGGCTTCACCGGCCAGCACCGACACCCCGTAACCATCCAGCAGTCGCTCGGCAAAATCTTGAGCGCCCAGCCCGGTCTGACGCACATCAACCATCACGAACATCCCGCCATCAGGCTTGATCGGTAGAATCCCCGGGCAACCCCGCAGGCGCGCGCAGACCAGGTCACGACGCTGACGATACTCTTCGCGCATCAGTGCCACTTCGGGCAGGTCTGCGTCCAGCGCCACTTGGGCAGCCTTCTGCACAAAATCAGGAATGCCGAACAGCATGCACAGCGTCAGGTGCATCAGATGCTCAACCAACGGTTTCGGGCCGATCACCCACCCCACTCGCCAACCGGTCATGGCGTGAGACTTCGACACGCTATTGATGGTCGCCGTGCGCGCGGCCATGCCCGGCAAGCTGGCCGGGCTGATGTGCTCACCGTCATAGAGCAATTCGCTGTAGACCTCGTCGCTGATCAGCCACAGGTCATGACGAACACACAGCGCCGCGAGTTCTTGCCAGATCATCAACGACAGGCTGGCACCGGACGGATTGTTCGGGCTATTGAGCAGGATCGCACGGGTCTTTGGCGTGATCAGTGCTGCGACGTCCGCCGGGTCGACCCGAAAGCCGTTCTCGGGACGCACCGCCACCGGCACCACCTTCGCCCCGCAGGCCCCAAACACGCCTTCATAGGTGACATACATCGGCTCGGCGACGATGACTTCATCGCCCGGATCAAGCAGGCATTGTGCTACCGCGTACACCGCGCATTGCGCGCCGGGCAGCACGATCACATGGTCGGTCTCCACCGCCTGACCACTGCGCCGCCGATGACGGTTGGCGATGCTGGCGCGTAACGCCCCGAGGCCGCGCACGTCGGAATAATGTGTGTCGCCAGCGAGCAGGCTGTCGATAGCCGCCTGAACAATCGGTGCCGGTGTATCAAAGTCCGGGTCACCGACTGACAACAGCAAAATATCGACGCCCTGCTTGCGCATTTCCAGCGCTCGATCATGAATCTGCCAGGCCGTAGCTCCGTCACCGGTGATTCGTTGGGTCAGGGCTGAAAAGCGCATGTATGTCTCCTGTCGCGCGGGCTCCAGCGCACACCCTATCTCAAATTACAAAACGCGCCACCATCGCATTTAAATCCACTGCCAGACGCGACAGTTCATGCGTTGCAGCGCTGGTCTGATTGGCACCGGCGGCAGACTGAATGGCGAGGTCGCGGATGTTGACCAAGTTGCGATCCACCTCGCGGGACACTTGCGCCTGTTCTTCCGATGCGCTGGCGATCACCAGGTTGCGTTCATTGATCTGATGGATCGATTGGGTGATCTGCTCCAGCGAAACACCGGCAGAACGTGCCAGCTCAAGCGTGGTCTGGGTGCGTTGATTGCTTTGTTGCATCGACGACACTGCTTCGCCCGTACCGTTCTGAATCCCGGCGACCATTTTTTCGATTTCCTGGGTCGATTGTGCGGTGCGATGGGCTAACGCGCGGACCTCATCTGCCACCACGGCAAAACCACGTCCGGCCTCACCGGCACGCGCGGCTTCGATCGCGGCGTTGAGGGCCAGCAAATTGGTTTGTTCGGCGATGGCGCGGATCACGTCCAGTACCTTGCCGATGTCGCGACCCTGAGCCGCCAGACCTTCGATCATCAGCGACGTATTCTGCACATCTTGAGTCATGGTCTGGATAGCGCCGACGGTTTCCACGACACGGTCGCGACCTTCGCGGGCGGCCAACGTCGACTGGTTCGACGCCTCGGACGTCGATACCGCATTGCGCGCCACTTCTTCCACGGCGGCGGTCATTTCGTTGACGGCGGTCGCGGCTTGTTCAATTTCATTGTTCTGCTGTTGCAAACCACGGGACGCTTCTTCGGTGACCGCACTGAGTTCCTCGGCAGCAGCGCCCAGTTGGGTCGCGGAGCCAGCGATTTGCTCGATGGTTTGGCGCAGGTTGGTCTGCATCACTGCCAAGGCGCCGAGCAGGCGAGCCGGCTCATCCTTGCCGTCGACTTCGATGACTTTGGTCAAGTTGCCGCTGGCGATGGTTTCGGCGGCAAACACCGCACGGTTCAGCGGCGCAACAATACTGCGGGTCAGCAACCAGGCCAGCAGCACCGTCAGCAGCGCAGCAATCACTGACACCGTGACAATACCGTTGATGGCAAAAGCGTACTGATTGCCGGCCTCGGTATTGGCAGTCTCGGCGTCGGCCTTGTTGATCGCGATCAGTCGATTCAACTGTTCGCCCATCTGGTCGGTGCCTTCCTTGATTCGCGTATTGATCAGGTTGTGCATCTCATCGAGCTTGTTCTGCCGAGACAAATCCATCATCTCGCGCTGTGCTTGCAGGTAGTTGTCCAGCGTGACAGCGAAGGTCTTGTACAACGCCGCTTCTTCACCGCCGGCAGGCAATGCCGCGTAGCTGGATTGCGCCTGTTTGACTTTATCCACCAACGCAGCGATACGAACATCAGCGTCCTGCAACGAGGCAACGTCGCGGTTGATCAAGATACGGAACGAGAGAATGCGCAAGCGCAGGACGTTCTCGGTGATGTTGCCCAAAAAGCTCACGCTGGGCAGCTGGTTACCGGACATGTCCACAGAGGCCTGTCGGATGATCGACATGCGGTTCACGGCAAACACACCCAAGACAACGACCAACAAGGCGATGAAGGCAAAACCCAGGAAAGCTCGAGGCGCGATATTCAGATTACGCAGGGACATAGGATGATTCTCGGGTAAATGGGGCGTCGAGCATCCTTGCCAAAATCGCTGTCAGCCAGGCGAGCCTGCCGTGTCAGCTTGGCGCCAGTGTTCAACCAGATTTTCTGCGCGCCTATAAGCATTATCGGCAGGACTTTAGTTTTTTCGCAGGGTAAAGAAGAAATATATTTCAAGAGGTTACTAGTGTTTCAATGATGAAACACATCGGGCGAATTGTATCCGCAACGACATGAACACCCAGGGTGAAAGGCCGTTTCCACCCCCCTGAAAATCAGCTTAGGCCAAGCGGCTGGCCAGGCGCCAAACGCGGGCAATATCGCTGGCTCGCTCACGCAACAATCGAGGCGCCTCGGTGCAGGCCTGCTCCAGCGTCATCGGCCCACTGGTCAACGCAAAAGCCGCATCAATCCCGTGCGCATACAACGCCTGATATTCCTCTCCCAAGGTGCCGGCGATCACAATCACCGGCACGCCTTGTTGCCGGGCAATCTGCGCCACGCCAAACGGCGTCTTTCCGCGTAAAGTTTGCGCATCGAAACGACCTTCGCCAGTAATCAGAAAATCCGCATCTTTGACAGCCTCCGCCAGCCCCACCAGTTCAGCGACCACTGCCACACCGGCCTGAAATTGCGCCCCCAGAAAGGCCTTGGCCGCAAACCCCAACCCACCCGCGGCACCACTGCCGGGTTCATCGCGCACGTCTTTTTTAAGGGCTTGCCCACACAGATCAGCAAAGTGCCCAAGGGCCCGATCCAGTTGCTGGACTTGCTCCGGCGAGGCACCTTTCTGTGGGCCGAAAATCGCCGAGGCACCTTGGGGGCCGCACAACGGGTTGTTGACGTCGGCGGCGATGTCGAAGCGCACGCTGGCCAGACGCGCATCGATTTCGCGCAGATCAATGTGCGCCAGTTCGGCGAGGGCCAGGCCGCCCGGTGCCAACGTTTGTCCTTGGGCATCCAACAGCTTGACGCCCAATGCCTGCATCGCGCCGGCACCGCCGTCATTGGTGGCACTGCCGCCAATCGCCAAAATCACCCGCTGTGCCCCGGCATCGAGCGCCGCGCGAATCAATTCTCCGGTGCCGAAGGTACTGCTGATGCAGGCATCGCGCTGCCCTGGAGGGACGCGTTGCAGACCGCTGGCCTCGGCCATTTCAATGATTGCAGTGTGGTTGTGCGGCAGCCAGCCCCACGCGGCAGCGACCGTGATGCCCAAGGGGCCGCGCACGTGTGTGTGGCGCAGCTCACCCTCGCAGGCGGCCAAAATTGACTCGACCGTCCCTTCGCCACCGTCGGCCATTGGGCATTTGACCAATTGCGCGTCCGGCCAGACCTCGGCCAAACCAAGTGCAATGGCATCGGCTACGCCCTGGGCACTCAGGCTGTCCTTGAACGAATCGGGGGCGATGACGATTTTCATGCAAACTCTCCAGTTCCAATGGGCTCCATGCTGCCAGCTGCTCCAAGCGATGACGCCGGGCCGCTGCACAAGCCGGCGGGATGTTTATTGTTCATTTCCACAAAGCTGGCCTGCCCCCGAATGAACCAGAGATCAAATCAGTCAGTCTGTGGAAGCAGTTGCACACCCAGGTACAGCGCCAGCATGCCGTCCAGCCGCAACGGGTCGACACCGCTCAGTTCAGCAATTCGTTCCATACGGTAGCGCAGGCTATTGCGATGGATGCCCAGTGCATCGGCGCACGCCTGGCTCTGGCCGTCGTGGTCGCACCAACTGCGCAGGGTCGCCAGCAACTGGCCGTTGTTGTCCTTGGCGATGACTTTGCGCAATGGCTTGAGCAGTTCGTCCAGCGCATCGTCATTGCGGTGACGCCAGAGCATCACCGGCAAGCGATAGCGGTTCAGCGTCAATAAGCGCGAACGCGGCAACACATCACGCCCATACGCCAGCAGGTCGCCGACCCGCCGATAGCAGCGACGCAACCCCGCCAGCCCATCGGCCTGACCACCGACGGCGATGCGCAGAATGTTCCAACCCAGGCCATCGAGTTTTTCCAGCAACCGATCATGCTCGATGGCCTGAGTCGCCGGCCGGCACCACAACAGCGACGACTTGGCAGAACTGATGCACCAACTGTCGGGGTAACGACTGGTCAACCAGGCACTGAGGGCTTCGACGGTCGGGCCCCGCCCGTGCTCCATGCCCAGCTCGAACAGATACGGGACCCGCGTCAGTTGTGGCTTGAGCCCCAATTGTTGCGCCTCGTCCACCAACCGTGGCGAGTCGCCAGTCTCGCTCAGCAACAACGCCAGCAGATCGTCGCAGCGCTGGCGCCGCCATTGCTGTTCGGCCTGCTGATTGCGCTGACCGACCAACATTTCGGCAGTCATGCGCACCAGTTCGGCGTAAGTACGCAGTTGCTCCGGGTCACCGGTGATGCCCAGCACGCCCATCAACCGCTGATCCAGCAACAGCGGTAGATTGATCCCCGGCTGCACGCCTTTAAGGTGAACCGCTGTTTGCGCATCGATTTCCACTACCCGCCCATTCGCCAACACCAGTTGCGCACCTTCGTGGCGGGTGTTGATGCGCTCGGGCTCGCCGCTGCCGAGAATCAGGCCCTGACTGTCCATGACGTTGACGTTATAAGGCAGGATGGCCATGGCCCGGTCGACGATGTCCTGAGCCAGGTCGTGATCGAGTTCGAACATTGGGGGGTTATCCTTAAAAGCGTAAGGGGACGGGTTGTTCACCCGCACAGGCCTTGGCCGAAAACCCTGTGCTCAGGCACAAAGACAACCACCCAAGGGGTGGTCGAGACTCACAGGGCGATCAACGTTACCCTTGCATCGCAAAAAATCATAATAAAGAGAGAGCCCCATGTCACAGAGCGCCGCAGCTACCCAGGCCATCGCTGACGATAAAAACGCCGTCTACAAACGCATCACCCTGCGTTTGATCCCCTTCATTTTCATCTGCTACCTGTTCAACTACCTCGACCGGGTTAACGTTGGATTTGCCAAGCTGCAGATGCTCGACGCACTTAAATTCAGCGAAACCGTGTATGGCCTCGGGGCCGGGATATTCTTCATTGGCTACGTGCTGTGTGGCGTACCGAGCAATCTGGCGTTGACCCGGTTCGGTCCTCGACGCTGGATCGCGCTGATGATGGTCGTCTGGGGCTCGCTGTCAACCTGCCTGCTGTTCGTCACCACACCGACTGAGTTCTATACCCTGCGCCTGTTCACTGGCGCCGCCGAAGCCGGGTTCTTCCCCGGTGTCGTGCTCTATCTTTCGCAGTGGTTCCCGACCTTCCGCCGGGGCCGCATCATGGCGTTGTTCATGTCGGCGATTCCGGTCTCGGGCCTCTTGGGCAGCCCGTTCTCTGGCTGGATCCTCAACCACTTTGGTGCAGGCCAGGCCGGTTTGGCCGGCTGGCAATGGATGTTCCTGCTGCAAGGCATACCGACGGTGATCCTCGGTGCGTTGGCGTACTTCCTGCTTAGCGACAGCTTTGCCAACGCCACGTGGCTGACCTCACACGAGCGTTCCGTGCTTGAAGCCGACCACGCCGAAGACCTCGTCAACAAACCGAAAACCACCACAGACTCGCTAGCGGCGGTATTCAAGAACCCCGCGATCTGGGCATTCGGCCTGATCTATTTCTGTATTCAAAGCGGCGTTTACGCGATCAACTTCTGGCTGCCGTCGATCATCAAGAACCTGGGGTTCAGCGATAACCTGGTAATCGGCTGGCTGAGTGCGATTCCGTACTTGCTGGCAGCAGTGTTCATGTTGCTGGTGGGACGTTCGGCGGATTTGCGCAAAGAACGGCGCTGGCATTTGGTGGTGCCGATGCTGATGGGCGCCGTCGGTTTGCTCATCGCAGTGAACTTCGCTGCGCACCCGGCCATCGCCATTCTCGGCCTGACCATCGCCACCATGGGCGCCCTCACCGGGCTACCGATGTTTTGGCCGGTCCCGACCGCTCTGCTCAGTGCGGGCGCAGCGGCGGGTGGTTTGGCGTTGATCAACTCGATGGGGCAAATGGCCGGTTTCCTTAGCCCGTATCTGGTGGGCTGGGTCAAAGACAGCAGCGGTTCGACCGACGCGGCGTTGTATGTACTGGCAGGGGTGATTGTCTGCGGTAGCTTGCTGGCGTTGCGCATGACGCGCACGCTGCGCGCCTGACTTGATGATCGTTCCCACTGCGTGGGAACGATCAACTGAGTCTATTTTCCGATTGCTCCCGATCAGCGTTCTGGTATTTGATTGACGCCCTTCCCATCGGCAAAAGGATTTCGTCATGAGTTACCGCACACTGGGTCATTCGGGGTTACACGTTTCTACCCTGACGTTGGGCACTATGATGTTTGGCGAACAGACCAGCGCCGAAGATTCCATGCGGATCATCGACAAGGCCTGGGACCAGGGCATCAATTTCATCGACACCGCGGACGTCTACACCGGTGGCCGTTCTGAAGAAATCGTCGGCGAAGCGATTGCCGGTAACCGCCATGAATGGGTGCTGGCCACTAAAGTCGGTTTCGGCCCAGTGGACGGCGTGCCAAACCGCAGCGGCCTGAGCCGCAAGCACATTTTCAACAGCATCGACGCCAGCCTCACGCGCCTGGGCACCGATTACGTCGACATTTACTACCTGCACCGCGAAGACCACAACACGCCGCTTGAGGTAACTATTTCGGCCATCGGCGACCTGATTCGCCAAGGCAAAATCCGCTACTGGGGCCTGTCCAACTACCGGGGCTGGCGCATTGCTGAAGTCATTCGCGTTGCCGACAAGCTTGGTGTTGATCGGCCGGTGATCAGTCAGCCGCTGTACAACATCGTCAACCGCCAGGCAGAAACCGAGCAGATCACCGCCGCCCACGCCTACGGCCTTGGCGTGGTGCCTTACAGTCCTCTGGCCCGTGGCGTACTCAGCGGCAAGTACACACCTGACGTGACACCGGACGCGAACAGCCGCGCCGGTCGCCAGGATAAACGCATCCTGGAAACTGAATGGCGAGTCGAATCACTGCGTATTGCCCAGCAAATTCAGCAGTACACCCAAGGTCGTGGGGTGGGCATCGTCGAGTTCGCCATTGCTTGGGTGTTGAACAACAGCGCCGTCACCTCAGCCATCGTCGGACCGCGTACCGAAGAACAATGGGACGCCTACACCCTGGCTCAAGCGGTGAAGATCACGGCGCAGGACGAGGCGTTCATCGATTCGCTGGTAACGCCAGGGCATTCCTCTACACCTGGGTTCAACGACGTCAGCCATTTTGTCTCAGGACGTAAACCGCGCGCCGCTTGAGTTCCTAAAGACCCATCAGTGAGCCGGTGTTGATCACTCGGTCAATATTCGGCTCAAAAACCACGTATCCTCTGCGCCCCCGTTTCACGTTCAACCCCGCGAGGACAGTTTGTCTAAAGGTATTGCTCTATCAGTCACGGCCTCGGTGCTGTTTGCTGTCATGTATTACTACACGTCGTTGCTCGCGCCCTTGAGTGGCGTGGAAATTTTCGGCTGGAGGATGCTGCTGACCGTGCCCTGCATGACGGTGTTTATGGGAGTGTCCGGCGAATGGAGACGAGTGGCCGATACCCTGCGGCGTATCGGTGCTCTGCCAAAGCTGCTGATGGGTCTGATCGTCTCTTCGGCGCTGCTCGGCGTGCAGCTCTGGCTGTTTATGTGGGCACCGCTCAACGGTCATAGCCTGGACGTGTCGCTGGGGTATTTCCTGTTGCCGCTGACGATGGTATTAACCGGACGAATCGCCTACGGCGAACGCCTGTCTTATCTGCAAAAGGTCGCCGTGTGCCTGGCCAGCCTCGGCGTGCTGAACGAGTTGTATCAAGTCGGCAGTTTTTCCTGGGCCACCTTGCTGGTCGCCATCGGCTATCCGACTTATTTCGTGGTGCGCCGACGCATCAAGACCGACCATCTGGGTGGTTTGTGGATTGACATGACCCTGATGCTGCCGGTGGCTTTCTGGTTCGTACAGGGCGGTGAACAGGGCGTTGCTGTGTTCAATCAACACCCTTGGTTATCACTTCTGATTCCATTGCTCGGGGTGATCAGCGCCTCAGCGTTGGTGGTCTACATCATTGCCAGCCGACTGCTGCCGTTCAGCCTGTTCGGCTTGCTGAGCTATGTCGAACCGGTATTACTGCTGGGCGTCGCGTTACTGCTGGGAGAAAGTATCAAGGCCGGTGAATGGCTGACCTACATTCCGATCTGGCTGGCGATCGTGGTGTTGGTGTTTGAAGGGTATAAACATCTATTGCGCCATCGCCGCCCCTGAGTCCGCACAAAAAAAACGGTGTAGCGAGCACACTCACTACCACCGTTTTTTAGAGCTGAAGCGGTTTACTCAGTTGCAAGCACACCTCGACGCACCTGATCGCGCTCGATGGATTCGAACAGCGCCTTGAAGTTACCCTCACCGAAACCGTCGTCGCCTTTACGCTGGATAAATTCGAAGAACACTGGGCCCATCAGGGTTTCCGAAAAGATCTGCAGCAACAGACGCCGGTCACCCGACTCGGACGAGCCGTCCAGCAGAATGCCGCGCGATTGCAGTTGATCGACTGGCTCGCCGTGGTTCGGCAGACGGCCTTCCAGCATTTCGTAATACGTTTGCGGCGGGGCCGTCATAAAGCGCATGCCGATTTTCTTCAGGCGGTCCCAGGTGTCAATCAGGTTATCGCTGAGGAAGGCCACGTGCTGAATGCCTTCGCCATTGAATTTCATCAGGAACTCTTCGATCTGCCCGGCCCCCTTGGACGACTCTTCGTTCAACGGGATGCGAATCATGCCATCGGGCGCAGTCATGGCCTTTGATGTCAGGCCGGTGTATTCGCCTTTGATGTCGAAATAACGGATTTCACGGAAGTTAAACAGCTTCTCGTAAAAGCTGGCCCAGTAAGCCATGCGCCCGCGATACACGTTATGGGTCAGGTGATCGATGATCTTAAGGCCCGCCCCTTCTGGGTTGCGGTCCACACCCTCGATGAACACGAAGTCGATGTCATAGATCGAGCTGCCTTCACCGAAACGGTCGATCAGGTACAACGGCGCACCACCGATACCTTTGATCGCCGGCAGGTTCAGCTCCATCGGGCCGGTTTCGATATGAATCGGCTGCGCGCCAAGTTCAAGAGCGCGGGAAAACGCTTGCTGAGCGTTCTTGACCCGGAACGCCATGCCGCACACCGAAGGACCATGTTCGGCTGCAAAGTACGAGGCCACACTATGGGGTTCGTTGTTGAGAATCAGGTTGATCTGACCTTGGCGATACAGGTGTACGTCTTTGGAGCGGTGGGTTGCCACCTTGCTGAAGCCCATGATCTCGAAGATCGGCTCCAGGGTGTTGGGCGTGGGCGATGCGAACTCAATGAATTCAAAGCCCATCAGGTCCATCGGGTTTTCGTATAAATCTGCCATGGTCGGCGCCTCATCATTTTCTTGTCAATTAACCAATCGTTAGTTGCTAGCAATGCTGAGGGCGGCGGGTGGCGCGCAGGAGATGCCCCGCACGCTGCGGGCGAGGAAGTCACCGTAGATCAGTTGAAACCCAAATATCTGCATGATCGACCCAAGGCTTTGGCGGGCGAGTCTTCTGCGGGCAGAAAACGATTATTATTGTATGCGTAACCGGATTCTACACAGCGTAAAACGGTTTGTCCGCCCTCTGTATAAAATCCCCTTTTTCGTGACCTGTGCAAGCGGTTTGTTACGTAGGCGTTGCTACGTCCAAATGTGCCTCCCAGCACTGCCGGTCGCGAAACACGGCGTCACTCAACAGCCTCAACGTGCGCCCCTATCAGGCAGGCGCCAGCGCCAAAGGCAAACTATTATGGCCACTGACTGAACGCTTATAGGGAAGCTTGACGCCGACCTGCCAACGTCCGAGCGCCCTACTCCTTTGTCACAGGTTCCGCGAATGCCACTGAACGTCAAACTCCGCCAAACGCGCAGCACTCGGCTCACAGTGACGCTCCTCAGCGGTTTGCTACCGATGCTATTGGGCCTCGCCATCCTTTACATGCAAGCCGGACGCGCGCTCCAGTACAGCACCCTGCAAACCGCTGAAGAAGCCGTTCGCCAATTCGACCTGATGCTCGACAACACCGCTCAAGCAGCCAGAGAGCTATTGCCACTCGCCGGCAGCCGTTGCAATGACGCCAAACTGGCCTTGCGCGAACAAGTCACACGCCGGCCATTCGTGCGTTCGACCAATCTTGTACTCGACAACAACCTTTATTGCAGCTCGCTGTTTGGTGAGTATCAGGAGCCCGTCAACCCTGGCGAGTATACCCATGGCCAGTTGTGGCTGATGAACGGCAACCCCGTCACGCCCAATACCGCGTTGCTGGTTTACCGGCTCAGCGACGAAAACCGCGGAGTGCTCACCACGCTGGACGGCTATCACTTGAGCAATGCCCTGCGGTTGATAGGCCGCCAGACCTCGTTGTTGTTGCAAGTGGGGGATGATTGGTTAGCCGCCGACGGAAAGGTTCACAACACACCTCTACCCGTCCTGTCGGTGGCGCAAAGCCTACAGACGTCTTCGCACTACGCCTTTACTGTCGCAGCCGGCTTTCCCGAGAGGGAAACCTGGCGCTACATGCGCCGCGAATACCCGCCGCTCTTCAGTTTGCTGGTGTTCTTTGGTGTGGTATCCGGTTCGATCGGGCACCTGCTGCAAAAACGTTCAACATCACCGAGCCATGAAATGCAACGTGCCTTGAAGGCGGGGGAATTCATTCCCTACTTTCAGCCGGTGGTGAGTGGCGACACAAAACAATGGAGCGGCGCCGAAGTATTGATGCGCTGGAATCACCCGGAGGAAGGCCTGGTGCGTCCTGATTTGTTCATCCCGTTTGCCGAACACTCCGGGCTGATTGTGCCAATGACTCGCTCATTGATGCAGCAAACTGCAGCACTGCTGGCACCGCTTTTACCGGCATTCGAGGGACCGTTTCACCTCGGCATCAACATCACCGCCAGACACTGCAAGGACCTGGAACTGGTGGCGGATTGCCGCGCATTTCTCAGCAGTTTTGCACCTGGCAGTGTCAGCCTGGTGCTGGAACTCACTGAGCGTGAACTCATCGAGCCAACGCCGATCACGTTCCAATTGTTTGAGCAGCTTCACGCACTGGGGGTGAAAATTGCGATTGACGACTTCGGCACCGGTCATTCAAGTCTGGGTTACCTGCGTCAATTCAATGTCGACTTTCTGAAAATCGATCAGAGTTTTGTAGCGATGATCGGTGTTGACGCCCTGTCACGGCACATCCTCGATAGCATTATCGAACTCTCGGTCAAGCTTGATCTGGGAATTGTTGCTGAAGGTGTGGAAACCGAAGAGCAAAGTGACTACCTGACCGCACACGGGGTTAACTTCCTACAAGGCTACCTGTTCGGCAGGCCGATGCCGGGCTCAGATTTCATTAATGCATTAAGCCAACATTAAACAGCCGTACTCATTTAGCTGATATCGATAAAACGCACCAAATTGAATCAAAAGACTGCTGTTGTTACATCGGGAAAAAGACAGGATTTACTCTTGAGCAATTAACTACTACACTTTTTGTTGCCTGCGCAAGATTGGCAGGTGAGTCACTATCACCGAGTCGCTTCAAGGCTCTTGGCTTATAGCTTTGTTTGCGGTTGGTATCAGCCAAACACACTATTGGAGTAAAGATATTGTCCAGACTCGCTGAATTTCGCGCCGCTGAAAAGGCCCTTCAAGAACAGCTAAAGCAGCTGGAGTCCCTGAAGAACGATGCCGGGCTCAAAAAAGAAATCGAATTCGAAGAAAAGCTTCAGGGGCTGATGAAAAGCTATGGCAAAAGCCTGCGTGACGTCGTCTCAATCCTCGATCCGAACCCGGCAAAATCCTCTCTGCAACAAGCAGCGGTGCCCAAAACCCGTCGTGCTCGCGTAGTCAAGGTCTACCACAACCCACACACCGGCGAGTTGATTGAAACCAAGGGTGGTAATCACCGCGGCCTGAAGGCTTGGAAAGAACAATACGGTGCCACCACCGTGGATTCCTGGTTGCGTGGCTAACCCTCCGCAATCAAAAAAAGCCCTGTCAATACAGGGCTTTTTCATGGCTGGCATCTAATAAATGTAACGATATTCGTCGATAAAATTTGAAATACGCTGTAATGCACTCATATCACACCCTGAAATGGAAACAGCAGTGACACTCCCAACACAACGCCGCTCGCTTCAGACGATCCACTAGTTGGCAGCAACTTTGTGTTTAATCCTTTCGGGCATCTAAAATCCACATCCTCGCAGACCCGAACCCTCATCCAATTCCGTGGTTAAAGTTTCAAGCTGTTGCGTGCGGCGATTATTTCGTCCTGACTTGCCTTATAAACCGCTGCCTGCCCCGCGTAGGAAAGAACATAGGCTTTATCAGCCCCCACTGCCGCGACCAATGTTTGAGACAGCACATGCCTGCCGTTCTCGGTGACAGTGCAAGTGGTTTCCATCGCTTGCAGTTGGCTCAAAGTGGCCGGGTGAATCTTGTTACAGACACTTTGATAGCCGCCTTGGAAAAAGTCTTTCTGCACTGACTTGCGCATTTCCAGCAAGACTCCTTGCAAATTGACTCGATGGTCGCTGTCCACGGACGTCACGGTGAGTTCCATCACAAGCACTTGGTTGCCATCGCCGTCGTTTTTCACCGCACGCTGCCGGGAAACCTGAGGCGTGGCGTCATTTGGCGGCACGATCTCGACCTCCCAACCACTCGGCCAAATGATGCTGGGCGTATCCGCTTTGGCAAAAGCCGTCAGCGCAAGCAAACTCATGAAGACAAACAGCGATTTATACGGTCGGATCATTACGAGGGCCAATGAGGAGCTGAACCACAAAGTTTGAGCCTCGTCCGGCCGCCAGGCAAGCCCGTGGTTTAGGTTTGGCGACGCCGAGGCCCTTGCGTATCATTGCAACCTATTCGCCAGCCTATTTTTCCGGAGGGCCCATGAGCCTGCACGAATTGAACACTTTCCCCGGCGTCACCGCCCAACCCGACACAGCCACCCAGGAATTCGTCTTCAACCACACCATGTTGCGGGTCAAGGACATCACCAAATCCCTGGATTTCTACACCCGTATCCTGGGCTTCTCCCTGGTAGAAAAACGCGATTTTGCTGAAGCCGAGTTCAGTCTGTACTTTCTGGCACTGGTCGATAAAAGCCAGATTCCGGCTGATGCTGCGGCACGCACCGAATGGATGAAATCAATCCCCGGCATTCTCGAACTGACCCACAACCACGGAACAGAGAACGACGCGGATTTCGCATATCACAACGGCAACACCGACCCGCGTGGCTTTGGCCACATCTGCATCTCGGTGCCGGACATCCGCGCCGCATGCGAGCGTTTCGAAGCCCTCGGCTGCGATTTCCAGAAACGCCTTAACGATGGTCGTATGAAGAGCCTGGCATTCATCAAGGACCCGGATGCGTATTGGGTAGAGATCATTCAGCCGTCCCCGATGTAACACTTATCGCAAGCCCACCGCCCACAATTCGAGTAGGAGGCGGCTTCACAGCCGCCGTCCTCTCACACCACCGTACATACGGTTCCGTATACGGCGGTTCAGGTTATACGGCTAAGCCGGTTTATCGTATCCAGTATCGAGACCAGCCCGAGTCCATCCCACAGTTTCTTCGGCAGCGCCTGATTCATATGTGGCGCTCCCGAGCTCCACCATGGACCTCGACCGTTGAACGCTGATTTGCAGGCACGCGCTTCGCTGAGTCCTAAGCGCATCAAGTTGCGCGCCCTCGTAGAGGGCTGCTTCCATTGACGCCAGATGATGCAGCGAAGTTTATGCCGCACCCAGCCGTCCAGTTCCTCAAGGGGCCGCTTGCTCTGACTCAGCTTGAAGTAGCCAGCCCAACCGCGTAGTACGGGGTTTATCCGCTCGATGACGTTCGCCATCTTGTGGCCCCGCGCTCCGCGCAGCAGGTCTCTGAGTCGGTCGCGTAAACGACCCAGACTCATCGTCGCCACTCTTAGCCTCGGCTGTTGATGCCAGCTCATCCCATAACCCAGATAGTCACAGGCCCAAGGCCTTGCCACACGGCTCTTTTCCCGGTTCAACGTCAGTTTCAGACGCCGATTGAGAAAGCGCTCAACACTGGCCATCACTCGCGCCCCAGCACGACGACTGCGCACATAAATGTTCGCATCATCGGCGTAGCGCACGAAGCAATGACCCCGCCGTTCCAGCTCGCGATCGAGTTCGTTGAGCAGGATGTTCGACAGCAACGGCGAGAGCGGGCCGCCTTGCGGCGTCCCTTCCTGCCGTCGACTGGCGATACCGCCTGACATCACGCCGGCCTCGAGGTAACGGCGAATGAGCCTGAGCACACGCTTGTCTTCGATTTGACGCTCTACATAAGCCATCAATACATCGTGGTTGACCCGATCAAAGAACTTCTCAAGATCAAGCTCCACACACCAGCGGTGGCCCGCCGCCACATGGGCACGGGCTGTTTCGATGGCGTGGTGAGCGCTTCTGTTTGGACGAAAGCCGTAGCTGTAGTCCGAGAACAGAGGGTCGAAGATTGGCGTGAGCTGTTGCAGCAGAGCCTGCTGGATCAGACGATCCATCACATTGGGGATACCCAACTGACGGGTTCCGCCTTTGGGTTTTGGGATTTCGACGGCGCGCACACCTTGCGGGTGATACTCGCCGGCCAGCAGCCGCACCTTGAGGGTCGGCCAATACTGATTCACATAGTCAGCCAATGGGTCGACCGTCATGCCATCGGCACCCGGCGCACCCTTGTTGCTGACCACGCGTTGATACGCACGCTTGAGATTTGCCGGTGCAAGCACCCGCTCCATCAGCGTGTCCGGCTCCGCGTTCGTCCACGCCACAGACGCCGCCGATGCCTGCGCACTGCCAGCCGTCGCCCGCGGATTCTGTCCGGAACTTGGGGTCACAGTTCTCCCTCGGAGAAATTTCTGCTTTTCGACATTCGACGAGACTCTGACGCCTACTGGCGGCATAACCTGTTCAGCCCTTGGTGACGGGGTTATTCGTCACTTACTACGGCCTCGGCTGACTTCTGCACGCTCATCCCGTCGCCTCACGACGCTCGGTAGCACAATGGCAAACGTGCAGATCTCCCAGGGTAATTCGCGCGACCTTCCTGCTTATGCCTGTCGGATCTACGTCGTAGCGTTCCGTGCAAGTATCGGGCTTTGGTAATCATGGCCACCTTACCCCGCTACGCCGCCTCATCCGCTTCCTGTTCGTCAGGCCAGCATTTTGCCTAAGGCTTCCTTCAGATTCGCAGTCACCCGCGACACCCTTGCCTTCGGCTAACACTTCCCCTTGCCGGGTGTGTAGAGGACTTGCACCTCCAAGTCACCAGCGTGGCCACCACAGCCAAACTGGTTGCGCTTGCGCGCAACGCGCCATGCCTGGCGCACCATGAAAAACCCCATGATCACTCATGGGGTTTTGTGTTTTCAGCGCTGGCGTTTACGCTGGGGCGGAGCTTCGAATCAGATGATCGAAGGCGCTCAGGGAGGCCTTGGCGCCCTCACCTACCGCAATCACAATCTGCTTATACGGCACGGTAGTCACGTCGCCGGCAGCAAAAATGCCCGGCATCGAGGTTTCACCACGAGCATCAACGATGATCTCGCCGCGAGGTGACAGTTCGATGGTCCCTTTAAGCCAATCCGTGTTGGGCAATAGACCGATCTGTACAAAGATCCCCTCCAGCTCGACCATCACGAACTCGTCGGAGTTGCGGTCTTTGAACACCAGTCCTGTCACTTTCTGGCCATCGCCTTTGACTTCACTGGTCAGTGCGCTGGTGATGACATCGACGTTCGGCAGGCTTAACAACTTGCGTTGCAACACTGCATCGGCGCGCAGCTTGCTGTCGAACTCCAGCAACGTAACGTGGCTGACGATACCGGCCAGGTCGATAGCAGCCTCAACCCCGGAGTTACCGCCTCCGATGACGGCAACGCGCTTGCCCTTGAACAAGGGACCGTCACAATGAGGGCAGAAACACACGCCTTTGGCTTTGTAATGCTGCTCGCCCGGCACACCCATTTCACGCCAGCGGGCACCCGTGGCAAGTATCAGCGCCTTGGTCTTGAGGGTGGCACCGCTTTCAAAACGAACTTCGTGCAAGCCACCGGCACTCTTGGCCGGAATCAACTGCGTGGCCCGTTGCAAGTTCATGATGTCGACATCATATTGCTTGACGTGTTCTTCGAGAGCACTCGCCAATTTCGGCCCTTCAGTTTCCTGTACGGAGATGAAGTTCTCGATCGCCATGGTGTCCAGCACCTGGCCACCAAAACGCTCCGCCGCCACACCGGTGCGAATGCCTTTGCGAGCCGCGTAGATCGCCGCCGAAGCACCGGCTGGACCGCCACCAACCACCAAAACATCAAAGGCGTCCTTGGCGCTGATTTTTTCTGCTTGCTTGGCGATTGTCCCGGTATCGAGCTTGGCCAGAATTTCTTCCAGACCCATGCGGCCCTGGCCGAAGTTCACGCCATTCAGATAAACACTCGGCACGGCCATGACCTTGCGATCGTTGACCTCGTCCTGGAACAACGCGCCGTCGATGGCAACGTGGCGAATATTAGGGTTCAGCACAGCCATCAGGTTCAGCGCCTGGACCACGTCCGGGCAGTTCTGGCAAGACAGCGAGAAATAGGTCTCGAAGCTGAAATCACCCTTGAGGGAGCGGATCTGTTCGATCACTTCGACACTGGCCTTCGAGGGGTGGCCGCCGACCTGCAGCAAGGCCAGCACTAACGAAGTAAATTCGTGGCCCATGGGGATACCGGCGAAACGCAAGCTGATATCGGCACCCGGGCGGTTGATCGAGAACGATGGCTTACGAGCATCGTTACCGTTGTCG
Organism: Pseudomonas sp. DC1.2; assembly: GCF_034351645.1. Lineage (NCBI taxonomy): Bacteria > Pseudomonadati > Pseudomonadota > Gammaproteobacteria > Pseudomonadales > Pseudomonadaceae > Pseudomonas > Pseudomonas sp. DC1.2. Next base: position 2,615,062 of record NZ_CP133782.1, on the reverse strand, counting down.
AGCAACGTAATGTGATTGGAAAGAATGGCAACGTCTTTGAGTAACGCGAGCATTTCCTGGGATTTCGCACCGTCGTCGAGAGAAGCAACGATCTCGATCGGCTGGGTGACCCGTTCCAGGTATGACTTCAACTGGGCTTTAAGATTGGCGTCCAACATACGGGCGATTTCCTTCTTGAATTCTTAAAAAAAAACGCCCGAGCGAATCTCGCCCGGGCGTTTTTATTGGGCGGTGCGGCTTACTTAGGTGCGGGAGTCCGCCCTGGTGGAGCTCATCACAGACTTAGATCTTGCCAACCAGGTCGAGGGACGGAGCCAAAGTAGCCTCGCCTTCTTTCCACTTGGCTGGGCAGACTTCGCCTGGGTGAGCAGCAACGTACTGAGCGGCCTTGATTTTGCGCAGCAGCTCGGAAGCATCACGACCCACGCCGCCGTCGTTCAGTTCGACGATTTTGATCTGACCTTCAGGGCTAATCACGAAAGTGCCACGGTCAGCCAGACCTGCTTCTTCGATCAATACGTCGAAGTTGCGGGAGATGGTCAGGGTTGGGTCGCCGATCATGGTGTACTGGATTTTGCCGATCGCTGGCGAAGTGTTGTGCCAGGCAGCGTGAGCGAAGTGGGTGTCAGTGGAAACGCTGTAGATTTCGACGCCCAGTTTCTGGAATTCGGCGTAGTTGTCGGCCAGGTCTTCCAGTTCGGTTGGGCAAACAAACGTGAAGTCTGCTGGGTAGAAGAACACGACCGACCACTTGCCTTTCAGGTCAGCGTCAGAAACGGTGATGAACTCGCCGTTTTTGTAGGCGTTGGCTTTGAACGGTTTAACGTGGCTGTTGATGATAGGCATCGGTGATTCTCCGTCAGGGGTTAGAAATTTGATGGGGGAGATCCTACCCGCTCAATCGCTATCTGGCTCATTGGCAAAGCTGATGCTGTTCATTGGTTTTCGCTATAAGCCGAGATTACTAATAGCTAAAAACTCAATTTGCCGTGCCAAGCGCTTTTTCGGCAACGGGGATCATCCCGAGAAACGGGCTGGACTCAACATAGCGCATGGCTGATTTCATATCCTTCCAGCCAACGTAATTCATCAACGACTTAAGATCCCAGCCGCTCTGATGAGCCCACGTGGCAAAACCGCGACGCAAGGAGTGACTGGTGTAGTGCTCAGCAGGAATGCCCGCGCGCTCCAGAGCCTGACGCAGCAACGCAATCACGCTGTTGGCGTGCAGACCCTCTTCGTTCAGATTGCCCCAACGGTCAATACCGCGAAACACCGGTCCACGGACCAACGCGGCGACGCTGATCCACTCGATATAAGCCTGCACCGGGCACAGGCGCTGCAAAGCCGGGGTCTGGTAAGTCTTCCCCAGGTTTTCTCGATCACTTTTGCTGCGCGGTAAGTACAGGGTGATGCCGGAGCCCACGGTGGCTTGCACATGTTCAATACGGACGCGACATAGCTCGTCGCTACGGAAGCCGCGCCAAAACCCCAGCAGGATTAGCGCCTTATCGCGCCTTGCCCGCAACAACCCTGGCTGATCATCGTGGGCCTTGGCGGTTTGTGCTTCTTGCTCCAGCCAGACAACCACTTGCTCCAGATGTTGAAGCTGCAAGGGTTTCGCCTGCTTCTCTTGTGCAGGGTGCAACGCACGAATGCCCTTGAGGACCTTGCGCACCACCGGCGCCTTGGTGGGATCGGCAAACCCCTGACTGTTATGCCACTGCGCCAAGGCCGACAAGCGCAGTTTCAAGGTGTTGATCGACAACACGCCGGCATGAGCCACCAGATAACGCGCCACGCTATCGCCGGTAGCGGGCAGAAAGCCACCCCAACTGACTTCGAAGTGCTCGATGGCTGCTCGATAGCTGCGACGGGTGTTGTCGCGGGTGGCAGCTTGCAGATAGCGATCCAACTCGGTCATGGCTTAACTCTCGAAAACGTACTGCTTTGGCGGGCAAACCTCAGTGAACCACTCATCACACGGGATAACTCCAGTATATCCCGTGCTAGAAATAGAATAGCTCTAACTTTTACAGGAGCATGGTACACTGCATACTTTGGTGGTATGTACCACAGTACGAAATCGTAGGAGAACACATGGCTCGTGGCGGTGTAAATAAAGCGGTAGTGCAAGCGGCACGCTTGGCAATCCTCGCCCGCGGCGAAAACCCAAGCATCGATGCGGTACGGATCGAAATGGGCAATACCGGCTCGAAAACCACGATTCATCGCTACTTGAAGGAGCTCGATGGCGGCGCCGAACGCCACGAAACGTCTGCGGAGCCTATTGATGATGAGTTGATGGATTTGGTATCGCGCCTGGCACAGCGACTCAAAGAGCAGGCGCAAGCACCCATCGACCAGGCTCGCGCGCAGTTTGATCAACAAAAAAAGGTACTGGACGCGCAACTAAATGAAGCCCGCGAGACCAACGGCGAACTGCATCAGCAGTACGAGATTCAAAGTCTGGCACTGACCCAGGAATCCACCGCACTGCAAGAAACCCGGTCCATGCTGCAGACCGAGCAAACCCGCAACGCAGGACTGAATCAGGCGTTGGCCGATTTCGAATTACGCTTGAAGGACAAAGACGAGCAGATTCACTCCCTGGAAGATAAGCACCTGCACGCCCGTGATGCACTGGAGCACTATCGCAACGCGGTCAAAGATCAGCGCGAGCAAGAGCAGCGCCGCCATGAAGGCCAGGTTCAGCAGATTCAGATGGAATTGCGTCAAGCCCAGCAAAGCGCGCTGGTGCGTCAGGATGAGATCACCCAACTGCACCGCGACAATGAGCGCCTGCTGACGGAGAACCGTGGAACGCTTAGAGAACTCAGTTTGTTGCAGGAGCAACTCAAGCAAACCAACAATCGACAGGATCAATTGCTGGAACACGCCAACCGTGTCGACAGCGAACGCACCCTCCTCCAGGAACGCTTACGCGTCGCGCTATTGGACAGCCAGTCACTCAAGCAGAATGTCGATGAACAGTCACAGGCAAACGCACGACTGGAGACCGAACTTGCTCAAACCCAGACATCCCTCGAGCAATTGCGCCTGGCCACTGCCGTTGCGGCAGCGCCAGACACAACAAACACCCTAAAGGGCGATTAACCCAAGACCGGTGTACGTAGGGTGACGAACTCTTCGGCGGCCGTTGGATGCACGCCGATGGTGTCGTCGAAATCGCGCTTGGTGGCACCCGCTTTCAAGGCAATCGCCAAGCCCTGAATGATCTCGCCGGCATCGGGGCCAACCATGTGACAACCCAGCACCTTGTCCGTCCCAGCATCCACCACGAGCTTCATCAGCGTGCGCTCCTGGCATTGCGTAAGGGTCAACTTCATTGGACGGAAGCGACTTTCATAAACCACCACCTCATGCCCGGCTTCGCGAGCTTCCTCCTCGGTCATACCGACGGTGCCGATGTTCGGCAGGCTAAACACGGCGGTCGGGATCATTTTGTAATCCACCGCTCGGTACTGCTCAGGCTTGAACAAACGACGTGCGACAGCCATACCTTCGGCTAACGCAACCGGTGTCAGCTGAACGCGCCCAATGACATCACCCAGCGCGAGAATCGAAGGCTCAGCGGTCTGATACAACTCATCGACCTCGACAAAACCCTTCTTGTCGAGCTTCACGCCTGTGTTCTCCAACCCCAGGTTATCCAACATTGGACGACGACCGGTGGCGTAGAAAATGCAATCAGCCTCCAGCTCGCGGCCGTCCTTGAGGGTTGCCTTCAAACTGCCATCGGCTTGTTTCTCGATGCGCTCGATATCGGCGTTGAACTGCAAGTTCATCCCACGCTTGGTCAGCTCTTCTTGCAGGTGCTTGCGCACGGCCCCATCAAAGCCTCGCAGAAACAGATCGCCGCGATACAACAGCGTGGTTTCAGCCCCAAGCCCGTGGAAAATCCCGGCAAACTCCACCGCGATATAGCCACCACCAACAACAAGAACCCGCCTAGGCAACGTTTTGAGGAAGAACGCCTGGTTGGAACTGATCGCATGCTCGTGCCCCTGGATATCCGGGATCTGCGGCCAGCCGCCAGTAGCGATCAAAATGTTCTTGGCGGTATAGCGCTCACCATTGATCTCGACCTCATGGGGGCCAATGATCTTGGCGTGACCTTCATGCAAGGTCACGCCGCTGTTGACCAGCAAATTGCGGTAAATACCGTTAAGACGACTAATCTCGCGATCTTTGTTGGCAATCAGCGTTGCCCAATCGAACGTTGCTTCGCCCAAGGACCAACCGAAACCGGAAGACTGCTCGAAGTCTTCAGCGAAGTGCGCGCCATAGACCAGTAGTTTTTTCGGCACGCAGCCCACATTCACACAAGTGCCACCCAGGTATCGGCTCTCGGCCACGGCGACTTTCGCGCCGAACCCGGCCGCGAAACGCGCAGCACGTACACCACCGGAACCGGCACCAATCACATAAAGGTCAAAATCGTAGGCCATTTCTTTCTCCTAGGCAGGACGCCAGCATACCGACCGACATCCTTTGGGCAAGCGTTGCAAAACAATATGGCGCCAGAAAACGAAAAAGCCACCCGGAGGTGGCTTTCTCAGTGCAGACAAATCAAGCGCTATCAGTAAGCCTTGCCAGTCTTGTAGAAGTTCTCGAAGCAGAAGTTGGTTGCTTCGATATAGCCTTCAGCACCACCGCAGTCAAAACGCTTGCCTTTGAATTTGTAGGCAATTACGCAGCCGTTTTGCGCCTGCTTCATCAGAGCGTCAGTGATCTGGATCTCGCCACCCTTGCCTGGCTCGGTCTGCTTGATCAGGTCAAAGATGTCCGGCGTCAGGATGTAGCGACCGATGATCGCCAGGTTCGACGGTGCATCTTCAGGGGCTGGCTTCTCAACCATGTTGCGAACGCGGTACAGGTCATCACCGATCAAGTCGCCGGCGATAACGCCGTACTTGTTGGTTTCCTGCGGATCGACTTCCTGGATCGCAATGATCGAGCAGCGGTACTGTTTGTACAGCTTGACCATCTGGGTCAGAACGCCGTCACCTTCAAGGTTGACGCACAAGTCATCCGCCAATACCACGGCGAACGGTTCGTCACCGATCAGCGGACGACCGGTCAGGATCGCGTGCCCCAGGCCTTTCATTTCAGTCTGGCGAGTGTAGGAGAACGAGCAGTTGTCGAGCAACTTGCGGATACCGACCAGGTATTTTTCCTTGTCAGTGCCCTTGATCTGGTTTTCCAGCTCGTAGCTGATATCGAAGTGGTCTTCCAGAGCGCGCTTGCCACGACCGGTCACGATGGAAATTTCGGTCAAGCCTGCGTCCAGTGCTTCTTCGACGCCGTACTGGATCAGTGGCTTGTTTACCACCGGCAGCATTTCTTTGGGCATGGCTTTAGTCGCTGGCAGGAAGCGAGTACCGTAACCGGCTGCTGGGAACAAGCATTTCTTGATCATATAAGTCCTTGAAAGGGCTGTGTGTACGAGTTTCGGCGCAGTCTAATCAGGCGGCGAGCACCTTACAATGCCCCGCACTGGCTAACCGATGCCTTCATAGAGAAATATTCTTGCCGATAGTTCCACAAGTCGCTACACAAGTCATGGCACCGGCCAAATAGATAGCACAAACCAGTAGAGCTGCACGGCCTCAACCAAGCAGTCAATCCACCCACCATACGCCCATCATCACCTGATGAGAGCATTTGGCAGTATCATTGCGCGATTGAACCAGCCAACGAGGCAGATACATGTCGGCAGCAAAAAGCGTAAACGGTTACCTGATCAATCAGGCTAAAGACGGCCAGTGGTGGGTCGACAATGCCACTGGCGAGAATATTGCCGGCCCCTTCCCCTCCGAAGCGCTGGCGATCGAAGTGGCTACGGTGCTGCAAGACCAACCCGCAGCACCCAAGCGGCGCGGCAAAGATAAACCCTGAGCCGTACCGGATGAAACCGTAGCCCTGCCTTGATGCAGGGCTTTTTTGTAATTCAGCGCAAAGAAATGGCCATTCGCTATAACCTTTCGATACCGGCGCTGTCACAGCGTTTAGCCCCACTCCCTGACGACGACAAGCATATGAATAAATTTCTGGCACTGATTGCGGTACTGGCACTGACTGGCTGTGCCACGTCTGAACATACTTACCTGAAGAACGGCGAGCAGGGCCTGACCATCGACTGCTCCGGCGAAGCCAACAACTGGGCAGCCTGCTATGAAAAAGCAGATGCCTCCTGCGCGGGCACTGGCTATAGGATCGTCAGCACCGCGGGTACGCCTTCAACCAAAGAAAGCGACAAGACCCTGGGCGTCGATGTCGGCAACTACAAGACCCGCAACGTCGTGGTGGTCTGCAAGTAAGGCGGCGCGCCCTACATGTGGATTTCGGCGAATTTGATTCCAAGGCCACGTATTGTCTCGATCAAATCATCCAGACGATTAAAGGATTCGACTTCGTCATTGTCATCCACCAGAAAGTAACTACGCCCGGCGCTTTTCTTGAAAAACACGATCCATTCCCCCGGATTCGCCGGGTTCTGAATGACGTGCGTGGCAGAGATATGGCCCTCTGCATGCCGTGCCCGTACTTGCTCTCGCTTCATGCGCAACTCCAAAAATGACAATGCCGTCGAAGCAGGTGTGCTTTGACGGCATCGGTGCTGATGCTCGACAGTCTATCAGCCGGAAATACACGCGTTGGCGGCGCCCTGTACATCCTTCGGACGTACCGGCACATTGGACATGCGCTCGTGCAGCTTGATACTGCTGCCGCCGGAGCGCTCTTCAATATCGAAAACCGCCGCTGGTCCGGAGGAAAATTTACCGGGAACGATCACTCGCACGCCATCCTTATGCGGCTCAAGCTGCAAGGCCCCACGACTGCTGGCCAGTTTCCCGACCAGACATTGCGCGTACTCATGGGGCTTCTTGCCTGAAATCACGTTCATGGTGGGCAGCGAAGCATTGATCTCTGTAACAGATGCACAACCACTCACCGCCAACGCCAACGGCAAAACCAACACACCCCATTTCATAAAAAACCTCCGATAAAGATCCTCCGACAGCGTAAATGCTGTTTTTCTCCGAGGCTCGTTGCTTTTATCGCTCATAGAATTCCGAATAACTGTTTTTAATTGTCAAAGCTGACCTCGACAGCCGGATAATAACCCGTTCGGGCTGATAAACTGCGCCCAATCGACCTGCTATCGTTTTGATTTTGTAGAAAAAGCCCTTCTGGAGGCGCCTCATGAAATTTATCCACCAGCGCGAGCACCTCAACGAAGACGACATCGTCGTCATCCAGTGCTCCCAAACGTGCAACATCCGCTTGATGAACGACGCCAACTTCCGCAGCTTCAAGAATGGCGGACGTCATACTTACCACGGCGGTGCATTTGATACATTCCCGGCACGAATCACTGCACCAAGCACCGGTTTCTGGAACATCACTATCGACATGGTCAGCCGCAAGGCAATCAGCGTAACGCGTAAGCCGACACTGACCCACTCCATCAAGATCATCCGCCGCTCCAGCACTAAATTGAGCTGAGTAACGTCCGACGCACGCAAACAGGCAATCATGACCGTGGCCCAAACAACCAAGTACGTCATCAAATACAAACTTAACGGTGAACGCCGCTTCGAATTTGCCCAGCTTGAACAGGGCACCGAAGAAGAAGCCAAGGCCGCGCTCGACGTCATCCATGGCTCCACTGATGATGTGATCAGCGACATCACCGTCAGCAAGGCACTGTAAAACGACGCGGAGCGACAAAATGGACGTCGGCTCCCTGCTCCTGAATTTCAACTGCAAGCGCCGGAGCGTTCGCTCCTCCTGCGCGACCCAAGCGGGCCACCAACCTTTGATGCTCGATTGCGGTCATGCCGCTGGTCGGGCGCGTTCTGAGTGGTTGTCGCGGTGACATACCCTCGAAGTCATCTTTCACGATGCGTGATGACCCCATGAGCCCAATCACCCTCGATTTGTTCGCCGACGCCGAACCCGAGCAACAAGCCCGACGCGAGCAGATTGGCGAGCAATCCTGGGTGCTGAGAGGCTTTGCCCTGCCCTTGCTGGACCGCCTGCTACCGGCGCTGCAAGCGGTACTGGCCGAGGCACCTTTTCGGCAAATGGTCACGCCGGGGGGGTTCACCATGTCCGTGGGTTTGAGCAGTTGCGGCACATTAGGCTGGACCACTGATCGCAGCGGCTATCGCTATAACCACACAGATCCGGCCACCGGTCTCCCTTGGCCGGCGATGCCCGAGGTGTTTGTCGAGTTAGCGCAATCAGCTGCGCGCGAGGCAGGATTTACCGATTTCGTACCTGATTCATGCTTGATCAATCGCTATATCCCAGGCGCCAAGATGTCGTTGCATCAGGACAAAAACGAAGGTTCCTACGCCGCCCCGATTGTTTCAGTGTCCTTGGGATTACCCGCGATGTTCTTGTTTGGCGGTTTCGAGCGCAGCGACAAAAGCCTCCGCGTGCCACTGTTACATGGCGATATAGTGGTCTGGGGCGGCGTGGATCGCTTGCGTTACCACGGCATTTTGCCGATCAAGGATGGACACCACCCGCGACTGGGCGAGCAACGGATCAATTTTACGTTTCGCACCGCGCGATGAACGCGTCGAATTCGACCGCAAGCCCCGGAGTGCGGCAACGCTGCCGGCTGGTTAACCTGAGTCAAACTTGGGCAACGGACATCAACTCATGACACCCCCTTCGAGCACCTCAACCATCGAAAACGATCCACGCTGGGCCGCCCTCGTCGCCCGGGATCCTCGGGCTGATGGCCAGTTTGTCTATGGTGTGAAAACCACAGGGGTGTACTGCCGCCCCAGCAGTCTGGCGCGCTTGCCAAAACCGCAGAACGTCGAGTTTTTCGACACATCCGAGCAAGCCGAGGCCGCCGGGTATCGTCCCAGCAAACGGGCGACCAAGGATCAAAGCGATGCCGCAGCCCAGCACGCCAACACGGTGGCCTCTGCGTGCCGACAGATCGAATCGGCGCAAAACCCGCCGACGCTGAGCGCACTGGCCGAAGCGGCCGGCCTGAGCAGCTTTCACTTCCATAGGGTATTCAAAGCCGTGACAGGCCTGACACCCAGGGGGTACGCCAACGCCCATCGCTCACGCCGGATTCGCGAAAACCTGGCGAGCGGTAGTTCGGTCACCGACGCGCTGTATGGTGCAGGCTTCAATTCCAATAGCCGCTTTTATGAAGCGGCGGACCATTTATTGGGCATGAAACCCACCGACTACCGCGCGGCCGGCCAAAACACAGACATTCGCTTCGCCGTCGGCCAATGCTCCCTAGGGGCAATATTGGTCGCGCAAAGTGAACGAGGTGTCTGCGCAATCTTGCTGGGAGACGATCCGCACCAACTGGTTTGCGAGCTTCAGGACTCATTTCGACGGGCCAATTTGATTGGCGCCGATCATGCCTTCGAACAGTTGATCGCCAAGGTCGTTGGGTTCATCGAAGCACCGGCCCTTGGCCTCGACTTGCCCATGGATGTGCGCGGCACGGCATTTCAGGAGCGGGTCTGGCAAGCGCTGAGGGAGATCCCAGTCGGCAGCACCGCCAGTTACGCTGACATCGCCCAACGTATCGGCGCACCGAAAGCCATGCGCGCGGTGGCGCAGGCTTGTGGCGCGAACACCTTGGCGGTAGCCATTCCCTGCCACCGAGTGGTCCGCAGCGATGGCAACCTGTCGGGCTATCGCTGGGGCGTGGAGCGCAAGCGTCAGTTGTTGGAGCGCGAAGCGCAGCCTTAGACGATGCCGATATACACCGCCACCGACTCCGGGCCGGTATAGGCTTCGAAGTCAGTGGCAAACCGCCGCTCGATCTGCGGGTTAGTCTGGAAATAGTCCCAAATTCGCTGCCAGGCATCGATCCCTTGCCCTCAAACACTAGGTACTGACCGTCTTCAATCCGGACCGTCTGGTAATCCTGGACAGGGTCAAGGACAGCAATGCCCGCCGTCACATCGAACGCCCCCGAAGCATCAGACTCGTACCCGGAGTACACGCCGTAGACCGGAGAGCCGGCTGACGACGGCGCAATACGTTCAATTAATCCTTCACTATAAAAACGCCCCCACATCGGACCAATTTTAGCCGTTGCGGGTGTTCGTTCGGCGCTGTTATGGGTTCGTACCCGCAGCCCGGAAACGGAGAACGGCGCTACGTAAACCTGCTTGATTTCCATGAGTGAATCATCCTTTTTTTAGGCTTACGGCCCTACAGCGCCGTAAAGGCGCCTACCTTGTCAGCGATTCACATCCACCACAACCCTTCCCCGCAGTTGCCCGGCCAGCAACCGCGGCGCGGCTTCGATGGCTTCGCTCAAAGCAATTTCGTGACTGATCAAGGCCAGCAAGGTGAAGTCCAGGTCCTCGGCGAGTCGCTTCCAGGCTAACTCCCGTTTGGCTTTGGGTTGAGTCACGCTGTTGATCCCAGCCAGGGTGACGCCGCGCAAAATGAAAGGCGCGACGGACGCGGGGAAATCCATGCCCTGAGCCAGACCGCAAGCGGCCACCGTGCCATTGGCCCGAGTGCCGGCACAAGCGTTGGCCAGCGTGTGGCTGCCAACCGAATCGATCACCCCTGCCCAGCGCTCCTTGGCCAGGGGCTTACCCGGTTCGGACAACGTGGCGCGATCAATTACTTCGCTGGCGCCCAGCTGCGTGAGGTAGGCGTGCTCCGAGGTACGGCCGGTAGAGGCCACTACGCGGTAGCCGAGTTTGCTCAGCAGTGCGATGGCAAAGCTTCCCACGCCGCCGTTGGCTCCGGTGACCAACACCTCACCACGCTCAGACGTCACCCCGTTGTGCTCCAGCGCCAGGATACTCAGCATCGCCGTATAACCGGCGGTGCCGACGGCCATTGCCTGCGCTGGCGTGAACGCCTTTGGCAGCGCAATTAGCCAGTCACCGTTGAGCCGTGCTCTCTGGGCCAGACCGCCCCAATGTCCTTCACCGACGCCCCAGCCATTGAGCAAAACCTGGTCACCCACCTTGTAGTCCGGATGCCCGCTGACTTCGACGGTGCCCGCCAGGTCGATCCCCGGCACCATCGGGAATTTACGCACCACCGGACTGCTGCCCGTGATCGCCAGACCATCCTTGAAGTTCAGCGTGCTATAGGCAACGCGCACCGTCACATCGCCTTCGGGCAATTGATCGTCACTAATGTCTTGCAGTGCGGCCCGGTAACCGCTGTCGTCTTTGTCGATCAAAATGCCTTTAAACATCGCCGCCTCCCCCAGGGTTAACTCAAGCCGTCATGCCTTTGAAATAACACAAAGCAACACATTGCCCTACCCGACTTTCATCCAATCCTGAAATCTGCCGGGCGTTTGCATGGCCTGCGACTATGCTTTTTTCTCGACCCCGAGATAGCTGAAAACCCGCCGGGCCGTTGGAGCTGAGCATGCATCGACTACATTCGCTTACCTTCGAACGTTAAAGCGTCCGTGGCAGGAACACCTCAAGCCAGGGAGGCCACCATTGCCGCGACCATCCCGCAGACCTCCGCTATCAAGAAAAGTCAGGTAAATATGAGTCAACGGCCCGCAATCCATGCCCAAGGGGGGCACGACGAGGGCCAGTCCGACAAACACCGCTCAGGTCCAGAACCTCAACCGCGAATCAGCCGCACGCTCGGCGGGCACCCAACGGCTGAATAACTATCAAAACTCATCACAGGCCATGAGTCGCTCATATGGCAGTGGCGGCGGCGGCGGGCCGAATCGTCGTTGAAATAGCATTGAACACCCATGAGAGCGACCATGACGTTGGCCATCGCTTGCTGCCGCAGATACACATCGCCAGCATCGGACAACGTAAAAAATCGCCTGGCCTGGCACCCTTCATTGCTGGTACAAATCCGGCTTCCTGTATTGACGCCGGAGCATCATTCAAATGAGCCAATGGCCAGACGCCCGCATTCTTGAACTGCTAGGGATCGAACTGCCGATCATTCAGGGCCCGCTGGCAGGCGCCACCACCTCGGCCATGGTGATTGCAGCAAGCAACGCCGGAGGGTTGGGCTCAATGCCCGCCGCCCTGTTGAGTATCGAGCAGTTGCGCGCGGAGTTGACAACGATCCGTGAACACACGTGCCACCCGTTCAACGTCAACTTCTTTTGCCACCAGCCGCCGGTGCCCGATGAACAACGGGCGCAAGACTGGAAAAACCTACTGCAACCCTATTACCGGGAACTGGGTGCCGATTTTGACGCACAGACACCGGTATCAAATCGCACGCCCTTCGATAACGCCGCGTGCGAGGTAGTCGAAGCGTTTCGTCCCGAAGTCGTCAGTTTTCACTTCGGGCTGCCGGAAAAATCGTTGCTGGATCGAGTAAAAGCCACCGGAGCAAAAATTCTATCCTCGGCGACCACCGTCGAAGAAGCCGTCTGGCTCGAAAGGCATGGCTGCGATGCAATCATTGCCATGGGGTACGAAGCGGGTGGTCACCGCGGGTTGTTCCTGAGCACTGATTTGAACAGCCAGGTGGGAACCTTTGCGCTAGTGCCGCAAATCGTCGATGCCGTAAGCGTGCCGGTGATTGCTGCCGGTGGCATCGGGGACGCGCGGGGTATCGCGGCAGCATTCCTCCTGGGGGCGTCTGCCGTACAACTGGGCACCGCCTATTTGTTTACGCCCGAGGCCAAAATCAGCGGCGCCCATTACCAGGCATTACGCACCGCCAGAGAAAGTGAGACAGCCGTCACCAACCTCTTCACCGGTCGGCCAGCACGAGGAATTCTCAATCGGCTAATGCGCGAACTCGGACCGATGTGCCCGACCGCTCCGGCGTTTCCATTGGCCGGTGGCGCGTTAATGCCGTTGCGCGCCAAAGACGAAGCGAATTTCAGCAACCTGTGGGCCGGCCAGGCATTGACCCTGGGCATTGAACTGCCCACAGCCGAGCTGACACGACGCCTGGCGGAGGAGGCACTGGCCAAATTGATTCAGCGCTAAGTCAGGCAAAACCTGCTGTGACGCGGCGAACACCTTAAACAACGCAAAGTGCATTCACGACACGACACGTTCCGTTTATCGGTATTTCGCTATATATTCCGCTATATATTCCGCTATATAGCGTTTACCCCTCGCATCAGCGCAGTCAACCACCCCCGTATTAACTGCCTTCTGCACTTGCCCCCACGGAGTCGCTTCATGATCATTCGTGCCTCACGTTTTGCCCCCACTTGCCTGGCGAGCTTGCTCGCTGTGTTCGCGTTCGGGTCTGCCCAGGCGGACGAAGTCCAAGTGGCGGTCGCGGCCAATTTCACCGCCCCGATTCAGGCCATTGCGGCCGACTTCGAAAAAGACACCGGACATAAACTGGTGGCCGCTTATGGCGCAACCGGTCAGTTCTACACCCAGATAAAAAACGGCGCGCCATTCGAAGTGTTCCTCTCGGCCGATGACTCCACACCGCAAAAGCTCGAAGCCGAAGGCGACACCGTCAAAGGCTCACGCTTTACCTACGCCATCGGCACCCTGGCGTTGTGGTCAGCCAAGGACGGATACGTCGATGCCAAGGGTAAAGTTTTGAGCGACAACCAATATCAACACCTGTCCATCGCCAACCCGAAAGCCGCCCCCTATGGCCTCGCGGCCACTCAGGTACTCGCCAAGCTGGGACTGACTGATAAGGTTAAAACTAAAATCGTTGAAGGGCAGAACATTACCCAGGCCTACCAGTTTGTTTCCACCGGCAACGCCGAACTAGGCTTCGTAGCCTTGTCGCAGATCTACAAAGACGGCAAAGTCACCAGCGGTTCGGCCTGGATCGTTCCAGACGAGATGCACGACCCGATCAAACAAGACGCAGTGATCCTGAACAAAGGCAAAGACAACCCGGCCGCCAAGGCATTGGTTGACTACCTCAAAGGGCCGAAAGCCGCTGCGGTTATCAAATCCTACGGTTACCAACTCTAAATGACGCTATCGAGTGCCGATTTTTCTGCCATCTGGCTGACCCTCAAACTGGCGTCCCTGACGACCGCCATCCTGCTGGTCATCGGCACACCGATAGCGTTGTGGCTGTCGCGCACGCGTTCATGGCTGCGCGGCCCGGTCGGGGCAATCGTCGCCCTGCCCCTGGTGCTACCACCCACGGTGATTGGCTTTTATCTGCTGTTGGCGCTCGGGCCTCACGGGTTCGTTGGCCAATTTACCCAATCACTGGGGCTCGGCACGTTGACCTTCAGCTTTGCTGGGTTGGTGATTGGCTCAGTGCTCTACTCGATGCCGTTTGTGGTGCAACCCCTGCAAAACGCTTTTTCCGCCATCGGTACTCGCCCACTGGAAGTGGCAGCCACGTTGCGCGCCAATCCTTGGGACACGTTTTTCAGCGTAATCGTGCCGCTGGCCCGCCCCGGTTTCGTCACCGCGGCCATTCTCGGCTTTGCCCACACGGTCGGTGAGTTTGGCGTGGTGCTGATGATCGGCGGCAATATTCCCGACAAAACCCGCGTGGTGTCGGTGCAGATCTACGATCACGTCGAAGCCATGGAATATGCTCAGGCCCACTGGCTGGCCGGGGCGATGCTGGTGTTCTCCTTTGTGGTGTTGCTGGCGCTCTATTCCAGCCGAAAAACCAAAGCGGGCTGGAGCTGATCAATGATTGAAGTGCGCTTGAAACTGAATTACTCGGAGTTTGCCCTGGACTTGGCGCTGCAATTGCCCGGTCGCGGAATCACCGCATTGTATGGCCACTCCGGTTCGGGCAAGACCACGTGCCTGCGCTGCATTGCCGGCCTGGAGCAGGCCGACCGGGGTTTCATCAAGGTCAACGAAGAGGTCTGGCAGGACAGCAGCCAGAAGCTTTTCGTCCCAGCACACAAACGTGCGCTCGGTTACGTCTTTCAAGAGGCCAGCCTGTTTGCGCACCTTTCGGTGTTGGCCAACCTGGAGTTTGGCCTCAAACGCATACCCAAACAGCAGCGCCGGGTCGATATGGCGCACGCCACCGAGCTGCTTGGGATCGGCCACCTGCTGGAGCGTCATCCCCAGAACCTTTCCGGCGGAGAGCGGCAACGCATTGGCATCGCCCGCGCTCTGCTCACCAGCCCGAAACTGTTGCTGATGGATGAGCCATTGGCGGCGTTGGATAGCCAGCGTAAAAACGAAATTCTGCCCTACCTGCAACGGTTACACGACGAACTGGACATTCCGGTGCTGTACGTCAGCCACTCGCAGGATGAAGTCGCGCGGCTGGCGGACCACATCGTCCTGCTCAGCGACGGCAAGGCCTTGGCCAGCGGTCCGATTGGCGAAACCCTCGCCAGGCTCGATCTACCACTGGCGCTGGGTGACGACGCCGGGGTGGTGATCGAGGGCCACGTCAGCGCCTACGATGCCGCCTATCAACTGCTGACCCTGCAACTGCCGCAGACCGCACTGAGCATCCGCGTCCCCCACTCGCCAATGGTTCAAGGCCATGTCCTGCGCTGCAAAGTACAAGCGCGTGACGTTAGCTTGAGCCTGCAAAGCATCGAGCAGAGCAGCATCCTCAATCGCCTGCCCGTCACCGTGGTCAGCGAACTGGGAGCAGACAACGCCGCCCACGTTCTGATCCGTCTGGATGCTGCTGGCACGCCGCTGCTGGCGCGCATCACCCGCTACTCCCGCGACCAATTGGGCCTGTACCCCGGCCAACAGCTCTGGGCGCAGATCAAGGCAGTCGCGGTGCTGGCTTAAATCCGCTGGCACCCTCGCCGTCGCACGTGGTCAATGGCTGTAACGACCCTGATTCGCTGCCAAGGACCACTGCCATGCCCGCCCCCGCGTTGACCGGTGTATTGCCACCCGACCTGCACTACGTCGATGACACACAGCCTGGCATCAGCCGCAAGAAACAGCGCGGCAAGTTCTGCTATATCAATCAGGCGGGCCAACGCATCACCGACCCTGTAGAGATCAAACGCATCAACGCCCTCGCGGTGCCTCCGGCCTATACCGATGTGTGGATCTGCGCGGACCCGCGCGGGCATCTGCAAGCGACCGGACGCGATGCCAGGGGCCGCAAACAATATCGCTATCACAGCCGCTGGCGCGAAGTACGCGATGCCGACAAATATTCCCGCCTGCGGGATTTCGGCCGGGTCTTGCCGAAACTGCGTAAACAATTGGAAGCACTGCTGGCAGCGCCCGGCTTCAGCCGCGACAAAGTCATGGCCACCGTGATTACGCTGCTGGATGCAACGCTAATCCGGGTCGGGAACACTCAGTACGCGCGAGACAATCGCTCTTATGGACTGACCACCTTGCGCAGCCGACACGTCGAGGTCAACGGCAGTGCGATACTGTTTCAATTTCGCGGCAAAAGCGGGGTCGAGCACCAGATCACCGTCAAAGACCGGCGCCTGGCGCGCATCGTCAAACGCTGTTTGGAAATCCCGGGGCAAAACCTGTTTCAGTACCTGGACGAAAACGGCGAGCGGCATACCGTCAGCTCGTCTGACGTCAACGCGTACCTGCAAACGCTCACCGGCGCCGATTTCACGGCCAAGGACTACCGCACCTGGGCCGGCAGCGCACAGGCGCTGGCGGTGTTACGAAAGTTACGGTGGGAGCCAGAGTCCGATGCCAAACGGCATGTAATGGAGATGGTAAAAAACGTCGCCAAACAGTTGGGCAACACCCCGGCGGTCTGTCGCAAGTGCTACATCCATCCGGCGGTGGTCGATGGCTTTTTGCTGGGTGCCCTGGCCGAACTACCTCGACCAAGGCTGCGCAAAGGGCTGCGAGCCGAAGAAGTCGGACTCGCGGTTTTTCTCGAGAAAATGGCCGAAGCAGCCAACATACGCTGACCTGAATCGCGACCGTTATTGGTCGGCAGTCTGTAAGCCCGCTCGGCTCGGCTTACCCAAAGAGTGGGAGAAGAAGCGCCCGGCTTCGGACACCAGATTGCGGTGAATGTCTTCTCGATCGACACCATCAGCGTCCGTGCACAGGGCCGGCATGGCGGCGATCTGTTCTGCGGTACAAGGTGCCATGAACACAAAGTGCCCGGCGCCCACCAGCAGCTTGAAGTCCGGTGCGACCGGTAATTTACGCGCCAACGCAGCGGCGTTTTTGTCGAAGGGCACCAGCATGTCGCCGTCGCCGCTGTACAGCAGCACCGGCACATGAACACCGGCCAGGGTGTGACGACCGAACTTGAGGCTCAACGGCGCCATCAGCAGCAGGGCATGCACCCTCGGGTCGGCCACGGGCGCCAAATCATCACGATCAACAATCAATTCACCTTGAGTGTTACAAGCATCACGGTCGTCGGGACGCTCGTGGCAATAGCGGCGCAGGCGATCCAGATCGGGAGTAGCGCCGGAGAGTATCAGTGCCGTTTCGCCTCCTGCGGAGTAACCGATGACACCCACCTGATCGGCGTTGACGAACGGCGCAAGCATGGGATCGCCCAAAGTCGCAGTAATCGCTTCGGAAATTTGCAGTGGTCGACCGTAGAGGTTGCTCAGCGTGCCCAGACGGCTGTGGTCCGTGGAGTTGTCGCCGGGATGAAACACCGCCACCACCACAAATCCTTTGCGCGCCAGTGACGTGGCCAAGTCGTGCAAAGCCAATGGGGTGCCGGTGTTGCCATGCGACAGCATCAACATCGGAAAGCGGCCAATGGCGATCTTGGTGTCTTCACCTGCCGCCACTGCGTAGCCTTCGAGGGTACTGGAGTGTTCTTTGTCGCTGGAAGGATAAAAGGCGATGGCACGCATCGGCTGCAAATCCAGCGGATCAAGAAACGTCATCTCATGAAAGCCGACGCTCCAATGGGGATGTGGCGCAGGCGCGGCGTGCACTGAATTCAGGCTGCTGAGCAGACAAATCAGGAATGTTGCACAAAGACGCACCATAGGATGCCCCACCTTTATTACATGACCGGGAAGCCCGTTCTGCTTCAAGTGCCGAAGACACAGCCTTGTGCCCGTAATTACGGCCACCAGTATCGTTGCAGAGCGGGGACGTTAACCCTCGACTGCATAACCTGGGCCAAAAGCTGAAAATCACCAAAAACAAAAAACTCTGTATCTGGTTATTACGATCACCAGAATACAGAGTTTTTGGGGGTGTGCCTGAGCTGTTTAAAGACTTTACTAAAGCCTTACGCAGCGGCGAACAGTTGCTCGCGAATCTGCACATGAGCATCGTTCATGGCTTTGGCGCGGACGTCATCGCCGTAGGCCAGGCCGTGCGCACGCACGAACTCGATGTCGGTGATGCCCAGGAAGCCGAACAGCACTTTCAGATAGTCTTCGTGAGCGACGCCGCTCGCTTGGCCTACGTGCATGCCACCGGTGGTCGAAACGATGATGATTTTCTTGCCACCACACAGACCTTCGGGGCCGGCTTCGGTATAGCGGAAGGTCTGACCGGCGACCGCGATGCGGTCAATCCAGGCCTTGAGTTGGGTCGGAACAGTGAAGTTGTACATCGGCGCGGCAATGACCACAGCATCGGCGGCGATGAATTCGGCCAGCGTCGAAGCACTGAGTTCGGCCTCGTGCTGTTGAGCCGCGTCACGCAGCTCAGCGGTGGTGCCGGCAGCGACCAGGGTCAGTGCAGAGAAATGACTGATAGCGTCGGCGGCGAGATCACGGTAAGTCACAACAGCAGTAGGCTCGGCGACTTGCCAGGCGTTGACCACTTCGCTGCTTAACTGACGGGAAGCCGAGTTGTCGCCCAGAATGCTTGAATCGATATGCAACAGTTTCATGTGGGATCTCCAAGTGAGGATCGCCACAGGGCGATCTGATGGGGGCGATCCTACGCATGAAACCAATAGTCGATTAGCAGGCAACAATGCGATAGTTTGTCTCACTGATAGAACAATCGGGAAACGCTATGCAAGACCTCAACGACCTCTACTATTTCGCCAAGGTGGTCGAAGCCGGCGGCTTCGCAGCCGCAGGCCGTTTACTGGGGATTCCCAAGTCGCGGTTGTCCCGACGCATCGCCGAGCTAGAGGAACGCCTGGGCGCTCGCCTGCTGCAACGCACCACCCGGCAACTGAAGCTGACCGCCGTGGGCGAGCGTTACTTGCGCCACTGTCAGGCAATGCTGCTGGAGGCCGAAATGGCCGATGAAGCGGTGGCCAGCATGTCCAGCGAGCCCAAGGGGCGGTTGCGCGTCTCAAGCCCGGTGGGGCTGGCGCATGAGATTCTGGCCGGGGTCATCAGCGACTTCATTGAGAAGTTTCCTCAGGTTCAACTTGAAGTCATCCTGGTCAACCGGCGTGTGGACCTGGTGACCGAGGGCATCGACGTTGCCCTGCGGGTTCGCGAGTCGGGGGATGAAGACCCGCTGCTGGTCACTCGACGCCTGCGTCAGGCGCAGATGCTCTTGGTCGCCAGTCCGGCGCTCCTGACGGGACAGCAAATAAATCACCCCGACGACCTGAAAAACCTGCCGGCGCTCGGCGCCCTCGAGCCCGATCGCCTGGTCCATCTACGTTTACTTGATCAGCAGGGTAAGCACTACGACCTCACGTTCGAAGCACGCTTGGGTATCGACGATTTCATCGTCCGCAAAGCCTGCACCCTTGCCGGCCAGGGTTTTACGCTATTGCCCATGATGTATTGCGAGCAGGCACTGAAAGACGGCTCACTGGTGCAACTGCTGCCTGACTGGTCGATACCCGGCGGGTGGCTGCACGCGGTCTATCCTCACCGGCGCGGGGTGATGCCGGCCGTGCGCGCCTGGATCGACCATTTGGTCGAATCATTCAATGCCTGTGGGAGCAGACTCTTATGACGGCACAACGCATGAGCGAAAAGGACGTCGCCCATTTTTGCCTAGCCCTGCCTGGAGCCCGAGAGGACTACAAATGGGGGGGCGTGCGGGTGTTTTCGATTGCCGGGAACAAGATGTTTGCGTTACAGAACCTGCGCGGCGAGTCCCTGGCGTTCAAGGTCGACAAGGACCTGTTTCTGGGGCATTGCGACCGGCCGGGCATCCATCCAGCGCCCTACCTGGCTCGAGCACAATGGATCATCATGCAGGCCCCCTACCCGCTGAGGGCCGAAGAGCTGCAAGGTTTGCTGCAACGCTCCCATCAACTGGTGGTGAGCAAGTTGCCCAAGCGGACCCAGGTCGGGCTGCTGCTTTGAATCGACTGTTCTAAAAAAGCGCCAGCAGATGAGCGCCGATGAACAACTGATCGATCCAGAACACCTGATGCAGTAACACGACGATCCAGAACAGCAGTTGAAAAGAGACTTTGCGAGTCTTGTGCCGAAACACTTGCTGAGCCAACAAGGCGCCGGGCCAGCCGCCCGCCAATTCCACCGCGTGTAAAACCTTCTCCGACGTGCGCCAACTGTCGACGCGAGCCTTGCGCTTGTCGCTCCAGTACAGAAAAAACGCCAGCACGCTGACGATGGCATAGGCCATGAGGGGAATCAGCGACACCCCGTGCAGCCACAACGCCAGCGACCCGTACAACGGCAGCGCGCAGAGGCCTGCGAACACCAGCAGTTTCAACCGAGGGTACTGAATCGCGCCCCCAGACCGGCGTCCGGGGCTGTTGCACGCGCTGGAATCTCTCATGGCTTGGCAGCGGCCCAATCCACCCAGCCAAACTGCCAGGTGGCGAGAATCAACAGGCCGAATGCGATGCGATACCAGGCAAACGCCACGTAGCTGTGGCTGGCGATGAACTTAAGTAGCCCCTTGACCGCGATCATCGCAAAGATGAACGCGGTGACGAAGCCAATGGCGAACACAGGAAAGTCTGCCGCCTCGAACAGATGACGGTATTTATAGCCCGAGTACACCGCAGCACCGACCATGGTCGGCATGGCCAGAAAAAACGAAAACTCGGTGGCGGTTTTGCGCGACAAGCCAAACAGCAGACCGCCAATGATGGTCGAGCCGGAGCGTGAAGTACCGGGGATCATCGCCAGGCACTGGGCAAAACCGACTTTCAGGGCATCCTTCCAAGTGATCTCATCAACCGTTTCGGCATGCACTTCGTGTTGCCGGCGTTCAGCCCACAAAATGATCACCCCACCCACCACCAACGCCGTGGCCACGGTGATCGGATTGAACAGATATTCGTGGATCACATTGGCAAAAATCACCCCCAGGACCACTGCCGGGAGGAAGGCAATCAGCAGGTTCGCAGTAAAACGCCGGGCGCGGGGCTGAGTCGGCAAGCCGATGACCACGTCGAGGATCTTGCGGCGGAACTCCCACACCACGGCCAGGATCGCCCCTAACTGGATGATGATATTGAAGGCCATGGCCCGCTCACCGCCAAAATTGAGCAAGTCCGCCACGATAATCTGGTGCCCGGTGCTGGAAATGGGCAAAAACTCCGTCAACCCTTCTACAACGCCAAGAATCACTGCCTGCAAGGCGGTCCAAAGATCCATCAATCCCCCAAAAAGCACTGCGTCATCGCAGGCCTCGTTAATGTTTTTTCGAACGCGACATGCGCTCGACGTCGCTAAAGTTGTGCGCGCACAGGATCCACACAAAACGGTAAAAATCCCGTGAAAAATCAAGTTGGATTCAGGTTTTTCCGCGCGAGGCCGAAATCCTATCAGACAGGCCTGAATAACGCCGCAGCGTAATTGGACTTGCGTCGCATAGGCTCGATCAGCAAAGCATGGTTGGATGCTGGCAATCGTCTATTACAAGAAAAAAAATCGGAGTGACAGCGTTATGAACAGCTTGCGCAGTGTGTCGATCAGCCGACGTTTGTGGCTCATCTTGATCGTGGCCGTCGTGATGTTATTGACGCTGGGCGTGTTGATGCTCAAGCAGATTCACGATGACCTCTACCACGCCAAGACCCAGAAAACCCAGCACGTGGTGCAGACCGCGAGCGGCATTCTGAGCTACTACCACGACCTTGAAACCGCCGGCACCCTCACCCGCGACGCTGCGCAAAAACAAGCCCTGAGCGTGGTTCGTGGCCTGCGCTACGACCAGAACGACTATTTCTGGATCAACGACCTGACGCCGGTGATGGTCATGCACCCGGCCAACCCTAAACTCGAAGGTCAGAACCTCTCGGCGATCCGTGACCCGGACGGCTTTGCGGTGTTCAACGAAATGGTCACCATCGCCAAGGCCAAGGGCGCCGGGATGGTCAATTATCGTTGGCCGAAACCAGGTGCCAATGCGCCAGTGGAAAAAACCTCATACGTCAAACTGTTCGAGCCTTGGGGCTGGGTGATCGGTTCTGGCGTTTATATCGATGACTTGCAGGCCGAGTTCTACGGCCAGGTCTGGGAGGCTTCGATCGTCGGCTTGGCGATTGCCCTGATCATGGCGCTGCTGGTGATCATGATTGCCCGCAGCATTGTGCGTCCGTTGCAGGAAACGGTGAACGCCATGGCTAACATCGCCAGTGGCGAAAGCGACCTGACCCGCAGCCTCGATACCCACGGCCAGGACGAAGTCACGCAACTGGCGCGGCACTTCAACGCCTTCACCACCAAGTTGCGCCAGGTGATCAGCCAGCTACAGGTGTCCGCCAGCGCCTTGGGCCAGACCTCCAGCGAATTGGGCGACGACGCCGTCCAAGCTCAGCAACGTAGCCAACAGCAATCCCAGCAAATGGAGTTGGTAGCCACCGCCATCAATGAAGTGACCTACGGCGTACAGGACGTGGCTAAAAATGCCGAGCATGCCGCCAGCGAAATGCGTAACGCCGAGTCCCAGGCGCAGCAGGGACAAATCAACATCGATGGCAGCCTGCAACAGATCGACAAGCTCTCGGGCACGATTAATCAGGCGGTGGAAGTCATTCGAACGCTGGCTGCCGAAAGCACCCAGATCGGTAGCGTCCTGGAAGTCATCCGTTCGATTGCCGAGCAAACCAACTTGCTGGCGCTCAACGCGGCTATTGAAGCCGCCCGTGCCGGCGAGCAAGGCCGAGGGTTTGCCGTGGTGGCCGATGAAGTGCGCCTACTGGCTCAACGCACGCAGAAATCCACGGCTGAGATTCAGTCGATGATCGAGCGCCTGCAAAACCATTCCGAAGCGGCGGTCAAGGTGATCGGCGACAGCAGCCAAGCGTCGCAATTGACCATCGAACAGGCAGGCCTGGCGGGGGCCAGTCTGAGTGCCATCGGCCAGGCGTTGCGTAACCTCAACGGACTGAATGCGTCGATCGCCAGTGCAACCCTGCAGCAGGCACACGTGGTGGAAGACATCAACCAGAACGTCACCCAGGCGGCCGGGCTGTCGCACAGCACAGCCCTGGCAGCCGAGCAGTCAAGCCTGGCCAGTGTTCGGCTCAAAGCGGTGAGTGAAGAGCTGAGTGGGTTACTTAGGCAGTTTCGCGTTTAAGCGCTGTCTACCTCAGCCGCCTGCGTTTGGGGTAGACACGGCGCAAGCCCTGATGCCTATAGATTCGACATGACGCCTGACGGGTAGCGAGGGAACTGTCCCTCGCCACCCGTCAGGGTTGTCGTGGATGGCGGGTCACTAACGCACTCCCTTGCTCTCTGGGTACAATCCGCCCCCTTCTTCGACTTCCCCAAGGTATCTCCATGTCCGGGCTTGAACTGTTTGCCGCCGCCCTCGGCGTCATCGCCGTCTGGCTGACCGTCAAACAGAACCCATGGTGCTGGCCGATTGGGCTGGTCATGGTGCTGCTTTACAGCTGGATCTTCTACGACGTGAAGCTGTATTCGGACATGCTGCTGCAAGTGATTTATGCCGCGTTGCAACTCTACGGCTGGTGGCAATGGACGCGCGCAGGCGCGACGCATGAGGGGCGCGACATCAGCACCCTGAATCGCCGTTCGATATTGCAGGGGCTGGCAGTGGGCGCAGTCGGCAGCCTGCTGTTGGGCGCAGCCATGGCCCACTGGACTGATGCCGCCCAACCCTGGCTTGATGCCGCGCTGACTGGTTTCAGTCTGGTGGCGCAGTTATGGATGGCGCAAAAGCGCGTGCAATGCTGGCCACTATGGATCGCCGTGGATGTGATCTTCGTCGGCCTATTCACTTATAAAGGCCTGTACCTCACCGCCGCGCTCTACGGCCTGTTCACACTGCTGGCGGTACAAGGCTGGCGGGAGTGGCGCACCGATCCGGCATTGCGCACATGAAAGTGCTGGTGCTCACCGGTCCAGAATCCAGCGGCAAAAGCTGGCTGGCCGCTGAACTGAAGGCACAGTTCGGTGGCGAGTTGGTCGATGAATATGTCCGTTGGTTCATCGAGCAAAATCCACGAGACACCTGCCTGGCAGACGTTCCGGACATCGCCCGCGGGCAACTGCAATGGGAAGACGAAGCCCGGGCCAGGCA
This sequence comes from Pseudomonas sp. DC1.2, assembly GCF_034351645.1. NCBI lineage: Bacteria > Pseudomonadati > Pseudomonadota > Gammaproteobacteria > Pseudomonadales > Pseudomonadaceae > Pseudomonas > Pseudomonas sp. DC1.2. The sequence goes on along the minus strand of NZ_CP133782.1, from coordinate 2,590,772 downwards.
GCCTCGCTTGCTGATTCTCGACACTCACTTACTGAGCAATATCCTCTGGAGCAAAGCCCTGTTCGGCGATTGCCCGAGCTGGCTCGAACCGGCGCTGCTGGCCCGACATTATGATCTGCACTTGCTGCTGTCGCCTGAACAGGTGGAGTGGACGGACGATGGTCAACGCTGCCAACCCGAGCTGAGCCAGCGCCTGGCCTTTTTCAATGCCACCCGTTCATGGCTCGAACAGCATGACCAGCCATTTCAGTTACTGCACGGGAGCTGGAGCGAACGCCAGGCGCAAGCGTTGCACACGGTCAGCCGACTGCTCACCTCCTGAGCCAGTCTTTTGGGGCGGATTTTGCGTCCGTCGTGGCTGCTTTGGGGGGGAAACGTCCGTTTCTGTTACACCCATCACCGCCTGAACCGCCCGTTTCAGCGCCCCCAACCTTCACGCCCCGCCAGTTGTTAACGTACTGATACACCCCGCTGAAAACCCTTGATCTAGAGCTGTGCGACAGCATCAGGCCATTACCAGGGCTGCGTACTGTCTCATCCGTGAAACAGTCGCGACATCCTCCTCCTCGCCTGACCAGCCAACTCATTGAATTAAAACAATAATCAAAAAGCGGCACAGCTTTCGCTCTCTTCTTCACAACGCTGACAAAGGCCAGCCCACCGAAGAAGGAATTGCCGTCGTGGGAACTCTCAATAGAGGCTTGACGAATCTGATGCTGATCGGCTGCGCCGTCAGCTCGATGACCAGTCTTCCTGTCATGGCCGACGGGAATGGCGTGATCGTTCTCAACCGTCAGGTCCAGGCTGTTCCGATTGGTCGCAACGGCGGTAAAGACCCTTACCCAACCACCGTCAACGCCAATCCTTCGGTAGCCGTTACCACGGCGGCCAGCAACGCCGAACTGAGCGATGGCGATTTCGCCGGCGTCGCCAGCGGTTCATCGATCAACCGCAACATCAACCAGTACGGCACCTTGTCAGGCGTCAACTCGGTGACTAACTCCAATGGTGTACCCGGCATGCCCGGTGGCGCCGCGGGTGGCGGTGTCGGCAGCGGCAGCTCGATTTCAGGAACCATCAACCGCGCCATGAGCACCGGCCTCGCCCCGCTGGGCAGAATCGCAGGAGGCCAATGACATGAATCGCTCCCTGATCTTCATTGCCCTGCTTGCCACTACCAGCGCCATGGCCGACTCCAGCGTAGCGGTACAGGACAACGCCAACCTGCTGAATTCCGGCGCGCAGTACAACGGCAACTTCAGCCTCAACCAGGCCGCCGGTGACCAATCACAACAGGCCAACGTGCGCGCCATTGCCACTGGTACCAACGCTTCGGCGACGACCAGTGTGATCCAGAAAATCAATACCGCTGCCAATCCGTCGGTGAATGCGACGGCCACCATCGGCGGTACTTCTTTCATCAATGGCAACGGAGCGCTGGGCGTCAACCAGAGTGCCGGTGCCAATAACCAGATGGCCAACGCCATGCGGATCAGCGTCGGAGCTGCACCGCAAAGCGTCGACGACAGTGCCCTTTCGCAACAGAACGTGGCGCTGTCACCAAGCTCAGGAGCAACTGACGCTTCAAAAGGCAGCCGCCAGGTCGCTATCAGTGACCAGGCCTTCACCGGCAGCCGGGGAGTGATTCAGGTGAACCAGAGTGCCGGGGTGGGGAACCGAATGGCTAACACCCTGAGCATCCGGGTCGCTGACTGACCCAATTGCAGTGCAACAAAACGTTCCAACACTTAACCAACTAATGAGATCGGAGAAATACCATGAAACCTACAATGGCTCTTAAACCACTGGTTTTCGCTCTGGCAGCAGTGATGGCAATGGCAGCACAAGCAGGCGGTGGTAATGAAGGCGGCGAACACGGCCATGGTCATCAACCAAAAGGGCCGACTCTGGAACAACTGCTGCAAATCGGTGCAGGCGCCAGCGCTACCGTACTGGATGCACAAAAAAGCGATACCAATGTGGTGACCAACCAAGGCACCAACAACAACGCCAAGATCGACGCTTCGCTGAATGGCTCCAACGGCAATATGGGCGCCAACAGTGCAGCCGGCGACGGCAACCAACAAGACAACGCCGCCGCGATCGCCTCCTCGGACGAGAGCTTTATTTTCGGCACCTCGACCGCTCTTTCGAGCGCGACTCAGGTCAACAACAACAACTATGTGAGTAATTCGTCTACTCAAAACAACGCCACACTTAACAACTCTGGCAACAACGGTTCCGGCAACATCGGCATGAACGTATCCGCCGGCGACTTTAACCAACAGAAAAACAACCTGGCAATCGCCTCGTCCGGTGGTCGCGTAGCCCAAGCAGCGGCGGCGGCTAACCAGTCTTCAACCAATCTGGTCGTGGACAACAAAGGCGTACAAACCTACAAAACTTCGACCTTGACCGGTACTGTGCATGCCGCTGGTGAGTTCGTGGCCATCGGTGAAGCAACCACCGAAGGCGGCCGTGGCGGTCGCGGTGATGAACATCATGGCAAAGACACCAGCTCTGACTTCATTGCAGTAGGCGTCTTCGGTCTGTCCGGCGTCACTACTCAACAAGTCCTGACTCCGGATGGCTGGAAAAACCCAGTGGTTAACAACGCCAGCATGACCAACTCGATGAACAACTTCTCCGGCAACGGCGGCGCCAACGTCTCAGCGGGTTCGGGTAACCAACAAAGCAACTCGCTGGCCATCTCTTCGGTCAGCAAAATGTAATTGTGATCGTCGTCAAAGCCCCGGAAACGGGGCTTTTCTACAGTCCGGATAAAGGCGTATCGATCATGCGTATGGCCGCACTCACCGTCCTGCTCTGCCTGTCTAGCCTGACTCAGGCTGCCCAAATGCCCGTGCCCGCCCTCCCCGGCGGCATGCTGGTCTATAAGCATGTGCAAAGTATTCGTGAGCGCAAGTTCAGCGACATCGTCGAACAGAAAACCGATTTCAGCTGCGGTGCGTCCGCACTGGCAACGGTGTTACGCCAGGCCTATTGGCTAGACGTCGATGAGGAGCACGTCATCAAAGGCATGCTGGTCAACGCTGACCAGAACCTTGTTCGTACTCAGGGCTTTTCCATGCTGGACATGAAGCGCTACATAGAAAGCATCGGCATGCGCGCCAGGGGCTACAAGATCCCGCCCGAAAAGCTGGACGCAGTCTCGATTCCGGTTGTGGTTCTGATGGAGATTCGCGGTTACAAACACTTCGTGGTGATGCAGCGGGCAGATAAGGACTGGGTCTATATCGGCGATCCGGTACTGGGCCATAAACGCTACGCCCATGATGAATTTGTCAAAGGCTGGAACGGCATCGTCTTCGCCATCGTAGGTCCTGGATACGTCAAAGCTAATGCTTTGCTCAACCCACCAGCCCCGTTGACGGCCAAGAATAAACTCGATGAATTCAGCCCGATCAGAGACGCCGAACTGATGGATTTCGGCTTCATTCAGAGCGACTTCTTTTAGCGCCCAATAATGATAAAAGGGGCAGGAAGCTCCGGGAGCAGTAGATGAAAACCTCATACTGGCTGGCCGTCGCCTGCCTGGCAGCAAGTGTATCGGGCAACGTCAATGCAGGATTCAGACCCATCGAGGTCAACGACCAGGAGCTCTCCCAGCTACGCGGTCGTTTTGTCATGCCGGGGCGCATTATCAGCTTCGGCGTGATCATGAGTAGCACCTGGCGCAACGCCAGCGGCGACCTGATTGGGGCAACGACCTCAATGCAAATTCAGGCTGCAACCGTACAACCCCAACTCTATGTTTCAACCATCAAACAAACAGGCAACGGCACCACCCCGTCCCTAGGCACAGGTAACGTGATTGGCGGCGCCGGGCTCAGCAGCACCGAAGGCGTCACCCAAAGTGTGCGTGCCGCAGGTGATAGCAATACGGCCTATAACAACGTAGGCATCAACGTCACGCAATCCAGTACCGCACCGGCGCTGGTTGCCGGCCAAGGCCAGTTGTTGATGAACGGGCAAACTATTTCGGGCAGCAACGGCGCTGGCAGTGTCGCGGTTTCCACCACCGGCGGTGGTGTACAAGTGGCCATTCAGGCCAGCAACAACCAAGGTTCAGCCCTGCAACAAGTGGCCCAGGGTGGTCTGCTGCAAAACACCAAATTGCTCGGCAGCAGCAACTCGGTCAACAACCTGACGCAGCTCAATGTAGTGCTCAATAACAACCTCAATGCCAGTGCCGGCGCCATGCAGAATCTTAATCAACTCAAGGGACTACGCAATTTAGGATATTGAACTACGCTGACCTCGATCATTGGCTCAAAGGGACGGCTTTTTTATGTATCGATCGGCATCGCTTCGCGCAGTCGTATGCTTGAGCACTCTTTTTCCGGCTGCGATGTTGCAGGCCGCATCGGACCCGGCCGTAGAAGCCTTAAAACAAGAACTTCTGGACCTCAAACAACGTTACGAAGTCCAGCAAAAAGCCTTGGCAGTGCTCGAACAGCGGGTTCGCCAGGTTGAAGAGCAACCGGTCACACCGGCACCAAAACGGCTGGTCAAATCACCTGCCTCATTACGCGGTAACCAGCAAGTGGCGACCGGCACCGGTGCAGCGGCAGCCTCGGGGGGCGCAGCCGGGGGCAGCGGCGCGTCTTACGGTCAATCGCTGGCCGACGATTCACAGCCGGCACAGAGCGTGTCCAACCTCTATGACGAAGCCAGCGGCTTTTTTGGTGGAGGCAAGTTCAGCTTTGAAACCGGATTGACCTATTCGCACTACGACACCCGGCAGTTGACCCTCAACGGTTTTTTGGCGCTGGACTCGATCTTCCTTGGCAACATCAACCTGGACCGGATCAAGGCTGACACCTGGACCGTGGACCTCACCACCCGCTACAACTACAACAACCGCTGGCAGTTCGACGTTGACGTACCGGTGGTTTATCGCGAGTCGACGTATCAGTCGGGCGGGGCTAACAACGGCGCAGCGGGCGTGACCAGCCAGGGCGACGTCACCCAGGACCCGACCATTGGCGATGTCAGCTTCGGTGTGGCGTACAAGTTCCTCGACGAGTCAGTCAATTCGCCGGATGCGGTGTTCACCCTCCGCGTCAAGGCACCTACCGGCAAAGACCCGTTCGGGATCAAGCTGGTGCAGTCGCCGGACAACACCAACCTGTTTGTACCTGAAAGCCTGCCGACCGGTAACGGTGTGTGGTCGGTCTCTCCAGGGATCTCGCTGGTTAAAACCTACGACCCAGCCGTGCTATTCACTACCTTCTCCTACACGCACAACCTGGAGGAATCCTTCAGCGACATCAGTTCTACCGTCAATCAGACGACCCCAGGCAAGGTGAAAATCGGCGACAGCTTCCAGATCGGCGCCGGCGTAGCCTTTGCCTTGAACGAGAAGATGAGCATGTCGTTCTCGATGTCCGACCTGATCCAACGCCGAAGCAAGCTCAAGCCCACCGGCCAGGATTGGCAATCGGTCGTCTCCAGCGACGCCAACGCGGGTTACTTCAACATCGGCATGACCATCGCGGCCACACCGAACCTGACCATCGTGCCCAACCTGTCACTGGGCATGACGCCCGATGCGCCGGACTTCACCTTCAGCCTCAAATTCCCTTACTACTTCTGATCCACCACAAAGCTCCGCTGCGATTTACACCGCAGCGGGGCTTTTGTTTGGGGGCTCATTATCGAATCTGGTGTTTGTGCAGCAGCCGGTAAAAGGTCGGACGCGAAACACCCAGCACCCGAGCGGCAACGCTCAGGTTGTCGCTGTGCCGATTTAATACGTCGCACAGTGCCTGACGCTCGGCACGGGTCTTGTAGTCTTCAAGCGTGCCCATCGGAGCGGCTACCGCCTGCTGGCTCATCAAGCCCAGGTCTCGCGCCTCAATCTGTCGCCCCTCTGCCAATACCAGACCACGGCGCACCCGGTTGGCCAACTCACGAACATTGCCCGGCCAATCGTGCTTACCCATGGCAATTAAGGCGTCTTCGCTAAAACTGCGCGGACGACGACCGGTTTCGTGGCTGTAAAAGTGGGAAAAATGGTTGGCCAGCATCGACAGATCGCCGTGACGTTCACGCAAAGGCGCAGTCATTACTTGCAGGACGTTAAGGCGGTAGTACAAATCTTCGCGAAAGTGTTTCTTGTCGATGGCGGCTTCCAGGTCAACGTGAGTGGCGGCCAACACCCGCACATCCACCGGAATAGGCTGACTGCCGCCGACGCGTTCGATGTGTTTTTCCTGCAGGAAGCGCAGCAGATTAGCTTGCAGTTCCAGAGGCAGATCGCCGATTTCATCCAGAAACAGCGTGCCGCCGTTCGCCGCCTCAATTCGTCCGATCTTGCGCTGATGAGCGCCGGTAAAGGCGCCTTTCTCGTGGCCAAACAGCTCGGACTGAATTAAGTGTTCGGGAATCGCACCACAATTAATCGCGACAAAGGGTTTGCTGTGGCGCTGGGACTGTCGGTGCAGGGTGCGGGCGACCAACTCCTTGCCGGTGCCGCTTTCGCCCCTGATCAACACCGGCGACTCGGTCGGCGCCAGTTTGCTCAACAGCTTGCGCAGTTCGCGAATTGGCTTACTGTCGCCCAGCAGCTCATGTTCCGGCTGGTCGATGTGAATCGTGCCCTGCCCGCGCAACCGCGCCATCCCAAACGCGCGGCCAAGCGTGACCTGGACCCGGGAGACGTCGAACGGCAAGGTGTGGAAATCGAAAAACCATTCGCAGACAAAGTCCCCGACATTCTGCGTTCGCAGCACTTCCTGATTCAGAACGGCGATCCACTCGGTGCCGCTGCGGCTGATCAATTCCTTAACCGCTTCCGGTCGCTCCAGATGAAAAGGCTGCAACCGCAACAGGCCGACATCGCACGTTCGATCGGCGGCGGATTCCAACGTACAGCTATCAACATCCCAGCCCACCGCGCGCAAACCTGGCAATAGACGATGGCAATCGTCGCAGGGATCTACCACTAACAGACGTCGTAAGGCAGGCGCTTCAATCATGACTGTTCCTTGGCGCCAAATTTAAGGAAATATTATTAAAAACAGTCATTTGGCAGACCTGGCTGTAACATTAGCAAGAATTTGACGGCAGGCTTGTATCGTTTGATTATAGGCAAGGCAACTAATTAGTTATAAGCAGTGGTTTTGTTAGTTGCCTAACGACTTAGATCTTTCCTTGCGCTTTCAAAACACACCTGAACATTGAGTATATGAAAGAAAGTTGAAATTTCTTTTGATTGTGTGTGACCTGCACCCCGGTTGCGGGCATCAGTACAAGTAACCAGCCGCACGGTAAGCCCAACCGACGGCACATCACTTGATTGGGCATACAGAGAGAAGACCCCCATGACTGCCCCGCTCCGCATCAACGAAGCTCTTTTGATTGCCGACCGCGCATTTAAACCTTTTCAATGCGTGGCCTGGGCGCCACAGGACGGTAACGGCGAACTCAGCCTGACCGTTATCGACCGCACCAACACTCGTATCGGCCGCACGCAGATCCCTAGCAGTGCCTATAGCGATCCGGTTCAACTCGAACACTTGCTGGAACAGGCTCGGGCCGCGTTAAGCCAGGAAGGTTACACACTGCAATCGTGGACAATGCCGCACTAAGCGCGTTGCGCCCATTCAAATAAGTAGATCGTCTGAAGGCGCGAATCACCGTCGGACGATCTTTTGAGTTTAATGCTTCTCCTCGTGTCCTTATTCAACTCCGCGCGCGCTCAAGTGCTTGGCAAGCTTTTCAATGGTTCGAAAAGACACTGTTCTGGCACAACGCGACTCTCCATCTGTTAGTTATGACAGTTGTACATCCGCTCTTACAGGGATTGAATGAGTCGTTCATGCAGTCACCTCCCTTTTCCGGGACATCGTCGACTCGCTAGGAGATGCGTGCATGCCAAACACCAACGCTTTTGCCCGTCCCGCCTCGATCAATGAGGCCGGGCAACTGGACACGAGCTTCGCCGCCGCTGGTAAAACCCAGGTGTATTTCGCGGGCAGCACCTCAAGCATGGCCAACGATGTCGTAATCGACACCGAAGGGCGTTTGTTGGTAGCGGCCAAGGTCGGGACACCCGGCGGTAGTCGCTACGGCTTGGCTCGCCTGCTACCGGACGGTTCGGCGGATCTGTCGTTCGGCCATCAAGGCAGCCTCATCGGCCAGTTCGAACTCGGTTTCGAAGCGATGGCAGGCAGCGTTACCCTCCTGCCTGACGGGCACATTTTGCTGGCCGGCCTGCACTACGAAAATATCCACCGCACGCTCCCCGCCCTGGCCCTGTTCGACGCGCACGGTCATGCCGTCCGGCACTTTGGCGACAATGGAAAACGCGTTGTGCGCCTGCCCGGCGACCTGTCCAGAGGATTGCGCGACGATTGGTTGCCACCAGGCGTGCCGGGCGCAGAAGCCTGCGCTATCAGCGTGCAGAAGGACGGCCGAATCCTGCTGCTGGCCAATCACCATTTCGAACTGGCCGATCACGTCGGCTTGCTGATCCGCCTCACCGCCAATGGCGAACTGGACGCTGACTTCAACGGCCGCGGTTTCGTTTTGGTCAGACATTTGCTGATGAATACCTGGCTCAGCAGCCTCATGGTGCAACAGGATGGGCGAATCCTGACGGGGGGCTCGATGAACTTCCCACAGGAAGGCTTGCTGGCGCGCTACCACCCTGACGGCACGCTCGACGAAAGTTTTGCCCTGGACGGCTTCATGACGTTTACCGCGCAGGGACAAAGCGCTCAGATTAGCCATATCGTTCAGCAGCCCGATGGCGAATTGCACTGTTTTGGCAGCAGTCGTGATCCGATGCGCTGTCTCTCACTAAAAATACACAGCAACGGCCGACCGGACATTCATTGCAACGGCGCTCAACCGCAACGCCTGGATATCGGCAACAACGGCTGCCAATGGACCGCAGCCCAAGTCCAGCCGGACGGCAGCATCGTGACCGTTGGTGCGACGATCGGCGGCTTCGAAGCCGACTTCATTGTGGGACGTTACCTGCCTGACGGAGATCTGGACCGCCAGTTCGCCAACGGCATCGGCTGGGTGCGTACACGTCAGGGCCGCAGCCACGATACCGCCACCTCAGTCGCCCTGCAGAGCAATGGCAAAATCGTCGTGGCCGGCTACTCACTCGAGGGCAGCTACAAGGCCATCGTGACGCGTTACCTCAGTTAGCCTGATCTTCCTGGGTCGCTTCAGGCAAAGATCCTCGGCTGAACACTCTCTTCAACGATGACCGGCACCTGCCCACACTCACTGGAGTGAAGCAGGCGTTTATCTCCGGACACATGAGCCGCGAACAGTTCAAGGCCCTGGCCATACCGATCAATACCGGGACCAACCTGCCAAGCGTGGCGATACCGGGTGTGTACTGAGTTTCTGGCCGTACACAAAACAGTGTGGGAGCACGCTTGCTCCCACAGGGCTGCCGGGCTGCTTATAGAGGTAGGATGTAGCGCTCAATCGCCTGCGCCGCGCCATCTTCAGTGTTGGTGCCCGTGACGACATCGGCCTGACGCTTCACCGCGTCCTCCGCCTGACCCATGGCAATCGACAAACCAGCCCGGTGAAACATCGCCGGGTCATTGCCGCCGTCACCCAACGCGGCGGTGTGTTCCAGCGGTACACCGAGGTACTCGGCGAGTGTCGCCAGCGCTGCGCCTTTGTTGGCTTGCATCGCCGTCACGTCCAAATAAACCGGTTGTGAACGCGAGACCTGAGCCTGGCCATGTACTTTGGGCGACAACAACCCTTCCAACTCGATCAGCAACTCGGTGTTGTTGCTGGTAGCGACGATCTTGTCGATGCGCTCCAGATACGGCTCAAAACTCTCGACCACCACCGGCGGATAGCCCAAACCGTTCTGTTCACGCGGCACCATCGGCCCGTTCGGGTCCTTCAACAACCAATCGCCGCCACTGAACACCCAGATTTCGATGTCCGGTCGATCAGCAAACAGCGCCAAGGCCGTCAGCGCTGCGCCGGTCGGCAGATAGTGCGCAACCAATAGACTGCCGTCCGGGTGGACAATCGTGCCGCCGTTGAACGCCGCCGTGGGCAAGTCAACACCCAAAGCCTGTATCTGTTGCAGCATGGCTTTGGGCGGTCGCCCGGTGGCCAAGCTGAACAACACGCCCGCCTCACGCAAGGCTCGGACCGCCTCAATGGTGCGCGGACTGAGGCTGTGATCCGGCAGCAACAAGGTACCGTCCATGTCACTCAGCAAAAAACGGATGGGATGTTTCAATACGCTGCTCATCCGAGGCTGTGCCAAACGCGGCCATCGCGTGCAAGCAGGTCTTGTGCGGCTTGTGGGCCATCTTCACCTACCGGATAGCTCTGCACACTCGAGTCCTGTTGCCAGGCATCGAGGAACGGCTGCACGGCTCGCCAGCCGTTTTCGATGTTGTCGGCGCGCTGAAACAGCGTCTGATCGCCGGTCAGGCAATCGTAGATCAACGTTTCGTAGCCGGTGGACGGCTGCATTTCGAAGAAATCCTTGTAGGCAAACCCAAGCTCAATATTGGCCATGTTCAACGCCGGCCCCGGCCGTTTGGCCAGCAGGTCGAACCACATACCCTCATTGGGCTGAATCTGGATCCGCAGGTAGGTCGGTTGCAACTCATCGACCTCGGTATCGCGGAACTGCGCGTAGGGCGCAGGCTTAAAGCAGATAACGATTTCGGTATCACGCACACTCATGCGCTTGCCGGTGCGCAAGTAGAACGGCACGCCAACCCAACGCCAGTTGTCGATCATGACTTTAAGCGCGACATAGGTTTCGGTGTTGCTGTCGCCAGCAACATTGCCTTCCTGGCGGTAACCGGCCAACGGTTTGCCGTCAACCTCGCCAGCGGCGTATTGGCCGCGCACCGAGTTGGCCCGCGCATCCTCGACGGACCAAGGGCGGATCGCGCCAACCACCTTAGCCTTTTCGCCCCGTACCGCGTCCGCACCAAAGGCTGCCGGCGGCTCCATCGCGACCATCGCCAGCAGTTGGAACAGGTGATTGGGCACCATGTCCCGCAAGGCGCCCGTGTGTTCGTAAAAACTGCCACGGGTTTCGACACCGACCGTTTCGGCAGCGGTGATCTGTACGTGGTCGATGTAATGATTATTCCAGAACGCTTCGAACAGGCTGTTGGAGAACCGGCTGACCAGAATGTTCTGGACGGTTTCCTTGCCCAGGTAGTGATCGATCCGATAGATCTGCTTTTCCGACATCACCTTGAGCAAGCAAGCATTCAAGGCTTCGGCAGTTTGCAGGTCAGAGCCAAATGGCTTTTCGATGACCACCCTGCGGAACGCTTCAGGGGTCTCTTGCAGCAATCCGGCAGCACCGAGACGGCGCACGACTTCGCTGAAAAAACGCGGGGCGGTGGCCAGATAGAACACCGCATTGCCAGTGCCGCTGTCGGCAATTTTTGCCGCCAGCGCTTGATAAGTGCTGTCGTCCAGAAAGTCGCCCTGGACGTAGCTGATGCCTTTCGCGAGCTGGCCCCAAAGTTGCGGATCAAGCGCTTGATCGCCCTTGCCGACCTTAGTGGCCGCTTCAGTGCGGATGAAGTCTTCGAGTTTCTGGGCGAAGGCTTCATCGCTGATAGCGTTGTGGTCAACGCCGATGATCCGCAGTCCATCCCCAAGCAGGCCGTCGCGGCTCAGGTTGTACAGCGCCGGCATCAGCAGACGCTTGACCAGATCGCCGTGAGCGCCGAACAGAAATAACGTGGTCGGTGGTGCGGGTTCTGCCTTGGATTTCTTGCGGATCGTGTTGGTCATTTTTTCGGAGTCTCCACGTGGCCGCCGAAGCCGAAGCGCTGGGCTGAGAGAATTTTGTCGCCAAAGGTGCCTTGCCCGCGCGAGCGGTAGCGAGAGAACAGCGAGTTCGACAGCACCGGTACGGGCACCGACTGCTCCATGGCCGCTTCGATGGTCCAGCGGCCTTCACCACTGTCGGCCACAGCACCGGAGTAACCGTCGAGTTTCGGATCACTGGCGAGGGCGTCAGCGGTCAAATCGAGCAACCAGGAGGAGACCACGCTGCCGCGACGCCAGACTTCGGCAATGTCGCCGACATTCAGGTCGAAGCGCTGGTCTTCCGGCAGGTTTTCGCTGGCCTTGGTCTTGAGGATGTCAAAGCCTTCGGCGAAGGCCTGCATCATTCCGTACTCGATACCGTTGTGGATCATCTTCACGAAATGGCCAGAGCCCGCAGGGCCAGCGTGAATGTAGCCTCGTTCGGCGCGATCATCGTCGGATTTACGGTCCTTGGTGCGCGGGATGTTGCCCACACCTGGCGCCAGGCTTTCGAACAACGGATCCAGGCGTTTAACCACCTCTGCTTCGCCGCCGATCATCATGCAATAACCGCGATCCAGACCCCACACGCCGCCGGAGGTGCCGACGTCGATGTAGTGCAAGCCTTTCTCGGAGAGGATTTTCGCCCGGCGGATGTCGTCCTTATAGAACGTGTTGCCACCGTCGATGATCGTATCGCCGGCATCAAGCAGCGTACTCAGGGTTTCGATGGTGTCTTCGGTCGGCTCGCCGGCCGGCAACATGACCCACACCGCGCGCGGCTTGGCCAGGCCAGCGACCAGCGCCGGCAAATCGGCGACCCCCGTTGCGCCTTCTTCGGCCAAGGTATCGACAAAAGCGGTATTGCGGTCATAAACAACGGTGGTGTGCCCGTTGAGCATCAGGCGCCGCGCAATATTGCCGCCCATGCGGCCCAGTCCAATAATCCCGAGTTGCATGTGCTGATGCTCCTTACTGCCAATAATGTGTGTCAAAGGTTATAGCCCAACGCGTTCCATGAGAGTTAGTCCAGAGCGCTGGAACATAGTTTCCGGGCATTGTGCCCGATACAGAGGGATAACGTCGGGAAACGCGCAGAAGACACACCGACCCTGAAAAATAAAAAAGTTCCTTTCGACGGCAAAAGAAATCAAAATCCGCGCCGATAGTGATTGTGTCGTCTGCAAGACCGACACTTTCACAGTTGATGCATGCCATTCGCGAGGTGAGCAATGGACACAATCGTTACCGCACGTCCCCCACAAACTCTCTATGTCACGATTCGTCGTGATGAACTTCGCCAGTTGAAAGACGAACGCGACGCCTTGAAGCACCAAATGCATCAACTGCGCGAATTGCTCCAACAGGCGCAGCTAGCCGGCCAGACACCGCTGGCCTTGATCTCGACAAACCGCTGATAACACCGCAAACGCAACGTTTCCATCTGCATTGCGGCATCAACCGCAATGCCTAACCACGTTGCGTTTAGTCGCGAACACTGGTCGCGCCTCCCTCTTTAGTGACCCATTTCTCAGGCATCGCCTAGCGCGTTTCTGCTGAAACGTGCTCGCCACGGCAGCGACCTGACGGTTCCGGTCAACCAGGCGCAAATCTGTTCTGGCGAATCAAACCGCCCACTTCCGTTCGATTTATAATCACCCCCCCCCAAAACTGTCAGTTACCTGAACAACACTCACAAAGTTTTCACACGTTAATGGCGATACTCCCGCTCCTTGTGGGCGTCCGGTTCTCGGACGCTGGTTTTTTATGAATTGGCATGATGACGCCAGCGACACAATGACGCGGGCGGGAGTACGTATTTGATGGCAGTGTTTGAACGCAGCAAAACGTCTGCGAAAGGTTTCGATTGGGCCGGGCTTATCTGGCTATTTGTATTCTTCTGGTACTTTTCCGGCATCACCCAGCTACTGATCCAGCTCACGGGGACCTCCGGTTTTACCGGCTTCCGTCAAGCGTTTGTGATGAGCGCGATCTGGCTGGCGCCGATGCTAATGTTCCCCAATCGCACACGGTTGATGGCCGCACTGATCGGTGTGGTGCTATGGGCGTGTTCAATGGCCAGCCTGGGCTACTTCTTTATCTATCAGCAGGAGTTTTCCCAGAGCGTCATTTTCATCATGTTTGAGTCGAACGTTTCTGAAGCCGGCGAATACATGACCCAGTACTTCGCGTGGTGGATGGTGCTGGCCTTCATCGCCCACACGGCATTCGCCTATTTCCTCTGGACCCGTTTGCGTGCGGTGTACATGCCGCGCTGGAAAGCGTTTGCCGTCGCAACCGCGATTCTGGTAGCAGTGATCGGTTATCCGCTGGTCAAACAGACCGCCCGCACCGGTAGTTTTGCCGGGGGGTTCGAAAAGTTCGAAACCCGTATTGAGCCGGCCGTCCCTTGGCAAATGGCAGTGGCCTATCACCGCTACCTCGAAACACTGGCCGGCATGCAGGACATGCTTAACAGTGCGAGCAAGATCGCGCCGTTGAAAAACCTCAAGGATTCGATGGCCAATCAACCGGCGACCCTGGTGCTGGTGATCGGCGAGTCCACCAACCGTCAGCGCATGAGCCTGTACGGCTACCCTCGGGAAACCACGCCGGAACTGGACAAACTCAAGGAACAGTTGGCGGTGTTCAATAACGTCATCACCCCGCGCCCTTACACCATCGAAGCGTTGCAGCAGGTGCTGACCTTCGCTGACGAAGAGAACCCGGACCTGTATTTGTCCACGCCGTCACTGGTCAGCATGATGAAACAGGCCGGTTACAAGACCTTCTGGATCACCAACCAACAGACCATGACCAAACGCAACACCATGCTCACAACGTTCTCCAAACAGGCCAACGAGCAGGTGTATTTGAACAATAACCGCAACCAGAACGCGGCTCAGTATGATGGCGACGTGATTGCGCCATTCAACAAGGCTCTCGCCGACGCGGCACCGCGCAAATTGATCGTCGTCCACCTGCTCGGTACGCACATGAGCTACCAGTACCGTTACCCGCCGACCTTCGACAAGTTCAAGGACCGTAAGGGCGTGCCGGAGGGCGTGAGTGACGATCAAGTCCCCACCTACAACAGTTACGACAACGCAGTGCTGTACAACGACTTTGTCGTGTCGAGCCTGATCAAGGACTACGCCAAATCTGATCCGAACGGTTTCCTGCTGTACCTCTCCGACCACGGTGAAGACGTATTCGACTCCGAAGGGCATAACACCTTGGGCCGCAACGAAAACAAGCCGACGGCGCCGATGTACACCATTCCGTTCATGGCTTGGGCCTCGCCAAAATGGCGTGAAACCCATGACTGGAGCTTTGCCGCCGACCTGAGTCGGCCTTACGTCAGCTCGCAGCTGATCCACACGTGGGCTGATCTCGCAGGGCTGAGCTTCGATGAGCTGGACCGCAGCAAAAGCCTGGTCAGTGAGAGCTTCAAACCGCGACCGTTGATGATCGGCAATCCGTATGAACGTCAACAGCGCCCACTGATCGACTTCAGCCTGATCAAGCCTAAACCTGCGTCTGCCGCAGACCCGGCAGTGGTCAAACAGTAATCCTGCAAGGGGCCGATTCCGGCCCCTTTTTCATGGCGAAGAATCAAGCCAGGAGTACCCATTGACTCAAAGAGGCGTGTGTTAACCCCGACTTAATGAGATCTACCGATACTGCGCCCACGACCTTAAATCACGGACGAAAGGCAATCACACATTCTCAGTGGGACACCCTTTATGAAACTTACACCTCTGATCCTCGCCGGCTTGCTTACCTTCTGCTCGGCCAGCGCATTTGCTGAAGGTGGAGCCGAACGCATGAGGTATTACTTTGACAACCTCTCGCTGAACCAGCAGCAAACCCAGGGTAAGACCGAAGCGACCGTGTCGCTCGACAAGAGCAAAAATACTCAGGCCAAGGTCGAGGTTCCAACCGATCAAACCGCCCAGGTCACCCAATCCAACTCCTGATACCCGCAGCTCCGATGGACCTCTGACGGCCCCGCTCCGCCGCCAGAGATGATCGTTTGGGTGCCCTGATGGGCGCCCTTTTTTCTGGCTTCGTTACAGCGCCTTGGTCCAGAACAGCATGCGACCATGCGCGGGATCGAACATGCCAGGCGCAAACCCGAACTTGCCATAGGACGCCTGCGCGATCGCGTTGCCTTCCAACACTTCCAGGGTGATCTTGCAGCAGCCTCGCTGACGGGCGATCTCTTCGACCTTTTGCAGCATTTTCTGGCTCAGGCCCAACCCGCGAAACTTCGACACCACCGAGACATCGTGAACGTTGACCAGCGGCCGACAGGCAAAGGTCGAAAACCCTTCAAAGCAATTGACCAGCCCCGCCGGCTCGCCATTTACAAAGGCCAGTACGCTGAAGGCGTGAGGACGCTTGGCCAGTTCGCCCGGCAGTTCCTGTAACACGTCGGCAGACAAGGGCTCGCAACCCCCCATCGGGTCTTCAGCGTAGTGGTTCAACACTAATAAAAGGGCCTCGGCATGCGCCGGGTTGGTGTAGCTGGCCTGAGTCACAAGAATTTCTACGGATTCCATTTCCATACTCGATTGCACCTGAAGTAGCCTCAATGCGTCTTCTGCGCACTGGAAGGACGACGGACATTATCGCGACAACTGCGATGGCGACAATCGATTCCTTGAAGACACGGCGCTGCTTTTTATCGTCAATGCCCCCAAACCAAAGCCTCGGTCCAGCCTAGCTCGGCAAAATCCTGCGCCCTCGCCCCAGCTTCCCCGGCACAGAAGAACTCGTCCAGTTGCGGCGGTTTGATCGACGTGCCGCTGAGCATGGCGTGAACCTGCCCACGATGATGGGTCTGGTGCTGAAACAGGTGAGAAAGCATGCGCAAACGGCTGTCATGCTGGGGCGTGTCTCGGGCGATCATCACCAAGCGCCCCAAGTCCGCATCACGCAGTTGTTCGCAGTAGGCAATCAGTCGTCGGTCCACCTGAACCTGCTCACGCCGGAGGTCTGCGCCAACGGTAAACGGCTCATCATCCTTGAAAAACACATAGCAATCGGCATGCGGCTCGGCGCCGCGCAACTCGCGCTCAAGTGCATCCACATAAAACCAATCGCAGGTGAGGATGTGGTTGAGCGTCTGGCGAATGCCAGGAAAGAAACTGACCCGCAACGCCACCAGTTCATCCGCGCTCAGTTGCCCCCAAGCGTGGGCCAATCGGTGATTGGCCCACGCGTTTTGATAGGCCAGGGTCAGTAAATGGTGCGACAAAGGTTGCTTCATATTCAGTTCTCGCGGGGATCAGGCTTCAGTGAAACGTTGCAGCTGCATTTCCTGTAAACGGCTGAGGGTGCGACGGAACGGGAACTGCAGATAACCGTCGGTGTACAGCGCGTCCATCGACACTTGCGCTTCTAGGTACAGCGGCACCTTGCGGTCATAACATTCGTCAACCAGGGCGATAAAACGCCGGACACCATCATCGTGCATCGACAACTGCGGCAACTCGCGATCGCCTGCCACGACTCGCTCAATACCGTCTTCGGTGCCTCGGGCGATACGCCCTTCGCGTTTTTGTGAACTGAGGTTGGGCACCTCGCTCATGACAATCGCACTGAACGTGTCGCACAGGGCCATAAAGTCCATGGCGGCGAAGGGCTGCTCACACAACTCGGCATAACGGCACCAGAGGACGGTGGCGCTGGCCTGCACGACGTGAACCGTGCGGTAGCCGACCTTGACCGGGTCGCCGGACACCGACTGGTCGTGCGTCAGTGCCGTGAACACCTTATCCAGAGCACTGGGCTGCCCCGGCACACCCACCCAATAGCGCTGCAAACCAGCGCCGGGGTGCAAGCGGTGATCTTCACCGCCGTCCACCACAACCACCTGCATATGCCGCTTGATCGCCTCGATAGCCGGTACGAAACGGTCGCGATTAAAGCCATCGGCGTAGAGCTGGTCAGGAGGCTGATTAGAGGTGCAGACGATCACCACGCCCTCCTCAAACATCACCTGAAACAAGCGTCCGAGAATGATCGCGTCACCGATGTCGTTGACAAACAACTCATCGAAACACAGCACCCGTACTTCCTGGCTCAGCTTACGCGCCAGCGCCTTCAGCGGATCAGCGGTGCCGGTCAGTTGGAATGAACGCTGATGCACCCACCCCATGAAATGGTGGAAATGCTGGCGGCGGGCCGGGACACGCAAGGTCTGATAGAACTGATCCATCAACCAGGTTTTACCGCGACCGACCGGGCCCCAGAGATAAACGCCCGTTATGGGCTTACGCCCCTCATGCAGTGCTTCATGGCATTGTTGCAGCGCCCACACCGCACCTTCCTGGGCTTCGTCCTGCACGAAGCCCTTCTGTTCGATGGCGTGTTGCCAAGCGCTCAAGGGAGAATCGAAAGTCATAAGAGCCGCACGTTCAGGGCTGAAGTTGCGCAGTATGCCAGCAAAAAAAGCCCGTGCAGGGGTTTGGGAAGCAACGAAACAAAAACAGCACTTAAGCTCGGGCGACCTAGTGTACGACCTGCCTACAGGCTCACCTGCCCTGGTTTTTCACAGAGTACCCGGAGCCAACCGCGACCTCATCGACCTTATGTTTGGCCGCATACAAACACAGCATTTCCATCGCCAGCGTCGCCGCCGCCAGCGAGGTAATGTCCGCGCTGTCGTAGGCCGGCGCGACTTCCACTACGTCCATCCCCACCAGGTTGATACCGCGTAACCCGCCGAGAATCTCCAGCGCCTGCACGGTGCTCAAACCACCACACACTGGGGTCCCGGTGCCAGGGGCAAACGCCGGATCAAGGCAATCTATGTCGAACGTCAGGTACACCGGGTGGTCACCCACCCTTGCCCGAATGGCCTCAACGATGGCATCGCAACCCTGACGGTGGACTTGGCGTGCGTCCAGCACCTGAAACCCCATGGGGTGGTCGTTAGTCGTGCGCAGTCCAATCTGCACCGAGCGCGACGGGTCCACCAACCCCTCCTTCGCCGCATGCCAGAACATAGTGCCGTGATCCACACGCTGTCCGTCCTCGTCGGGCCAGGTGTCGCTGTGAGCGTCGAAGTGGATCAGCGACAGCGGTCCATACTTGCGCGCATGGGCCTTGAGCAGCGGATAGGTAATAAAGTGGTCGCCGCCAAAGGTCAGCATCGCGCTGCCGGCCGCAAGAATGTGTTCGGCATGCGCTTCAATGCTGTGGGGCGCCGACTGTGGCGTGCCGTAATCGAAGTCGCAATCGCCGTAGTCGATCACCGCCAAGTGATCGAACGGGTCAAACGTCCAAGGCCAGTGACGTTCCCAGGCAATCCCGGTAGACGCAGCCCGAATGCCCCGTGGCCCGAAGCGAGCGCCTGGACGGTTACTGGTGGCCGTGTCGAACGGCACGCCGCTGACGGCGACATCGACACCGCGCAAGTCACGGCTATAGCGACGACGCATGAAACTGGTGATGCCGGCGTAGGTGCTTTCGGCGCCAGTCCCGTAAAGACTGTCGCGGGTCATGGCCTGATCGTTTTGCATCGGGACGTCCATGCTGAGTTCCTTGTTATTGGCGGCTACGGAAGGTGGTTCACGCTGACGAGTGTCCTTGAGGCTCATGCTGCGAAGCGCAAGGCACAGGCGGCCATGGGCCAGATCACTGATCTACCGGGCTACGCCGACAGGGTCATGGCGAAAACCAGTGCTGGGGAACACAGCGGCCATGACGCACACCTAAGCGGTTGGAGTGGTGGCAGGATGCACGCTCAGATACATTGGAAAAATATCAAGTTAGTTAACCTGACTTTATCCAGGAGTAATGTTTGATGCTCGGCCAACTCCACGATCTGGACCTGCAATTGCTGCGACTGTTTGTGTGCGTGGTGGAGTGTGGTGGTTTCAGCGCGGCCCAAGGAGAACTGGGCTTGAGCCAGTCGAGCATCAGCCAGCAAATGGCCCGGCTCGAAACCCGTCTCGGCTATCGGCTCTGCAGTCGTGGCAAGGGCGGATTCAAAATCACCCCAAAGGGTGAGCAACTGCTTAGCGCAATACGCCTGTTATTCCAGTCCATTGAAGCTTTTCGTCACCAATCCAACGGCGTAGCCGGACGCCTGATTGGCGAAGTGCGCCTGGGCTTGTCCGAGGCCCTCGACCCCTTCGTACTGCAACGGGTCGCCGAAGCGATTCGGCGCTTTCGCGAACGGGACGAATCGGTGCGTATCGAGTTGATCAGCGCCATGCCCGGTGAAATGGAGCGACTACTGCTCCAACAGCGGTTGGACCTGGCGATCGGCTATTTCTCACAAGCGCAAAGTGCTTTCGACTACCGCGAACTGTTTAGCGAAACCCAGCACTTGTACTGCTCTACGGGTCATCCGTTGTTTGCCGATGCCGACCCCGATGATCAAGCGCTTCAGACCTGTGATCGGGTAGACCACCCTTATCGTTTTTTGCGTAGCGACGAACCCCTTCAAGGGAAGCGGTTTTCGGCGCGTTCGGAACAAGTCGAAGGTACCCTGGCCTTTATTCTTTCCGGCAAGCACGTCGGGTATTTGCCGAGTCATTTTGCTCGCAGCTGGGAAAACAACGGTTTACTCAAAGCCGTGCGCCAAGGTGAGATGAGTTTCGACGTACCGTTTCATCTGGCACGCCATCGAGCACAGACACCGGGGGATGCGCAGATCGCCTTTGAAGAGGATGTGCTAGCGGCGTTTGCTTAAGCGCAAACCCAGGCACTCGCTACCCTAAGGTCTTTCTGGCATCCTGCGCGTCCATTTTCTGACCCGGCCCGCCTTCTGGCCTGCACTCCATCATGACCGCCTCCGAAAAAGCACCCGCCTCACGCAAAAACGACCTCATCTACGGCCTCAATGACCGCCCACATTTGACCGCCACAGTCTTCGCCGCGCTGCAACACGTACTGGCGAGCTTCGTCGGGATCATCACCCCAACCCTGATCATGGGCGGCGCGCTGGGGCTACAAAGCGAAGTCCCCTACCTGATCAGCATGGCGCTGTTCGTGTCCGGGCTGGGCACGTTCGTTCAGGCGCGGCGGTTTGGCCCGGTGGGTTCTGGTTTGCTGTGCCTGCAAGGCACCAGTTTCTCGTTCATCAGCGTGATCCTCAGTGCGGGGTTCATGGTCAAGGCCAGGGGCGGCGGCACCGATGAGATCCTTTCGACGATTTTCGGCGTGTGCTTTTTCGCCGCTTTTATCGAAGTGGTGTTAAGCCAGTTCATCGGTAAGCTGCGGATGCTGATCACCCCGGTCGTGACTGGCACCATCATCACCCTCATGGGCCTGTCGCTGATCAAGGTCGCCATGACCGACATCGCGGGCGGTTTCGGCGCAGCGGATCTCGGCGCGTCCCGCCACCTTGCGCTCGCGGCGCTGGTGCTCGGGACCATTGTGGTACTGAACCGGATTGATGTGCCGTTCTTGCGCCTGGGCGCAATTGTCATTGGCCTGACGCTCGGCTACGTCGTGGCCTGGCTCATGGGCGACGTCGACTTTGCCAGCCTGCCCGCCATGCCACTGATGAGTGTGCCGGTACCGTTCAAATACGGCTTTAACTTTGATTGGGTAGCGTTCGTGCCCGTGGCGGTGATTTTTTTGGTATCCCCGCTGGAAGCCGCCGGTGACCTGACGGCCAACTCGATGATTTCCAGGGAGCCGGTCAAAGGTCCGGTTTACATTCGCCGGATCAAGTCCGGATTGCTCGCCGATGGCCTCAACTCGGCCATGGCCGCTGTGTTCAACAGCATGCCGATGGTGACCTTCGCGCAGAACAACGGCGTTATCCAGCTCACCGGCGTGGCCAGCCGTTATGTCGCGTTCTTCATTGCCGGCCTGCTGGTACTGCTGGGGCTGTTCCCGATAATTGGCGCAGTGCTGCAACTGATGCCCAAGCCCGTGCTCGGCGGCGCCGAGCTGGTCATGTTCGGCACCGTTGCCGTGGCCGGGATCAAGATCCTTGCTGAGGCCGGCCTGCATCGGCGCAACATGCTGATTGTGGCGATTTCCCTGGGCATGGGCCTGGGCGTAGCGGCGGTGCCACAAGTCCTGCAAGAGTTGCCGATGGCGCTGCACATCATCTTCGAATCGCCGATCACCGTCGGCGCGTTGTGTGCCATCGTGCTCAACATTTTCCTGCCCGAAGAATTCATCGAGCTTGAAGAGGATGATTTCGATCCGGAAGCCTCCATTTTGCAGGTCATGGAAAACCCGGATCTCCCCCTCAAGGGTGAACGCGCCGCCACCCAAACGGTCGCATAGTTGAATCGCCAGAATGCTTATGGGCTGAGCCAATGACCATTCGGCCCTTTTCATAAGAGACCCTGTCCATGCGCAAATTCCTCGCACTACCCCTCGCGTTGTTACTGCTCTCGTTAAGCGCTTGCGCGCTGTTTCCCAATCGCGACCCGCTGAACATTAACGTGGTCGGCATCGAACCGTTACAAAGCCAGGACCTGGAAGTGCGCTTCGCGGTAAAAATCCGTCTGCAAAACCCTAACGAAACCACCATCGACTACACCGGAGTGGCCTTGGATCTGGAGGTCAATGACCGTCCATTAGCTTCTGGTGTCAGCAATCAGTCGGGCTCGATTCCGCCTTTTTCTGAAACAGTGTTGACGGTGCCGGTGAGCATCTCTGCGTTTTCGGTGTTGCGGCAAACCCTAGGCCTGAGCCAGACCCAAACCCTGGATAACCTGCCATACGTACTGCGGGGCAAACTGGCGGGCGGGTTGATTGGCACACGACGGTTTGTCGACACTGGCCGACTCAGCTTGCCTCGGTCCAGCACTGGCGCCTGGTGACGCACAGTCAAGGAGTCAACACCGCTCCAACGCTCGTCAAGTGTTGAAGCGCACGCCGGGCTTGGCCCGCTCATCCACGGTCAACTCGAACACATCCGGACGGGCGTAGTGGCCCACCACATCGTAGTCGTAACGAGCGCGGATCAAATCGTCGGTGTCGATTTCAGCAGTCAGCAAACCAGGGCCGTCACGCAGCGGCCCTGCCAGAACATCGCCCATCGGACCGACAATCACACTGCCCCCCGCAATTAATGGCCGGTCCGCCGGCCAGTGAGCGATGGACACTCCCAGCGCCTGGGGTGAGGCCTGAACCTGACAAGCGCTGACCACAAAACACCGGCCTTCATGGGCGATGTGCCGCATGCTGACCTGCCACATCTCCCGCTCATCCACCGTCGGCGCGCACCAGACTTCAACCCCTTTTGCATACATCGCCGTGCGCAACAACGGCATCATGTTTTCCCAGCACACCAGCGCGCCTAGCCGTCCGACCTGACTGTCGATCACGGCTAACGTCGAGCCATCTCCAGTGCCCCAGATCAGCCGCTCGGTGCCGGTCGGCATCAGTTTGCGGTGCTTGGCCACCAGCCCGGACTGCGGTTCGAAATACAGTGCGGTGCAGTATAAGGTACTGCCCGCCCGCTCGATCACGCCAATGACCAGGTTAGCGCCGGTACGGGCCGACAATCCGGCTAAAAGCTCAGTCTCGGCGCCAGGGACGTTGATGGCATTGGCGAAGTAGCGGGCAAACGCTTCACGCCCTTCCGGCAGCCGGTATCCCAGTTGAGTTCCAAAGCTTTCTCCTTTCGGATAACCGCCCAGTAAAGCCTCAGGCATTACCACCAGTGCGGCACCGGACTCAGCAATAGTGTTTTCCCAGGAAAGGATCTGTTCCAGGGTGTCGGTCTTGCCGCCGGGCGAGGCGCCGATTTGCAGCGCAGCAACAATTGACTTGGGCATCGCGATGACTCCATTCGTATCGGGTGTTGCTCATACTGAGTCGCTACCCGATGATGAATAAAGCCCCATTGACTGCTGAATGATATGAGCAAAATAAATATCGCAACACTCGACCTCAACCTGCTCAAAGTCTTCGAAGCCTTGCACGAAGAGTCCAGCGCCAGTCGTGCGGCATTACGTCTGGGCGTCACGCAATCAGCCGTCAGCGCTGCATTACGCCGACTGCGAGATGCCTATGGCGATCAGTTATTCGTGCGCACCGGCCGCGGTTTGTCACCCACGCTCAAAGCCAACCAGCTGAAACCGGTGGTCAGCGATGCCCTGAATAAATGCCGGCAGAGCCTGGAGATGGTCGATCCGGCAGCGAATCACTATGAAGGGCGTTCAGTGACGGTGGGGTTGTCAGATGATTTCGAGATCGCCTACGGGCGGCAATTGATCGAGGAAATAGCCCGCTGCGCACCGAAGCTGCGCCTGATCTTCCGTCAGACCCACAGCCAGATAGTGGGCCAGGCATTGATGGAGCGCAGTATCGACCTGGCCATTACCGCCGGCGGCTTTGCAGAGCGCATGCTCAGCCGCCAGGTGCTTGGCGAAGGCGGTTACGCCTGCCTTATCGACCCCGCCAGCTTGGCCGAGGGGCAGCAGACCATCAGCCTTGAGGAGTTCGTCGCGCGTGAGCACATTCTTGTGTCGTCGAGTGGTTTTATCGGGATCACCGATGAAGGGCTGGCGGCGCTGGGGCTGAGTCGGCGGGTGGGCGCCTCAACCACCCACTTTGCGGCGTTACCGTATTTGCTCAAAGGTAGTCAGGCAGTGGCGACCATCCCGAGCCATGCCGCAGCGAGTATCGCGGCACTCTGCGGTTTGACCCTGTTGCCCTGCCCTTTGGCATTGCCCCGCTACCCGATCGAACTGGGCTGGCGCACCTGCTCGCAGCTCGACTCAGCGGTGTTGAAAGTGCGCGAAGCGATTGTGAGCAGTTTTGCGTAAGCGTTACTTGGCGGCCATCAACCGATTGACCTCGCTGCGCACCATATTGGCGAATTCCGGGGGGGACATGCCGTCAAGTTCAGCGCGAACCCACTCGGCCCACTTACCTTTGCGCTTGGAACGCTCGCCGAACAGGCGGGCCGCTTCGCCCTTGGACTTGCCCAGGTTACTTTGCCAGAGATCGAAAAGACGGGATTTCTCATCTTCAAGTGCCGCTCGCTCGGCAAGGGGTTTGTCGGCCAGATTGAAGCTCATGGGATTTACCTGCTGCGTAAATAGGCGACATCTTACACTGTAGGAAGAAATGTCCTGCCCTGGATTTTTCCTCAGAGTGGAGGCTATACGTAAAATCGCTGCAACTTTTTCAACGTCGCAAGACTCCATTGTTCACTGTCCATTCACCTTCAAGGAATTACCCAATGGCCCGTAAAACCGCCGTGCAAGCCGCCGAAGATCAGATCAAGGATCAAGCGTTCAGCGAGCTTAAGTCGCTGATCGAAGAGTCGGACAAACTGCTCAAAAGCAGCGCCTCACTGGTTGGCGAGGAAGCAGATACCCTTCGTGGGCAAATTGCCCAGAAACTCCAACAGGCGCTGGATTCGGTGTCCAGCGTTCGGGATCGGACCAAGCCGGCGGTCGAAGCCACCGAAACCTACATCGGTGGTCATCCTTGGCAGACCGTGGCGATCTCTGCCGGTTTTGGCTTGGTGGTCGGGCTGCTGCTGGGACGTCGTTAAAGCCGTTTGAGTCAAGAAGGCGAGCCATCAAGCTCGCCTTTTTTCATTCCGGTGTCCGGACGGTCAGAGTCCGGCCAGTTGCCGCAGGTTTGCCAACGTGTGGCCATCAAGCGCAATCCCTTCAGCGCCGGACCTGGCCCGCTGGTGGTGGCGCCGGTCGCCGGGCAAACGTTTAAGCCCGACGCCGTGCATTTGCCGCACCAGCTCCTGACTGCGTTCGGCGAAGCTCTGCCCGGCCGCCTTGCTCGGATCGATCACGATCAGTAACTGGCCGGTCCATGGGGTTTTGGCTCCGGGGTGGTTCGACCAATCGAACTCGAACGAGAAATTGCCGCCCGTCAGGGCCGCCGCCAACAGTTCCACCATCATCGACAACGCTGAACCCTTGTGCCCGCCGAACGGCAACAAAGCTCCGCCTTCGAGAATAGCCTTGGGGTCCTGGGTCGGCTGGCCCAGGCTGTCTACGCCCATGCCTGCTGGCAAGCGCTCACCCTGGCGTGCGGCAATCTGGACATCGCCATGGGCAATGGCGCTGGTCGCCAAGTCGAACACAATCGGTTCACCGTCAGCCCGCGGCGCAGCAAAGGCAATCGGATTAGTGCCAAACAACGGACGATCAGCGCCGTGAGGCACCACGCAGGTCATGCTGTTGACCA
The DNA here is from genome assembly GCF_034351645.1 of Pseudomonas sp. DC1.2. Taxonomy (NCBI): domain Bacteria; kingdom Pseudomonadati; phylum Pseudomonadota; class Gammaproteobacteria; order Pseudomonadales; family Pseudomonadaceae; genus Pseudomonas; species Pseudomonas sp. DC1.2. The sequence goes on along the minus strand of NZ_CP133782.1, from coordinate 2,564,810 downwards.
CACTCAGGGCGACCAGCCCTTCATAGGCAAAAGGCTCGACATCCGGCCAGAGCGCGGCGAAGTGATGAGAGTTGCGGATCGCCAACACCGCAATACCGGCGCTGCGGGCCTTTTCAATCAACAAGGGCCTGGCGGCGGCCAGCGCGGGCTGAGCAAAACCGTTGCCAGCGTCGACCCGTAAAAACCCGGAGGCCACATCTTCGATTATCGGTACGGCCTGCCCGTTGACCCAACCGCTCTTCAGCGTCGACACATACCCGGGAATACGGAACACGCCGTGACTGTGGGCCCCATCGCGTTCGGCGCCAGCACAGTTGAGGGCCAGTATCCTGGCGACGTCGGCCGACGTGCCATGACGCAGGAAGACCTGCTCGAGCAACGCAACAAGGGAATCGAAATCGAGCGTTTGCGTGTTCGAACTGACGGCCATTTCGGGCGATGCGGTCATCTGAGGCTCCAGTTTTATTATCGAGTACGGGCAACAGGCTGAAACGAGGTTGCAGGGCAACCCCACAAATAGGCGTCGATTAAGTGCTGTTTTAGAGGTGTCCTGTCAAGCCTCTGCACAATCAACAGTGCAAGCAATATGTACCGCACTCAGTGGTAGCGAAGCCCTTAAAGTTTTTCCTCAGCCCAGCCTTCTGCAATTAACGCCCATTGCAGCCCTTGAGGAAACACCATGACGGCTCGCCCTCTTCCGTATTTTTTTGACGAAGCAGATCTGGCTTCCAACAAAAAACAACCCGACGCTCGAGAAAACGCATTGGGTTTCACCGTCGCCGACCTGAAGTGGTTAAAAGCGGTTTACTTTCCAAACCACGCCGCCCGAGCGGCCCAAGTCCCGGGAATGCGCATCGATCGCCTACTGCTGACCCCAACCATTGCACTGGCCGGTGTGTTTACGATGAGCAAACCCGACAACGGCGAGGCCGTGCTTTATACGCCGTGGAAGGGTCTGACCAAATTTGCCGACATGGATGACCTGAAGGCCAAGGTCGGAGAATGGCTGGGGGACCCGGCCGGCAAACGCGAACTGTCGCGCTATCTCTCCATTGAAGAGAGAAATACGGCCCTGACGACTGAACCCCTAATCCTGACCATCGAACAGATCAATGGCGCAGTTTTTCAGGATCAGGAAGGCCTCATTGAACGTAACCAACAAAAAAATCTCACCGCCATGCTCGGCGAACTGCTCAAGTTCCCGACGTTGCGGTCCATGCTCGATGACGCCCTAAAAATGGCGTTGGCCAGTCACTTCCCTAAACTGGACCAGCGTTACACCCGGCTCAAAAGCTTTGGCAATACGTTTACTACTCACCCAGACGCCGGCGGTGCTGAAAATCGCCATGAGCTGTCTTCACTGTCATTGAACGATGCTGTTCTGTACTTCTACCTGAGCAACAGTTGGCCGGAGGGTGACAAAAGAGCATTTGCCCACCCTGCACACCGTGTGAGCAGTGAAGCCGACAATCAGGCCTGGGAGCTTGCGATAAAAGAGATCGCCCAGAGCTTCACCCCTTACCTGTTAAGCCAGCTTGAGACGTTCTGGAACAGCGCGATGAGCAATGGCCTGTCCCGCTCGGACTTTTTTGCGCAAAGCATGCGCGACACCTATTGCGTAGAACTCTTGCTCAAACGCCAAAAAGCAATCCTGAGTACAGCCCAATATCTGCAACTAATGGATCCCCGGATTACCGGCCAAGAGGAGAGTGCCGATTCAAGCAACCCGATTCGTATCGAAAAAGTACGTGTCGTTGCACCCTATAGAAAACCAATCGAGTTGGCCTCGACATTGATGATTGGCATCTCTGATACCACTGCGTTCCTGTACAGCCAGGCCAGGGGCATCGAAACCAGCGGCAATCTGGCCGACATCAAGAAAACATTATTGGACATGATGAAAAGCGCCGGCCACGAGGACAACTTGCTCAACGTGCTGGCCCTTGAAGAGCGCGACCTTCTGGTGTCACTGGGTCAGCAAGAGCGCTTGATCGCCGGTGAGCCGATCGTCGGCCCGGTGTTCCAGCAACTGATGACCGATATAAAGGGCAAACAATCGCAGAATCTGGCCTATGCCTTGGGCCAGTATCGTGAAAGTGAAGGCAACCTTGATCCTCATGCCTTGCTCGACAACGTTCTCGATATCCGTGTCTGGATCGATAAAAGACTGCTGGAAGCCAGCACCAACGGGCGCTGGAGTACGCGTGCCGATCAGCGATGGAGCGCCCAACCAGCAACCGTGCGCGCGGCATCGGCAATCGTGCAGTCGGCAATGCTTTCAAGCGTTGATCACGCCCTTCAAGAGCAGCTTGAAAAGCATCCGCCTATTCTGGCCTCAACGACCACCGTCACCAAGGCGGAAGGCATCGTTAGCGAATCTTTGAAACTGCTGAGACCCAAGTTTGCTCACACATTGTCCACGGCCTTGCGCAGCGAACTCAAACTACGTAGCCAGAGCCGCACGCTCAGCGCTGAACACCAAGCCATAATCCAGACGGTGCTCGACACACCCGTTCGCCTGCAACGCGGCACTCTGAACGGCTTTCTACCGGACGTTTTTTCCCTCGCCCTCAAGGCTGGCAGCGCTGACACGCTACTGAAGCTGGCCAGTTGCTTTGTTGCCACCGAACGCGGCGGCCTGGACCTGGAACATTCCGGAAAAGCCATTCTCTGGACGCCGGCCCTGGGGTTTGAAGCCTATCCGTCACTGACACCCTTATTCGCGGAGCTGAACAGACGCCTGCTCAGCGACGTAGAGCGTCTGGTGCTGTTGGAGAATCTTGGACGTAGCGAACGAGCGCCGGGGCAGTTGTTCTCCCTGGCGCCGCTACAATTGATCCATGGGCACTTTCTAGAACAGCTGCAAACCCCCTATGTTCAACTGGACAAAACGTCTGTCGAAATAGCACTGACGGGCTCCCTGCCCTCGTCCCTGCGAGCTGATCTGCTGTGCCTGACGGCACTGGCCACGCCGATGAGCGGGTTACAGCGGGCAATGGATCTTGCTCAGTCACTGATTACCCGGCAAAAACTCCCTGCATGGCTGGCTAACGCGAGCATGGAAGATCAGGTATTGCATGCCGAACTGCTAACGCAATACGTAAACAACGCCAGTGACAACAAGGACTACCTCAGCGGCATCCGCGCGCTGGAGCGCACAGCGCACCATGAACTTAAAAAGCAACTCAACGAAGATGAATTCGACATTGACCCGGACACCGTAGCGATAAAAATAAATCCCCGTGCGCTGTTCGACGCACAGACGCAAACCCTGCCAGCCTTTGCATTGACTCATTGGCACGACCTGAACAGTCTCAGTTTCAAGCCGGTGTCTCTGAACACCGCTATCCTGCCGGCCGCGCTGGACGAAAACTACCTCAGGGGCCTGGTACGAAACTTAAAGTCGGGTGAATACCAGCGCGCAATACTGCACGCGGCCTTTGAGGAAACTAATGCCGACGCTGCATCGCGCAGAAAACGCTTCGCCACCCAATTGCCTTGGCAACTTATGCACTACGCCCATGGTGAGAAACTGCAGGAGCGCCTCAGCGAAAGCGGGTTTGACCTGATTCGGCAAATCATGAACATGCCCGATGCAATCGCCCGTGAAGCCGTGGTTGGCACCAACGCCATCATTCGCCCCCTTGAGCTCCTCGGCAGCGGCAGTGAATCACTCATCCAAATACCCGGTACTTATCTGATCGGGCCAAAACCAGACACCACGGGCCCGCAAATTCTGCTCGCCCCCTACAGTCCGCAGCACGGTTTGAAAGAGTATGAAACAGAGGGTGCTTTACTGGCCGAACTGAAATCAACCGGGCCCTTGCAAAACTGGGTGCTTAATACGTTGTCACCGGCAGACCAAGTTCACTGCAAAAGCCGGTTGACCTCAACTAGCGAGATCAGTCTGGCGTCCAATCCTGTTCGGGGAAACCTGTTCAAACAATTGTTCAACGACAACGCGCGACTATTGGCTAGGTTATTGGCCTGCCAATCAAACACAAATGCACAAGGCGAATGGGAAACAATCAAACGCGTACTGGGGAAAGACCGTGGCCAGGCTTTTACCTTACTGCCAGGCAAGCTTGTCTATCCCGTGACCGTATGGCGCAGCTACGGTGAACTCAAGGAGTCTGCAGAAGACCTGCAGGAAAACAACTGGGTGCCCGCCGCCAAAAAGTTTATCAGCGGCATTACTCAGTTGGCGATGTTGCGCCTATCGATGGAGCGTCATGAACCTTCGCCGCCAACGCCAACGCCAACGCCAGAGACTGCAGTTGAGTGGCAGCACATCGACGTAACAGATCCCGCACGTACCCGAATGCAGCGCTATGAAAGCACAGAAGTAACTTTAAGCGACCTTACCTCGAACCACGCTCAAGGAATCTACACCGACCCCGCCACCCAAAAAAATTACGCCGCAGTTGAAGGCAAGGTCTACCCCATCAACAAGCGTGGCCAACGTTGGCGCATCCGAGCTAATAACATGGATGGCCCGCCTATCGTTCAAGACGTTGCCAAACGATGGGTAACGCACTCAGCGGAAAGCGTGCGTAGCTACAGCCTGACCAATCGGGTTAGGACGTGGCTCGCTGTTCGCAGCAGCATCAATGTCGAAGCAGACGGGATGTCCGAAATACGTAAGCTGTTTCCCATCAGGGCCCGGTTGATCAACGAAGGCCTTGACCTTGCAACGACCTACGCGTGGAACAGCTTTCGCAATCTACAGTTGTTAAAAGCCCCGGGGACTCAAGTAACACCTGTGCATCAACTCATCATGGACTTTCTCGATGTACCGGCCGTATTACCCGAGCACGTCGTACTGCTTGAAAAAATAGTCACCGATATTTTTGCTGGTTTGCTGGACCCGACGCTCAGGAAGGAAAAATCCAAACGTTTTGTGGTTGGGAGGAACCTGGAGGAACCGGAAAACGTCTTCGGATTTGTAGTGCTGTTGGATAGGGCACAGAAAATCTACTTGGCAGAAAAATTTTTCCAACCCAATTTCGATCATTACCGAAACTATATGACTGACGCGGCGTTTCCCATCAGCGCCCATGCCCGCGCGGCCACCTTGCTACATGAACTTTCGCACATCGTCAGCAACACAGAAGACATCATTTATCTCGACTCCTCTCGACCGTTTGTTGACCTCATCGAAACCTCCAGCGCCCGTGCCAAAAGGCTCAAGGACACGTTGAGCCGAATTCAAAACACGGGACTGTCAAAGAAATCTTCTTTGGCCGAGCTCTTCAAGATCTATAACGACGAAGACAATATCTGGGAAGATCTAGGTGCCACAACGTATGAGAACACTGACGCAGTGTTGGCCAGGGTGTTGAGTTTGACCGGTCAAGCGACCCTGACTGACGCTCGCACGACGTTCATGAACAACTCCACGGTAAGGCTAGTTGTACAACTGGCCAACGCCGACTCGGTTACATGGCTCATCAGCTATCTGGGGCGCAAGCTTCACGTCAACACCCCTTGATCAAACCGTTCAACAGCTTTATCGCGGGAACCTGCGCCACCCTAATTTTCTTGATCATTTTTTCACGTCATTTATGGATACTGTCGGGCGTCGGGCTGTTTTTAAGGCTTTGCCGAGAAAAATACGCTCACATTGATGGGCAATTGCCATGATTGGAGGTTCTCGCTAACTTCTCCTCAAGGTTAGAATGCGGCAAATCAGGATGAGTCAATGACCGAACACACCCTCTCGGACGTGGAATACGACACTATCACCGATGCCGCCGCGCACTGGTGCATGCGTTTGCACGCCAGTGATTGCACTGCGCAGGAGCGCCAGGCTTTTGAGCAATGGCGCGATGCGCACCCGCTGCATGCTTTCGAGTATGAGGCGATGCTGGAGATTTGGGATGTCGCTGGTGATTTGCCGCGAACTGAATCCACCACTCCAGTGCTGGCGGTCACGCCGTCAATGCCTCGGCGTCGATTCGGCATTAGCGCCGCCTGCGTCCTGGCATTGCCTCTGGCGGCTTATACCGGCTGGAACCTGGGATGGTTGCCCAACGCGTACCAGCACGTCCAGGCCACCGACAATGTCCGTCAAGTCACACTGAGCGACGGCAGTCAGGTGGAGCTGAATCTGGATAGCGAATTGACCTTCAGTAATTACAAGGATGAACGTCGGGTCACGTTGAAAAAAGGTGAGGCCTTCTTCCGCGTCAGTCACGACATCACGCATCCCTTCATTGTCAAAGCGGGCGAAGGCCGGATTCGGGTGACCGGGACCACCTTCAATGTCTGGATGTATGAAGATCAGGTGCGCGTTAATCTGATTGAAGGTTCGGTTCTGGTCAGTAGCAATGATGTCGTTGCAACGGACGGTTTACGTCTTGGGCCTTTAATGCAGGCCCGCTATCGGCACGGTGACGCCTCGCCCCGGGTCACTCAGACCTACGCCAGTGACACGGCTCTGGCCTGGCGCAATGGCAAGCTGATACTTAATGACCTGCCGCTGAGCGATGCACTGCCCCTGATCAATCGCTACCTCAGCAAACCGCTGATGCTGGCCGACAGCAGCGCCGCATCAATACGCATCGGCGGCATCTACAACATTACGGAGATAAATGACCTGGTGGCGTCCCTACCGCGCGTATTACCGGTCTACCTGACCCGTAACCAGGACGGCAACCCCGTACTCAATTCGCTCCCGCAGGCACCAAAAAGCTGAAATCCGCAACCCTGAGGGGTGCGGCTTCCAATGGTGCTTGACCCGTAGTTAGCGTTACTGAGCCAGCACCCGGCCCGTTTTATCATCGGACTCGCGAAGAGTCTGCAGCTGGTACTGCGGATCCGCTTTGATCTGCTGCTCGGTAAACGGCAACACGCTCAACTGCTTCCTGGAAAATGCCAAGGTCTGGTCCAGGGCGTATTTCGACGTCGGATCACTCGACAGAGAAAACGCCAACACAGCCTGAGCATGCGGACCTGTCTCATCGAAGGTCACCACCTGAAGATAGCTGGTGCCGCTGACCACTTCGAGTTTGCCGTCAGCTCTTGGAACGCCTTGAATGGCGTTGTAAATCCCTAGCCCGCCCGGTCCACCGTGGATCGGCGTCTGTTGGTTACCACTGCTGACCACCTGAATGTCGCCCCAACGGCTGTCAGCCTTAAGCCCCATCTTGCTGACCTTCTCCACCGACGCCAGCATCGCTTCGCGAATAGCGTTCGCGACGTCCGGGCGCTGAATAGCCAAACCGCGCGGCGTATGCTGCGGGTCCTTGGCGTCAAACACCACCCGCCAGATATCGGGGGGCCGCGCCAACGACTGCATAACGTTCTGAAAATGCACAAAGCCCAGACCACTGTCTAGATTCGCCTTACGATCCCAAGCCTTGAAACTGGCACACAGCGAGGTCAGAGCCGCCGTGTCAGAGCCCAGGTTCGTGCTGCACCATTGCAGCAGGTCTGGCATGACTTGGGATGCCTGATACACCTCGTCGTCCATCACCATTTGCTGCAAATCAAGCGCCGCCACCGGACCAACCTTGGCCAGCGCTCCCAAGCGTTCCAGAGCAAAGCGCGAGCGCAGTCCTAGCGGCTGAGCGTCCTGACTGATCAATGGCGAAAAACCGGTCAACGGTTGCGCCGGATTGGCCAACCACGCCGAATCGTTGGAGTGCTGCACAAAGTCTTTGCGCAACAGTTGCGGTAGGTGGTTGGCCGCATAAATACCCGGTTGCGCCGCATCCGGGTCAATGTCCCAGGCGCAGGCACTGTTGGAACCGTCCAGGACGATCATTTGCAACCCGGCGCGCGGATCGCTGCATTTGGCTAGCTTGTCGGCATTGACGTTCGGCACCACCGACAGGTTCATGTAAAGCGTCTGGCCCTGGTCATCCGCCGCCAAGGTGTTGACCCACGGTATGCCCTGAATTCGCTGCACCGAGGACTGCAAGTCTTTGAGGCTCTCGGCTCGGTTCATGGCGTACCACTGCTGTAGAACGCGGTCGTTTTCCAGATTGGCATCGCGCAGGCTGTAGGCGTAATGAGTGTCCCAATCCAGTTTGCCGGGCCACTGCACGATCGGACCGAACTGTGAGCTGAAAACCACGTGGGAAACCGACCTGATCTGGCCATCCGGTTGTTTCACGTCCACCGTCAGAGTTTGCTTGTCCAGCGGCAGAGACTTTCCATCCAGCAAATAGCGCGTCGAATCCTTGGGATCGAGTTGCAGGCGATACAAGGTGAAATGCTTGGACGTGTCAACCGTGTGGGTCCAGGCCACGTGTTGGTTGAAGCCGATGTTGATCATCGGCAGACCCGGCAGTGCCGCCCCCATCACGTCCAGCTTGCCGGGGATGGTTAGGTGCATTTGATAGAAGCGCATACCGCCCACCCACGGAAAATGCGGGTTGGCCAGTAACATGCCGCGACCGTTGAACGAGCGGTCACTGCCGATTGCTACTGCATTGCTGCCACGGTCCAGCGCAAACCGCTGCATCCGCTCCGCGGCGACCTGGAAGGACGGTGCCATAGCGCCCGCCTCCTGGGTCACGACTTTAGGAGGCTGGGCGCCGGCCAAGGCTTCGGCAAACTGGCCCACCCCACCCTCAACTAACAGGCGACGCGTCAGTTTCACGACGTCCTGGGCAGTCAATGCCCGCACCCAATCCCCCTGACACTGCTGTGGTAAACCTTGGGCGCGACGCTCTGCCAGCGAGCGGTTATAACCCGCAACATAACCATCGATCAGGTCACGCACCTCAGGGGTTTGCGCCTGCCAGAAACCGTTAACCGCCTGCGGGGTATTCAACCAATTGAAAAACAGGTCACTGGTCAGGTTTGCGCGCTGCTCAACGGTCAGTTGATCCGGACCAAAATACCGTGAACGTTCGCCATTGACGGTGACGACCTCATTGGCCAACAGGCACAGGTTGTCTTGAGCATACGCATAGCCGATACCGTAACCGAGCCCACGCTCGTCGTGCGCAAGAATGTGCGGCACGCCGAAACTGGTGCGACGTATATCGATGGACGCCTGATCCGACTGACGGAGGCTACATCCGGCAAGGTTCAGGCCTACCCACATGCCCAAAAAACTTAGCCTGGTCAACTGCCTGTAATTAATCACACTCGCTCCTGATCCTAAAAAGACTGAAACCAGGATGGGCGCAGGTTTTGATGGCAACGCAGTCGCATCGGACCCAGCCTGGGAAAATCGCAGCCTGCGCGTTACGCGCAATGTGCCTGGCCTTAGGAACGAAATGCCGCATCAGATATTTAGCCTGCACGGCAACGCCATCAGGCCCGACTCACGGGGCGCTGACGAGATAGCGACAAATTTTCTACATCAGAGCCTTCATGATCGTCTTGGCTCATACGTCTTATTGTTTGAGAGCACCCACCCCATTTTCATGATCAGGGTATGAAAAGGAGTTTTTGCATGTACAACTCGCAACTGCCAACGGACGGTAGTCATGCGCCAAAGAGCGTTTCAATGAGTGCCGGAGGCGACGCTTTCGATCGACCGACCGAGCGCAATGGCAACGAACGAATCAGACTGTTGCTCAAGAGCTTTGGCCTGCGCACCAGTCTCATTCGCCTGAAAGTTATCGACGCCTTACTGAGTGCGTCACTAAGCGAGCGCAGTCTGGGGGTGCGCGGCGTACACAGCCATCTGCTGGAGCTGGATATTCCACTGTCTTTTTTGAGCGTGCGCGAAGTCTTGAAGCGCTTGTGCAGTGAGGGCGTTATCACGCTAAACCCGGATAAAAGCTACAGCCTGCATCCACAGGCTGTAGCGATCCTTTGCTGCGAACTCGCTACGGGGGCATCGCTTAAGGCTTGACCTTGCGCCGCATCACACCATTGATGACCACCACGACCACTGCCACCCCAATAGCGATGTACTGGAACAGCTTCTCGCTGATGATCCCTGCATTTTGCAGATAGGAAAGGCCGAGCATCGTCCCCAATACCAACAGGGCGATCAGAATCGAGTATTTCAAACGTTGCGACTGGGTCATTGCGAATTCCTGAGCCTTTAAATGTATCCGATGTGTATCCGCCTGCATGCCAAGCCTGTACCTTTAAACGGGGATGAGGGGCAACAAACGGGGTCTCATGTTACAGCCGCTGAAGAGTTTTAGCTTCATGGCGGCGCTAACCATGAGGATTTTTAAATGTTCCGTCGCATTATGCTGCTCATCCCCCTGATTGCTGTTCTAGCCCTGAGCGGTTGTATCATTTTCCCCCACGGGGGCTGGCACGGTGACCACCACTACGATCATGGCGGACCCGGATATTACGAACACCGTTAATTCACGCGACTGACGTACTCTAACCGCGACACTCTTTAATAAAATTTTTAAAAATTGCCCGCTATGAAGCGGGCATTTTTTTATAATATTTTTTACTTTAACTACCGACCAGAACTACTCGCCGTTTTTTGTAACGACAACAGCAAACACCGTGCGCACGCCCATCAAAACACCCAGTAGCAATTAGCGACTGGAGTAATCATTTATTCGTGACTACTATCGCCGCACTAAAACCACCTCTTCTAAAACTTAGAATACCGACACCACTATTATGCAAAAAACATTAACAAATATTCGTCCCGCTCAAGGGATAGGATTCTGTTTGGCCATCGCTATTTTCGAACTACTGACCTACATGGCCAGCGACTTGATAATGCCCGCGATGTTGACCGTGACCGAGCAACTAGAGGCCAGTCCGAGTCATATTCCTTATGCGTTTACACTTTACTTGATTGGCGGTGTTCTTCTGCAATGGTTAGTCGGCCCGCTGTCCGATCAATATGGGCGCCGCCCTTTAATGCTGATCGGTTGTGCCCTGTTTGCACTCGCCTGCATTGCCGCCTATTCGGTGCAAAGTATTAAGGCCTTTAATAGTCTGCGACTGATTCAGGGCATGGGCCTTGGTTTTGTTATCGCCGTCAGCTATCCCGCCCTGCAAGAGGTTTTCTGCGAAGCCGACGCGGTCAGGATCATGGCTGTGCTGGGGAACATCGCACTCCTATCTCCGCTGTTGGGTCCGTTGCTGGGCAGCGTGTTACTGACCTGGATTTCGTGGCGGGAGCTGTTTGTGCTGTTGGGTGTTGCCGCTCTGGCAGTCTGGGTCGGGCTATTTTGGTTCATGCCAGAAACCGCGGGTGCCTCAAGGCGCGACCGCCAACCAACGACTCTCGAGCCGTTCCACTGGCGCGGGACTTTGCGCCGCTACGGCAGGTTGTTGTGCAACCGTGGGTTTGTGCTTTCCTCCATCGCTTTAGGTCTGATGGGATTACCGCTGATTGCCTGGATCAGCTTGGCGCCCATCTTGCTGATCCACGGCCAGGGCATGACGCCTATGCACTACGGGCTATGGCAAATCCCGGTATTCAGCGGGGTCATCCTCGGCAATCTGGTGCTCGGCCGACTGATTGCAAAGACCCCTCTGCCTCAACTGATCCGCTACGCACTCTGGCCATTTTGCTGCGGGCTCGTCGCACTATTAATCGCCGGCTTCTTCGGCACCTCAACGGCCTGGCTCGTCGGATGCCTGTCGATCTACGCCATCGGCATGGGCATGAGCAATGCCGCGCTGTATCGCTTGGCGCTGTTCTCCAGCAAAGACAGCATGGGGTTGGTGTCGGCCATGATCGGCATGATTTCAATCGCAATCATGGGCGGCGCGGGGTCGATGATCGCCGCGCTGGGCGCCGGGAACAGCCTTCAGTCATTCGCGCTGATCGCAGCAGTATCTGGGCTTGTAAGCCTGGTGCCGTTGCAACGTTTCCTGCGAAGCCACTGCAACTAGATTACCGACTGATTAGAAAAGGACTTTTTATGATTTCCCTGCCCCATACCGACGCCCTGTGTGCCCTGGCGCACCCTTATGACTTAGCGTCCGTGCCCGCGGGCCTGTTCGATCGAGCCATGGCTGAAATCTGCCTGTTTCATTGTCAACATACCCCTGGCTACGAGCGCTGGCTGAACAGACACGGTCTGGATGCCAACCAGCTGAATGACATCGACGACTGGGCGTGGCTACCCCCTATATTCGCTAATTTTTTCAAACAACAGTTGCTGCTCAGCACCACCGGCGAAGACGCGTTGGAGCTGACGTCCTCGGGCACCAGCGGCCAACAGAGTCGCATGCGTTTCGACAAACGCACCATGGACGCCGCCCAGAGCATGGTCAGCCGGATTTTTGAGCAGTACGGCTGGAACACACCGGACAGCCCCTGCAACTACTTGCTGCTGAGCTATGAACCCGATGCGGACAATCACCTGGGCACGTCTTACACCGACCAGTTTCTGTGTCGATACGCGCCGGCCAATCACATCGCCTACGCCCTGCGCCGCACCGGCGACGGTCACGAATTCGACGTATTCGGGGTCATTCGCGCCTTGCAAGCGTTTGCCGAAGACGCTCTTCCAGTGCGCATTTTCGGTTTTCCGGCACTGCTTTGGCAGGTGTTGCAACACATGGAGGCGACCGGCGTCGCAGCACTAAAACTGCCTGCCGGGTCATTGTTATTTTTAGGAGGCGGCTGGAAAAACCAGGCCGCACAGGAGATTCCACGGGCTCGGCTCTATGACCGAGTCGGGCGACAACTGGGGATCGAGCCGGCCCGCTGCCGAGACGGCTACGGCGCGGTAGAACACGCGGTGCCCTATATCGAATGCGCTCATCATCATTTTCATGTGCCGGTTTACTCGAAGGTATTCGTGCGCAATCCATCCGACTTCAGCGTCCTGCCCTACGGCCAAAGCGGCTTGTTGGAATTCGTCTCACCCTATATTTCGTCGAGCCCGGCCCACGCCGTGGTCATGAGTGACTTGGCGACCTTGCAGCCGGGCAGTGCATGCGGTTGTGGCGTGACCACTGACTGGTTCCAGTTACAGGGAAGAGCCGGCACCAGCACCAACCGCAGTTGTGCAATGGCTGCCGCCGAACTGATCGGGAGGACCTGATATGTACCTGATCAACGGCCAATTGCATGCCGACTTTCTCCTCGATACAGCCCTGGACAACCTGCACAAGGCATTGCCACGACTGCTGGCAAAGCCTCTAGACACACCCATAGTGGTCGACTCGGCAGCTCGCTTTGCCCATCGGTTGCAGAGCCGAGAACTGGACCTTGAACTGGACGACGAACAACGTCTGGCACTGATCGACTTCTGTCAGTCCGATAATCTGCACAGCAAAATCGAGCGTGAACTGGGCGTGCAACCTCATTCACTGAGGCGTATCGATTATCGGCAAGCGCGTTTCGAAAGCTGGCACCCGCTGGGGCTGGTGGTCCACATCACTCCGGGTAATGCGCCGATGCTGGCGTTTTGCGCAGTGCTGGAAAGCCTGCTGGCCGGCAACATCAACTGGCTACGCCCGAGTTCCAGCGACACGGGGCTGACAGCTCGATTGCTCGCGGCCCTGGGCCAGTGCGACGACAGCAACCGGCTAAAGGAGTACATCGCGGTGCTGCCCGTGCCAACCTCCCACGTCGCACGCCTCTGCACCCGCGCTGATGCCGTGGCCGCCTGGGGAGGCGAAACGGCACTGAAAGCCATTCGTCAACAACTGCCGGCCGGGTGTCGCTGGATCGATTGGGGGCATCGAATCAGCTTTGCCTATCTTTGTCCTGATGCCGCGCAACCCTGCGCACTCGATGCGCTGGTGGATGAAGTCTGCCGCCTCGATCAGCAGGCGTGCTCCAGCCCTCAATGGGTGTTGGTAAACAGCGACGACCCAGCGGTTCTGCGCGACTTGGGTGCGCGTCTGGCTCAAGCGTTCAGCCGCCGCGCAGCACACTGGCCAGCACTGATTCCGACGTTGCAGGAGGCCTCGGAAATCACCACCCACCGTGCCATCGCGCAACTGCATCAGTGTTTTTCCGGGCACATCGGTGAAGTCTGGACCGGCGCCGGCTGGCGGGTGATCTGGGAACACCATCGCACCCTAGCGCCCGCACCGCTGTTTAGAACCCTAATACTCAAACCCGTGCCGCAGCAACTGATGGCCGAAACCCTCTTACCTTGGCGTACCGTCCTGCAAAGTTGCGCCTTGATTTGCGCGCAAGACCAGACACCGACGCTGGTGCGGGCGCTCATCAATGCAGGTGTTACGCGTATTACGCCGGTCTCGGCGATCCATGAAGGCTACGCGGGCGAACCTCACGATGGTGTTTACGCGCTGACTCGTCTGAGTCGTCGCATCTCGGTGAGTCTGCCGCCAGACGTCTTGAGCGCGCAGGCCACCCTGGATGCGTTGCCTCCAGTGCCGGACACGACGCACCTGGCCATCATGGACAAAGCCGCGTTCCACGCCCAGCCCATCGAAAAAACGACGCAACTTTACTTCCGTTCCGGGGGCAGTAGCGGCACTCCGGCCTTGTCCGGCTTCAGCTACCGTGACTTTCAACGGCAAATGCGCGCCGCCGCTGACGGGTTGTTCGCCGCCGGGCTGGACCCGTCACGCGACCGTGTGATGAACCTGTTTCATGGCGGAAACCTGTACGGCGGCTTTTTCAGCTTTTCCTGGATTCTGCAACTCCTCGACGCCCCCCATTTACCCATGGGCGCGCCCACGGACGACGACTTCAGCGAAATAGCCCGGCTAATCGTCGAGCAGCAAGTCTGCGTGCTGATCGGCATGCCGAGCACGCTGCACCGTCTTTTTCTTAAAGAACAGACAACCCTGCGCGCGTATGCCGGTATCCGCAAAGTGTTCCTGGGAGGTGAGCACCTTGGGCTGGCCAGTCGGCAGTTAATGGAAAGTTGCGGCGTGTCGACGATCCGCTCGGCAATGTATGGCTCCGTCGACGCGGGCCCTTTGGGGCATGCCTGCGCAGCGACACCCGACGGTGTATTCCACTTGATGTGCGACACCCAGCACCTGGAAATAGTCGAACTGGAACAGGACGTACCGGTGCAAGGCACAGACGTCGGGCGCCTGCTGTTTACGTCCCGAGCGCGTCAAAACCAGAGCGTTCTGCGCTACGAAGTGGGTGACACGGGGCGCTGGGTGTCAGGACCATGCCCGTGTGGGCTCAGCACGCCACGGTTCGAATTACTGGCGCGTCACGGTCAATGGCTGCGTATTGGCACCGAGTTCATCTCACCTACGCAATTAATGCACTGCTCAGGCGTACACATTCAGATAGTGCTGGACCATGCACCCGACGGCGTTGAGCGAATGTCAGTTCGCGCCGAAGCGAACGCTCAATTGATTCTCGACCGATTGCTGGCCGATACCACTGTGGCAGCGGCGGTGTCTGCTGAACTTTTAATACTTGAAGTTATTCCCTGCCCGGTCAGTCAATTCGAGCGAAACAAACACAGCGGGAAAGTGCCTTTAGTTATTGAACGACGAACACAAAAATAATCGGTTTATTTTTCCACTAACAACTCATTTCGAAATATCCGATTACTGGAAGGGAACTCCATTGAAACGACTCTCTACGCTTGAGCAACTGGTGCATTACATACGTGAACACTCACCCTTTTATAACGAACACTTTAAAGATGTCCCTCGCGAGAACCTAACGTTAAGCGATCTTCCGTTGATCGATGTAGGTCATTATTGGTCAGCCAGTCATAACTTGGCACATTGGCCCGTGTTGACTGCACCCGTTGAAGACGCAGTGGTATTTAAAACCGGCGGTTCGACCGGGGTTATCAAACTGGCGGTTTACACTCACGAAGAATGGCAGGCGCTCGTCAGTGCGTTCGGTGAAAGCCTGTCCTGCCAACTGAACAAGGGGGACCGGATAGCCAATCTGTTCTTTGCCGGCGATCTCTATGCCAGCTTTTTATTCATCCACGACGCACTGGCTCACGCCACCGTCTCGATCAGCGAATTTCCCTTCACCGGTCATGTTGACTTTCAGGGGTTGGCAGCCGCCATTGGCGATCATCGAATCAATGTGCTGGCCGGCGTGCCGGCACAGCTACTGAAGTTCGCGGCTTACCTGACTCAACAGAACCGCGTGTTGAGCGAGGTCGACAGCGTGCTCTACGGTGGTGAAAGTCTCTTTGCAGGGCAACTGGCGGTGCTCGCCCACGTGTTCCCAAATGCCCGTGTTGCCTCAATTGGTTACGCCAGCGTGGACGCAGGGCTGATTGGCAGCAGCGACCGCGAAGCGGCCTTGGGCGAACATCGCGCGTTTGACCAACACACCGTGCTGGAAATCATCGATGAACACAGCGGTGAAATTATCGAAGAGTGCAATCGTGTCGGGCGGTTGGTGGTGACCAATCTGGGTCGCCGGCTGATGCCAATAGTGCGTTACCCCGTAGGAGACCGCGCCTGCTGGGTCGAGCCAGCCAATACGCCCAGACGCAAGTTCGCCCTCAGAGGGCGAAGCCTCCACAGTCAGCGCGTGCGCGTGGGCGTCATGTCGTTGCTGACCGAAGACATACAGGACACGATCAAGCGTCTAGGCAACAGCGATCAATGGCAATTACTCATCGAACACCCCCGCCACAAGGACCGGTTAAGCATCTATTGGGTGCCGGAACCGGGGACCACGGACATTGATCGGCTAAACCTCGCGCTGTATCAAGCGCTGCTGGATCTCTATCCGCAGATAGACCAACAGACACGCGATGGCCTGCTGGACTTTCGGGTCATGCCATGCTCCGTCACCGACCTCACCCTGCACCCTCGCTCAGGCAAGCAACTGCGTGTTCTGGACTTGCGCACCTATGCCACATCGGCGGAACCCAAGCGATGAGCACGTTGCTGTTTCGGCCCTTCAAAGCCAGCGATGCCAAGACCGTCAGTAGCCTGTTCCGTCAGGTCTACGGTGACCACTACGTGCTGCCAGATGTTTACCTGCCCGCGCTGATCACGCAGCACAACAGCGACGGGCGCTGGCAATCGATGCTGGCCGTAGACGGCTCCCGTGTCGTTGGGCATGCCGCGCTCTGTCGGCATACGCTCCACCCCGAGCACGCGGAACTGGCCCTCAGCGTGGTACATCACGACAGCCAGGGACAAGGGATCGCCACTCGGCTGGGTCACGAACTCATCGAACAGGCTGCGCCTGCGGCGCGGCAACTCCTGATCAAGCAAGTGACCCAACACCCTTACACCCAGCGCATGGCAGAGAGTCTCGGATTCCATTGCACCGGGCTATTACCGGACTATGTACCTTCGCCTTTCGCTGAACCCTGGGCGGAAAGCATCGTGATCGGCGTCCATCTGCGCAATGGGTACACCCGTCCGCTTCCTGACGTGGCGTGGCCGCGAAGCTGTCGGGCATTCATGCGGCACTTGTGTTCGGTGTTCGGCACCACCAGGGAAGCCCCGTGGGGCCCGATACCGTCGCTGCAGATGAAGCAGCATCACAAAAGGGTCGATGTCATCATCGGGCGCCTGACCCTGGATTTCCTCCAGCAGTTGATTCAACTGCCCGAGGATTGGCTTATTTCGGTAAGGCTGACATTGTCCAGAGGCTTTGCCAGGGACTTGCACGCGATGAGCGCCAAAGGGTTCACCTTCACCGGGGTGATTCCGGCCCCTGGCCAGGTTCACTGGTTCGCCCTGTTTCATCGCGGCGCCCAGGCGCGCCCGCTCAACTTGCACTGTGCGCATATGCAACAGTTGCAAGACAATCTGACGTTCGCGACAGCGCCGTTAGTTGGCGGCGGCGCCAGCCACTTGCGCCCTTAAGTCGCTGCGGTAGAAATAGTGCGCCGGCTGCCCGCAGAGTTCGACCAACCAGTCGACAAATACACGCACGCGTCGGGATAACTGGCGGTGGGGAGGGTACAGCGCCGTCATGGGCATTCCCGGTGGAGAAAACGCCCCGAGCACCTCACACAAACGCCCCTCCTTCAACTGCCGGGCGACGTGATAATACGGCGTCTGGATCAAACCATACCCAGCCTCGCTCGCGGCCAGATAACCATCGGCGCTATTGACCGAAACCTGCTTGGGCAGATTGACCTGCTGTACCTGCCCCTCGACCACGAATTCAAGCCCGTAGCGCTTGCCTGTGCCTGGAGAAAAATACTCCACCATCTGATGCCCCGCCAGATCGGCCAGGCACTGGGGCGCCCCGTGACGCTGCAAATACTGCGGGCTGGCGCACGTCACCTGATCCATCGTGACCAGCGGACGTGCCACCAACGAATCATCCAACACCAGACCGCCCCGCAGCACGCAGTCCACACCTTCACGAATCAAGTCCACTGGACGGTCATTCAAGCCGATTTCCAATTCAATCAACGGATACCTGGCGGTGAATTGCGGTAGGGCCGGAATCACAATCAGCCGACCTACCCCCGCAGGCATGTCCACCCGCAACAAACCCTTGGGGTTCTGTCGGGCAGCGCTGAACACCGCCTCGGTTTCCTCCAGATCCGCCAGCAACCTGACACAGCGCGGGTAATACGCCGCGCCATCGAGCGTCAGACTGAGATGTCGAGTAGTCCGTTGCAGCAATTGCACGCCGAGATGAGCCTCGAGTTGCTTGATCAAAATGCTCACTGAAGCACGGGGCAATTGCAGGCTGTCTGCGGCCTTCGCAAATCCACCCAACTCGACAATCCGCGTAAAAACGCGCATCGCGTTGAAACGATCCATGGCTCAGGCGCTCCTGGAGAATTATTTAGAATTTACAAACAGTGATAGCAGTTTTAGCCGGTTTATCTTGTTTCTGTCGAGATGAACACTGTGCGCTCACCTTCAAGGGAGCTGGCTTCATGCAAACACGTCAATTGGGTAAAAACGGACCACACGTCTCCGCCATCGGTTTGGGCTGTATGGGCATGACCGATTTCTACACCACCGGCGGCGATACCCGCGAAGCCACTGCCACTCTGCATCGGGCACTGGAATTGGGGATCAACCTGCTCGACACCGCCGACATGTATGGCCCACACACCAATGAAGAACTCATTGGCAAAGCGATTGCCGGCAAGCGCGATCAGGTGTTTATCGCCAGCAAGTTCGGGATTGTTC
This sequence comes from Pseudomonas sp. DC1.2, assembly GCF_034351645.1. Classification (NCBI taxonomy): domain Bacteria; kingdom Pseudomonadati; phylum Pseudomonadota; class Gammaproteobacteria; order Pseudomonadales; family Pseudomonadaceae; genus Pseudomonas; species Pseudomonas sp. DC1.2. Next base: position 2,545,865 of record NZ_CP133782.1, on the reverse strand, counting down.
GCGACCCAGTCAACCCCGATGCCAGGGGCGTCAATGGTCGTCCGAGCTACATTCGCCAAGCCATCGACGGCACGCTCAAACGCCTTGGCGTGGAAACCCTGGACTTGTACTACCAGCACCGAATCGATCCACAGGTGGACATTGAGGAAACCGTCGGCGCCATGGCCGAACTGGTGCAGGCCGGCAAGGTGCGTTATCTGGGGTTGAGCGAGGCGTCTGCCGCCACTCTGGAACGGGCGAACAAGGTTCATCCGATCAGTGCCCTGCAAAGTGAATACTCGTTGTGGAGCCGCGATCAGGAAGACAACGGGTGCCTGGCCGCTTGCAAGCGTCTGGGCATCGCCTTTGTTCCGTACAGCCCACTGGGACGCGGCTTTTTGACCGGATTACTGAAAAGCCCGGACGACTTCGCGGCGGATGATTACCGCCGTTTCAGCCCGCGCTTTCAGGGGGAAAATTTCGCGAAGAACCTGCTATTGGTTCAGCAAGTCCAGGTGCTCGCTGCCGACAAGGGCGTGACGGCCGGGCAACTGGCACTGGCCTGGGTCTTGGCGCAGGGTGACTACCTGATTCCGATTCCGGGAACCAAGCAGCGCAAATACCTGGAGGAGAATGTCGCGGCGCTGGAGGTCACCCTCAGCCAAAACGAGTTGCACACACTGGAAGCGATTTTTCCGGCCAATGCCACGGCGGGCTTGCGCTATCCGGAAGCGGTCATGCAACTGCTCGACCGCTGAAGAATCGCCCTCTGACCCGCTCGATGCTTTGAGCAGGTCAGAGTGCAATCGGCATCAGGTCTTTTTCTTGACCGTCGAGCCGTTGCTCTCACCGTAGGTCTTGAGGTTCTGCAATACGTAAATCGCTTTCTTGTACTCAGGGACCAAGTAGTTAGCGTACTTGTTGCCCTGGAGGTTGTTGCTCTGGATGGTGTCCAGTTGCACGGCAAAATATTCCAGGGCATTGAATTTCGCGTCGGGGTTGTTCTGCACGCCAAATTTGTCGAACTTGTCGCCGGCGTTCAGCAACGTCAGGGCGGTCACATCACTGATGATGCCCTTCTGCAAAAGGAAGGTGCTCATGTTGCCCAATTGCTTAGCCGTCACGTTTTCCGGATCAAAACCCTTGACCTGCTTGAACAGCTGCATCGCGTCCATTTTTGTCCGGTCGAGCACCAGTGGATTAGTGCCAACCTGGGCCAGTATCTGTCGGGCCTTCACACTCTGAGTCAATGGTTTTGCGTCAGCGGCACCCTGACGAACCAGCAGACCCGACTTGGCCGTCCAGTTTCCAACCAGACCGATGGTCATGAGCGTGCTCCCGCCAGCGCGACGAAAATCGGATGACTTTGCAACGAGCGCATAAAAACTCCTTGTCTAAACGATATGAATAAACGGGAGTATCGATGCGAAAAGGCCATCTCACCTAAAAATATTTCTAAATTTTACAAAAATCGTACATTTCAGATACAAACCACCAAGCGCCTTATTTAGAGGGTATAAGGGCGGTCTTTCGCCAAGTTCACCAGCGGCGAATCGGGACTGACAGAGCCCGATAACCCTGTGTGTATCAATCGCGATACCTCGCTTGTTTTTAGTGCGCTTACTTCCTTTGCGCTTTCTTGCACGTTCGTGCCTAAAGCTCACCTCGCACAAGCCGATAGCACTTCCAAGGCATAGATTTGCCAATCGAAACTCAACAATAAAAACGCAGCACAAGGACCGGCCCCATGCCAGCATTCCGTACCATTCAGGCTCGCTACACCTTGTTTCTGGTCCTGTTCATCCTGCTGCTGTCGATCTTTACGGTCGTGGGCATCAGCCAGTTGGTCGCGCCCAAACTGCGTCACACCGAAGAACAGGTGGCGTTGAACCGCATCGCCGAAGTCGCGGAACAAATCCAGGGCGAACTGAACAAGGTGCAAGCGCAGCAACGCAGCATTACCCAAACCATTCCATTGCTCGACAGCGCCGCCATCGATACGGTACTGCCGGGTTTGGTAGATCAGTACGGCGAGCTGAAAGTATTCGGCGGAGGTATCTGGCCGTTGCCGGGTGAGCGTGAAGCCGGTCGTAACAAATTCAGCACCTTCTGGCACCGCGATGCCTCAGGCAAGCTCGCGGTCAACACGTTTTGGAACAGCGACGCAGCCCCCAACTATTACGACCAGAGCTGGTACAAGGGCGGTATGCAGACCCCGCGCGGCCAGTGCGCCTGGGCGGCGGCCTATAAAGATGACGCCAGCGCCGAGCCGCGCACCAACTGCGCCATGGCCATTCAAAAAAATGGCGTGGCGTGGGGAGTTTCAACCATTGACGTGACCCTGGGTTTCTTTAATGACCTGGTGGCGCGTAAGGAAAAAGACCTCGGCGCCGAGATGCTAATCGTCGAGGCCGACGGCAAAATCATCAGCAATAGTTCACGTATCAGCGGGCCGATTGTGCTGAAAAACATCAGCGAACTGGCTGGCAATTCGCCGTTCGCCAATCAGGTCAAGGCGGGCTTGCAAAATCGTGACCGAGCGCAGCGGGTCGAATTCGACGACAACGGCGAAGCCAGCACTTTCTTCATGCGCCCTATCGAAGGCTCGCCGTGGTTCCTTGCCACCGCCCTGCCGACCAAATTAATCACCGCCCAGCGTGACGATGTGCTCAACACCTTGAGCCTGTTGCAGATACCTATGGTGATTCTGTTAGTGCTGTTGCAGATCTACGCGATTCGCCAACTGATCCATCGCATGAAAGCACTGAAGGTCAACATTGACGCGCTGTCCGCCGGTGATGCCGACCTGACCAAACGCATCACCATCCGTGCCGAAGATGAATTGGGGGCTATTGGGCACTCGGTCAACACGTTCATCGCCTACCTGCAAAACATGATTGGCGAGGTCACCCAAGCCACCGGCGCCATGGCCTCCAGCCTGGACAACCTGCAACGGACCTCAGCACATACCAGCCAGATTCTGGTGCGTCACGCCTCGGAGACCGATCAGACCGTCACCGCGATCACCGAAATGAGTTCCACCGCCGACAGCGTCGCGCAAAACGCTGCCGAAACAGCCGCCTTCACTCAACGCGCCAGCGAACATGCAGATCGCTCTCGGGTCGTGGTCGGTGAAGCCTCCACCAGCGTAGTGGCGCTGATCGACGAAGTCGCCAGCGCTACCCATAAAGTCGAAAGCATGCAGCAGGATGCGCAGAAAATTACCGAGGTGCTCGGAGTCATCGGCGCGATTGCCGGCCAGACCAACCTGCTGGCCCTCAACGCCGCGATTGAGGCCGCTCGTGCGGGTGAGCAAGGTCGCGGGTTTGCGGTAGTGGCCGATGAAGTCCGTGCCCTCGCCGCCCGAACCCAGGCCAGCACGTCGCAAATCAACGAAATGCTCGCACGCCTGACCCAAGGCGTGAGCTCTTCAGTGACAGCGATGGAAAACACCCAAGCCAGTTGCCAGTCCGCCGCTGATGCAACGGCCCGCGTGAACTCCGGCCTGGATGAAATGGCCGGCTCCGTGAGCCACATCAACAGCCTCAGCACCCAGATCGCCACGGCCGCCGAGCAGCAAAGTGCGGTGACCGAAGAGATCAACCGCAGCATGGTGCAGATCCGTCATATGGTCGACGAGCTGGTGAAAAGCGGCCACGCCAGCGAGCTGAATACCCTACAACTGCTCGAAGCCAACAGCCAGGTGAGCGCAATCATGGGACGCTTCAAAGTTCGTTAAGCACTCGACTGGCAACGCTCCTGATGGCAAAGGAGCGTTGCCAAAAAGGTGGCGGCACTCTCGGTAGCACTTCGAAACAACCTCGCAATTCTTTATCGGAAAAAGCAGTCAAAATGCGTCTTTTTGACCGCCCCCCGAGTCGAGATTCCCTATGCGAACCCTCCTGCATCTGGCTGCCCTGAGCACCCTAATCCTTTCCCCTCTGGCCCAGGCCGCCGACCTGATGCCTATTGAAGTTCACCGCGACGCCAACTGTGGTTGCTGCAAAAAGTGGATCAGTCACCTGGAGGCCAACGGCTTCAAGGTTGAAGACCGCATCGAAGCCAACATGAGCGAATTCAAGCAACAGCGGGGCGTCCCGCCTCGCCTGGCGTCCTGCCACACTGCCGTGATCAATGGCCAATTCGTCGAAGGTCACGTGCCTGCCGAGCACGTGCTGGCCCTGATCAAACGTGATGATCTATTGGGCGTTGCCGCTCCTGGCATGCCCATGGGCTCACCGGGCATGGAAATGGACGGCACGAGCGACGCCTATCAAATCATAGGCCTGACCAAGCGCGGCACTGATGTGGTGGTGGCGGACTATCCGGCGCATTGATGTCCGGGGCGTACATTGGGTTGTTTTTTGCGGCCTTCGGTGCAGCAACACTGCTGCCCTTGCAGTCCGAAGCGGCGCTGGTGGGCCTGCTGCTCAGCGACCGGTATGGGCTCTGGTGGCTGCTGGCGGTCGCCACACTGGGCAATGTCCTCGGCTCGCTGCTGAACTGGTGGCTTGGCTGCCGCATCGAGCGATTTCGCGAGCGGCGCTGGTTTCCCGTGAGCCCGCGCCACCTGCAAACGGCCCAACGTCACTACCAGCGCTATGGTCATTGGTCACTGCTGCTGAGCTGGGTGCCGGTGATCGGCGATCCACTGACCCTGGTGGCGGGCGTCATGCGCGAGCCGCTGGGTCGATTCCTGTTGATCGTGACCCTTGCTAAAGCCGCTCGCTACGGGGTGGTGGCCATGGCCACACTGGGTTGGATGAATTGAACGCTCATGGCCCATCATTGCCTCTGGTTAATGTCGCCCTAATCACGCCGATCCAGCATCGGCGGATTCTTTGTGGAGTACCTCGATGTCTATTTCCCGCTGGCTGCCAAGCCTGTTATTAAGCGCCGCCTTACCTGTCCTCGCCCACGCCGAAGGCCCGACCTACGGCCCGCAGCTTGAGGGCTTCGACTATCCCTACACGGTCAAACACTTTGCCTTTCAGTCCCAAGGCAAATCCCTGCAAATGGGTTACATGGACGTCGCTGCCGAAGGCAAAGCCAATGGCCGCAGCGTGGTGCTGATGCACGGCAAGAATTTTTGCGGCGCCACCTGGGACAGTTCGATCAAGGCCCTGAGCGAAGCCGGCTATCGGGTCATTGCCCCGGACCAGATTGGTTTCTGCACGTCCAGTAAGCCGGACAACTATCAATACAGCTTCCAGCAGTTGGCGACCAACACCCACCAACTGCTCAAGGCGTTGGGTATTCAGAAGACAACGTTGCTGGGGCACTCCACCGGCGGCATGCTCGCCACCCGCTATGCCTTGCTGTTTCCCGACCAGGTCGAACAACTGGCGCTGGTCAACCCCATTGGCCTGGAAGACTGGAAAGCCCTCGGCGTGCCCTATCGCACCGTTGACCAATGGAATGAGCGCGAACTGAAAGTCACGGCCCAAAGCATCCACGATTACGAACGCAGCACTTATTACGCCGGACACTGGAAGCCTGAGTTCGACCGTTGGGTCGATATGCTCGCAGGCTTGAGTAACGGTCCAGGCAAGACCCAAGTGGCCTGGAACTCAGCGCTGATCTACGACATGATCTTCACCCAGCCGGTGTATTACGAGTTCAAGGACTTGAAAATGCCTACGCTGTTGCTGATCGGCACCTCCGACACTACCGCGATCAGCAAAGACATTGCGCCGCCAGCAGTCAAGGCGAAGATCGGTCACTACGAGGTGCTCGGCAAGCAGGTGGCGCAACTCATTCCCCACTCGACACTGATCGAGTTTGCGGGCTTGGGCCACGCACCGCAGATGGAGGAACCGGCAAAATTCCATCAGGCATTGCTTGGCTGGTTGAACAAAAACAACCCTGTTCGTTGATGAGGTAAGGCTGATGGCGGTGCAGATTGCGGTGATCGATGACTGGCAGGACGTGGCCCGCGGCGTGGTGGACTGGTCGGCGCTGGACAGCATCGGCGACGTCAGTTTTATTCATGACTACCCCAGCGACAATTCCACCCTGGCAGAGCGGTTCGCGCCGTTCGAGGTGATCTGCGTGATGCGTGAGCGCACGCTGTTCGACGAAGACTTACTGCGCCGACTGCCCAAACTGAAGTTGCTGGTCACCGGCGGCCTGCGCAACGCAGCGCTGGACCTCAAGGCGGCGACGGCACTGGGTATTCAGGTCTGCGGCACCGACAGCTATAAACAGGCGGCCCCCGAACTGACGTGGGCGCTGATCATGGCCGCGACCCGCAATCTGCTGAAAGAAGCCAATTCGTTGCGTGCTGGCCTGTGGCAGCAAGGTCTGGGCGGTGACCTGCACGGCAAGACCCTGGCGATTCTAGGCCTAGGCAGTATTGGCAAGCGCGTCGCCCAGTTCGGGCAGGTGTTCGGCATGCAGGTGATTGCCTGGAGCGAAAACCTCACCCCCGAACGGGCGGCCGAGGCAGGCGTGACCTATGTCAGCAAGCAGCAATTGTTCGAGCAGGCCGACGTGCTGTCGATTCATCTGGTGCTCAGCGAGCGCAGCCGGGGCCTCGTCGACGCCCAAGCGCTGGACTGGATGAAACCCACCGCCTGGCTGATCAACACCGCACGCGGGCCGATTGTCGATGAAGCGGCGCTGATCAAAGCGTTACAGAAAAATCGTCTGGCGGGAGCGGCGCTGGATGTCTTCGAACACGAGCCCTTACCCGAACATCACCCATTCAGAACGCTGGACAACGTATTGGCAACGCCGCATGTCGGGTATGTCAGCCGACAAAATTATCAGCAGCTTTTTTCGCAAATGATCGAGGATATTCAGGCTTGGGCGGCGGGAACCCCCATTCGTTCGCTGAAATAATCTAGTGGTCAACTAATTCAACTCCCCGATATGAGGACCACTAGGCGGCATCGGCGTAGGCAGCGGCAACGGGGCGAGGTAGGTAATCTTCCCGCTGGAAAAGGATTCTATATCCCCTGCTTTGCGCGATTGCTCAAGGTGCGGCGCCGGCACGGGGTTATCCAGGTTGTTGCGCATGGTCGACCGTCTCCAGCAAATGGGTTTCAACCAGCAACACCGGAGGATGCTCGGTGACCGTGTTGCGCGGCAGCGAAGGAAAGCGGCCTTCACCTCGAGGATTAAGGTGAATGATGTGGGTGCGGGAGATCCACTGTCCTTGGGCATTCAATACTTGCACGCACACCGCCAGTTCCAGTGTCTCGACCGCGGGGGCCATTGGCGCATTACGGTTCAGTGGAGAGTGCAGGCATAAAATCAGTGGGGATGCCTGCACGACTTGCAGGCTGTCTGCCACTTCAGCACTGACTACACCCTTGCGTTCGCTTAGTTTCATGCGCGTTGTTTGTTGTCGGGGTTCAATCGCTGTACTTCAGCAAAAATCTCGGTAATCGGCCGGCGCGGTTGACGTTTGTGCAGGGTCCGGACCTGTTCGCTCATGCGCAGCAGCTCTTCGCTTGGCTTGGCCCATTGTTCCTTCGGCAGCGGTGCGGACCAGTGCTGCATGACTTCGGGCATGGTCTGCGGGCCCAGTTTCTGGATTCGGCGGACTTCCCATTCGGTGAGGTGGTTGGGAATCGTCCACAGCGTCATCACGTGGTACAGGTACCAGAAAAATCCCGAAATCCGGTTGCGTGAGCCGTCACGGATTTGCTGGTGCATGCGAGCGCGGGCGTTGTGAAAGGTGTGCAGGCCTTCGTGGGGTGGATCGTCGGGGCCTTGCAGGTCTAGCGGGTCCTGGATGGATTTGAGGTCGTGGATTTCGTACTCCATGTAGCCACGGATCGCTTCCCAATGGCTGATGGCGATGGACAGGCCGAAGCAGGGAAACTCGACGCTGGTCAGGGTCTCGCCATGCTGGAAACCGATGCCCATGCCGTATTGGCGCTGGATGCCGTATTGGGTGACGCCTTGGGCTTCGATGACCCAGGCCGAGAGCGACTCCCAGGGAACGAAGAGCGGTTCGGTGACGCCTTCGGGCATAAAGCAGACTTCACGGCGTTGACGGTTGAAGCGGGTGGGGATGATTTGGAGGCGTTTTTTGTGGTTGTGGTGCCAGGTGCAGAGGCCGATGAGTAGCGTTAAAAAGCCACCTAATAAGCCTACCCCGTAGGCCTCATTGAAAACGCCTGCTATAGCATGAGAAATGTCGTCCCAGCCCATCCCGAATAAAAAGAACATGACGCCGGCAATTAGCGGGAATAGAAACATAACCATGAAGGTGCCACTGAATGGCAAACCTAATATGACCTGCCATGAAAATATCTGCGGCCACCCCAATCCGAAGTCCATAACCACCTCATTTAATTCCCCAATATGCGGGCCTTGCGGCGGCATCGGTGTCGGCAACGGCAAAGGCGCCAGATAAGTGATCCTGCCACTGGGAAAAAGCTCGAGATCCCCCGCCTTGCGCGATTGCCCAAGGTGCGGGGTAGGCAGGGCGCTATCAGCCTTGGTGGGCATGGTCGGCCAGCTCGAGTAGGTGAGTTTCAACCAACAACATGGGGGGACGCTCGTTGATAGGTTTGGCATTCAGCGCCGGGAAATGACCATCACCTCGGGGATTGACGTGAAGAACGCGATTGCGAGAAATCCACTCGCCGTTGGCGTTCAGGGTCTGTAGGCAGACCGTCAATTCCAGTGTTTCGGAGGCAGGCGTAAATTCGTTATCAGGACTCAGCGGGTATTGCAGGCATAGCACCAACCGATCGGGGCCTGTTTCTACGACGCGCAGGCTGTTCGCGACTTCATCGCTGATGACGTCCTTGCGTTCTCGCGGCGTGCCGCGACTGTGAAGCGGAATGGAAATGCGGTGAGCGCCGATCCCCAGGCGCCGGACTGGTTGACCGGTTAATGGCGGCTGAAAATCATTGAGCGTGAGCCCTGGCAACACCAGATGGATGTCTTTGGGTTTGGCCTTTAACAGCAGATTTTTCAGCCACGAGTCATGTTCGTTTGGACCCAACTGGACATACGGAGCATGAAGCAAATACGTCAGATAATTTTTGTATTCATCCAGCGTATGGTCACCACGCTCCTCGACGTCCAGGCTCCATGGCGTGGTTTTAAGCCATTTGTCGTGGGCGCTGATGTTGTAGCGGTTGTAAAGCCAGGTGCCCCCCAGTTCCAGTACGGTGAACAGCGCCCCAGCCAAATTGAACCGGAAGAACACCGTCGACAGACGTGTCCCCGCGGCGGCCCACGCAGCTATTCGTGCTTCAGTGTTCCGCGCAGTCAAAACTTTGATCCCCGCGTGGACGGTATGGTTTAGGCCGTAAGCATTAACAGTTGTCATACCTCCTGCCCCCGTTGCGGCCAGCGCTGCGCTGCGCTGTGCCGAGCTATTTCCGCTGCGTGTTGCCTGCTGCCAATTCTTGAGTTGGTTATTCAAGCTTAATAACGAAGCAATAAGCCCCAAAAAATAGGTAAATCCGCCCAATCCAACATGCATTTTCCCCATCTGCACATGCACATTCTGCAAAGCGTGACGCTGAAGTCCCGCAACCAGCTCCGCGCTACGCGCCTTCAAAGCTGTATCAGCCAGACTCTGAGCCGCAGTGAATCCCGCCGCCCCAGTAGCAGCCAATGCATTGGCCAACGGCATCCATATTCGCTTGTTCTTGGATTGGTTGGTCAATTCCCTGATGACCGAAACCAAATTCACCCCCTGCACCAAAAACACCAACAACCCCATCCCCTCGCTTTTAATCAAACGCCCATTCGGCACCGCTTCCACGCCAAACCGAATACTTTTCAGCAAGCTGCGCACGTCCATCTGCTGCGCCGGAGGAAACACCAGCGTCACCCCCGCCCGTGCCTGTGTCGCGCCGTAAAGCCGCACCGACTGATCCGGCAGTTCCGCAATCGGGCTCAATGCCCCCGCCAGTCGGCCCTCCAGTTGCGTTAATTGCGTGCGTACCTGAACGATCTCACCCTGCAGTTCCACTGCCCGTGGCGTTTTGTGTCCTTGGCGGTTTTTGTTGTGGTTGATCTGGTTGCGTTCACGGGTCAGGGTTTTGAGGTAGTCGCGCTCACTGAGTATTTCCTTGAGGTTGGCTTGCAGCGCCGTGTGTTCTGCCGGCGTGGCGACGGTGAACGTCACACCGGTGGTTTTTGCCGCATCGAGCAGCCGCATGTGCAGCGCTTTGGGCAGGCGGCGGAACAGCTCGTCGAGGTCGGGGATTTTTTCGCCCGCCAGGTCGAACCCTTCCAGCGTCTGGCTCAGGCCCAGGTTCAGCGCCGGGCTGTAACTGTGCTGGACGGCGTCAGCGACGGCTCGGGTGTGCTCGGGCAAGTCGTCGAGGGCCGGCAACTGCGGTTGTTCGATGGCCTTCAACTCGGCCAACCAGTACGGCAAGTTGTTGAACACGCCCATGCCCGCGTTGAACAACGTGGTGTACTTCGCGGCCTGTTCCGGTTGCAGGCGCAACGGCAAGGTGTAGAACAGCGGCCGGGTCAATTCCGGGTGCTGTTCCAGGTAGTCGAGCATTGTCTTGCTTGCGTGATCGCTGCGGCAAATGTCGTTGAGGCAGGCGTATTCGGCACTGAAAGCCTGGCCCAGTTGTGTGGGTTCTTGCGCGTCGTAGTACCAGGCCGAGCGGTGGTAGCGACCGGCACACACCAGCGTTGTGCGGTCGTCGGTGATGCGCTCAAGCAGGCGATTCCAGCGACCGAGGTCGGCCCGGTGCTGAAACAGCTCACTGTCCATGGCCGAGCGGTCGATGAAATCGTTGACCCCGCGCTTGCCGCTGAGCACGGGACCGTCGAGCAGGTCCCGGATGCGCTGGTTGTTCTCCTTGCCGAGGTTGACCAGGGTTTGCACGTGGCGCTCGACGAAATCGTCGGGGGCAACCGCGAAATGCTGACGTGTGTAGTAATGGAGGTCCGCGTCATCACTGGCACGGCGGTAGGCCGTTATGTCAGGTGCTATGCCGTCGAAGCGCTGCATTTCATACGCCTTGTCTACGGCTTCGCGGCGCATTTGCTCCAACTGCGGCGACACCGGGGCGTCCGCTGGCTCGACCTTGCCGCCCTTGTTCAGGTAATCCAGCAAGGCGTTGCGTGTGCGTTCCTGAGTGGGCTCAGGCAACTGTTGCAGATCGACAAGCAGGGCATTGACCGCCGGGTCGTCGCTGACTTCGCCCAGTTTTTCAACATCCGCCGGGCTGAGCTGGCTCAGGGATTCGATGTAGCACGCCAGCAAATAATTACGCTCGTTGTGCCCGGCATTGCTCCAGGCGTCGACCCAACCGACCACGGTGTTTTGATAGTCGGCCAGGTCGCGCAACACACCGAGGTCATCCTGGACCACCAGGAACAGCGTGTCGTCCTGATACGCCGGGCGCACCCGTCCGAGAAACTCGCCGATGTGCGCCTCGCGAAAGCGTCGCGGCTGCTCCCACAGGTACGGTTCGCGTTCGTGCTCGGGGGCATTGTTGACGTGTACCGTCGGCAATAGAACGGCGTCCGGTGGCGAGTTGGCTTGCAGCTCGGCGCGCTCTTTTTCGGCTTGAGCCTGCTGCGCCGGGACCGTCGCAATTTCTGCCAGCCACTGCTTGCCTTGCGCGACCGTCAGCAAATGCTCGCCACCGGTTTCGCAGTTCACCGGGCCAAGATCGACGGCCTGCATAAAGTGCTCGCGCTCCTCGCGGCTGTCGATCACTTGCGCGCATTTGGCGGCGGTCCACTGCACCTCGGCGAAACTGACGTGCAAGGTGCTGCGCCTTGAAAAAATCAGCGCCGGGCGCTCCTCGATGGCCGTTCGCTGATCGCCATCGACCTTGGCGCCCTTGTGCAGCAAGGCGCTGACCAGTCCGTTGAGCACCCGATACTCGTTCAGGTGGCCGGTGACGCTGTCGATCACGTACAGCCAGCCATCGCGCAGCATACGAATGCCCAGCGGCCGGGTTTGAAGGGCGTAGGGCAATTTCAGATCAGCACTCGGATCGACGGTTTCTTCTACCAGTGCGTAGCGCAAGGGTAGAAGTTGCACGTGGGTTTGGCGCAATGGGCAGGCACCGAGCGAGCCGAAGGGCGTCTTGGAGGCTGCGGCGGCGGCGAGGTTGGCGGGTGACGTCATGGACGCCACCCTTCGAACTTGAATCGGACAACCTGCAGATTAACGGCGCTGAACATTCCCTTAGCCCTATGCCTTGATGGAGGCATAGGACTGTGCGTGGATCGAGAGAGGGGCGCAGTCAGGCAAATCGATATTTGGTGTAGGACGTGTCCGTTAAGTCGGATCGCTGTCGAAGGCTAAAAGGTGAGTACCGCCTGTGAAGTTTAAATCCTGGGTACCGTCGCCAACATCGAGGGCCGCTGACTCACCTCGGAAAACCACGCAGCCAGTGTCGGATTGACCTCGCGCCATGCCAAATCGGCATGACGTAAATCCAGATAACCCAAGGCACAGGCCACACTGATCGCCGCCACGTCAAAATGGCTGCTCAGCTCGGCTATCGCCTCGGCTTCGAACAGCGCCAGGACGCGGCGGATTTTGTCGCGCTGGGCATCAAGCCACTGTTGCCATTGTTTCTCCGGGGCGCGCAGCGCTTGTTCGTAACGAATCATCACCGCTGCATCCATGATCCCATCGGCCAGTGAGGCCAGGGTCAGACGACGCCAGCGGGCAGGACCGTCGCGAGGAATCAGCGGGTTACCGACGTGCTGGTGATCGAGATAGTCGTCGCCAAGTGAGCGTTCAACGCGAGCATGCTCGCGATGAACGCCTGTCAATCGCTGCACCTCCGTCAATCTTTACGCACCTCAACAGTGCGCAGCCCCGATGCACAGCGCACACTCCCGTGACCCGCCAGTCCTGTTTTGACCCACGATCAAAAATAAACCTGCCCTTCGTCGGTGCGCGCCCCCCTCAAAGTCTTACGCCCGTACCCTCTGCAAATCGATTGTCGAACAATTTCATCACTTGGCCTGCCCCGCTCTAGGTTCTGGCCTAGACTCCTTTTTGCGGGTTAAAACCGGTCGGTCGACCAGTGGAAAAAAACTCGAAACTTTTGCTCCGGGGTACAGGTCAGGTGAAAGGTGGGGTCGCTGCGACTGGTGCAATCTTTGCAACGGCCTCTTCATTCACTCTGCCTCACCGCATTGCACAGCGCTTGCATCACCGATGCATAGCGCGTTTGCGTCAGGCCACAGGAATTGGCAATTGAAACGTTTGTGCCAGGCCTGAATTAGATCAACAACACGGGAGATTCAAATGATCAGTGCGGCTTTAGATATTCAGGGAGAGCGTGCTCATCTGCAGGCCGGTGAAACGATCGCGGTCAGTGCGCCAGGCACACAATCGATCAGCGTGCCCGGCACCAAGACGCTGGCACCGATAGCTCATCAAAACCCGAACAAAAAGAAAGTGCTGTTTGTCACCTCGGAGATCGCCGATCTGGTGAAGACCGGCGGCCTGGGCGATGTGTCGGCTGCGTTGCCGCGTGCCATGGCGCACCTGCATGACGTGCGGGTATTGATCCCCGGTTATCCGCAAGTGCTACACAGCGAAAACCCGATCCACATCATTGGTGAGCTGGGCGGCCATGCGGCGCTGCCACCGTGCAAGATCGGACGTATGGACATGCCCGACGGCCTGGTCATTTACGTCTTGATCTGTCCTGAGCTTTACGAACGAGAAGGTTCGCCTTACGGCGCCAACAACGGTCGCGACTGGCCGGACAACCACATTCGTTTCGCCCGTTTGGGTCTGGCAGCCGCGGACATCGCCGCCAATCTCGCACAGATCCACTGGTGCCCGGACCTGGTGCATGCCCACGATTGGCCTGCGGGTCTCGCCCCGGCTTATATGCACTGGCGTGGGCAGCGGACCCCAACACTCTTCACCATTCACAACCTGGCTTACCAAGGTGTTACCAGCCTCGGTTCGTGCCCGGAACTCGGTATACCGATGCATGCCCTGCAACAGGAAGGCATGGAGTTCTACGGCAAAATGTCGTTCCTCAAGGCGGGTATGGCTTATTCGAGTCACATCACCACCGTCAGCGCTACCTACGCCCAGGAAATCACCACCCCGGCCTTCGGCTGCGGCCTCGACGGTTTTCTCGCCGCCAAGACCCAGCAAGGCCTGCTCAGCGGGATTCCCAACGGGATTGACGAAAGCTGGGACGCGGCGACCGATCCCCACCTGTTCTGCCCTTTCAGCATCGGTGACTGGGACGGCAAAGCGGTCAACGCCGCTCACGTCCGTGAGCTGTTTGGCCTGAGCGACTCTGAGGGCCCACTGTTCGCCGTGGTTTCGCGCCTGGTGTACCAGAAAGGTCTGGACCTGACCGAGGCGGTGGCTGAGTTCATCGTCGACAACGGTGGGCAGATTGCGATCATCGGTCGTGGCGAGCCGGAAGAAGAACAAGCCATGCGCGAACTGGCGCTGCGCTTCCCCGGACAAGTCGGCGTGCGCATCGGTTTCAACGAAACCGACGCTCGCCGGATGTTCGCGGGCAGTGATTTCCTGCTGATGCCATCACGTTACGAGCCCTGTGGTCTGAGCCAGATGTACGCCCAGCGTTTCGGCTCTTTACCGGTGGCGCGCAACACGGGCGGCCTGGCTGACACCATTGAAAATGGCGTAACCGGTTTCCTGTTCGACGAATCCACCGTTGAGAGCTACCGCGAAGCACTGAGCCGAGCGTTCAAGGTATTTGCCTTTCCCGAGCTGCTGAACGCCATGCGTTGCCGGGCGATGGCAGCCCCCTTCAACTGGTGCAAGGCAGTCGAACCCTACGCCGAACTCTACGAACGACTGGTGGCTAAAGCCCTGGGCAAGTCGGGTAATAAACAGTAATAGAGGCTTTCAACGATGCCGTTACGGACCCTTGAAACCTGGCCCCACGGCGCAATCATGCTGAACGCCGAGCACACGCGTTTTGCCTTGTGGGCGCCAGATGCGTTTTACGTCAGTCTCGAACTGGACGATGGACAATCCTTACCGCTGTTGCCTCAGGCCGATGGCTGGTTTGTGATCAATGCCCGCTGCCCCGCCGGGACGCGCTATCGCTTCAACATTGATGGCGAACTTGAGGTGCCAGACCCCGCATCCAGGGCACAGGCCGGTGATATCGATAGCCATAGCGTGGTCGTCGACCCTGTTGCTTATCAATGGCAGCACAGCGCCTGGCGCGGCCGGCCCTGGAGCGAGGCGGTGATCTATGAGTTACACGTCGGGGCGCTCGGCGGCTTCAGCGAGGTCGAGCAACACCTGACACGGCTCGTCGAATTGGGCATCACCGCCATCGAACTGATGCCCCTGGCGCAGTTTCCCAGCACGCGAAACTGGGGTTACGACGGCGTTTTGCCGTTCGCCCCGCAAGCCTCCTATGGCACCCCCGACCAACTCAAACACCTGATTGATGCCGCCCACGGCCATGGCTTGGCGGTCATTCTTGATGTGGTCTACAACCACTTTGGCCCGGACGGTAATTACCTGCATCGTTATGCCAAGGGCTTCTTTCGCGAGGACAAGCATACGCCGTGGGGCGCCGCCATCGATTTTCGCCGACGCGAAGTGCGGGATTTCTTCATCGAAAACGCGCTGATGTGGTTGCTGGAATACCGCTTCGACGGTTTACGCCTGGACGCGGTGCATGCCATTGAAGACCCGGATTTTCTCCCGGAGCTGGCACAACGTGTGCGCCAACAGACCGACGCGGCACGCCACGTCTGGCTCACCGTGGAAAACGAACACAATGAGGCCAGCCTGCTGGAGCAAGGGTTTGACGCACAGTGGAACGACGACGGGCATAACGCCCTGCATGTGCTGCTGACCGGTGAAACCGACGCTTATTACGAAGACTATGCCCACCAACCCACCGAGCAACTGGCACGCTGCCTGAGTCAGGGCTTCGTTTTCCAGGGGCACATCACCCGGCATGGCACACCGCGCGGCGAGCCCAGCGGCCATTTGCCGCCGAGTGCTTTCGTGCTGTTTCTGCAAAATCACGATCAGATCGGTAACCGCGCCTTTGGCGAGCGGCTGCACCAACTGGCCCACCCCGACGCGATAAAAGCGGCCACTGCATTGCTGTTATTGTCGCCGATGATCCCGCTCCTGTTCATGGGCGATGAGTTCGCCGCCGAACAACCGTTCCTGTTTTTCACCAGTCACCACGGCGAGTTGGCGGAGTGCGTGCGCGAGGGTCGACGCAATGAATTCGCCGCCTTCAGTGCCTTTAAAGATCCGCAAAAACGGGCACAGATTCCCGACCCGAATGCACCGCAGACCTTTGCAGCCTCGCGGCCCACACTCCACTCGGACGGGCCATCGGAACAACGTGACATGTACGACCTGTATCGCCAGTTGCTGCAACTGCGCCAGCGCGAAATAAGCCCTCGCCTGCCCGGTGCCTGCGCCTTGGGCGCCGAAGTATTGGCCAACGGTGCCGTCACCGCGCGTTGGCGAATGGGCGATGGTGCTCAACTGCGCATTGACCTGAACCTCAACGAGACCGCTGTGGTCCACACCCCACAGGCCGGCGCTACGCTGCTGTTCGAACACCCGCCACGCTCAGCCCGCCTGCTGGACCAAGGCATTCTCGCCCCGTATTGCGCGCTCGTTAGCCTCACAGCCGCAGCCCCTTTGCTACCCCCGGATGGAGAGCGCCCATGAGCGATGCGCAACTGGAAATACTGGCCAGCCGTGCTGGCCTGGCCGTCGACTGGATCGATGCCAACGGTCGCCCACAGAAAGTCGCCGCGCCAGTGCTGCGCAGCGTCTTGACCGGGCTGGGCCACCCGGCCGGCACGGCTCAGGAAATCGACGCCAGCCTGCTGCAATTGCAGCAGGTGCAACAGACCCGGCACCTGCCGCCGCTGATCACCGCTGACGTTGGCACGGGCATCGACCTTGCACGCTATTTCGAACCCGAAACCCCTTGCGAAATTCACCTCGAAGACGGCTCGCGGCTGCACCTCAAACTTGATGCCGAAGCGGTATTGCCCGGTTTGATTCCGGTCGGCTATCAGCACGTCACCATTGATGGGCAGGCCTTCACCCTGGCCGTGGCGCCTGAGCGCTGCTACAGCGTCGGCGATGCAGTCGACAGCGCGATCCCGCGCACATGGGGCCTGAGCGTGCAGCTGTATTCGTTGCGTCGCCCCGGAGATGGCGGTTTCGGCGACACCCTGGCGCTTGAAAACCTGGCCCGCTCGGCCGGTGAACGCGGCGCCGAGGCCTTGGCCATCAGCCCACTGCATGCGATGTTCAGTAGCGACACCCAGCGCTACAGCCCTTATTCACCTTCCAGTCGGTTATTCCTCAATAGCCTGTATGCCGCCCCCGGGGCGATTCTGGGTGAGCGGGCCTTACGCGATGCGATTGAGGCCGCCGGGCTTGGCGAACAACTGCAACACCTGGAAGCCTTGCCTCTGATCGATTGGCCCGCCGCCGCCGAAGCCAAGCATCGACTGTTGCAAGCGCTCTACGAAGGCTTTGTTCAGGGCCAGCATCCGCTGCATGAAGACTTCAGCAGTTTCCGCCATACCGGCGGCGAAGCCCTGGAAAACCACTGTCGCTTCGAAGCCATTCAAGAAGCGCGCGCCGCCAGCGGCGATGCCCTGGACTGGCGTGAATGGCCCGAACAGTGGCGCGATCCGCGAAGCGTTGCACTCGCGCATTTTGCCGAAGAGAACGCGGGGCGCATTGGCTTCTTCGCGTTTTGCCAGTGGCTGATCGCCCGCGGCCTGGAACGCGCGCAAAGCGCCGCTCGCGGTGCGGGCATGCGGATTGGCCTGATCGCCGACCTCGCCGTGGGCGCCGACGGTGGCGGCAGCCAGGCCTGGAGCCGGCAGGACGAATTGCTCGCGTCCCTGACCGTGGGCGCACCACCGGACATCCTCAACCGCTCGGGCCAGGGCTGGGGCATTTCGGCATTTTCCCCGGAAGGCTTGGTGCGCAACGGCTTTCGCGCCTTCATCGAAATGCTGCGAGCCAACTTCGCTCACGCCGCAGGCCTGCGGATCGATCATGTCATGGGCCTGCAAAGGCTTTGGGTGATCCCCAATGGCGCGCCACCGAGCGACGGGGCTTATTTGTATTACCCAGTGGATGACTTGCTGCGCTTGCTGAGCCTCGAATCCCACCGTCATCACGCCATCGTTCTGGGGGAGGACCTTGGCACCGTGCCAGACGGCCTGCGCGAGAAACTCATTGCGCGCTCGATCCTCGGCATGCGCGTGCTGCTGTTTGAACAGGATAACGCCCACTTCAAGCCGATTCTCGACTGGCCGGACAACGCGCTCGCCACCACCAGCACCCATGACCTGCCCACGCTCAACGGCTGGTGGCACGGGCGGGATATCGACTGGAACGCGCGCTTGGGCCTGATCGACGCAAACGCTGAAATCGAATGGCGGCACCACCGCGAGCGGGAGCGTGAAGGCTTGCGCCGGGAACTGCGCCAAGACCCACAGAACTTTCGTGAAGAGTCCCACGAAACCGATCAGGTACTCGACGCCAGCGTGCGTTTCCTTGGCCACACACGTGCGCCCTTGGTGTTGTTGCCACTGGAGGACGCCTTGGGTATTGAGCAACAGGCCAACCTGCCTGGCACCACTGACACCCACCCTAACTGGTCGCGACGCCTGCCCGGCAACAGCGACGCCTTACTCGACAGTCCGGACGCCGCAAGACGCCTGGAACTGCTTGCCTGCGCCCGACTTCAGGCCGCCGAGCGTGACCAATGAACCCGACACTTACCCAACCGTTGAGAGCCACCCTGCGGCTGCAGTTTCACAAGGACTTCACCCTGGATGATGCGGTGCCGCTGGTGCCGTACTTTGCCCAACTGGGCATCAGTCATGTCTACGCCTCGCCGTTGCTCAGCGCACGCGCCGGCTCCATGCACGGCTACGACGTGGTGGACCCGACTACAGTCAACCCGCAACTGGGCGGTGAAGCCGCGCTGCGCAGGCTGGTCGATGCATTGCGTAAGCAACGCATGGGACTGATCCTCGATATCGTCTCCAACCACATGGCCGTCGGTGGCAGCGACAATCCGTGGTGGCTGGACTTGCTGGCCTGGGGGCGCCTGAGCCCGTATAGCGAATTTTTTGACATCCAGTGGCATTCGCCCGACCCGCTGATGGCAGGCCAATTGCTGTTGCCGTTTCTGGGCAGCGACTACGGCGTTGCCCTGCAGGAAGGCACGTTGACCCTGCGCTTTGATGCGCAGCACGGCGCGTTTTATGTCGAACACTACGACCATCACTTTCCGATTTGCCCCAAGGACTATGGCGAACTGCTCAAAACCAACGCGCCATTGACGGGTCAACAGCACGAACAGCTTAGGTCCCTCGCTGAGCGCTTCAGCACCCTGAACTATCAAAGCGATGCCCATCGCTTGGCGACGCCGCTTCAGGAGGAGTTGGTTGCGCTGGGCGAGAGCCCGGCGATTGTTCACGCGCTCCAGCAAACGCTTGACGCTTACGACTCGCTCACGCCTGAAGGCTTTGCCCGTCTGCACTCACTGCTGGAACGCCAAAGTTATCGCCTGGCCAGTTGGCGCACCGCAGCGGACGATATCAATTGGCGGCGCTTTTTTGATGTCAACGAACTCGGGGGGCTGCGGGTTGAACGGTCGGCAGTCTTCGAAGCGACCCATGCAAAAATTTTTCAGTTGATCGCCGAAGGTCTGGTGGATGGGCTGCGCATCGACCACATCGATGGTCTGGCTGACCCTCGCGGTTACTGCCGCAAGTTGCGGCGTCGGGTTGACAGCCTGGCGCCGGGACGGCACCTGCCGATCTATGTCGAAAAGATCCTCGGAGAAGGTGAAACCCTGCACCGCGACTGGTCAGTGGATGGCACCACTGGTTACGAGTTCATGAACCAATTATCGTTGCTGCAGCACGATCCCACCGGCGCACAACCACTGGGAGAACTGTGGAGCCAACACAGCGAACGCCCCGCCGAGTTTATCCAGGAGGCACACCTGGCACGCCAGCAGATCCTCAACGGCTCGTTGGCCGGGGACTTCGAAAGCGTCGCCCAAGCTTTGCTGCAAGTGGCAAGGGACGACTTGATGACCCGTGACCTGACCCTCGGCGCTATTCGTCGGGCGCTACAAGCACTGATCGTGCATTTTCCGGTGTACCGCACGTACATCAGCTCGCTTGGGCGCTCCGCCCAGGACGAGAAGTTTTTCCAACAGGCTATGGACGGTGCACGGCAAACCCTCAGCGAGGCCGACTGGCCGGTACTCGACTGCCTGGCCGGCTGGCTTGGCGGCGAACCGTGGCGCAAACGCCCGGTGGGCCGCGCGCGCAAAAGGCTCAAGCATGCCTGCGTGCGCTTTCAGCAACTGACCTCGCCGGCGGCGGCCAAGGCCGTAGAAGACACCGCGTTCTATCGTTCGGCGGTCGTGCTTTCGCGAAATGACGTGGGTTTCAGCACTGAACAATTCAGTGCGCCGGTGGCGGATTTCCATGCCGCCTGCACCTACCGCCTGCAAGCGTTCCCAGACAACCTGCTCACCACCGCCACCCACGACCACAAACGCGGCGAAGACACCCGCGCGCGATTGGCCGTACTGAGCGAACGCGGTGCGTGGTATGCCGAGCAGGTTGCGCAGTGGAGCGCCCTGGCTAAATCGCTGCGCACTGATGCGCAAATACCGTCGGCTGGCGATGAGCTGATCCTCTATCAAGCGCTCCTCGGCAGTTGGCCCCTGAACCTGCGCAGCGACGACCTGCCCGCGCTCGAGGACTACGCCAAACGCCTCTGGCAGTGGCAACGCAAAGCCTTACGTGAAGCCAAGTTGCAAAGCAGTTGGAGCGCACCAAGCGACGCCTACGAGCAGGCGACCGAAGCGTTTATCCAACGCCTGTTGTTGAGCCCCGAGGGCGCACCGTTGCGCAAAGCCTTGGACCAGGCCGTGCAGAGCCTCGCTGCGCCCGGTGCGCTCAACAGCTTGGCGCAAACGTTGCTGCGAATGACCGTGCCGGGCATCCCCGATCTGTATCAGGGCAATGACTTCTGGGATTTCAGCCTGGTGGACCCGGACAATCGTCGGCCGGTGGACTATCACAGCCGTCAACAAGCGTTAGAGGCCCCGTTGCACCTGCCCGAATTGTTGGCGAACTGGCGTGATGGGCGCATCAAGCAAACCCTGATCGCCCGCACGTTGCGTCGCCGCACCGAACAGGCCGAGTTGTTTCGCCGAGGGACGTACCAGCACTTGGAGGTCATTGGCAGCCAGGCGCATCGTGTGCTCGCGTTTGTGCGTGCCCATGCCGGTACGCGGGCCATCGTGATCGTGCCGATACGCAGCGCCGAACTGCTGAAAAACAGTGCCCACCCACAGATTGACGCGCTGCTGTGGGGCGATACGAGGGTCAAGCTACCGTTCGCCGCCTCTGACGAAAATCTAAAGGGACTTTTTGCAAACGTCACAGTCACAAAAAACAGGGAGCTGAACATCAGCGACGCGCTGGGAAATTTTCCGGTCAATCTCTTTATCCAAAGTACCGATACTTGAGTTCAGTTCAGGAGCATTGCGATGAGCACCGACGATAAACGCATCCGCGAATTCGCCTATCAGATCTGGGAGTCCGAAGGTCAGCCCGAAGGCCATGAAGCTCGCCATTGGGAGATGGCGCGCAAACTGGCCGAAGCCGAAGCCTTGGCCCCTAAAAAATCGCCCAAAGCCGCGGCAAGCAAAACCGCTGCGAGCAAGGCACCTGCCGGCAAGGCGGATGTGAAAGCGGTCGAGCCGAAAACCAAGGCTAAACCTGCTGCCGCGTCGAAAGTAGTTCCGCCGGGTGAAAAAGCCGCCGAGAAAAAGCCTCGAACAACGCGCAAACCACCCGCTGTCTAACGCTTTACCCATTATTTTCGATTGACGTCGTGGCGAGTTCGCTCGCCACCGGGGGAGCGCTCGCCCTCAAAAAGAGCCCGTATTTATTCCCTTAGTTGTTACCCCTATGTGCAGGAGCATTTATGACCCATCCAAAGAAAGTCGCCGCGCCGGAGTCTCAAGTCGAGGCCTCGCGAATCCGTGAAGGTTTGCCCTTCCCGCTCGGCGCGACCTGGGATGGCCTGGGGGTGAACTTCGCGCTGTTCTCCGCCAACGCCACCAAGGTCGAACTGTGTATCTTCGACAACACCGGCGAGGTGGAACTCGAGCGCATTGAACTGCCGGAATACACCGACGAGATCTACCATGGCTACTTGCCCGACGCTCACCCAGGGCTGATCTACGGCTACCGTGTCTATGGGCCATACGACCCGGCCAACGGCCATCGCTTCAACCACCACAAGCTGCTGATCGACCCGTATGCCAAGCAACTGGTCGGTGAATTGAAATGGTCGGAAGCGCTCTTCGGCTACACCATCGGCCATCCCGACGCCGACCTCAGTTTCGACGAGCGTGACAGTGCGCCCTTCGTGCCGAAATGCAAAGTGATCGACCCAGCCCACACCTGGGGCAACGATCAACGCGTCAGCGTGCCGTGGGACAAAACCATCATTTATGAAACTCATGTCCGCGGCATCAGCATGCGTCATCCCTCGGTCCCCGAGAATGTGCGCGGCACCTTCGCTGGGTTGATGGTCGATGACGTGCTGGAACACATCCGCAAACTGGGCGTGTCGAGCATTGAGCTGCTGCCGATTCACGCCTTTGTCAATGACCAACACTTGCTCCACAAAGGCATGACCAACTATTGGGGCTACAACAGCATCGCCTTTTTCGCCCCGGACCCACGTTACCTGGCCAGCGGCAAAATCGCCGAGTTCAAGGAGATGGTTGCGCACCTGCACGACGCCAATCTGGAAGTGATCCTCGATGTGGTCTACAACCACACCGCCGAGGGCAACGAGCAAGGCCCGACCCTCTCCATGCGCGGCATCGACAACGCGTCCTACTACCGTTTGATGCCCGACGACAAACGCTTCTACATCAATGATTCCGGCACCGGCAACACCTTGGACCTGAGTCACCCGTGCGTGCTGCAAATGGTCACCGACTCGCTGCGTTACTGGGCAACAGAAATGCACGTAGACGGTTTTCGCTTCGACCTGGCGACCATCCTCGGACGCTACCACGACGGTTTTGACGAACGTCACAGCTTCCTGGTGGCCTGCCGCCAAGACCCAGTATTGCGCCAGGTAAAAATGATTGCCGAGCCGTGGGACTGCGGTCCTGGCGGTTACCAAGTAGGTAAATTTCCGCCGGGCTGGGTCGAATGGAACGACAAGTTTCGCGACACCGTGCGCGCGTTCTGGAAAGGCGACGACGGCCAACTCGCGGACTTCGCCAGCCGCATGACCGCGTCCGGCGAGATGTTCAACCAACGGGGTCGGCGGCCGTATTCGTCGGTGAACTTCATCACCGCTCACGACGGTTTCACCCTAAACGATCTAGTGTCGTACAACGACAAACACAACGAAGCCAACGACGAGAACAACCAGGACGGCAGCAACAACAACCTGTCCTGGAACCACGGTGTCGAAGGCCCGACAGATGACCCACAGATCAACGCACTGCGCCAGCGCCAGATGCGCAACTTCTTCGCCACACTGCTGCTCTCCCAAGGCACGCCCATGCTGGTCGCTGGCGACGAATTCGCACGCACTCAGGACGGCAACAACAATGCCTATTGCCAGGACAGCGACATTGGCTGGGTCAACTGGGACTTGAGTGAAGACGGCAAGGCCTTGCTCAAATTCGTCAAACGCCTGATCAAGTTGCGCCTGGCCTACCCGATCCTGCGGCGCGGGCGTTTTTTGGTGGGCAACTATAACGAAGACATCGGCGTCAAGGACGTCACGTGGCTGGCCCCTGGCGGCAGCGAGATGAGCATTGAGCAATGGCAGGACAGTCATGGTCGCTGCATGGGTATGTTGCTCGACGGCCGCGCGCAGGAAACCGGTATTCGGCGCAAGGGCGGCGATGCGACGTTGCTGCTGGTGGTCAACGCTCATCACGACATCGTCAATTTCACGCTGCCGCAAGTGCCTGACGGCGGGTTCTGGACCTGCATGATCGACACTAATCAACCGTCAATTCGCGGCCAGGAACGCTTCGAGTTTGGTCATGAATATTCGGTCACCGGCCGTTCGCTGCTGCTGTTCGAATTGCAGCATGAGGAAGACGAGTGACATGGACCTTCAGGCATTTCTGCAACGTGAGATAGCCGACTGCAACAACACCGCAGCACTAGGTCATGGCCTCAGTGCCTTGGTCCAGGCCGGGCTCGATCAACTCCCGCTGCCTGGCAGTGGCCGGACGCTGGAGCGGTTTCAGCGCCTGGCCCACGTCGGCGGTCACGACCTGGGTTTGTGCAAGTTGTACGAAGGGCACACCGACGCGCTGGCGATCATCCAGCAACTGGGTGGCTCGTCAACGCCTGCGGGTACGTGGGGCATGTGGGCCGCCGAACCGCCACACGCCAAGGTTCGGTTCAGCCCGCAGGGTCAGAGGGGCGTGCTCAATGGACGCAAGGCCTGGTGCTCGGGTGCGACAGTGCTCAGCCATGCCTTGCTGACGGCCTGGGACGACCAGGACCGTCAGCAATTGGTCGCGGTAGCGCTCGACCAACCCGGCGTTACGCTCACCACTGACGGTTGGCACGCCGTAGGCATGGCCGCGACGGGCAGCGTCGAGGTGCTGTTTGAAGGCGCCGCTGCGCAGGCCATTGGCAACCCCGGCGATTACCTGCAACGTCCCGGTTTCTGGCAGGGCGGGATCGGCATTGCCGCCTGCTGGTACGGCGCAGCGCAGAGCCTTGCCGAACGCTTGCGTGCGCACTGCGCACAACGCCTGGAACCGCATGCCTTGGCTCATTTGGGTGCGGTGGACAGCGCGCTGTGCGCCGCCGCCGAGGTGCTGCGGGCCAGTGCCGTGAGTATTGACGCGGCGCCCCTGGCCGATGCCGAACATCTGGCGCGGCGTGCCAGGGCGGTCGTCGAGCACAGCGCCGAACGGGTCATCCAACATGTTGGCCACGCCCTCGGCGCTGGCCCCTATTGCAAGGATCGGCAGTTCGCCCGACTGATGGCAGACCTCCCGGTGTTCTTGCGACAAAGCCATGCCGAGCGGGATCTCGCCGCCCTCGGCAAAAAAGTCATCAATGAGGCATGGACGCTATGAAAACCAACCCCATTGTCGGCCAAGGCACGTCGCTGCACCTGTGGCAAACCTCACGCCATCTGGCGCAATTGCCGGCGATCGACATCCTGGAGCTGGTCCCGGAGGGCGCTCGGGCGGTGATCATCGCCCCGCACCCAGACGATGAAGTGCTCGGTTGCGGCGGTTTTCTGCAACTGCTGGCGGCTGCGGGTCGAGCGCTGCAACTGATCTCAGTCACCGATGGCAGCGCCAGCCACCCCGGCTCCGGACGCTGGTCAGCCGAGCGCCTGAGCATCGTCCGCCCTCAGGAATCCGCCGAGGCTTTGCGCCGGCTCGGCTTGCCGCTGCACAGCCTGAGATGGCTGCGAGGCGGTTTCGCCGACAGCCAGGTCGCGGCCAGGGAAGCTGAATTGTGTTCGTTCCTCGCACGCCATCTGCGTCCTGACGATGTGGTGTTCACCACCTGGCGCGAAGACGGCCATTGCGATCATGAGGCCGTGGGCCGTGCCAGCGCCGATGCCGCACAACAGGTCGGCGCCACCCTGCATGAGTTACCCGTGTGGACTTGGCATTGGGCCGCCCCCGAAGACAGCTTCGTGCCGTGGCACCGCGCACGCAAAATTCTCTTGGCGCCACCGTTGGTCGCACGCAAGCGTCATGCAATTCACGCCTTCGCCAGTCAGCTGGAAGGCGACCCGCAGAGTGGCGTGCCGCCGGTACTGGCGCCCTATGTCCTGGATCGTCTGCTGCAACCCTTCGAAGTGGTGTTTGTATGAGTGTGGAGGATCGCTATTTCGACGGATTGTTCAGCGGCAACGACGACCCGTGGGCCTTCCGCCAACGCTGGTACGAACAGCGTAAGCGCGCCGTCACGCTCGCCGCCCTGCCCCGTCGCCGCTATCGCGCTATTTTCGAACCTGGCTGCGCCAACGGCGAATTGAGCGCTGAACTGGCCACCCGCAGCGATCGTCTGCTGTGTTGCGACACCGCCACCGCCGCGGTGGACCTGGCCCGCACTCGATTGAGCATGTTCGATCACGCCGAAGTACGCCAGGGACGCCTACCGGCCGATTGGCCCGATGAAACATTCGACCTGATCGTGCTCAGTGAAATCGGCTACTACCTGGACGCCGACGATCTCAAGCGCCTGATTGAACAGGCGGCACACTCGCTCACCGCCGACGGCCAACTGTTGGCCTGCCACTGGCGCCCGCCCATCGACGGCTGTCCGTTGAACGCACGCCAGGTGCATGACTTGCTCCACGAACACCTGCACATACCGCGCTTGGTGCTTCATCAGGAGGCGGATTTCGTGTTGGAACTCTGGAGCCGAGAACCCCGCTCCGTGGCAGCTATGGAGGGCCTGAGATGATTGGAATTGTGATCCCCGCGCACAACGAAGAGGCCTTGCTGGACGACTGCCTGCGAGCCGCTCTGTGCGCCGCGCAACACGAACAGCTGGAGGGCGAAACCGTCGAGGTGCTGGTCGTACTCGACAGTTGCACCGATCGCTCCTCGCAGATCGTCAACCGTTACCCGGTGCATAGCTTGACGATCGACGCGCGCAATGTCGGTCAGGCCCGAGCCGCCGGTGCGCGGTTTCTGCTGGATCGCGGCGCACGCTGGATTTCCTGCTCCGACGCCGACAGCCGGGTTGCCAGTGACTGGCTGGTGGCGCAGTTGGCCTTGGGCGCCGACGCGGTATGCGGCACCGTCACCGTCGAGGCGTGGCACGAGACGTTCGACGAGTCAGCGCAGATCCGCTACCACCAAAGCTACCAGGCCCGTGAGGGCCACCGGCATATTCACGGCGCCAATCTGGGCATCAGCGCCGAGGCCTACCAACGTGCGGGCGGGTTTGAACCGTTAGCGTGCGATGAGGATGTGCAACTGGTGCGCCAGCTTGAACGCTGCGGCGCAAATATCGCGTGGAGTCACCGCCCGCAAGTACACACCAGTGCCCGACTGGACAGCCGGGCCCGAGGCGGCTTCGGTGACTATCTGCGCGGATTGACACAGTAGCTTCAAAAAAAAACCCATCAGATGCAACCGCGACGCGACGAATCGCGTGGCATGAGCAATACTCTGTTCGCCGCAATCCAGGGTTAGGAGCGCGGCATAACGCTATTAACCAGCCCTCACGGGTCTGCCAGGCTTGCAATACGCGAGCGCTGGGCACGACTGAAGGCGAGTCATAACAAGGACGTGCTACCCATGAAATCATTTCCCATCAGTGATGGCAGCCTGCCGATACAGGTATGGAACAGCGCCCAGCAACTGGACAATATCCCCGTCATCAGTACGCAAACCCTGGTAGCCCCCGGCGCCAGGGCTGTGGTGATCGCGCCCCACCCCGGCGATGAAGTGGTGACCTGCGGCGGTTTGCTACAGTTACTGAGCTCGCTGGGGCATCCGCTGCAATTGATCTCGATTACCGACGGCAGCGCCAGCCACCCCGGCTCCACGCAGTGGTCGGAGAAGCGCTTGAGCGTGTTTCGCCCCCAGGAGAGTGTCGAAGCGTTACGCCGGCTTGGTTTACCGATGCACAGCCTGAAGTGGATTCGTGGCGGTTTCGCCGACAACGCGCTGGTTGAGCACGAGCATCAATTGACCCAGTTCATTGCACGTTACCTGCGGCCCGGCGACGTGGTGTTCAGCACCTGGCGCAGCGACGGCAATGACGACCATGAAGCGGTGGGCAGAGCCAGCGCCAAGGCGGCCTTGATGGTCGGTGTGGGGTTTAACGAAGTGCCGGTCTGGGCCTGGCATTGGCCGGTTCGGGACCAAGGGCAAATCCCTTGGCACCGAGCACGCAAGGTGCGCCTTGACACCTGGACCGTCGCTCGTAAAAGCCACGCCACCCATGCTTATGCCAGTCAACTTGAGGGCGAGCCGGCGATTGGCCTCTCGCCCCTGCTGCCGCGAGTGATTCTTGAGCGAATGCGCTTACCTTATGAAATCGTCTTTGTCTGAACTGTTGGCAGCGGACTAACGGAAAGCACGACCACGATCCCGCCCTTTTTCGACCGGCAGTTGCTCTCACACTGGGCGGGTGACGAACACAAAACCAGTGTGAGGGCGGGCCTGCCCGTGAACTCGGATCAACCCTGCGGCCGCAGAATCAATACGGCCAACGGCGGCAAATTCAACACCAGCGAGAGTGCCTGACCGTGGCTTGGCGCTTCCTCGGTAAACGCACCGCCGCCATTGCCGTAGTTGGAGCCGGCATAAGTATCGGCATCACTGTTGATCATCTCGCCCCAGCGGCCGGCAAGCGGTACGCCAATACGATAGGCCTGACGCGGCACTGGCGTGAAGTTGGCCACTACCAGCACGGGCCTCCCCTCTTTACTCCAGCGCAGAAACGCGTAGACGCTGTTGATCGCATCATCGCCGATCAGCCACTGGAAGCCTTGGGGAGCATCGTCCTGGTCGTGCAGTGCCGGCTCCTCGCGGTACAGTCGATTGAGGTCGCCAACCAGTTTTTGCACACCTTTGTGTTCGGAGTATTGAAGCAAGTACCAGTCCAGTTGCTGGTCATGGTTCCACTCACGCCATTGGCCGAATTCACAGCCCATGAACAACAGCTTTTTGCCCGGATGCGCCCACATGAAACTCAGGTAGGCCCGCAGGTTGGCGAACTTCTGCCAGCGGTCACCGGGCATTTTGTCGATCAGCGAATGCTTGCCGTGTACCACTTCATCATGGGAAATGGGCAGGATGAAGCGTTCGGACCAGGCGTACACCAAGCCGAAACTCAGCTCGTTATGGTGATGCGCGCGGTACACCGGGTCTTGCTGGATGTAGTGCAGCGAATCGTGCATCCAACCCATGTTCCACTTGTAGTTGAAACCCAGCCCACCCTGTTGAGTGCTCTGGCTGACACCCGGCCACGCGGTGGACTCTTCGGCAATAACCAATGCACCGGGCGCCTCCAGCGCCACCACGTCGTTGAGGTGGCGCAGAAAGTCGATGGCTTCAAGGTTCTCGCGACCACCGTGCCGGTTAGGCACCCACTCGCCGGCCTTGCGCGAGTAGTCGCGATAGAGCATCGATGCCACAGCATCGACCCGCAGGCCATCGATGTGGAAATGTTTGAGCCAGTGCAGCGCCGACGCCAGCATGTAGCCATGCACTTCGGTGCGGCCCAGGTTGTAGATCAGCGTGTCCCAATCTTGGTGAAAGCCTTCGAGTGGGTTGGCGTATTCGTACAATGCGGTGCCGTCGAATTGCGCCAAGCCGTGGGTGTCGGTCGGAAAATGCGCCGGCACCCAGTCAAGAATTACGCCGATGTCAGCCTGGTGGCAGGCATTGACGAACGCCGCAAAATCATCCGGCGCGCCATAACGAGCGCTCGGGGCGAATTGTGAAAGTAGCTGATAACCCCAGGAACCACCGAACGGGTGTTCCATGATCGGCATCAGTTCGATGTGGGTGAAGCCCAATTCCTTCACATAAGGAATCAGTCGCTCAGCCAATTCATGCCAGTTGTACTGACGGGCCACTTCCCCCAGATCATCCAGCTCACACTGCCATGAACCGGCATGCAGTTCGTAAATCGACAGCGGTGCGCTGGGCGCCTGACGCTCGCCACGGGCCTGCATCCAGTCGTGATCCTGCCAGTCGATGCTCAGCGGCGAAGCCACTTTTGACGCGGTGTCCGGCGGCAGCGTAGTTGCCAGAGCCATCGGGTCAGCCTTGAGCGGCAGAATCCCGTTGGCGCCGAGGATTTCGTACTTGTACGTCTCCCCGGCCTGCAAGCGCGGAATAAACAACTCCCAGACCCCCGTCGGATGACGCAGACGCATCGGGTGTCGCCGACCGTCCCAGACGTTAAAGTTGCCGACCACCGACACCCGTTTGGCGTTCGGCGCCCAGACGGCAAAACGCACACCAGCTACCCCGTCGACTGTCATCAACTGGGCGCCAAGGCAACTGCTCAGGTCCCGGTGATTACCTTCGGCAAACAGGTACAAGTCCATATCGCCGAGCAATGGGCCGAAGCTGTAAGGGTCTTCCGCGACCTGCTCGCCGCCGGCCCAACGGGTGCGCAGCACGTAAGGCTGGGCATGATCGAAGTGTCCGACAAACAGCCCGGGGGCGTGAGCGGCTTCAAGGCTGCCCAGCACTTCCCCGCAATCGTTGGCCAACACCTGCACGCTCAGCGCATCCGGCAGATAGGCACGAATGAATTGCCCGCCATGACCATCGCCGTGGGGGCCGAGTATGGCAAACGGGTCGTGATGTTCGGCCCGGACCAGGGCATCAATGTCCCGCGCACTGGGCAACAGCGCCTCTTTAGCGTGCCCCTGTTCCTTGTTCGAGAAACTCATGACTACTCTCCACCAAGATCGGAAAAGGGTTTAAGCCCACTTAATAATCCAAACAAACCGTGCAACGGCACGGGTAGCCAAGCGGGACGATTTTCAGCCTCATAGGCCACTTCATAGGCCGCCTTCTCCAGACCGAACAACGCCATCGCGGCGTCCTCGCCTTCAGGATCTTGCCATGCATGAGCAAGACTAGCTGCCGCCAGCCGATAGGCGTCGATAAATGCTTGACGCGCCTCACTTAGGTAACGATCCGCCACCCGTTGACGAGCGGCCTGGGTGTCCCCGGTGTGATCGACGTTGTTGACGTTGATCGCCATTGCTGCCGCGTAATCGAAAGAGCGCAGCACGCCGCTGACATCTTTGTAAGGGCTGTGCTTGCCCCGGCGCTCGCTCAAGCGCCGCGCCGGCTCGCCTTCGAAATCGATCAAGTACGCATCGCCCTTGATCACCAGGACTTGACCCAAGTGCAAATCACCATGGACACGGATGCGCAAACCACCGACCGCTTTTTTGCCCAAGTCTTGAACATGGCCGAGGAGGGCTTTTCTGTTGTCCAGCAAGTGGCTAACCAAAGCCTTGTCCGCCGGGTTCAATTCATCTTGATGCTGCTTGAGCAGCTTCAACGCATGCTCCAATTGCGCGGCCACGTCCTTGGCCGAGGCCAAGGCTTCTTTTTGCGTGGTGACCTGTGGCGCGAAGTCTGGATTGTCGGTGGGTGCGGCCAGAACCTGATGCATCTCACCCAGACGCTGGCCGAGCATGCCTGCGAAATCTTTCAGCTCGCCGAGCGCGTTGTAATGTTGTCCCTGCTCGGAGATCGCGCCCGCCAGCTCGTCGCGCAACGCGCGCTCAAGGTTATTCTGCGTCCACTCCCAAGCATCGCCCTGATTGCTCAAGTAGCCTTGGGCGATCATCAGCAAGTTGTCTTCGCCTTGGGCATCACGGCGAATCACCGACCCCAGCAGCGGTGAGATATTGGCGAAACCGGCCTGAGTCAGGTACGCGCTCATTTCCAGTTCCGGGTGGACGCCCGATGCGACTTTGCGAATCAGCTTCAGCACCAGGCTACTGCCGATCACCACCGAACTGTTGGACTGCTCGGCAGACAGGTAACGCACCTCGGACTCCGCGTTGAGGCCAAGTCGGCTCAGCTCCTGCGTAGGCTCGAAGCGGATCTCACCTTCGCTGGAGGCCAGCACGGTACTCGATTGCATGCCGTGCAGCACCGCCCTGACAAACGTCTCAAGGCTGAACGCATCGGTGATCAAACCCACCTGCCGCACGCGTCGAACACGAGACAACGCCAGTTGCTGCGGCAACGCCGCGCCGACTTGATCTTCGGAGATGAAGCCGAACGGCAGTTGATAGCGATTGGTCTGACCGCCGCTGGCAACATCGATTTCGCTCAACAGCACGGGATGTTGTGGATCGCCAAAGCGCGCACCGTAGGCGATTTTAACGCTGTCGATAGCGGCATCCTTGCCCGCAAACCAGCGGCGATTTTGCAGCCAACTCGGCAAAATACCCTGCTCCAGACTGTCGCGCGACGGCGATTCGAGCAGTTCTTCCATGCGTTTTTTCAGCACCAGGGTGGTGAAATCCGGCAGGCTTTGCGCGGGCTCCACATGCCAGCTCGGCATCTGGTTTTCCGCGGCCAGCACAAACCAATAAAAGCCGTAGGGCGCCAGGGTCAGCAAAAAATTCAGCTGGCCGATCGGCGGGAACGCGTTGCCGCCGAGCATTTCCACCGGGACCATTCCGGCGTATGCCGACAAATCAAGTTCTGCGGCTTGCGCGCTGCGCGACACGTTGGCCACGCACAGAATGGTTTCGTGTTTGCCATCAGCGCCGGTGAATTCGCGGGTGTAGGCCAGAATCCGCCGGTTGCTCGGCGAAAGCATTTTCAACGTACCGCGCCCGAAGGCTTTCGATTGCTTGCGCACCGCGAGCATGCGCCGGGTCCAGTTCAGCAGCGAGTGCGGATCGCCGGCCTGGGTTTCGACGTTAACCGACAAATAGCCGTACTGCGGGTCCATGATCGGCGGCAACACCAGGCTGGCCGGGTCGGCGCGAGAAAAACCACCATTGCGGTCGATAGACCATTGCATCGGCGTGCGCACGCCGTCACGGTCGCCCAGGTAGATGTTGTCACCCATGCCGATTTCATCACCGTAATACAGCGTCGGCGTTCCAGGCATCGACAGCAGCAGGCTGTTGAGCAGTTCGACACGGCGGCGGTCGCGCTCCATCAACGGCGCCAGGCGACGGCGAATACCCAAGTTGATCCGTGCCCGACGGTCAGCGGCGTAGTAATTCCATAGGTAATCACGCTCCTTGTCGGTCACCATCTCCAGGGTCAATTCATCGTGGTTGCGCAGGAAGATCGCCCACTGGCAGTTAGCCGGGATTTCAGGGGTCTGACGCAGGATGTCGGTAATCGGAAAGCGGTCTTCCTGGGCCAGCGCCATGTACATGCGCGGCATCAACGGGAAGTGAAACGCCATATGACACTCGTCGCCGTTCAGGCCGTTGGCGTCGGTATCACCGAAGTACAACTGCGTGTCTTCCGGCCATTGGTTGGCCTCGGCCAGCAGCATGCGGTCCGGGTAATTGGCATCGATTTCGGCGCGAATCTGTTTGAGGACGTCGTGGGTCTCGGGCAGGTTTTCGTTGTTGGTGCCGTCGCGTTCGATCAAGTACGGAATCGCATCCAGGCGCAGGCCGTCGATGCCCATGTCGAGCCAGTAACGCATCACCGACAGCACCGCTTCCATAACCTGCGGGTTGTCGAAGTTCAGGTCCGGCTGGTGGGAATAGAAACGGTGCCAGAAATACTGGCCAGCCACCGGGTCCCACGTCCAGTTGGACTTTTCGGTGTCGAGGAAAATGATGCGGGTGCCGTCGTATTTCTGATCGTCATCGGACCAGACATAGAAGTCGCGGGCCGCAGAACCTTTCTTGGCGTTGCGCGCGCGCTGGAACCACGCGTGTTGGTCCGAGGTGTGGTTGATGACCAGCTCGGTGATGACCCGCAGCCCTCGCTTGTGAGCCTCGGCAATGAAACGTTTGGCATCGGCCAGGGTGCCGTAGTCGGCATGCACGCCGCGGTATTCGGCGATGTCATAACCGTCATCGCGACGTGGAGAGGGATAGAACGGCAACAGCCAGATGGTGTTGACGCCGAGATCGGCGATGTAATCGAGTTTGGCAATCAGGCCCGGAAAGTCGCCGATACCGTCATCGTTGGAGTCGAAAAAGGACTTAACGTGAACTTGGTAAATCACCGCATCTTTGTACCAGAGCGGGTCTTTGATGAAAGTCGCTGCTGTGGGTTTCTTCGCCATTTGAAACTCCTGTTGAAAGCTAGAGAGCGCCCTGACCGAGGTCATTTCAGTGACGCCCTGCGTCATCGCAGCGGACGCAAAGCGTCCAAGGCGGCATTCCCACGCCGAGCGCGGGAACGATCAGTGCCGTGTATTCAAGAAATAGTGATTCGCCAAATCCCGAAGGGCTGATGGGCCGGGTCAATCCGCATGAACTGGTACTTGCCGTACCACGTCCAGCGATGGCCACTCATCAAGTCTTCACCTTGAGTGCTGGCGTCGTCGGACAAGCCCATTTCCCATAGCGGCAATTCGAAATTCGCTTCCTGCACGTTGTGCGGGTCGAGGCTGACCGCGACCAGAATGAAATTGCTGCCATCGGCGCTGCGCTTACCGAAATACAGAATGTTGTCGTTCCACGCGTTGTAGAGCTTGAGCCCCAGGTGCGTATGCAGCGCCGGGTTCTGCCGTCGAATTCGATTGAGCTGAGCGATCTCGGCAATGATGTTGCCCGGCGCGTTGAAGTCCCGTGGACGTATCTGGTACTTCTCCGAGTCGAGATACTCTTCCTTGCCCGGCACCGCCGCGGCTTCACACAGCTCAAAACCCGAGTACATGCCCCACAGGCCCGAGCCCATGGTCGCCAGCGCGGCGCGGATGAGAAACCCCGCACGCCCGGATTCATGCAGAAACGGCGGGTTGATGTCCGGGGTATTGACGAAGAAGTTCGGCCGGAAGCACTCGCGCCACGGCGATTCATTGAGTTCACTGAAATAGCTCGCCAGTTCCGCCTTGCTGTTACGCCACGTGAAGTACGTGTAGCTCTGGGAATAGCCAACTTTCCCCAGACGCGCCATCATCGCCGGCGTCGTAAAAGCCTCCGCCAGAAACATGACCTCGGGGTACTGCGCTCGCACATCAGCAATCAACCACTGCCAGAACGGCAGGGGTTTAGTGTGCGGATTGTCGACCCGGAAAATCTTCACGCCCTCCTCGACCCAACCCAACACGATGTCGCGTAACTCGACCCAAAGGCTCGGGATCGCATCGGCGGCATAGAAATCGACGTTGACGATGTCCTGGTATTTTTTCGGCGGGTTCTCGGCATATTTGATCGTGCCGTCGGGCCGCCAATTGAACCAGCCCGGATGCTGCTCAAGCCATGGATGGTCCTGAGAACACTGGATCGCGAAGTCGAGCGCGATTTCAAGACCATGATCAGCCGCCGCCGCGACCAGCCGACGGAAGTCATCGCGGGTGCCGAGTTGCGAGTGAATCGCCTCGTGCCCGCCCTCTTCACTGCCGATCGCGTAGGGGCTGCCGGGGTCATCGGGGCCTGCCGTCAGGGCGTTGTTCGGCCCTTTACGGTGGCGACGACCGATCGGATGGATGGGCGGGAAGTACAGCACGTCAAAGCCCATGTCCTGGATCATCGGCAGCCGCGCGTGCACGTCGTTAAACGTACCGTGCCGCGCTGCGTCATCAGTGACCGAGCGTGGAAACAGCTCATACCAACTGGCAAATTCGGCCAACACTCGTTCAACGTCCAGCGGGTATTCCGGGCTCAAACTCAGATAGGCACGGTGATCGGCCTGGGCCATCAAGTCGGCGCTACGCTGGTGCATAAACAACGCCACCTGCTCGGTTTCGAGCAGCCCCGACAACTCATGGTGCAACGCCGCCAGGGCTTCGCTCAGCGGCCCGTCACTGCGCTCGGCAGCCTGTTGCACCATCGTGCGGCCTTCTTGCAGCTCAAGGCTGACGGGCACGGCCGCGTTGTGCTTTTTTTCCAATTCATAACGAAAGCTGGCGAACTGATCGATCCAGGCTTCGATACAAAACAGGCAACGTCCCTGCTGCTCGACACGAAAGCGCCCCTGCCAGCCGTTGTTACCGACATCGGTCATGCGCTCGCGTTGCCAGATGTCTTGGCCCTCTCCACGCCAACGAATGTAAACCGCCAACTGATCGTGGCCGTCGGCAAACACGGTGCTAGTCACCTCGACGTCTCGGCCAACGATGGCCTTGACAGCAAACTGCCCACCCTCAACGGTAGGCGTGGTGTTTTCGATGACGATGCGCGGCAGCAACAGGGCCTGCGACAACGGCATAGAGGGGTTGTAACTGAGTTCTGTGGGTTTTTCAGCCGTCATCGAGCATCTCTCCTTAACGCCCCAAGGACGCTCTTGTGTCTGGTGTTCCTGCAGATCGACCACGCGGCCCGCAGTGAACTCGCTTAAGTTCCGAGCGACTGGCCCCGGTAAAAGTTCACAGAAATTTGCCCGTGTCGGTTTCCTTAAAAAATCGGGAATCAATGGCTCAGTCTTAAGGTCAATGGCTTAACTCCTGTTTGATAAGAAGCAGAAATGAGGCCATGTTCATGAATATTCCAATACCGGCTGAAACCCCCGATCCCAACATCGACGACCCGACGCTTCCACCTCCAGACCCTCAGCCTGTCCCTGAGCAAGACCCGATACCGCCAGGTATCCAGCCGCCTGTGGGCGACCCGCCAAATGAAGCGCCGCCGTTGAAGGCTTGAGACAAGCGTAGTTATAGATGCCGACAGGCGTGATTCAGTTAGCGTCTCGAACATGAACGCTACCGCCTGTCGCCTTTCCTGAAAATCAGCGCCCTCTGCACCTCCCTTTAGTACCCCCCCGACCTTTGATTCGGGCTTTTCTAAACACAGCGACTGCTCCGCCACCCCACTCGAAGACTGGAAGTTTTTTGAACTATCCTGTGTGTCTATCAGGGCCGGTCACTTCGAGGCAAGGCTACGGGGAGCTCGATAATGATCAATGCATCCAAGATCACGACTGCCTTGGCGCAGGCCAAGTTGCCTCACACCGATGATCCGGCGCGGCGGTCATCCAGATTGGCCGGCCAGCACATGATGTCGGCTTGAGTCCGGTCAACTTCAAACCACTGACGCCACGGGAGCGCGAGGTGATGCGATTGATCAGCCTGGGCCTGGACTGTAGGGCGATTGCCCTGCAGTTACACATCAGCCCTCTGACCGTTCGTAAACATCGCAGCAACATCATGGCTAAAAAGGGTCTGACCCATTCGGCGCAGCTCTGCGCGTTTGCCGTAGAGCGTGACTTTCGTCGAACAAGCGCTGAATCAGATCACGGCTGAACCCGCGCCCCCACCCGGCCGTTCCTCTTCCCCGCTGTCGCGCCGAGAACAACAAATCGCGCGGCTGATCGCGGGCGGTCGCACCAGCAAGGAAATTGCCCAAGCGTTGGGTGTCAGTGACCTGACGGTGCGTAAACACCGAGAAAATCTGTATCGAAAACTGGCCATCAGCAGCATCGTGCAGCTCGTGCGCTATTGCCTGGACCAACAACTGATCAGGCCGGCCAGCTAAAGCATCGCTACTACGCCATCGGTGGTATTGCCGGACTCGCAAACTGTCTCCAATCATGTAACGGCGAAATGCCATAACTGAATCACTCGAGCAGCCGCCCGGGCGTCAGCCTCGTTAACGGAGACAAGGAATGTCACGCCAACACAAGTGTGCCTGTCCGCCCGCGTGCCTCGGGGCCATCGAAAACGAACGTTTGCGTATCGCCTGTGACCTGCACGACCACGCGGGGCAACACTTGGCCCTCGCCCAATTGTGCTTGGCCGAACTGCAACGACACGCAGCAGCACCTGCGCTGCAGCCACTGATTGAGCAATTACAGCGCCTGATCCATGAGGCCAGCGCGAGCCTGCGCACGGTGGTGCAAAATTTGGGGAACGAGCCGATGCCGCGTCAATCCTTGGACGACGCGCTTCGAGGGCTGGTTCTGGGCATGCAGCAACGTTTTCCCGACGCCCCAACCATTGTTCTGAACCTGCAAGGCCCACCCATACCGCTAGCGGACAGCATCACTCAGACTTTATTGCGCGCAGTCAGCGAGCTGCTGGCCAATGTCCGCAAGCACAGCGGCGCAACGCAGGCGACGCTCAGCTCTGCGTGCCACGAGCACAGCCTCACGGTGTGCGTAGAAGACAATGGCCATGGTTTCGCGCCGGCACTTAAGGGTCAGTGGGGCGGCTTTGGTTTGCGCAGCATTGCGCTGCAACTCAAGCCGCTGGAGGGACGCGTGCTACTGGACTCAGAGCTGGGCCGTGGCACCTTCGTGCGTCTGCTCGTGCCCACTCATCGCGGGTGTCATTCCGCGAGGAACCGCTCATGAGCCCTGCACCGCTGAAAATTTTGCTGGTCGACGACCATAGCCTGTTTCGCCAAGGCCTCGCCGCGTTGCTGCTCAGTGAGCACGACCTACGCATTGTCGGTCAGGCGGCCAATGGCCTTGAGGCGCTTGCGTTGATTGCCCCACAGCCTCCGGATCTGATGATTATCGATCTGGAGATGCCGCTCTTGAACGGCATCGACACCATCACGAGGGCGCACAAACTGGTTCCAGCCCTGCGGTTTTTATGCGTTTCAGCCCACGGTGAACAACGCCGCATCAGCGCGGCGCTGGACGCCGGCGCCTCAGGCTATCTGCTCAAGGACTGTGCCGCCGACGAGTTAGTCAAAGCCGTGCGCACCGTGGCTCAGGGACGAGGCTACCTGTCGCCGGAAATCGCCACGGCGATGGTCTTGAGCCAGCGCTTGACCCACACCAAAACCCCCGCCTGCGCAGCGGCAAGCCTCAGCCCACGGGAGCGGCAAATCCTGCAACTGCTGGTGGAGGGGCTCACCACCCGAGCGATTGCCGACTGCATGCACATCAGTGGCAAAACCGTGAGTACGCACCGCGAACACATCATGAGCAAGCTAAACCTCAAGGGCATCGCACAACTGACACGTTATGCACTGCGCGAAGGATGGCTTTAACGCTGACGGGCGTCGGTATGAATACCGAGGAAAGAATCAGTCTTTTGGAGACCATAAATCAGCATTGCGTACAGGTTCACAGCGTCGAACACACGTTAGCCTTTGTTTCAGACGAGAGCTGCAGGCAGTCCTGCACTGATCGTCTCAGGAGGTCGCGGTACTGGCCGCGATGCTCGGTTTCCCCAACCGATTTGGAGCGATAAAAAATGGCTAACATTGATACGTTGGATCTGTGGCAAAAATGGATGGGCGCTGTTCAGGCCGTGGCACTGCCGGGTGGCCTTGGTGAAACTCAGCGATTCAGTGCAGGTTCAACCACCCTTAACATTGATCTGGGTAATCCCAACCCGAGTATCCAGAACTACTACATCCATGGCTTGGGTGATGTGGTGCCGGCTAACAGCCCATCCTACTCGGCGGGCAGTGGCTTGCTGTCTGCTTATGCGACCTTTCTCGACTGGATCGATCCAGGTGCTGTACTCAACCCGAACCTGGCGAGTCAGGTTTCGATCGCGACCACCAACCTCAATACCGCGCAGACAGGCTTCAATAGCGTGCAAGTGCAAGCCTTTACCGCCTACACCAGCGCCAAAAATGTCTTCCCCAACCTCCCTGCCTTCCAGGATTGGGTAGGACAAAGCTACCCGTCCTATATCGCAGCGAATAACACGCTGATCGGCGCTGCCAGCGCCTACGAACAATCGATGATTGCGATGTATGGACCGGGCTACAGCGTCCTTCAAACGGCGCGGACAAAAGTCGGCATTAACGGTGCGCAGAGCTTGCTGGGGGCGAACGCGTTCAACATGGCCGTCACCTCCGGCTCCGTCTCGCCGCCAGGCAGTCAACCGGTCGTGATTGGAGGGACGACTCCGCCCCCCGTGAGCGCCCAGGTGTCATCACTCGCACCGTCTTATACCCTCCAGGCGTTTGGCACCAAATATGCCGAATGGCAAGCCGCTAGCGTTGCCGGCAAGACCAATGCTGGCGCCTCGATCACCATTACGTCGAGCACTGCCACCTACAATCTGGACAAGTCGGGCTGGAGCACGTCGGCCAATGCCAGTCTGTTCGGAGACTTCTTCAGCTTTTCCCTGGGCGGCTCGGCCAGCGGCCAAAAAACCAGCATCGACACCTCCAGCAGCGACTTTTCCTTGCAAGTCGACTTCACCGGTTTTGGCAGTTTTATGGTCAGCCCCGGGCAGTGGTGGGACAGTGCGCTGGTGGCGTTAAACAGCAAAAAACTGAAACCCAACGCGCCGATTTTCTTTGGTGACGATGGCGCTTTGTCGGCTATCGCCACCCAAGTGGTGGTGGGCTTTGAGCCAACAGTCACGCTGAAGATGAGCGCCAGCGATTACAGCAATGTCAAAAGCAGCTGGGACGCGACCGCCACCACCTCAATCGGTATCGGTCCATTCCGTCTTGGGTCGCTCAAAGGTTCAGCTAATGGCACCAAGCAAAACATCAAATACGACGATGCCACCGCGTCCGTGACCATCGGCCCGCTAAGCAGCACGCTCCCGATATTGCTGGGTGTGATCAGTCAAAAACTCGGCGTCTAGGCCTTCGCCAGCGGTTGCCCTTCGCCTTTCGGCAAAGGGTGGACCGCCTCTGGATCCGCGCCAAAACAGGGAGCACTGACCGTGCCAAGCGACTCATCAATGTGGCAGCTTTATACGCAGACCCTTGCCCATTGGGCGCACGTGACGGGTAGCGAGATTTTTTCGGTCGCGGCCATCGATACCTTCAGTGACCTTGGCAGCCCGGATACCGGCGTGTGTAACTGGAGCATCTATCAACTGGGCAATGGCATCCCCTCACCCAACGGCAGCTATTCACCCCACAGCGGACTGTTTTCGTCTTACTGGGTTTACCTCAGCTATCTGCTTCAAGACGCTGCACCCTCCCCCCTACTCTTACAGGCAAACGCTCACACGGCGGCAGCGCCGATCAATTTCGAACACTATCGGCAACTGCTGCTAGCCACGCGCGCGTCTCAAACCGCCGGGGCTCAGACAGGTTTACGCACGGCAAACACCACCACGAATGCCGCCAGCCTGGCAGCGGCGCATCAATCGCTCAAGAGCGCCTGCAACGCCTGCGCACCGCAGATTATTACGGCAATGGATCAGTGCTGGCTGGCCTCTCTTCAGCAACCGACATCACTCAACATGACGGCTGGCACTGCCGACACCACGATTTTTCAATGCCCCGGATACACCCTTGAGCAGTGGGCCCAGACCCTGCCCGTCTGGCGTGGCAACGGGTTGCTGCGCAGTAGCGCTCCGATGACCCTGCTTGACAGCGTCGCCATCAACCTGCCCTCGTCATCCAGCCACACCGTACTCACGCAAATGCTGACCGCTGCCGACTGGCCGGCATTTATTGAGCTGAGCGCCGCCAATACCCGCTCGATAGCACTCAGTAACCTCAGCAGCACCTCCATCACCATGAGCCTGTCGGTTGAGCAATTTTCACGCTTCGCACTCAGCGCTTCCGCTTGGTTTAACGCCAATTTTTTTGACGGCGCCCGTTACCCGATACCGCCCGCGGCGGCCGATTTTTTCAGTGCCAACGGCGCCATTGGCCTGCTGCCCAGCCATGCCGTGGTGGGCTTTCGTCCGCACCTGACGCTGAGGGCCAGCAACCTGGCGCAGGCCCAAGGTTTGGCCAACTCGGTCACGCGCATCGGGCCGTTCAACGTCCAGGCGACGGCAACCGTACAACTCCCGGCCGGGGCAAGCGGCAGCTCGGGTGCCGTTGATATTCATTTTGACGCACGGGATTCGAACCTGCCGGTGCTGCTCGGCGTGATCAGTAACCCGACCTCGCACTGACCGAACTTTTTCAAGCGCTGACCAAGGAGGACTGCAATGACCAAAACAGATGAGTAACGAGCCACACACGCACCACCAAACCTATGTTTTTAATGGAATGAACGAGGTAAAAAATCATGGCGTACAGTCAAGAAAAATTCGAAGACACTGTTACCGGAGCCACTCAGATTGTTTATTGGAAAACCACTAAACACGTCCACAATGCTGCGCTCCAGATCACCATCGCAACCTGGCTGGGTCCAAATTGGCGGGCCCGTAACAACAGCTTCCAGTCGAACTTATCAAAAACCTCCATTGGAGCCATCGAGTACAGTTAAGTACCCGCCGAGGGGGCTTCACGCCCTCTCGGTTTTTTACCGCTTCAACGCAGAAGCGAGCGTGGAGAATATGAGCGAAGCAGAGGCTGACGCCCTAACCGTCGCCGTTGATTGTCTTAAGTGATTAAAGGCCACCGACCGTGATTCGATGATTTGACTGACCCGGATCAACACTGGACGAGCCCCCTGAAAGACAGGACACCGTTTCCCCCTTAACATAAGGGATAGGCAAACGACTGTGTATATGACTAATAGAAACGATAAGGGTGGGGAGCTTTTGGGTCAGGAGCGGCGTCGCCGCTGGAGCCCGGAGCAAAAACTGGCCATGGTTCGCGAGAGCCTGCAACCGGGGCAAAGCGTCTCGGTGGTGGCTCGACAGAATGGCGTGAATGCCAACCAGTTGTTTCAGTGGCGCAAGCTCTATCAGAGCGGCAGTCTCTCGGCTGTCAGTGCTGGGGAGAGCGTGGTGCCCGCTTCCGAGCTGGCCGATGCGCTCAAGCAGATCCGCGAGCTACAGCGCATGCTTGGCAAGAAAACCATGCAGGTCGAGATCCTTCAGGAAGCTGTGGAGATTGCTCGGTCGCGAAAATGGATTGCGCACTCACCCTTGTTGCCGGGGGACGACCAGTGAAGCTGATCAGTGAAAGTCTCGGTGTAGCGCGCTCGCAATTGACGGTTCGACTCAACCCAAATGCTCAGGTCGAGCGGCGTCGCCCTGCGCTGGACGATGCCGCACTGGTCGAAGAAATTCAGGCTGAAGTGAGTGAACTGCCCAGCTACGGGTACCGCCGTGTGTGGGGGTTGCTGCGTCGTCGGCGTGAAAAGCAGAGTCAGGCGCCGATCAACGTCAAGCGGGTTTATCGCGTCATGCGCGATCATCAGTTGCTGCTGGAGCGACGGATTAAACAACCGGGTGTGGCACGCCGTCACGAAGGCCGAATTGCCGTGGCCACCAGCGATACCCGGTGGTGCTCGGACGGGTTTGAGTTTCGCTGTGATGATAACGCCAAGCTGAGCGTGACCTTTGCCCTGGACTGCTGCGACCGCGAAGCCATCGGTTGGGTGGCCAGCCCGACCGGGTACAGCGGCGACGATATCCGTGATCTGATGCTGGAGGCGGTGGAAAAACGCTTCGGTGAAGAGGCGCCTGCCACCCCGGTGCAATGGCTGAGCGACAATGGCTCGGC
Source organism: Pseudomonas sp. DC1.2 (assembly GCF_034351645.1). Classification (NCBI taxonomy): domain Bacteria; kingdom Pseudomonadati; phylum Pseudomonadota; class Gammaproteobacteria; order Pseudomonadales; family Pseudomonadaceae; genus Pseudomonas; species Pseudomonas sp. DC1.2. The sequence goes on along the minus strand of NZ_CP133782.1, from coordinate 2,502,961 downwards.
CTACATCGCTGAACAGACACGCCAGTTTGCCCGACAGATCGGTTTGCAACCGGTGACCACACCGGTGCGTAGCCCGCAGAGCAACGGCATGGCCGAGAGCTTCGTCAAAACGATGAAACGCGACTACGTCGCGCACATGCCCAAACCTGACCGGGAAACAGCCTTGCGTAACCTGACGATTGCCTTTGAGCATTACAACGAGGAGCATCCGCACAGCGCGCTGAAATACCGTTCACCACGGGAGTTTAGGCGTTTGGCAGCGGCATCAATTTAACGGGGTGCAGGTGTCCGGTTTGATAGGGGCCAGTCCAAACACCCCCTCCGTGCACCCGATATAGAGATTCGCAGCCCGCGATGCCCACTGCATCAACGTGTCGCAGGCTCCACCTGGACGCTCATCTGATCTGCTTTTTATTGCAATAGCTGAGTCTGTTATGCAAACAGATTGCCGCTCATAGTTCACCGGCCTGATGGAGGCTGATGAGCGAAAGACCATGAGCGATAGAATCCCCGTCCGAACCGTAGAAAGCACCCCGTTAGTCAAAAGCCATGAGCCTTCGCGTCCAAAGATGAAGGCCAGGTCCAGCGATAATCTGATCCACACCCGCAGCTTCACCGGTCTGTTCCGGACCTTGCGCATGACCGGCGCAGGTTTTCTGTTTTTGATGTTCTTCGCCACCGTGTGGCTGACCTGGGGCGACCGTCAAGCGGTGCTCTGGGACCTGTCCGAAAGCAAATTCCATATTTTTGGCGCGACCTTCTGGCCACAGGATTTCATCCTGCTCTCGGCCTTGCTGATCATCGCCGCGTTCGGCTTGTTTGCGATTACGGTGTTTGCCGGCCGGGTCTGGTGCGGCTACACCTGCCCGCAAAGCTCCTGGACCTGGATCTTCATGTGGTGCGAGAAAATCACCGAGGGCGAACGCAACCAGCGGATCAAACTGCACGCCGCCCCCTGGGGCCTGAACAAACTGCTACGGCGCTCGGCCAAGCACACGCTGTGGCTGGCCATCAGCGTGCTCACCGGACTGACCTTTGTCGGTTACTTCACACCCATCCGACCGCTGGCCGAAGAGCTACTGACCCTGCAAATGGCGGGTGTCAGTTTGTTCTGGGTCATCTTCTTCAGCGGGGCGACTTACATCAACGCCGGCTGGCTGCGTGAAGCGGTGTGCATGCACATGTGCCCCTATGCGCGATTCCAGAGTGTGATGTTCGACAAAGACACCCTGACCATTTCCTACGACGCGGCGCGGGGTGACATCCGTGGTCCACGCAAACGCGAGGTCAAACCCGCCAACATCGGGCTGGGCGATTGCATTGATTGCCAGTTATGTGTGCAAGTCTGTCCGACCGGTATCGACATCCGCGACGGCTTGCAGATGGAGTGCATCGGCTGCGCGGCGTGTATCGACGCCTGCGATTCGATCATGGACAAAATGGGCTACGCCCGTGGACTCATCAGCTACACCAGCGAGCATGAGCTGCAGGGTGGCAAGACTCATCTGCTGCGGCCACGCTTGATCGGTTACACCGCCGTGTTGTTGCTGATGATCGGCGCGCTGGTCCTGGCGCTGGTGGAACGGCCAATGGTATCGCTGGATGTGAGCAAGGACCGTGGCCTGTTCCGTGAGAACAGTGAAGGCCTTATCGAAAATATCTACAGCCTTAAAGTCATCAACAAAACCCAGCAGCGCCAGGCGTACCACTTGAGCCTGGTAGCGGGCGATGGATTCCAACTGCAAGGCAAGACCGAGCTGAGCCTGGCGCCCGGCGAGATTGTCGATGTGCCGGTATCCGTGGCGATGACCGCCGAACGCCCGAGCAGCAGCTCACAAACCATCCGCTTCAAGATTGTCGACCGCGATCAGCCCGACATCTACAGCGTGGCCAAAAGCCGGTTTGTTGCACCGATGAATCGTTGATCCCTTAGACTGCGGTGCGGCCGGCTCACGCAGAAGTCAGCGCCGATTTTCAGAATAAAACCAACCCAGGCACTCGATGAAACGCTACGAAAAATTCGCCGAAGACATCGCAGAACTAATCCGCTCCGGCGTCCTTGGACCCGGCCAGCGCGTACCGTCCGTGCGCTACGCCAGCCAGACCTATGGGGTCAGCCCGTCCACCGTGTTCCAGGCGTATTACCTGCTGGAACGTCGCGGGCTGATCCGTGCTCGGCCGCGCTCAGGCTACTTCGTCAACACCCACGCACCGAGCCCGTTTTCAGAGCCGGTGATCAGCAGTCAGGTCAACGAATCCACCGAAGTCGATGTCAGTGAACTGGTGTTTTCGGTCCTGGATTCGATCAAAGACCCGACCACCGTGCCGTTCGGCTCGGCCTTCCCGAGCCCTACGCTGTTTCCGCTGCAACGCTTGTCACGTTCTCTGGCCAGTGCCGCGCGGGACATGGACCCACGCATGGTGGTGACCGACATGTCGCCAGGCAACCCACAGCTACGTCGACAAATCGCCCTGCGCTACATGGTCGGCGGTCTGATGCTGCCCATGGAAGAACTGCTGATTACCAACGGCGCACTGGAGGCACTGAACCTATGCCTGCAAGCCGTTACCGAACCCGGCGATCTAGTGGCCATCGAGGCCCCGGCGTTTTACGCCAGCCTGCAAGTGCTGGAACGGCTGAAACTCAAAGCCGTGGAAATCCCCGTACACCCGCGCGATGGCATCGACCTCGGCGTACTGGCGCAAACCCTGGAGCGCCACCCGATCAAAGCGTGTTGGTGCATGACCAGTTTCCAGAATCCGATGGGGGCGACCATGCCCGAGGCAAAGAAACAGGAGCTGGTTGAGTTATTGCGCCGCCATCAGGTGCCGCTGATCGAGGACGATGTCTACGCCGAACTCTATTACGGTCAACAAGCCCCAAAACCGGCCAAGGCTTTTGATACCGAAGGGCTGGTGATGCATTGCGGTTCGTTCGCCAAGAGCCTGGCCCCTGGCTATCGGATCGGCTGGGTGGCTGCCGGGCGTTACGCGCAAAAAATCGAACGGCTGAAGCTGATGACCTCGCTCTGCGCCTCGATGCCAGCCCAGGCGGCCATCGCCGATTACCTGCAACATGGCGGCTACGATCGACACCTGCGCAAACTGCGTTATGCCCTGGAAGAACAGCAAAGCGCGATGCTCGCCGCCATTGCGCGCTATTTTCCGGCACAAACCCGAGTCAGCCAACCGGCGGGCGGCTATTTCCTGTGGCTGGAACTGCCACCGCAGATGGACTCACTGAAATTGTTCCAGATGGCACTCGCGCAGGGCATCAGCATCGCGCCGGGGCCGATTTTCTCGCCGACCCGGCGCTTCAGGAATTGCATTCGCTTGAACTACGGCAGCCCGTGGGATGAGGCGTCGCAGAGAGCGATGGAGACGCTGGGACGGATTGTTCGCTCGTTCTGACAGTGACCGTTCGCGCGCAAGTGGGAACGGTCAGCGTTTAGCGCCCACCGCCAAGATCAACGAAGGTCCCGGTTGCATAAGAGGCCTTGTCCGACAACAGCCAGATAATCGCCTCCGCCACTTCTTCCGGCCGGCCACCGCGGGCCATCGGAATCGCCGACTCCAGCTTGCTGACCCGGTCCGGATCGCCGCTCAGCGCATGGAAATCGGTATAGATGTAACCGGGACGTACCGCGTTGACGCGAATCCCCTCGCCCGCCACTTCCTTGGACAGGCCAATGGTGAAACTGTCCAACGCGCCTTTCGACGCCGCGTAATCCACATACTCGTTGGGCGCGCCCAAGCGCGACGCCACCGACGACACATTGACGATACTGCCCCCCTGCCCACCGTGTTTGGGTGACATGCGCAGGATCGCGTGCTTGGCGCAGAGAATAGGCCCCAGAACGTTGGTTTTCATGATGTTGAGAATGCGAAACTCGGACATCTCATCCACCCGAGACTTGTGCCCGACGGTGCCCGCGTTGTTGACCAGCGCGGTCACCCGCCCCAGCTCAGTGTCGACATGGTGGAACATGGCGATCACTTCGTCTTCAATACTGACGTCGGCCCGGACCGTAATGGCCTCGGCGCCCAAGGCGCGAACCTGTTCCAGTACGCGGTTCGCAGCCTGTTCGTCGGACTGATAGTTGATGCAGATCCGATAGCCTTGCTCTGCGGCCAACAGCGCGGTGGCCGCGCCGATGCCACGGCTACCGCCGGTGATGATCATGACTTTGTCCATGCTGACTTTCCCCGTTTCTAGCGTAAGCAGTCGGGGCCCAGAGTAACCGGCATTGGCAAGTTTTGCATAAGGGCTATCACCCGCAGGATGAATGAGCCCCCACCGCCCGCTGCTCACCACGGTGGATGTCCGCCATAAACTGATCCGCAGGCAGCGGATGGCCCAGCAGGTAACCCTGTAGCGAATTACACCCCAGCTTCGTCAGGAACTCCTGTTGCACACCGGTCTCGACGCCCTCGGCAACAATGCGCAACCCCAGCGCCTGACCGAGGGCGACGATGGCCGATACGATGGCAGCGTCATCGCTGTCGTGCTCCAGATCGCGGACAAAACCGCGGTCGATTTTCAGTTCATTCGCTGGCAGGCGTTTGAGGTACATCAAACTCGAATAGCCAGTGCCGAAGTCATCGATGGACAAATCGATGCCCATTTCCGACAGTTCCTGAAGCACCGTCATGCTCGCGTCGGCGTCGCTCATGGCGGTGGTTTCGGTGATTTCCAGGGTCAGGCTATTGGCGGGTAAATGATGCGTGGCGAGCGCTTTGGCGACGCTTTGCACCAGCCCGACATGACAGAACTGCAACGCCGAAAGATTCACCGCGATCCGCCAGTCGGTGTAGCCCTGCACATACCATTCACGCATCTGGCGGCACGCTTCGTTGAGTACCCATTCGCCGATGGGAATGATCAGCCCGGTTTTTTCCGCTAAATCGATGAATTTGTCCGGCAGCAGCATGCCTTGGGCTGGGTGCTCCCAACGCAGCAGTGCCTCGGCACCGACCGGTCGACCATTCATCGCGTCGAACTTGGGCTGGTAATGCAGCTTGAACTGCTGCAAATCCACGGCATTGCGCAGGTCTTGCAGCAGTTGCAGTTGTTTACGGGCATTGCTGTTCATGGAGGCGTCAAAGAAGCTGTAGCCGTTTTTCCCGGCACCTTTGGCGTGGTACATGGCAGCGTCGGCGTTCATCAGAAGTTCCTGAGCGCTCTGACCGTTGCCAGGGTAAACCGCGATGCCGACGCTGGCGGAAATCTGCAAGTCGTGCTCGGCGACCCGAAACGAACGCGCAATCAGCCCGACCTGACGAGCTGCCAGACTCAGTGCATCGCCGGGTTCAGTTAGTCGCACCAGCAGCACAAATTCGTCACCGCCAATCCGTGCCAAGGTGTCCTGGCTACGCAAGTCCTCACGCAGGCGCAGGCCGACCTCGCGCAGCAACTGATCGCCCATATGGTGACCAAAGGCGTCGTTGACCGGTTTGAATCCGTCCAGATCGATGAACATCAACGCAAAACAACCGCCCTGCTCCTGCACCTTGGAGATGGCCTGCTCGATGCGGTCAGCCAGCAGCATACGGTTAGGCAAACCGGTCAAGGTATCGTGCAAAGCCAACTGAGTCAGTTCGCGGTTGGCTTCGGTCAGGGAATGGGCCAGGTCGGCGGTGCGCGCCTCCAGACGCGCATCCAGAACCGACGTCAGCAAGGCGATGCTCAACACCGCCAGAGTAGTGATCAGTACCAGGTTGTCCAGTCCCTTGCCGCTCAACCCGGTGAGGGCCGCACCACAGAAACCACCGTCGGCAAAACGCGCTGCCGCCATGCCGGTGTAGTGCATACCCACGATGGCGACCCCCATGATCACCGCGGCGCCGCCGCGCAAGAGGCCAACGTAAGGCGAGTGCTGGCGCAGGCGAAAGGCGATCCATAACGCCGCGGCGGAGGCGCCCACCGCAATCACCAGCGAGGTACTGAACAGCGCAGGATCGTAATCGATGCCAGGCTGCATACGCATCGCCGCCATACCGGTGTAATGCATCGCACTGATCCCGGCCCCCATGACCAACGCGCCGAATGCCAATTGCCAGGCCAGCAGTTGCGGCTGACTCACCAGCCACAGGGCGAAGCCGCAGGACAGGACCGCGATCAGCAACGAGAGAAGGGTAATACTGAGGTCGTAACCCAGTTCGATGGGCAACTTGAACGCGAGCATGCCGATGAAATGCATCGACCAGACGCCAACCCCCATGGCGACGGCGCCACCGGCGGTCCAGAAGTGAACCGCCAGCCCCTTGGCGGTCGCTATCCGCCCGGTGAGGTCAAGCGCGGTATAAGAAGCAAGAATCGCCACGCAGATCGAAATGAAAACCAGCGCGGGAGAGTAGGTGCCAATAAGCATGGGATTTCTCGTGACCGCCACACCATACCGCGTCCATTCTCAGTGGGGCAAAGCGCACGATTGTACTGATTACGCGCCAGAACGCACTGACAAAGTTATCAAAGTGCCATCAACCCGATGAAACGCTTGTTTGACACCCAAAAAGCGCGGCGATACAAAGCTGAAAGTGCCGGAATCAGGGCTTCTCCGCCTTCTGCAACTGCCCGTCCCAACCACCACCGAGCGCGGCAATCAGTTGCACACTGGCGATCAATCGGCTCTGCATCAACGTCAGGACGCTTTGCTCATTGCTCAGTGCCGTCGCTTGAACCACCACCACGTCCAGATAAGCAATCAAGCCCGCCTTGTACTGGTTTTGTGTCAGGCGCAGGGAGTCCCGAGCGGCGTCCAGCGCTTCCTGGCGCACCGCTGCTTCGTCCTCATAGACTTTGAGCTGCACCAGGTAGTTTTCCACCTCGCGAAAGCCATCCAGTACGGTCTGGCGGTATTTGGCCACGGTTTCGTCGTACAGCGCTTCATTGCGATCGACATCCGCCGAACGCGCGCCGCCGTCGAACAGTGGCAACGTCACTTTCGGCCCCACCGACCAGAAGCGGTTTGGCAAGCTGATCAGGTTGCTGGAGGTACTGCTGCTGTAACCACCGCTGAGGCTCAGGCTCAAGTCCGGGTAGTAAGCGGCTTTCGCCACCCCGATGTTGGCGTTGGCGGCAATCACCGAACGTTCGGCCGACGCAATGTCCGGTCGGCGTTCCAACAGTTGCGACGGCAGGTTCAAGGGAATCTGCGGCAGCGCCGGAATGCCCTGGGTTTCAGCCAGGTTGAACTGCGCCGGCGGTAAGCCGATCAGCACCGCAATGGCGTTTTCGAACTGGGCACGCTGCCAGATCAAATCCACCAGACTGGCCTGCGTGGATTTGAGCTGCGTCTGGGCTTGGGCCACGGCGGAGCGCCCGGAAATACCGGCGCGGTATTGGTTCTGGGTCATCTGCAGGGAGCGCTGGTACGCCTCGACCGTTGATTCCAACAAACGCTTCTGCTGGTCGATCACCCGCAACTGCAAATAATTCTGCACCAGTTCCGACTGCTGACTCAGGCGCATCGCGGCGAGGTCGGCAAAGCTCCCCTGGGCACTGGCTTCGTTGGCCTCCAGGCCACGGCGTAATTTGCCCCAGATATCGGCTTCCCAACTAACCCCCAATTGAGCGTTGTAGGTATCACGAATACCGCTGGAAGAACTGCTCAGGCTTGAACTACTGCTGCCGGCGCCCTGACTGGAGCGGGTTTTTCCAGCGCTCAAATCAATGGTGGGATAAAACGCAGCGCGGGCGGTGCTCACCAACGCCTGGGCCTGCCGATAGCGCGCATCGGCCTGGGCCACCGTTTGGTTGGCGCTATTGAGTTGTTCGACCAGACCGTTGAGCTGCTGATCACCGTACAACTCCCACCAGGCGCCGCGTGCCAAGGCATCACTCGGGTTGGCCTGCCGCCAGCCTTCGGCTTGCTTGTACTGTGCCGGTTCAGCCGTTTGCGGGCGCTGGTAATCGGGACCGACCGCGCAAGCGCTGAGCATTGCCACGCACAACGACAGACTCAGCAAACGCGAGCCCCGAGCCATGGCCAGCGGTGTAGCCAGAGTGATAAGCGAACGGTCAGTCATAGCGGAGTTTCCAGAGCAGCATCGGTACGCACCCCACGCCAATGGTTGAAACGATGGCGCAGTTTGTCGAGATAGAGGTAAACCACCGGAGTGGTGTAAAGGGTCAGCACTTGGCTGAAAATCAGCCCGCCGATGATGGTCAGGCCCAACGGCTGACGCATTTCCGCGCCTTCGGCACGGCTGAGCAGTAGCGGCAACGCGCCCAGGATCGCCGCCAGGGTGGTCATCAGGATCGGCCGCAACCGTTGCAGGCAAGCGCTGCGAATTGAATCCAGCGGACTCAGGCCCTGATGGCGTTCCAGTTGCAACGCCAGGTCTATCATTAGAATCGCGTTTTTCTTCACCACACCGATCAGCAGGAACAGCCCCAGCAGCGAGATCAAGCTGAACTCCCCACCCAGGGCGTAGATCGATAGTAATGCGCCGACCCCAGCCGATGGCAGCGTCGACAGAATCGTCAGCGGGTGAATGTAGCTTTCATAGAGCACACCGAGAACCAGATAAACCGCCACCAACGCCCCCAGAATCATCCACGGCTGGCTCTTCTGCGTCGCGGCGAAGGCATCGGCGGTGCCGGCCATTTTCACAATCACGTCTTCGGGCATGCCGAGCTTGGCAATCGCCCGCTCGATAGCGGCCGTGCCCTGCTCCACCGTGACGCCTTCAGCCATGTCGAAGGAAATGCTCTCGGAGGCAAACTGGCCTTCGTGACTGACCCGGTCGTCTTCCAGGCTGTTTTCATAGTGGGCGATGGTGGACAGCGGAATCCGCGCACCGGCCGCCGTAATCACCTGAACCTGTTTGAGCGTGATGGGGTCCTGGGCGTAGATCGGGTTGACCTCCATCACCACTTGATACTGGTTGAGGCTGTCATAGATTGTTGAAATTTGCCGCTGGCTGTAGGCGTTGTTCAACACGGCAGTAACCATGTCCATGTCCACCCCCAGGCGCTTGGCCTGGTCACGATCGACGATCAGGGTGACTTGCTGAGCACCGCGACCTTCACGGGCATCAATGGCCGTTAGCTCCGGCAAGGTTCTGAGGGCGGCCACGACTTTCGGATACCACTCGCGCAACGAGCCCAGATCGGCGCTTTGCAGGATGTAGGAATACTGGGAGGTCGTCTGTTCACGACCGCCGCCAAATTGCAGGTCCTGATCGGCCATCAACATCAATTGCGCACCGGCAACCTTGGGCATTTCCTTGCGCAGGCGTTCGATGACTTTTTGCGCGGACACACCCCGTTCCTTGATCGGTTTCAAACGCACTAGCATGAATGCATTGTTGGTACCGTTATTACCGCCAATGAAACCGGCAACACTTTGCACCGCGTCGTCCTTGAGCACGGCACGGCGGAAGACTTCCATTTTCGGTTGCATCACGCTGAACGACAGCCCGTCGTCGCCACGCACGAAACCGATCAATTGGCCCGTGTCCTGCTGGGGCATGAAGGTTTTGGGCACCACCACGTACAACGCCACGTTGACGCCAACGGTCACGATCAGGCTGAGCAACGTCAACCGACGGTGACGCAACACCCAATCGAGGCTGGTGGCGTATTTGCCGACCATCCATTCGTTGGCCCGGCGACTGCCGCGCTGCAAACGATTTTCCTGGCCCGGCGTGTGCGGTTTAAGCCATCGGGCGCAGAGCATCGGGGTCAGCGTCAGGGACACCACCAGCGACACCACAATTGACGCAGCCAGCGTGATGGAAAACTCGCGAAACAGGCTCTCTATGATGCCGCCCATGAATAGAATCGACAGGAACACCGCCACCAGGGACACGTTCATCGAGAGCAAGGTGAAACCGACTTCTTTGGCGCCGAGGTAAGCCGCTTTCATCGGCGGCACCCCTTCATCGATGTGCCGGGTAATGTTCTCCAGCACCACAATGGCATCGTCCACCACCAGCCCGGTGGCGAGAATCAGCGCCATCAACGACAGGTTATTCAGGGAAAACCCATAGAGGTACATCACCGCAAAGGTGCCCACCAGCGACACCGGGACTGCCAATGTCGGAATCAGCGAGGCGCGAAAGTTACCGAGAAACAGGAACACCACCAGAATCACCAAAGCCACAGCGATCAGCAGGGTCATCTCCGCCTCGTGCAGGGTCGCCTTGATCACCGGCGAACGGTCCATCGCCAGGTTCAGTTTGACGCTGGCCGGCAACACCGCCTGCAACGCCGGCAACTGAGCCTTGATTTCGTTGACGGTCTCGATGATGTTGGCACCGGCCTGGCGGTTGATCACCAGCAACACCGCCGCATCGTCGTTGAAGAAGCCGCTGTTGTAGCGGTCCTCGACGCTGTCACTGACTTTGGCCACGTCCTTGAGACGCAACGCCGCACCGTTGTTGTAGTGAATGATCAGCGACTCGTAATCCTTGGCCTTCTCCAATTGATCGTTAGCCTGCACCTGCCACAAACGCTGGTCGTCCTCGACCGAACCCTTGGGCCGGCGCACGTTGGCGTTAGCGATGGTGTTACGCACATCGTCGAGGGCCACGCCGTACTGATTGAGCGCCTGCGGTTCGAGTTCGATACGCACCGCCGGCAGTGAGCTGCCGCCAATCTGCACCTCACCCACACCCTGCACCTGGGACAGGCTCTGAGACAGAATCGTCGACGCCAGATCGTAGAGCTGACCTTTTTCCAGCACGTCCGAGGTCAGGGACAGCACCATGATCGGCGCTTGCGACGGGTTGACCTTCTTGTAGGTCGGCATGCTGCGCATCCCGCTGGGCAGCAGGTTGCGCGAGGCATTGATCGCCGCTTGCACTTCCCGCGCCGCACCGTTGATGTCACGGTCCATGTCGAACTGCAATATCACCCGGGTCGAGCCCTGGCTGGAGCGGCTGCTCATGGTATTGACCCCGGCGATAGCGCCGAAGGAGCGCTCCAGCGGCGTGGCCACGGTCGAGGCCATTACCTCGGGGCTTGCGCCTGGCAAACTGGCCGTCACCACGATCACCGGGAAGTCCATCTGCGGCAGCGGCGAGACCGGCAACAAGCCAAAGCTCACGCCGCCCAGCAGCATGATCGCCAGGCTCAAGAGCATGGTCGCCACCGGGCGTTTGATGAAGGGACCGGAAAGGTTCATGGCTGCTCTACCGACTCCACGCGCGAAGGCGCACGGCCCCAGCGCCGACCGAGACGGTCGAAATACAAGTAGATCACCGGTGTGGTGAACAGCGTCAACACCTGGCTTACCAGCAACCCACCGACCATCACCAGACCCAACGGCTGGCGCAATTCCGCGCCGGAGCCGGTGGCCAGCATCAATGGCACGGCGCCAAACAGCGCCGCCAGGGTGGTCATCAGAATCGGCCGGAAACGCAGCAGCGCTGCCTGATAAATCGCCTTTTCAGGGTCCATGCCCTGATTGCGTTCAGCGTCGAGGGCGAAGTCGATCATCATGATCGCGTTCTTTTTCACAATACCGATCAGCAGGATGATGCCGATGATCGCGATCATCCCCAGGTCATTGCCGCTCAACAGCAGCGCCAGTAAGGCGCCGACCGCCGCCGAGGGCAAGGTCGAGAGGATGGTGATCGGGTGGATATAGCTCTCGTAAAGCACGCCGAGGACGATGTACATCGTCACCACCGCTGCCAGAATCAGCAGCAAAGTGCTCGAAAGCGAGGCCTGGAAAGCCTGGGCCGCCCCCTGGAACTGAGTCTGCACGCCAATCGGCATGCCGATGTCCTTCTGCACTTGATTAATGATGTCTACTGCATGCCCCAGCGCCACGCCGGGGGCGAGGTTGAAGGACATCATCACTGCCGGAAACTGGCCGATGTGGGTGATCGCCAATTGCGCCTGACGTTCCTCGACGTGGGCCAGGCTCGACAGACGCACCTGAGTTCCAGCAGTGGTCTTGACGTGAATCTGGTTCAACGCATCAGGGCCAATCTTCTCTCCGGACTGTGATTGCAAGACCACGCGGTACTGGCTGGCCTGCGTGTAAATAGTGGAAATCTGCCGCTGACCGAAGGCGTCGTATAGCGCATCGGTAATGTTCGACACCGAGACCCCGACCCGCGATGCCGCATCCCGGTCGATCACCAGATACACCTGCAAACCCTTGTCCTGCAAATCGCTGGCGACGTCGGTCAGGTCCGGCTGTTTGGCCAGCGCGTCGACCAGACGACCGCTCCACAGGCTGAGCAATTCGGAATCCGGCGACGACATACTGAACTGGTACTGCGTGCGGCTGACCCGGTCTTCAATGGTGAGGTCCTGCACCGGCTGCATGAACAGGCGAATACCGATCAACTTGTCCACTTGCGGTTGCAGGCGGGCAATCACTTTGGTGGCACTCAGGTTGCGCACGCTGTGTGGCTTGAGGTTGATCAGCATACGACCGCTGTTGAGCGTCGCGTTGTCACCGTCCACACCAATATAGGAAGACAGGCTCTGCACCGCCGGGTCCGCCAGGATCACCTTCGCCAGCTCCTGCTGACGCTCGCTCATGGCGGCAAAGGAAATCGACTGCGGCGCCTCGGAAATACCCTGAATCACCCCGGTGTCCTGCACCGGGAAAAACCCCTTGGGCACTACCATGTACAGCACCACCGTCAACGCCAGGGTGCCGATGGCTACCAGCAACGTCAGCGGCTGGTGCTTGAGTACCCACTGCAATTTGCGCCCGTAGGCGGCGATCATCCAGTCAATGGTCGCGCCGCTGGCCCGGTAAAAGCGGCCCTGCTCTTCTTCCTTGGGTTCACGCTTGAGCAACCGCGCGCACATCATCGGCGTCAGGGTCAGCGATACCACCAGGGAGATCAGGATGGCCACCGCCAGCGTGATGGCGAATTCGCGGAACAGGCGCCCTACCACATCGGCCATGAACAGCAGCGGGATCAGCACCGCAATCAGCGACAGCGTCAGGGAAATCAGGGTGAAGCCAATTTGTTTGGCGCCCTTGAGCGCCGCATTCAGTGGGCTGTCGCCTTCTTCGATGAACCGGGAAATGTTCTCCAGCATGACGATTGCATCGTCCACCACAAAACCGGTGGCGATGGTCAGGGCCATCAGGGTCAGGTTGTTGACCGAGAAGCCTGCGAGGTACATCACGCCAAAGGTGCCGATCAGCGACAGGGGCACCGCCACGGAGGGAATGATCGTGGCGCTGGCCCGACGCAGGAACAGGAAGGTCACCATCACCACCAGCGCGATGGCAATCAACAGTTCATGCTGCACGTCGGTAACCGACGCGCGAATAGTCTGGGTACGGTCGGTGAGGACGGTGACATCAAGGCCGGCCGGCAGGTTGTCGGTGATGCTCGGCAACAGGGCCTTGATCCGGTCCACGACTTCAATAACGTTGGCACCGGGCTGACGCTGGATGTTCAGCAACACGGCCTGGTTTTCGTTGGCCCAGGCCGCGAGTCGTTCGTTTTCGGCGCCGTCGACGATTTCGGCGACGTCCTTGAGCCGCAATGGCGCACCCTTGGTATAAGCCAGAATCAGGTTGGCGTAATCCTTGGGCGAGGTCAGTTGGTCGTTGGCGTCAAGCATCGAGACCCGAGTCGGTCCGTCGAAGTTGCCCTTGGGCTGGTTGACGTTCGACGCACCCACCAGGGTCCGCACGTCCGAGAGGTTCAAACCATTGGCGGCCAGGGCCTCGGGGTTGACCTTGATTCGCACCGCCTGACGCTGGCCGCCAGCAATGCTGACCATGCCGACACCGCTGATCTGGGCGATTTTTTGCGCCATGCGTGTGTCGACCAAATCATTGAGTTTGGGCAGCAGCATGGTCTTGGAGGTGATGGCCAGCGTCAGCACCGGTGTGTCGGCCGGGTTGACCTTGTTGTACACCGGCGGTGCGGGCAAATCCTTGGGTAACAAATTGGTCGCAGCGTTGATCGCCGCCTGCACCTGCTGCTCGGCGACATCCATGTTGATGTCGAGGCTGAACCGCAGGGTCAACACCGAAGCGCCGCCAGAGCTGGTGGACGCCATCTGGGTCAGGCCCGGCATCTGCCCGAACTGACGCTCCAACGGTGCCGTCACGGCGCTGGTCATTACATCCGGACTGGCGCCAGGGTATAGGGTCATGACGCGGATAGTCGGGTAATCAACCTGAGGCAAAGCAGACACCGGCAGCAGCCGGTAAGCGATGAGACCGGCCAGAATAATGGCCAGCATGCTCAGGGTCGTTGCGACCGGGCGAAGGATGAACAGCCGCGAGATGTTCATGCGCCGCCCTTTTTCGCCTTGTCGGTAACGGCGGCATCAGGAGTACCGGCGGCCGGCTTGCCTGGCAGGTTTTCGGCCGCAGTGCTCGGAACTTGTGGCGTGTCGTTGACCACTTCCACCTCGCTGCCTTCCTTCAAGCGGTCGGTGCCTTCGAGGACGACGCGATCGCCCACAGCCAGGCCTTCGGTAATTACGGTGTTGTTGCCGTCGCTCGGGCCAACTTTCAATTGGCGAACCGTGACCTTCTTGTCGCCATCCAGCGCGTAGACGAAGGTGCCGTTGGTGCCGTACTGGATAGCTGCCGATGGCGCAAGCACCACCCCCTTGAGGGTGTCGGCCAGCAAGTGCAGGTTCACAAACTGATTAGGGAATAGCGACTGATCACGGTTGTCGTAGCGCGCCTTGAACTTCAGCGTGCCGGTGCTGACGTCAATCTGGTTGTCCAGGCTCTGCAACACGCCGGTCGCCTGCAATTTCGTGTCGCCACGGTCCCAGGCTTCGGCGGGTAATTTAGCGCCCGAGTGATAGCGTGCCAATACGGTGTCGAGGCTGTTCTCCGGCAAGGTGAAGACGACGCTGATCGGCTGGGTCTGGGTAATGATCACCAGCGCTGTGGTGTCGTTGGCCGCGACCAGGTTGCCGACGTCAAGCTGACGCAAGCCGACACGCCCGGCAATCGGCGCACGGATTTTGGTGAATTCGAGGTTGAGCTTGGCGTCGTTGACGGCGGCCAGGTTGGTCTTGACCGTCCCCTGGTACTGGCCGACCAGCGCTTCAGCGGTATCCAGGGTCTGCTTGGCGATGCTGTCCTCTTTGAACAGGCCGCGATAGCGCTCGACATCCACCTGAGCGTTTTTCAGTTGCGCCTGGTTCTGTAACAGCGTGCCTTCGGTCTGGAGCAAGGCGTTCTGGTAAGGACGCGGATCAATCTCGGCGAGCAGATCACCCGCTTTGACCATCTGGCCTTCCTCGAACGACACCTTCATCAACTCGCCAGCCACCCGGCTGCGTACATTGATGGTGTTCAGCGCCGTGACGGTGCCCAAGGCCTTGTAATAGACCGGGAAGTCCCCTTTGACCGCCGGCGCCACGCGCACCGGGATCGGCCCGGTCGCCCCGCCAAATCCTGGACGCATCCCCCCCGCCTTACCCGTATGCCCAGCGGCAGCTTTGTTCGTTGTGGCCTCATGGTTATTGCCGGCAGGCCAGAATTTCCAGCACGCGCCCGCGATAATCAACAGGACAAGCAGGCCGAACAGCCAGCGACGGGAACGACGGGGTGTGGAGGATTGCATTGAATGATCAACCATGGGCGCGTGGGCTTCTATTACGGGAGGCTGAACGATAAGCACTGACTGATGTTTAGCAAAGCGCCTTTACCGGCAATTTACCTTCGGCTTACGTAACAGGATATTTGTCCAAAACACTGAATCACAAATGAAAACGGCCTGGACAGGGCCAGGCCGTTAACCTTTGTAAAAGCGCTTACTTGAGAACGGCGAGCGCCGCTTCATAATTAGGCTCTTCAGCGATTTCTTTAACCAGCTCGCTGTGCAGTACGTTGTCGTTTTCGTCCAGAACCACCACGGCACGCGCGGTCAGGCCTTTGAGCGGGCCATCAGCAATGGCAACGCCATAGTTCTCGATGAATTCTGCACCGCGCAGGGTCGACAGGTTCTGTACGTTTTCCAGACCTTCGGCGCCGCAAAAGCGAGCTTGGGCAAACGGCAGGTCCGCGGAGATGCACAGCACGACAGTGTTGGCGATGTCATTGGCCTGGGCGTTGAACTTGCGAACCGACGTGGCGCAGGTCGGGGTGTCGACGCTTGGGAAAATGTTCAATACTTTGCGCTTGCCGGCGAAGCTCGCCAGGGTCACGTCCGACAGATTGCCGGCCACCAGGGAAAAGGCTGGCGCCTTGGAGCCAGCTTGTGGCAGTTGGCCGTTGACTTGAACCGGAGAGCCTTTAAGAGTGACTTGAGCCATGAACGGAGTCCTTCTGGAGGGTGTTGTTAATAATTATCAAGAGGCCGAAGTTAACCACGAAATGGCTCGACGACCTATGCCCAGATACAAATTGTCATGCGCCGTTACTGAAACAAGATGCATCGCGCACAACCGACACAATGCCTGTGGAACTTCGGGCATGCGGGCTCGTTTGAGTAAGCACAGCCTGTTTCGATTGCGCGCCACGAACATCCGTCGCCTGTCCCATTAACCGTTCCAACGGCGCTTGCCTGCTTCAATTGTCGGGGTACTGGGATCGATATCACCCAGCGGCATCACCCGCTCAGGAAAAATTGGCACTATCGAGGCAAAATTCGAGCACGTGCTTCGGGGTACGACTGGGGATGAGCGTTCTGAGTTCCAAAACCGGCATAAATGAAGCAATCCATTGGCCAACGGCGTGGCAGATTAGCGCTTGCCCCAAACACGGCACACAAAACATAAGAATTAAAGCCCGCGACTGGCTAACCGGTGGTTAGCTGCTAGTTTCGCAGACATGTCCTACAGGCCTGATCAGAAAGAGATTACGGGGATCGGTCGAAGACAAGGACTAAGCCACCGCGCAACCGTGGAGTCACGTCTAAACATGCATGGCCCAAGCACTGATGGCGGTGACATTAATGGCATCTGGGGGCGTGCGAACGCAGACGCCGTCAACGAGAGCAACCCACTCCTGAGCCTGGCGCCCTGCCCACCCAAACAAGGCCTACACCACCGGCATGGGTGAGCTGAACCTGTTCAATATTTTATGGCTCATGACTGAGCGCCTACCGTTGGGCATCGCCGCGCACGTCCGCGATCTGGATACCCGCATTAGCGGCCTGACGCTGGTCAACTGTTAACTGTTATAAGGACACGCGGGGTTTACGCCCGATCATTCAGAACGAACCGATCAACGAAAGGGATCGCTTCTATGTTCAATAGGCTGAAAAAATCGACGATATCACGGCTGTGCATTGACGCCGACGTACTCATGAAAAGGACAGGACATGCCGATTGAAAAAACATCCCGCTTACTGCTGGCAGGCCTCTCGCTACTGCTGAGTTGCAGCGCCTGGGCGGATTTCACCGCAACCCCGGAAGAAGCCCGCGGCATCGCCAAGGAAGCCTATTTGTATGGTTTTCCGGTGGTGGAGATGTACAAAACCCTCTACACCCAAGCGGTGGACAAAGGAGGACCGAACTTCAAGGCGCCGTTCAACAAGATCGCCAACACGGCCAAGGTGTTCACAGCCGCGGACACAGCGTTTGTCACGCCAAACGCGGACACACCCTACTCGTTCGTCTGGATGGATCTACGGACCGAACCGGTGGTACTGAGCCTGCCGCCAATCGCTGAAAACCGCTATTACTCGGTGCAACTGATTGACCTCTACACTCAGAACTTTGCTTACCTGGGCACCCGCAGCACTGGCAATAAGGGCGGTAATTTCATGCTTGTCGGCCCCGACTGGCAGGGCCAGCAACCGGTGAATATCGATCGCCTGATACGCAGTGAAAGCAACATCGCCTATGCGCTGTATCGCACGCAACTGTTTGACAACGATGACCTGCGCAAGGTCAAGCAGATCCAGAACGCCTACAAGGTTCAAACCCTGAGCCAATACCTTAAGCAACCGGCACCGCCGGCTGCGCCGAAAATCGATTGGCCCAAGCCAACGCCGGACATGAGCGACAGCCCGGAGCTGTTCCGTTACCTGAACTTCATGCTGAGCTTCGCGCCGTCTCAGGACGTGGAAAAAGACCTACTGGCACGCCTTGCAAAAATTGGCATCGCGGCCGGTCAACCGTTCAAATTCAGCGACCTCAGTGCCGAGCAACGCAAGGCATTGGAAGGCGGTATCGCTGATGCCAAGGCCGAGTTCGCGCAGTTCAAGAAAGATAAGGTCGATACACATCAGGTCAGCAGCGGTGATTTGTTCGGCACACGTGATCACCTCAAAGGCAATTACCTGTACCGCTACGCCGGCGCGAACATCGGCCTCTTCGGCAACTCCGCCGAAGAAGCCACCTACATCAACTACTTCGCCGACAGCCAAGGCAAGCCGGTTAACGGTGCCCGACACAGTTACACCTTGCACTTCAACAAGGATGAACTGCCGCCGGCCGATGCCTTTTGGTCGCTAACCCTGTATGACGGAAAAACTAAATTTCTGGTGGCCAATCACAAGCGGCGCTACCTGATCAATTCACGGATGCTGCCCAAACTCAAGCGCGATGCGGACGGTGGGTTGACTGTGTATGTGCAGCACTCAGAGCCTGTGGGCGACAAGAAAATCAACTGGTTGCCGGCTCCTCACGGGCCGTTTTATGCAGTGCTGCGCATTTACCTGCCCAAACCTGAAGTGGTGAACGGCGAGTGGAAAATTCCGCTGCTGGCGCCGATCAGTCAGTAAAGCAGGCAGCAGCCCACAGAAAACACGCATGAGCGAGGCGTCTTTCATAACTAGACACTTCGTTCCTCGGCCATGGATGTCGTTACTTTTTGTGGGGTGCGCCCAGTCGTCCTGGCGACCGAAGATGGCATTGGCCGGTCAATCACCGGCCAGCAGGTGATCGCGCCTTTTCGCGCCAACGCACATGGACGATGGAAGTCGCAATGCCGAAGCCTGAAAACAAGAGTAAGCAACCCAAACCTGATTCGTCAGCGCGGCTGATTTCCCGCTACCTTTTTCCCACTACCATCGGCCTGTTGCTGTTGGCTGTGGTAGGGATCGTCTGGTTTTTATTGAGCAGTCAACCCGGCCCCGTGGCCTATACCGTTCTGAGCACACCGGTTACTCAAGTGGTAAAGCCACCACCAGTGGCGGCTTTTTCGCCTCCGCCCTCGGCGCAGATGGTCGACGAAAAACAATGCCAAGGCTGCCACACCGAGCAGGTCAAGGATTGGCAAGGCTCACATCATCAATTAGCGATGCAACCGGCCAGCGCCGACACGATGCTCGGTGACTTCAACCACGTCACCTTCAAGGCCGAAAAAGAAACCACGGTGTTCTCGCGCAAGGGTGACGATTTTTGGGTCAACGCGCCGGGGATCGACGGTAAGAATGCCGACTTCAAGGTTGCCTACACCTTCGGCATCGCACCGCTTCAGCAATACCTGATCGAGGTCGGCGAAGGTCGCCTGCAAGCATTGGGCGTGGCATGGGATACCGAGAAGCATCGCTGGTTTCATCTTTATACGGGCCAGGGGGTCAACTTCAAGAATCCGCTGCACTGGAGCAAGCCAAGCCAGAACGCCAACTTCATGTGTGTCGAGTGCCATGCCACCGGCTATAAGCGCAATTTCGACGCGGCAAAAAACACCTTTGAAAGTCACTGGAACAGCCTCGGTGTCGGCTGCCAGGCGTGCCACGGCCCCGCGTCAAAACACTTGGAATGGACGGCGAAGAAAACCGACCTGATTCACGCCGGTTTTGCCGTCGATCTCAAGGACAAAAACGCCACGGTCGAAATCGAAACCTGCGCCCGTTGTCACTCCCGCCGCGCGCCGTTGGGCGATGGCTACACCGTGGGCAAACGGCTGATGGATGATTACTTGCCAAGCACCCTGACCCGCGAGCTGTATGCGCTGGATGGCAAGATCAAGGATGAAGTGTTTGAACACGGTTCCTTTGCTCAAAGCAAAATGTTCGACAAGGGCGTGCGTTGCAGCAACTGCCACAACCCCCACAGCACCGAACTCAAGGCGCCGGGCAACGGTGTGTGCTTGCAATGCCACAACACCGCTGGCAAGACTGCTGTGGAAGGCGTCGACGGCAAGGGCCTGCAAGCGAAAAACTACGACTCCATCGAACACACCCGGCACACCATGGGCCAGCCGGGCTCGCAGTGCGTGGATTGCCATATGCCGGGCAAGTTCTACATGGGCAACGACTTCCGGCATGACCACAGCTTCAGCATTCCCAACCCTGAACGTGCGTCAAGACTCGGAACACCGGATGCGTGCCTGACGTGCCACCAAGGCAAGACTGGAGACCAGGTCACCGAGCAGTTCCAGCTCTGGAACACCGCTTCGGCATCCGCTGTTCAGGCACCGCGTTATGACGAAAGCCTGTGGCTGATTCGCAACGGTCAACCTGGCGCGGCGCAAGCGTTGTACGAGCAGTTGCAGCGCAGTAATCTGCCGGCAATTGAACGGGCGACCTTGCTGGCCGAGTTGCCGCTGTACCCGAGCGAACAAGCGCTGAAACTGGCGACTCAGGACTTGAGTAACCCCGCGCCGCAGGTGCGTGAGAGCGCGGTGCGGGCGATCAGTGCGTTCCTGCCGTCACCGGAGCGCGCGCCGTTGCTGATACCGCTGCTTGGCGATCCGGTGAAGGCAGTACGGATTGTCGCCGCCCGGGACTTGCTGAACGTGGCACGCAATGGTTTGGGCAGTGCTCAGACCCACTGGAACGCGGCGATTGCCGAGTACGAGGACGTGCAAAAAAGCCTGGCGGAACGGGCCGAAGCCAACCTCAATCTGGCGATGCTCTATCAGGGCAGCGCACGCACGGCGCAAGTCGAGCCCCTGCTGCGCTCAGCGCTGAAACGTGACCCGGACTTCTACCCGGCGCTCGTAACGCTGGTGCAATGGCTGGAAGCCAATGGCCGCGGGGCGCAGGCGCAAGCGCTGCTGGAGCAGCGCGTCAACGAGCATCCGGACGCCGCACTGTTGTTGCACACCCAGGGCTTGTCGCTGGTCCGTGCTGGTAAAACCGCGCAAGCGATGCCGCTGCTGCACAAAGCCGCCGCACTCGAACCTCAAAGCGCGCAGTACGGCTACGTATTAGCGGTAGCGTTGCATGACCGCGGGCAGATCGATGAGGCGTGCCAAGAGCTCGAAAGGTTGCTGAAAGTGCAGCCGGCCAACCGCAATGCACGCTTGTCGCTGATTCAGTACTACTTGGCAAACGGGCAGGAACCCAAGGCTCAGGTGTTATGGCAGGACTGGAAGAAGATTAACAGCGGCGATCCGGCGCTGAAGTGAACGGGGCTGATCGGCGGGCCTCCGTGGCGAGCGGGTTTGCCTCCGTCGCCACAGGTTATGTGTTGACCCGATACAGCGTCACCAGGATGACCCACTCTTGGCCGCCAATTCCCGCCGACTGTTGGCGCGCATCGCTTTGATCAGCGACACCGTGCCCACCAGCAAAATCACCGCACTAAAGAGGAAGTCGATGGTGTACAGCTGAAAATCCTGCAACGGCCCCACCAGCATCACCCTGATTGCGCCAATGCCCACCAGCGTGGCGAGAAAGTCGATGCCTGGCTCATCCCGATAAAACACGTGCATCAACGGCAGGCATACCACCAGCAGCAATAGCAAAACAATCAGTTTGAACGAGCCCTTTCGCTCAACGCTGAACGCGCATTCGTTAGTGGCGTAGGGTTTGTAATCCTCATCGCGGACCTGAGGGCTTTTCTCGTTGATGTACTCGACGCGGTTGTACTTCTGCATCGGCATGAAGGTGTTCGACATCTGCATTAGCGTGGTGATGTGGCGAAACCGCAGGTCAATGCGTTCAGTGCCCTTGAGGTAATACAGCACCGGTTTGTAGCCGTAGCGGTAAGTGTCGAACGGAAACTCGGCGGTCCGCCCCTGCACGCCGATGGGCCGCGATTCGAGTTCGGCGTAGGCACTTTTGTTGTCTGACGCAAGGTTGCGGCTCAGGGGCTTGATCCGGACCTGCTCAAGGAAAATCGGCGTGGCACCGTAGGACCATTGCAACGGCTCCAGGCGCAGGCGCAGGCGCAGTTCGTTGCGGCCCAGGTCATAGCGGTTGAAGGTGCGCTCGGACACGATGATCGAACCGCCGAGCATAAATTCGCCACGCAGGTTGTTGGTGATACGCAGGGTCAGTTGATCCTTGCCCAGCGACAGGGCATCCGCGACCGGTGGCGCACCGCACCAGGCTTCGTTATCGACCGCTGCGCCCAACTGCCCGCCACGGTTCTCCTGGAACACGTAGAAGTAACCACCCCACAAGATCGCCATCAGCAACAACGCGGTCAATCCTAAAATTTTTTTGCCGAAACTCACAACGCCAGACTCCCTTCTTGGTTTATCCCACACAGCCGAAACTCGCTGAGTGCGCGGACTCTACCAAAATGCTGCAAGGGGCCCAAGTACTGCCCTCGGCGCGAAGGGGATCAACTACTCGAGCGTTGCGCCCGCCAATCTGAGGGGGTGCCCCAGGCTGCGTAGCGATTTTCAGCGCCGCCGGAACAGAGGCCTCGGCTCAATGGCCGAGCGCCCATACGTCACGCTCATTCCGGCTAACCCCTTAAGGGCGTCCTCGACGGATTTGTCTTCGCGCACGGCAAAGCTGTCGAATCCACATTGACGCATGTGGCTGAGTTGATCACGCAGTACATCGCCCACCGCCCGCAGTTCTCCCTGCCACCCCAATCGAGTGCGCAGCAAGTACGCTTGGCTGTACGCGCGCCCGTCACGAAAACTCGGGAAATCCAGGGCAATCAGCGGCAGCAACCTTAACCACGGCTTCAGGCTTTCGACTTCGTCATCCGGGCCGAGCCACACGGCGTCGCGGACGGGGTTATAGTCGATGCGCCGTATCAACCAGCCGGCCAATGGCACCATCAACGGCCCAGAAGGTAACGGCGCATCGAAGTCCCTGACCAGCGTCCATGGATCATCCACCACAATCCGCGCCACGCCCTCCTCCAGTCGCAGCAGATTGTTCATGCCGGGACCCCCAGCATTTTCGGGTAAACCCTTTCCTTAAACGGTTCCAGACCAATACGCGCGAGGGTATCAACGAACAGCTCTTCGCTCTCCCGGTAGCGGGCAAACGTGCTGATGATCCGCTCGATCACCGCAGGTATTTCAGCGGCGCTAAACGAGGGACCCATGACTTTGCCCAGCGTACTGTTTTTGCCTTGCGCGCCGCCGAGGGTGATCTGATACCACTCACTGCCGTTTTTATCGACACCGAGAATGCCAATGTTGCCGATGTGGTGATGCCCGCAGGCATTGATGCAACCGGAGATATTCAGGCTGATATCGCCCAGGTCGTGAAGGTAGTCCAGGTCTTCGAAACGGGCCTGAATCGCCTGGGCAATGGGGATTGATTTGGCGTTAGCCAAGGCACAGAAGTCACCACCTGGGCAGGCAATGATGTCTGTCAGCAACCCAACGTTGGCGCAGCCCAAGCCTTGTTCACAGGCCAGGCACCAGAGCGCGTAAAGATCGGCTTTGGGCACGTCTGGCAGCACGATGTTCTGCTCATGGGCGATACGAATTTCGCCAAAGCCGAACTGCTCGGACCATGCAGCCACCGCGTCCATCTGCTGGTCGGTCACATCGCCCGGCGGCGAAGCGCGGCCCGGCTTGGTCGAGAGCACCGCGCAGGCATAACCCGGCACCTTGTGCGGTTGCACGTTGCGCGCCACCCAGCGAGCGAATGCCGGATGCTCGGCCAAGTGCGTGCCGAAATCCAGGTCCGTCTCGGTCAACGGGCGGTAAGCCGGCAGGACGAAAGCACTGGCCACGCGCGCGTACTCGACGTCGGTCAACTGCGCAGGGCCGTCCTTGAGGTGCTGCCACTCCTCTTCCACTTCTTTGGAGAAGGCTTCGATGCCCAGCGCTTTCACCAGAATCTTGATACGCGCCTTGTACTTGTTGTCGCGCCGACCGTGTCGGTTATAGACCCGTAACACCGCCTCGACGTAGGACAACAGGTGCTGCCAGGGTAAGCCCTCGCGGATCTGTAAACCGAGGATCGGCGTTCGCCCCAATCCACCGCCAACGATCACCCGCAGCAGCATTTGCCCATCGGCAGCGGGATAAAGATAGAGGCCAATGTCATGCATCATGATCGCCGCACGGTCCTGTTTCGCCGAGCAGATGGCGATCTTGAATTTACGCGGCAAGAACAGGAATTCAGGATTGATGGTCGACCATTGCCGGAGGATTTCCGCCAGTGGACGCGGGTCAATCATTTCGTCTGCAGCGACCCCGGCAAAAGCTTCTGTGGTGATGTTGCGCACGCAGTTGCCAGAGGTCTGGATAGCGTGCATCTGCACCTGCGCCAGACGTTCGAGGATGTCCGGCACTTGGGCCAGTTCGATCCAGTTGAACTGCATGTTCTGCCGGGTAGTGAAGTGGCCGTAGCCGCGATCAAAATCTCGCGCAATGCTCGCCAGGGTACGCATCTGTTGGGCGCTCAGGGTGCCGTAAGGAATTGCGACGCGCAGCATGTAAGCGTGCTTTTGCAGGTACAGGCCATTTTGTAAGCGCAGGGGCAGAAACTCTTCTTCGCTCAACTCACCGGCCATATAGCGTGCGACCTGATCACGGAACTGCGCAACCCGTTCGAACACCAGCGCCCGGTCATACTCATCGTACTGATACATCTGACTACCTCATCGAGATTGATCGGGCTCTGCACTACCGAGGCAGGAGCGAGCCTGCTCGCCCCACAAGGACTTCAGTAGCTTTGACGCGCTATGTCCCGTTTTCGTGGTAGCGATGGTGAACCTGCGGCGCAGTAGGTTACAGGCCCACCTGAAATCTAAAAAACCGTATCAGAGGGCAGCAGACGGCAACAGGCATGACATTAATCTGATCCGCATAAATCAATTTTTCCTGAGTCTGTTTTGTTTATGTCAGGGTTTTTACAGTGCATGACATGTCAGACCGGGTGGCCTGGCAAGTCTTTGCATGGATGAACTGACCATGAGCACAGCAACAATCGGACAGTCCTATAACTACAAGGTCGTCCGCCAATTCATCGTGGCAACCGTGTTTTGGGGTGTCGTTGGCATGGCGATGGGCGTGTGGATCGCCTCGCAATTGGTGTGGCCGGAAATGAACCTGGACCTGCCGTGGACGACCTTCGGCCGTTTGCGCCCGTTGCACACCAGCTTGGTGATTTTCGGCTTCGCCGGCAGCGCGCAATTCGCCGCCAGCTACTACGCCGTGCAGCGTACCTGCCAAGTGCGGCTGTACTCAGACAGACTCGCGGCGTTCACCTTTTGGGGTTGGCAGTCGGTCATCGTGAGCATGTTGATCACCTTGCCGCTGGGCTACACCACCACCAAGGAGTACGCCGAGATCGAGTTCTGCGGCGCGGTCTGGATGACCGTGGTATGGGTCGCCTACGCCATCGTTTTTTTCACCACCGTGGTACGACGCAAGACACGGCACATCTACGTCGGCAACTGGTTCTTCGGCGCTTTCATCGTCGTGATCGCCATGCTCCACGTGGTCAATCACCTGTCGATTCCGGTGGACTGGTTCAAGTCCTATCCGGTGTATTCGGGGGCGACCGACGCCATGGTGCAGTGGTGGTATGGCCACAACGCGGTGGGGTTCTTCCTGACCACCGGATTCCTCGGAATGATGTATTACTTCGTGCCAAAACAGGTCGGTCGGCCGGTGTATTCCTATCGTTTGTCCATCGTGCATTTCTGGGCGCTGATCACTCTGTACATCTGGGCCGGTCCGCACCATTTGCACTACACGGCGCTGCCGGACTGGGCGCAGTCCCTCGGGATGGCAATGTCACTGATTCTGCTGGCGCCGAGTTGGGGCGGGATGATCAACGGCATGATGACGCTCTCGGGCGCCTGGCATAAATTACGCACCGACCCGATCCTGCGTTTTCTGGTGCTGTCCCTGGCCTTCTACGGCATGTCGACGTTTGAGGGGCCGATGATGGCGATCAAAACGGTTAACGCCCTCTCTCACTACACCGACTGGACCATCGGCCACGTGCATGCCGGCGCACTCGGCTGGGTGGCCATGATCACCTTCGGCGCGATCTATCACATGGTGCCGAAAGTCTTCGGTCGCGAGCAGATGTTCAGTACACCGCTGATCAACCTGCACTTCTGGCTGGCAACCATCGGCACGGTGCTGTACATCGCGTCGATGTGGGTCAACGGCATCACCCAGGGCCTGATGTGGCGGGCGATCAACGACGACGGCACGCTGACCTATTCCTTCGTTGAAGCCTTACAAGCCAGCCACCCTGGGTTTGTGGTTCGGTTCGCCGGCGGGGTGTTCTTTCTCAGCGGTATGCTGCTGATGGCTTACAACACGTGGCGCACCGTGCGGGTCGCGGAGGTGTCGATGGCTGAACGCGAAGCGCAGATTGCCTGAGACAAGGAGCTTGAGATGATCGAAATGATGCTGAATTTTCTCGGGGTCGTGGGGTTTTGGCTGGCGATCGAGTATTGCTTGAAACACCAGACCTGCGACAGCCTGGAAGACGCCAGCCTGATTCCGTTTGCTGATGATCCGGAAGTGGCCAAGCGGGTGGAGTTGGCGACGGGTAAGACCGTGAAGGCCGTGGCGCCGGAAGAAGTGAAGCAGGGATGGGGGAATTGGCAGGTTTAATACTTCTGATCGAGACGGGCGCCCTGTGGTAGCGAGCAGGCTCACTGCCACGGGGTTATTGACCTGTCACCAATAGCGCGCAGCCTAAGATTTCAACCGCGCTCGCGCGGAATCAGGCTCTGCAACTGCTGGGCCAGGAAGTTCGCATCGAAAGCGAACGTGTCAGGGTCTTTCAGGCCGTTGGTCTTGCGCCATTGCCATTGGCTGGAGGGCGGCAGGCACACCAGCGAAATGCTCCCGTAACGCGCGGCAGTCAAGCCCATTACCGCCAGGGAAATCTGACCGCCTGCCCCCAGCACGTCCGGGATGAACTCCACGGGTTTGCCGGCAATCACAAGGGTCATTTTCTCGGTCTTGAAGGTCGAGGTCTCTACCGCAACACTGGGACCGAATGCCACATAAGCTTCGCGACTGACTTCAAGCAGATTCGGCGCCTGGACCGGTTCCAGCCACAACTGGATCTGATCGAACAGCTCACCAATGCGCGTCGCCCACGAGGCCGATTGCGATTCAAACAATTGTTTCTTGTGCGCTTCGCTTTCTGCGTAGTGGCGAAGCATCTCACCCAGTTGCTGTACGTCGTCCATTGCAATGTTCCTTTGATTGAAGCGGTGCTGCGGACGTTGAGCATGGCAGATGCGCTCTGCCGACGTATGACTAAAAGCGTGAACGGTAATTGCCCCGGCGCGGTAAGCGGCGCTCAACACACCAAACTGCATGCGCAGGTGGTAGTGGCGTTTGCATTGGGCGATTGGCTCAACCGACCTTGAGCAGGCGGCGCAGGCGCGCCATGCTCAAGGCATCCACCAGTGAGCCGTCACGCACGGCGTAGTCGCGAAACAGGCCTTCAGGCTCGAAACCGAATTTTCGATACAAGCTGATCGCCGCTTCGTTGTCGCTGTACACCGAGAGCTCGACCCGTTGCAGATTCATCCAGTTGTCGGCGATCTCCAGCACCGTCTCCAGCAATTTCGACCCAACACCTTTGCCCTGCCACTCCCCCGCCACGCCCATGCCAAGGTTGCCAGCATGGCTGCGGCGAATCCGTGAGAATTGCTCCAGACCAATGTTGCCGATGACGATCCCCCGATGCAGCGCCACCAGTTGCACCACTCGCTCGTTCTCCGGCATCAGCCGCTTACGCCAGACATCGGTGGACTGAAATGGCATTTGCAGCACCTGACGAGTGATCGCAGGGTCGTTATAGAGTGCGGTAATGCCTTCGATGTGGGCCTCATCGAAACGCTGGACAGTGATGACGGGGGCGGTTTTGGGCATGGTAGTTCTTCCTTGAAGCGTACATGGCCTGTCACTGTAAACCGGGATTAGCCTGTAAGGCGAGATCCGTGCCGAAGCAGAACCTATCACGCACAGGTTTCCAGAGCGGTGCAAAGCGGTTTAGGCTCGATGCATAAGAAGAGCCACCCACCTCTCTGTTCTGCACGTCTGCGCTCCATAGCACTTAAAAAATCGAGTCGTAAAGGCGTATAACCGTTAAAGCGAATTCTGACCTGAAAACCGCCTGAGCATGGCTGACATCACCTACGGGGTAGCGACATGACCACAGCACACATCCTTGGCAATCTGTTTCCAGACGCGAGCGACATTCCAGAAAAATACCGACTCGACGGCAGGACCGAGCAACGCGAGTACCTGGTCGATGGTGAATTACGCACCTGGTCCGGCCCCCTCGCCGAAGTTCGCAGCCCGGTGTACCTGACTGGCGAAAATGGCGATGAACAAGTCATCCTCGGCAGCACACCGTTGCTCGACGCCGACACCGCACTGACCGCGCTGGACGCCGCCGTCAACGCCTACGATCGTGGCCAGGGCCTGTGGCCGACCATGCGTGTGGCCCAACGCATCCAACACGTCGAGGCCTTCCTCGGACGGATGCGTCAACAACGCGAAGCGGTGGTGAAACTGCTGATGTGGGAGATCGGCAAAAACCTTAAGGACTCGGAAAAGGAGTTTGATCGTACCTGCGATTACATCGTCGACACGATCAACGCGCTCAAGGAACTCGACCGCCGCTCCAGTCGTTTCGAATTGGAGCAGGACACCCTCGGCCAGATCCGCCGCGTTCCTTTGGGCGTGGCGTTGTGCATGGGCCCTTACAACTACCCTCTGAACGAAACGTTCACCACGCTCATTCCAGCACTGATCATGGGCAACACCGTGGTGTTCAAACCGGCCAAGCTTGGCGTGCTGCTGATTCGCCCGCTCCTTGAGGCCTTCCGCGACAGCTTTCCAAGCGGTGTAATCAACGTGATTTACGGCAGCGGCCGGGAAACCGTCAGCGCCTTGATGGCCAGCGGCAAGATCGATATCTTTGCCTTCATCGGCACCAATAAAGCTGCCAGCGACCTGAAGAAGCTCCACCCAAAACCTCACCGTTTGCGTGCAGCTCTGGGCCTCGATGCCAAGAACCCCGGCATCGTGTTGCCTGAAGTGGACCTGGACAACGCCGTCAGCGAAGCGCTTACCGGCGCCCTCTCGTTCAACGGCCAGCGTTGCACGGCGCTGAAAATCCTGTTCGTCCATGAAGATGTGGTCGATTCGTTCATCGAGAAATTCAACACCAAACTGGCGACCCTCAAACCTGGCATGCCGTGGGATAGCGGTGTGGCCCTGACGCCATTGCCAGAGGCGAGCAAGGTCGATTACTTGCATTCGTTAGTCGCGGATGCAGTGAGCAAGGGCGCCAAGGTGGTGAACCCCAACGGCGGCGAATCGCGCGCTTCGTTCTTCTACCCGGCAGTGCTGTACCCGGTAAATCCGCAGATGCGCGTCTATCAGGAAGAACAGTTCGGACCCGTGGTGCCAATCGTGCCTTACCGTCATTTGGACACGGTCATCGATTACGTCCTGGAGTCAGACTTCGGTCAGCAACTGAGTATCTTCGGCACCAATCCGGTGGCTGTGGGGCGGCTGGTGGATACGTTCGCCAACCAGGTCGGGCGCATCAACCTCAACGCCCAGTGCCAACGTGGCCCGGACACCTACCCTTTCAACGGCCGCAAGAACTCCGCCGAAGGCACATTGTCGGTACATGATGCGTTGCGGGTTTTTTCGATCCGGACCCTGGTGGCCACCAAGTTCCAGGACAACAACAAGGCGCTCATCAGCGAAATCATTCGTGGACGCGATTCGACGTTCCTGACAACGGACTACATTTTCTGAGGAAACCTGCTCTGAAAGCCAATCGACTGCCGCCATTGGTGCGCCGAGTACTACGTCCATTACTGGACCCGTACCGGCGCTACCGCCACGCCCGAGTCATCCATGCCGTGCGCGTCTCGCTGGGGTTATTAGCCACGATTCTACTGACCACCGGCATCAACCTTCCCCATGGCGAATGGGCTTCGGTGACCATGCTAGTAGTGATCGGCGGCTTGCAACATCACGGCAACATTGGCAAGAAAGCCGCCGAGCGTGCCATCGGCACCTTGATCGGGGCCGGTGTCGGCTTGTTGCTGGTCGCACAACAGGCCTGGCTCGGAATGCCTTGGCTGACTTATTTTGCGATGTCGGTTGTGTGCGGTTTTTTCTCGTATCACGCCATCGGCAAAGGAGGCTACACAGCCCTGCTGTCTGCCATTACCGTCTTCATCGTGGCGGGACATGGCGACAATCCAGTCACCGATGGATTATGGCGTGGGGTCGATATTCTGATCGGTATTGCCTTGGCTCTAGCGTTTTCTTTCGCACTGCCGCTGTACGCGGTGTATTCATGGCGCTACAATCTGGCGGATGCTTTACGCGACTGTGCTGCCATTTACGGACGAATCATTAACGGCCAACCGGTCACCGCGGATGAACACCTGAAACTCATGACCCGCCTCAACACGGTGATGATACAACTGCGCTCGCTGATGCCTTCTGTGTCCAAGGAAGTAAAAATATCCATGACCGAGCTTGATGCCATTCAGCGCAACCTGCGGATGTGTATCAGCACCCTGGAAATACTCGGCAACACCCGGCCGGATGCGAGTGACCACGACGCCATGGCTCATTTGCAATCGGCGTTGAAAGCCGAGCACCGGCAGATCCGGGTTCAATTGATCGGCATGGCCCGCGCCTTGAAGTCCGGAACATCGCAACGGCTCAGTCGGCCGGTAGAAATAGCAGACTCCAGTCTCGACACACCGGTCTATAGCACGCTGGACGGCTATCGCTTACTAACCCGACAATTGGCCGCCAACATCGGCGACATGCGCCAGCGCCTGGCCAAGACGGCCCCACGCTGGAATATCTGAGTTCGGTTTACTGCACAGCAGCCCGCCGCCACTTGAAAGTCCACCCCTGCTGCATACCGGCGGCGGCCAGTAGAATCGCCGCCACACCGATCCATTGCAGCGGCTGTAAGCGATGGCCGAAGGCAAACCAATCGACAAAAATCGCCGCAATCGGATAGATAAACGAGAGCGCGCCGGTCAGGGCCGTTGGCAATTTTTGAATGGCGCCGTACAGCAGTACGTACATCAAACCGGTATGCACGACGCCTAACGTAATCAGGCTGGCCCACGCACTTGATGCTTGGGGCAATGCCGAGAAATGTACAAAGGGCGCAAGCAACAGCACACCCGTGCAGACTTGGATTAGCGCGATCAGGTGCGGCGGCGTGCCGGCCAGGCGCTTGATGATCAACGCGGCAATCGCGTACAGAAAAGCCGCCGCCAGGGCCATGCCGACGCCGATCAAATAATCATTGCCCCCTTGTTCCTGATCGCCATGAGCGCTGACTATCGCCAGCATCCCGAGAAACGAAACACCTAGCCAGAGCAGCTTTTGCAGGGTGATTTTTTCGGCGAGAAACAGCGCGGCCAGCCCTACCAACATAAACGGCTGGACATTGTAGACCGCCGTGCTGATAGCAATCGACGCACGGGAATAAGACGCGAACAACAGCACCCAGTTACCGACAATCGCCAGGCCGCTCAGCGTTGCCAAAAGAAAAGTGGTGCGTGTAAGAATGCCACGGCGCAGGAAGCCAAACGCTGCGCAAATCAGCAACAACGTGCCAGCACCGAATACGCAGCGCCAGAACACCACATCCAGCACCGGCTCGCCGGACATCAGCACGAACCAGCCAATGGTCCCGGAAATCAGCATCGCGACGGTCATTTCAAATGACCCGCGACGGAGTGTTTTGTCCATTTTCAGACTCCTGTGTTTGGGCCCAAAGTATGCCAAGCCGTCGTAGACCTTCTCCAGCGCATAAAGAAGGCTAAACTCGGTTTCCACCTTCGTTATCAAGGCGTATTTGAGTAATCGCCTAAAAGGAGTTTTGCAATGACCGATGACATCGACCACGTGCTCATTACGGCTTTGATGGAGGACTCACGGCGTTCGCTCAAGACGCTGGCGCAAATTAGCGGCCTATCTTCACCCAGTGTTGCCGAGCGTCTTCGCCGCTTGGAAGAGCGCGGCGTGCTCAAAGGCTACACCGTTGTGATCGACCCTAAATGCTTCGGCTATCAACTCCAGGCCATCGTGCGCATCCGTCCCTTGCCGGGACAGCTGCAGGAAGTCGAACGGCAGATCCAGGCGATCCCCGAGTTCACCGAATGCGACAAGGTCACCGGCGACGACTGTTTTATCGCTCGCCTGCATGTAAGGTCGATGGAGCAACTGGACATCCTGCTCGACCGCCTCAACCTGCATGCCGAAACCAACACCGCAATCGTCAAAAAGACACCGGTCAAACGCCGCTTACCACCGATGAAATGAGTGATGTTCAGCATCAAACTCAGTAGATTGTGCTTTTGCAGCTAAGGATTAGCGCGATGAAAACTCAGGCAATGTTGTTGGCGGCACTGATGCTAGCCGGCTGTGGCACCGTACAGACAGTGGTGCGCAACGATGACGTCGCAGTGAAAAGCCTCAAGGAGAAGAAAAGTTACTGCGCTGCGGTTCCACGAATCTATAGCGGCGTGACCTATGATTTTTGCACGCTGCATGCGCCTCTGAAGGCAGGCATCGATCCTGAGAAGTACAACAACGGCACTATCTTTGTGTTGATCGACGTGGTTATTTCCGGAGCATTCGACACCCTGCTGTTGCCCTACACCCTCTATCGGCAGCAGGCGGATGGCAGCATCATCGTGACAGAGTAAGTTGCCGGCGGACGTTTCTCATCCGCAGTCCAGTCTCCGCGCTCCACATCCCTCCCACACTGAATTGCGCCCATTTTGGAGCGCAAAAAAACCCGCCGAAGCGGGTTTTTTACTCAAGGCTAGCGATTAGTCATCACGGCTCATGATGCCGAATATCTGCAACAGACTGATGAACAGGTTGTAGATCGATACATACAGGCTGATGGTAGCCATGATGTAGTTGCGCTCGCCGCCGTGAATGATGGCGCTGGTCTGGAACAGAATGCATACCGAAGAGAACAGCACGAAACCTGCGCTGATCGCCAGTTGCAGACCGCTGATTTTGAAGAACATGCCTGCCAACGTCGCGCCCAGCAGTACGAAGAAACCTGCGGTGATGAAGCCACCCAGGAAGCTCATGTCCTTACGGGTGATCAGCACATAAGCCGACAAACCACCAAACACCAGTGCGGTCATCGCGAAAGCCGAACTGACAACTTCAGCACCGCCCTGCATACCCAGATAGCGGTTGAGGATCGGGCCTAGCAGGAAACCCATGAAACCTGTCAGAGCGAAAGCCGAAACCAGGCCCCACGCGGAGTCACGTAGTTTGTTGGTTAGGAAGAAAAGGCCGTAAAAGCCGATCAGCACCACGAACACGTTCGGGTAACCGACACGCATCTGCTGAGAGACGAACGCCATCACACCGCTGAATGCGAGAGTGAGAGCGAGCAAGCCGTAAGTGTTGCGCAGGACGCGGCTAACCTCTAGCTGCTCAGCCTGCACGCTGTTATTAACTGCGTAATCCTGTTCGCGCATGGCGACTCTCCTGTTGGTTTGTGGACGAGCCCCCTGAAAGACAGGACACCGTTTCCCCCTTAACATAAGGGATAGGCAAACGACTGTGTATATGACTAATAGAAACGATAAGGGTGGGGAGCTTTTGGGTCAGGAGCGGCGTCGCCGCTGGAGCCCGGAGCAAAAACTGGCCATGGTTCGCGAGAGCCTGCAACCGGGGCAAAGCGTCTCGGTGGTGGCTCGACAGAATGGCGTGAATGCCAACCAGTTGTTTCAGTGGCGCAAGCTCTATCAGAGCGGCAGTCTCTCGGCTGTCAGTGCTGGGGAGAGCGTGGTGCCCGCTTCCGAGCTGGCCGATGCGCTCAAGCAGATCCGCGAGCTACAGCGCATGCTTGGCAAGAAAACCATGCAGGTCGAGATCCTTCAGGAAGCTGTGGAGATTGCTCGGTCGCGAAAATGGATTGCGCACTCACCCTTGTTGCCGGGGGACGACCAGTGAAGCTGATCAGTGAAAGTCTCGGTGTAGCGCGCTCGCAATTGACGGTTCGACTCAACCCAAATGCTCAGGTCGAGCGGCGTCGCCCTGCGCTGGACGATGCCGCACTGGTCGAAGAAATTCAGGCTGAAGTGAGTGAACTGCCCAGCTACGGGTACCGCCGTGT
Source organism: Pseudomonas sp. DC1.2 (assembly GCF_034351645.1). Lineage (NCBI taxonomy): Bacteria > Pseudomonadati > Pseudomonadota > Gammaproteobacteria > Pseudomonadales > Pseudomonadaceae > Pseudomonas > Pseudomonas sp. DC1.2. Next base: position 2,468,815 of record NZ_CP133782.1, on the reverse strand, counting down.
GTGGGGGTTGCTGCGTCGTCGGCGTGAAAAGCAGAGTCAGGCGCCGATCAACGTCAAGCGGGTTTATCGCGTCATGCGCGATCATCAGTTGCTGCTGGAGCGACGGATTAAACAACCGGGTGTGGCACGCCGTCACGAAGGCCGAATTGCCGTGGCCACCAGCGATACCCGGTGGTGCTCGGACGGGTTTGAGTTTCGCTGTGATGATAACGCCAAGCTGAGCGTGACCTTTGCCCTGGACTGCTGCGACCGCGAAGCCATCGGTTGGGTGGCCAGCCCGACCGGGTACAGCGGCGACGATATCCGTGATCTGATGCTGGAGGCGGTGGAAAAACGCTTCGGTGAAGAGGCGCCTGCCACCCCGGTGCAATGGCTGAGCGACAATGGCTCGGCCTACATCGCTGAACAGACACGCCAGTTTGCCCGACAGATCGGTTTGCAACCGGTGACCACACCGGTGCGTAGCCCGCAGAGCAACGGCATGGCCGAGAGCTTCGTCAAAACGATGAAACGCGACTACGTCGCGCACATGCCCAAACCTGACCGGGAAACAGCCTTGCGTAACCTGACGATTGCCTTTGAGCATTACAACGAGGAGCATCCGCACAGCGCGCTGAAATACCGTTCACCACGGGAGTTTAGGCGTTTGGCAGCGGCATCAATTTAACGGGGTGCAGGTGTCCGGTTTGATAGGGGCCAGTCCAGTTTGAAACGTTCAGTCGCGAGATCATAACAGACGCTCTGTAACAAGCCATGCAGAGAGTTTGACAGTGTGTTTCATTCAGGTATTATGGCGCCCGCAACGCAACCGGGGAATTGGCAGAGTGGTTGAATGCACCGGTCTTGAAAACCGGCGAACGTTAATAGCGTTCCCAGGGTTCGAATCCCTGGTTCCCCGCCACTGATTCAGTAAAATTAAGGGCTTAGGCTAAAACCTAAGCCTTTTTTTTGTCTGCCAAGCCATGGTGGGCTGTAGTGATCAAATGATCCCGGACACGACGTTAAGTTTTCTAGGACTGAGCGAGTAGCCGTCCGTTATTGAATTGGCGTGGCTGAATCCAGTTGTAGCGATGCATCAGATAATGACTCATGCTCCCTGCGACTCATGGGCCGTCATTGAGCCCATGGCCGGCATCCACTCAGTTTGCAAACTTCGGAACACCCGTTCCTTGACACCGAGTGAACGGCTGCCTTCGATGCCGCCGTAGTTTTGCTTGAGTACGAGATCGACCGCCTCGCGTTTTAATTCAGCGGAAAATACACGGCGCTGTTTGGTCATCTGACACCTCGATCTGGCAAGCACTCTCGCCAAAATGGGTGTCCCACCTCATTAGACCACCACAGGTTTTGTCCAGAAAGTACCTGTGCTTCGATCATGCTCCGCTGAAAACAGACTCTGCATGAATCCAATCGGATGGCTAAATCACAATCCGTACAATTGGGCACGACTCGAGCCAGTCCTCGATTTTTTTCGCCTGATTATCGCACCGTGATTTTTCCTAAAAACCCAAGGCCCGAATCAAGTCAGCAGTTCGGTGATCCAGCGGGTCTGCCGGGCGATGTCTTGCACTTTCTCGTCAGGCACGGCTTGTCGCGCCAGGGCGAAGTTGGTCAGGGTCTGCTGTTTCAGGCGCAGCAAGCGCTGCCATTTGCGCAGGAACGCTGGACTGCGTGCCTGCACCTGAAGCGGGCCAAAGTACAACTCTTGGGGGCTATACATGACCGGCCCGGTGCGCTCGGCGACAATGATTTCGTAATCGAAGCGGTTTTCCCGCAGCACTTCCTCGAAAATGATGCGGTAGCCATTTTCCATCAACCATTGGCGCAGCGGCTGCTCGCCGCCGTTAGGCTGAAGGATCAGGCGTTCCTGGCCACTCAGGCGCGCCTTCCCGCTGTCGAGAATGTCGCGAATGGTCTCGCCGCCCATACCGCAGATGCTGATCGCCGTGATCCCATCCGCCGGTTCGATCGCCGCGAGGCCATCGGCAAGGCGCACGGTGATCCGCTGATCCATGCCGTTCTCACGCACGGTGCGTTCGGCGGAGCGCAAAGGCGTCAACGCCACCTCGCCGACCACCGCTGCACTGAGGGTGCCACGGCGCATTAACACCACCGGCAAGTAGCCGTGATCCGAGCCAATATCGGCAAGGCGCGCCCCGGCTGGCATATACGCCGCCACGCGCTCCAAACGCATGGACAAAGTTTGTTCGTTCAACTGCTGTTCCTTTTAACCACGAATGCCCGGCACCTTTGGCATGAGTTCAGGCGGGCCACAATGCTGGGTCAGGCCGAGCGCCCTGACACCGTTTACAAAACCCGCTTAACGGGCGGGTAAAAATCTACCGAAGAACAACCATCGAAGGTTAACGAAAAGCGGCCCCCAGCAAAAACATTTCTACCGCCTGCTCGACCAATACGTTGATCTGCTTAGTGTCCAAAGGCTGCGAAGCCGGCTGATACAGCCTGACTTGAACGCAGCGCAACAGCTTCGGACAAATGCACGGTGGCGATAGAGCGAACCACTTCTACAAACAACTCGTGCGTGCAAGGGAAATAGCCATACAGCGTGGCCTTTGCCTCCCCAACCGTCAGGTCAGTTCGTTCATCGATGCACGCTTGCCGTCCACCTCCTGAAACAGTCGATGGTCACAGTCACGAAGGACCGATTGCGCACCGCTGCGCTAAACCTTTGTGGAATACCTGCCAATCAAGCGCTAAAGCTCTCAGCAAGCGACGGATGACCAGTCGGCGGATTGATTGGATGTTGCGGCCAACACCCAGTTGAACGATTTACAGAATGTGCGTGTCCTACACTATGAGCGCCGAGTAGGCGCTGGCTTTGCGCAGTTCAGGCGTCACTATTTCTCTGGGCATCACCACCCCGCAGACCTCTCTGAATTCCAGATTTCCAGGATCAACCCTTTTGGGTATGGCTTCGGCCAAGAGGCTCTGATGGCTAACCCCATACCTTTCGCTATCCACTACCTTCTAGATGGCGTGGGCAAACACTTCTACACACTCACGTCCAGACTCGACGACAGTGACGCAATTCGCCTTGCGACCAGGCATGCAGCATCGGGCCCAGAGAACTATATCGCGCTGGGAACGACTCGAGAGATGGCTGAGCTAATGGCTGAAAAAGTGGGCGTCACAAAAGTACGCTGGAATGCCGCCGTCTGAAAATGTGCTCAACTTTCGTTGTTTCTCCAAGCACCTCTCTGCGCCGACGCCCGCAATCAAAACGGGCGCCTCCAAGCGCCCGTTCCAGCCCCTAAGCAGTTCAGTCCCCCGAGGCTGTGACTGGATTCACATGATCGAGGTCCGGCCTGTGCCACGGATCAACGTGCGTCATCAGATTTAATACACGGTGACGTTGCATTACATTTTGCCGGGCTGCAACGGCAATGGCGTGCCCTTCCTCAACACTAATGGAAGCGTCAACTTCTATATGAGCATCGACAACAATCATGTCGCCCATTTTACGCGTGCGCACGTCATGCACTCCTTTGATGCCAGGCGTTTCTATTAGTGTATTGCGAATCGTTGCAACTTCCTCTTCGTCAGCGGCACGGTCCATCAAATCATGTAACGCATTCCAACTGAATGACCACCCCATCTTGGAAATCATGCCACCAACAACTAGCGCTGCAATCGGATCAAGAATCGGATAGCCCGCAAGATTTCCGATAATACCGATACCCACCACCAACGATGAAGCCGCATCGGACCGTGCGTGCCATGCATTGGCAACCAACAGACTCGACTTCACTTTCTTCGCAACGGCGAGCATAAAACGAAACAATAGCTCTTTCGTGACGAGGGCGCCGGCCGCTACCCATAAAGCGATCCCATGCACCGTCGGAATAGACTCCGGTGCTTGAAGTTTTAGCACCGCAGACCCAATCATTCCGATACCTACCACGAGCAGCAGCAACCCCAACACCATCGATGCCGCAGTTTCAAAGCGCAAATGGCCATACGGGTGACCTTCGTCCGCCTCCTCTTTGCTTTTGTGGCCTGCAAACAACACGACAAAATCGGCAATCAAGTCCGACAACGAATGGATGCCATCAGCGATCAGGCCCTGGGACTTTGACAAAATACCCACCACGATCTGAGTGCAAGACAGCGCAAGATTGACCCCGACACTCACCCAGGTACAACGAGAGGCAGCCGCTGCTCGCTCGGACGCGCTGTACTGTTCGTCTTCTGGATCGTCAGCGAACTCTTGATATTTCATTAGTTACCCTCAACCGTACTTGCAAATGACAATCACCCCACCACACAAAATAATTAGCCACGCCTTAAGTCTTCTACCCAGGCGTACTTGCATTGACTAACCACTATTTTGAAAGATTGAAGCTCAGGCGACAAAGCATACTAAAGGGCGAGCGAAATACACATAACATCGCACTCATAACGTTGAGTTAAATTCATTTATTACGCATTTTGCAAATGCGAATCTTAAGGTTTAACGGTGTCACATTTAACACTTCAACCTCCGCAGTGAGTAGAACTAAGACTGTCACTTTTCAACTGCACGTGATTTCTGCAACTGCGACCCCCTAAGGGAAATATTCAGCAGGCTCGCCGCCCTATGGCTTCCCAATAGCGAGTCGGTCAGTGATGTAGTCCACAACATCGCTACACGCTGGCGGTGCCAAGCCTGCTGGCTGTCGCGGTGATCAACATCGAAGCCTTCGAGAATTTTCCGCGTCATCAACACCACGAGCGCCTGGCCAAGGCCTGAAAAGCCTTCTACAAATAGAGGCGGCAAGCAGCCTTCTTCTCAATCCACTTCATGACACGGATGATATTCATGACAGTCGACATCAGCTCATTCGACATCGCCACCCCACTGCCCACCTCGGCAACAAACCCCGTCGCACTCGAATTGAACGGTACGCAAGCGCTCGTGCAATGCCCTACCGTGATTAGCAGGCTGGCTGATGGCTCCATTCAACTCACCGCCCCCACCAAAGGAGCATCAAGCAAAAGCACGCACAGAACGCGCTGCGAATGGAAAGAGTCGGTCTATTGGACGCTGACCAGCGCGGCAGATCACTGGAACCAGCAGGAAATGACGTTGATCAAGGTCAACTCGGCGCAAAGAGTCGTGGTTTCACAGATGCACGTTCATGACGATGTAGACCCCGCCATCAAAGTGTTCTGGGAAAAGGGCTCGCTGACTTTCGCTTTTCGAAAGGAATACAACGGCGCAGACCCCACCCCAAAATTTCTGCTCGGTAACGTTGCGCTAGGGAGTAAGTTCCAAGTGGGTATCCATAGCACCGCTGCCGGCGTCATCGTGATCAGCGCCCGCTGCAACGCAGCCTCAGCCTCCTCCGCGCCCCTGCAACTCGGCAGCTCCTGGAGCACGAAAGCATTCGATTTCCATGGCGGCATTTACAACCAGATCGATTACACCGACACCACCGCACCAGATGACGGCTCGATCTGCATCATCAGTCAGTTGACGGTGAGGCACATCTAGCCTCAGCCCTACGCGGGTATCGGAAGCCAGCGCCGAAAACCGGCGCCGGCCTTCCCGGTCAACGGGCACCAGGCAAAATCCCAGGGCGCAGGTGGAAAATCCTCCTGCTCCAACTCGAGGCCCGACTCAGAACGAGGTGCTACTTTCCAGTCGAACACCTTCATCGGCGAGCCTTGCCAGGTCAGTACCATCCCGCGTGCCTGGCTGTCGTCAGTGCGCATCCAGCGCGCCGCCGCAGCGGTCATGAAGGACTCAATGTGTTCCTCATGAAGACCCGCCTGATAGCTGGAGCCCAGCAGCCAGCGACACACGCTCAGGTAGTAAGTCCAGTTCAAGGGCGGATGATTGCGATAGGCCCAAACCATAAAGCTGCGAAAGATATTCAGGCCATCTGGCGGATCGAGTTTGAGCAAGCCCGGACACACGTCAAACAACGTGTGCCAATAAGGCAGTAAACGAGCATCCAGGTTTACAAAACTGCGAGCGTTACTCGGGTAATCAGGGAACGGCAGTAGAAAATCACCACGGCCTGGGGCAATACGGGAGTTCATGCAACACACTCTTGGTTAGGACAATACGACGATCTACGCTCGCCGTCGCAGCAGCAGCAAAACGGTGAACAGCAGGTAGCGAAACACACACGGTTGGCGGCGATGCCAGATCACGTGCAGGTGTCAAACCAGAGGGGGCGCCCGAGGGTTGAGCGCAGGCCAGGAGTATCGGGGAGGTGCCTTGCAGCGCCGTTCGCGGCCAGGGCGCGCGGCTTGTCTGGCCCGCAGCATCCATGTCAGACAAAACAGCAAGGCAATGCTCAAGATCACTGCAGAACAGAGAGGGCACGTCAGGCTGCCGGCCCAATCGCTGAAGGACTGGTCGGGAACATCGGCATTTTTTATCGAGCTTTTGTCACTCAGTGACGAGCAGAACTGCCCCCCCACACCATTGAGGTCCAGTCCCGTCATTTGCCCATGTCCCAGACCGCAGGCGAACACATTGAACAGAACGCAAAAATATAACGTCCAGGCAACGAGTGAGCGGTCTGCGAGGGTCAGTTTCATGGCGGCGACATTAACACCGAAGGACCCAGGGTTGAAGATCGACTCACACAGCAGGACGCGGTTGCCGACAAGGTTGTATCAAGCGCCCTGCGACAGCCTGCCACAGGCACGCTAACTGGCATGGTCAAGCGGGACAACAGCATCGACTGCGCCAAAACGTCGCAGGTGTTGTGGCAGGACGGCCATCGTTAAACTTTCACCTCTGTCCTGGCGGGTGCAAAATCCATAACGCGTTAACCACGCCAGACTGACCTGTCGTCATGTGGAAGGCATCGATCATCGTCACTTTGATACCATGCGCCCATTTTTAAGGTTGACCAGCCCGTCACGGTTTTCTGGACGGTCGGGCTCCCAAAGGCGGAAATGCATGAGTGTTTTGTTAAGTCGCCGCAAGGTGATCGCAGGTATGGGGGTGTTGGGTCTTGGCATCCTGAGCGGCTGCGATACCCGAGGCGAATTGTCTTATAAATACGGCAAGGACCTGAGTAATCAGATCCTGGGGCGGACCTTCAAGTTAAAAGACACTGACGGCAACGTAAGACTGCTTTCGAGCTATCGCGGCATGATGCCAATGGTATTTTTCGGATTCACCCAGTGCCCGGCGATCTGTCCTACAACGCTCGCGCGCGCGGTAAAAATCAAAAAACTGATGGGCAAGGACGGTGATCGCCTGCAGGTCATCTTCATCACGCTGGACCCAGAACGCGATACGCCCGCCGTACTGGACGCCTACGTCAAGACCTTCGACCCGTCATTTGTTGCGCTTTACGGGACACTGGAGGAAACCGCAGCCACCGCTAAGGAGTTCGGCGTGTTCTACGAAAAAATCCCCAGCGGTTCGACGTACACCTTGTCCCATACCGCGACCAGCTACGTGTATGACTCCAGGGGAACGTTGCGCCTTGGCTTGTCCCATTCACTTTCCGCACAAGAGTGCGCGGAAGATTTGCTCACCGTCATGGAGGTCTGCTAATGAACTCGACGCTCAACAGAACCGCGATCACCCAGCGCATCAAACACGCCGCTTTCGGCTTCTCTCTGCTGACCTTGGCGTTCCAGGTTTGCGCCCAGACTCAAGTGGACGACGCTTGGGTTCGCGCCACCGTACCGGGGCAACAAGCCACCGGGGCGTTCATGACCGTCACCGCGAGCAGCGACAGCAAGCTACTGAGCGTCCAGTCTCCCGTGGCTAAAATTGTGCAGATTCACCAATCGACCCTGAAAAACGACGTGATGAGCATGCAACCCGCAGAGTCTGTCGCCTTGCCTGCAGGCAAGGCCGTTACCCTGGACCCCCACGGCTACCACGTGATGCTGATCGACCTCATCACTCAGGTCAAAGAAGGCGATAAGGTGCCATTGGTGCTGACCGTGGAGAACGCCAAAGGCGAAAAAGAGTCGATCAACGTCGAAGCTCAGGCACGCGCACTGAACATGCCTGACCACAGCGCGATGAAGATGAACTGATTGACGTCACCGTGGTGCGGTCAACGCACCACGTTGGGCGCCAATTTCAGGCAAAAAAAATCCCAGGCAGCTGATGGACGCCTGGGATTTAAAAATGCATAAACCGTGGTGGTGAACGCGGAGCGATATTAACCCAAAAAATATTGCTGCAACAAGATATTTCAACTCACCATACAGTTAAAAAACATCGTAAGTGCTTAAATAACCACACTTTTTATGCAGACTTATAGTTCTAGCCCCTTAAAATCGTAATGACTTGGCCGGTAGCCTCGCTTACAAACAGTCCTGAACCGCCTTCCTCATCGCCGCGGATTTTGCCCATGGCGGCCCTTGATAGAGGGACACTCGGCTGCCGTCTTTCGATTTGACGATGTCCAGAATCTCGTCCGCCGTCACAATGCTCGGCGCCTTAATCCGATAGCCATTGGAAATCGGCATCTGGGTGGTTTTAGAAATTTCCTTCTGCCACAACGGCAGTACACACGCAGCGTACTCCTTGGGCACCTTGCCACTGAATTTACTGACATTGGGCTCGCCAGGCACCAGAGAGGCGGGTAATGAGCAGCCCGCCAACATCGCCAGCGCAAATCCCCCTGTGAACATCCGCATGACGCTTCCTTATGCTGAAAAACGGCAAATGTAGCGCGTCGCCCTTCAGACATCCATGGGCAGTAAAAATATCATCGCGGTTCAGGGCATTTGTCAGCGTCTGGGTAGGACCGCGTATTCAAATAGGTCATCCAGCGCGCGTGCGCATCATGTTGCCATTGAACGACCTGATCCCACTCTGCGCCCGACATCTCATGCGCTGAAATCAGCTTCATCATGTGCGTGGTAGCCGCGTCGAGATCCACGATCAATTCATGTGCGTGAAATCGAAAATCATCCGTTGTCGTCATGTGAAGTTGTCTCCCCAAAGCCAATGTTCGCCACGTCACTACGACATCAGCCCTGCTCATTCGCGCCACGCTTCCGACAAAAGGATACGTAACGCGTCTGCGGCAAGCAGTGGAACTGACGCCAGCATGACGCCGTCTTCGGCCAAACGGGACTAATCTTTCATAGCGGAGGATTTTCTGGAGGTCATCATGTGGCTTAACGAAGCAGAGGCCGAATTTCGGCGAGAACTACAGCGTATTGCATCCGATTTGCGCTGGTCGGCGGTAGAGCTTTTGCGTCTTGCAGAGCAACTGCGCAAGGCCGGCAACGAAGTCGATGCGCAAGCAGCGCTGCGTCTGTGCGAGATGTTTGCGGCCGACGAGTCACGTTTGGCGGATTACGCCGAAGAGGTCAAGGCGCGAGCCATCAGTCGAACGAAGACGCGCTGACGTCGGCACACCACGGACCCCACCCAAGCGCATCTTTGCCGGCATCCTTCCTGTGGCTACCGAGCGTCGCATCGGGTTGCACTTAACCTGACCGCTGTGACTCAAACCCCTGAATGATGAGCGTTCGGGCTCAGGCCTGAATATTGCATTTTTATGACTTTTTTATGACAAGCCACTCTCAGGTAACACATGAAAGTACGCGCCACCGTTATTTGCGAACAAGACCGACACGTGCTGCTGGTGCGCAAGCCAAGGTGCCGCTGGACGTTGCCCGGAGGCAAAGTCGAGCACGGTGAAACCACGGCAAATGCCGCCAGGCGTGAGCTTGAAGAAGAAACCGGCCTGTGCGTCGATGGCCTGCTGTACCTGATAGAACTGCAGGCAGGCAGCACACGGCACCATGTCTACGAGGCGTCCGTGCTGAACCTGGATGACGCTCGACCACAAAATGAAATTGTCGACTGCATGTGGCACCCAATGGATGCGATGCACAACCTGAAGATCAGCGAAGCCACGCTCAAAATTGTAAAAGCGTTCCAGCGGAGGTTATAGGCCGCTGGCAAATGCCCTGCGTCCGGCGCGCATTTCGGTACGAAGTTCACCGATCAGGTTAGATATATCGCGAACATGGGTCAGTTGAGCCGGCGAGACGTTGGTCAACAGCATATAAATACGTCCTGTATCAGGTTCGAAAACCTTTATTCGCAACGATCCGTCGAAATTCACGGTGCATTCACAGGAGAGCGGATAGAAACCGGACTCCACAATGCGGCAAAGCTCTGGAACTGAAACCATGGCAAGCGCCTCGTGGGAGGTTTGTCAGATTTTGATGCCTTCAGAATAGATGAGCGTTCACACGCTGCACTGATGAGTCCACCCTGCAAATGTTAGCGAGGTCTCATTTTTTACAGTTGCTCGGCGCGCAACACACCTTAGTGAGAGTCGCCGTCCCAAAACCAATTCCATATCCCTGGCAATTGCACCACTTTTGACGTATCGCTGACCGTGCGCGCCATAGCGGCCCGCAATAATTGGTCCTCATCGTCATAGAAAGGCTTCGTAGCGACTGTCACACCGGTGGTACTCGCACTGTCGAGCAGAATTTTCAGGTATTCACGCGTATGCCGGGCGGTGTAGCGATTGATATCGTGAAACGTCACCACCACCGGAATCACTCCCTCCACCGTGGGCAGTTCACCTCCGGCGATACGCTCACGAACTTCAGACATCTGCCGCAGCATATTGGCGCGTCGCCGAGGGCTGCCATTAAACCCCCAAATCTTGCCGTCATTCGCGCTCAAGTCGGTTAACAAAACGTGCAGGCCATGTTGCTGATAAGCCGCAAAGGTACGCTTGTCATAGTTCCAGAATGGCGGCCGCACCAGCGTCGGTGACGCGCCAGTGATCGCGGCGATGTCCGCGATGCCTTTGCTCAGGGACTGCTCCAGTTCTACCGGGCTCAGGGAGCGATGATTGGTGTGCCAGTGAGTGGCGGTATGAAAGCCCAGCACCTGCCCTGCATCATGCTCACGGTGCATGACACGGCGACCGATGTCGCTGGCGCCGGCCCGTGGCGCGCCAGTCTGCACGAAGAACACCGCTTTGATATCCGGTTGCAGTGCATTTCGCGCAAGGCTGTCGAGTACGGTGTCGGTAGGATTGTAGAAGCTGGATGCGCTGGGACCGTCGTCAAAGGTCAGCAGAAAACGAATGGGCGGCAGCGTCTGTAAGCGCTGCTGCGTCTGCGGTGTCATTTCGATGGGAGAAGCGATACACCCCAACATCCCGGCGGCGATAGCAAGTACCGATAGAACCTTGACCAACTGTTTCATGTTTTGCCCTGAACCAGACCATAGCGGTCATCTCGTAAATGGCAAAAAACCCTCGCCCATTTATCCCTTGATCGACGCGCGTGGAGGGGCGAGCCGAGTGCGCACAAGGTTACACAGAGTTGGATGGCGATGCTCGTCCTCGCAACAGGCGCTGGCTGGCAGGTGGCGCAATGATCGGCAGCCCACTTTTTGGGGTGTTGGCCCGGCAACAGTGATTCAGCAGACTGTGCAGTAACGAACATAGGCATTCCCTGCAAATACGTGCGGAGCCCTATAAACACGGACTTCCGGCCACATGGCACAGAGCCTGCAATATTCCTTTTATGCAGGAAGCATTCATAAAAACTAATCATTTTGAAATAAGATTTTGATCGCCTTGCCCGGAGCTTCCCTTATGAAACCATTCTTGCGCTTTCCCGCAGCCAAGTCGCTGCTCAGCGCGTGCGCCTTAGTCTTTGGCCTGCAATCCCTGGCCCAGGCAATTGAAGCCCAGCCGTCCGAAGTGCATCTGGATTACGCCTATTACTCACCCGTGAGCTTGGTGTTAAAAAATTTTGGCTATCTGGAAAAAGCGCTGCCACACACCAAAGTCAGTTGGGTTCTGAGCCAAGGCAGCAACAGGTCGCTGGAATACCTCAACAGTGGCGGTGTGGACTTCGCCTCTTCCGCCAGTCTGGCGGCGGTACTCAGCCGCGCGAACGGCAGCCCGATCAAATCTGTTTACGTGTATAGCCGTGCCGAGTGGACCGCGCTGGTGGTGCGCAAAGATTCGGCCTACAAGACCGTGGCCGACCTGAAAGGCAAGAAGATTGCGGCCACCAAAGGCACCGATCCCTACCTGTTCACCCTACGCAGCCTGCAACAGGCCGGCTTGACCAAAGACGACGTGGAACTGGTACACCTGCAACACCCGGACGGTCGCACGGCGCTGGAGAAAGGTGATGTCGAGGCCTGGGCCGGACTTGATCCGCACATGGCCGCAAGTCAGGTTCAGGCCGGCTCGCGCCTGCTTTATCGCAATACCGATTTCAACAGTTATGGCGTACTCAGCGTCACCGACGCCTACGCCAAGGGACACCCTGAAACTATCGAGACCGTGCTGAACGCCTACGAAAGAGCCCGCGATTGGGCCATCCACCACCCTGAGGAACTGGCAAAACTGCTCGCCTCCGAATCCGGGTTGCCGCTAGAAGTCGCACAGTTGCAACTGTCGCGTACCGACCTGAGTCACCCGCAACTGACGGCTCAAGATGTGATCGCCTCCAAAGCTGCCGCGCCGATTCTGGTGTCCGAAGAGCTGGTTCGCCGCGGGGTGAATGTCGATCAAGTGATTGATCAACTGATTGACATCGGTTTCAACCAAACAGTGGCACGTCAGTAAGCAATCGCTAACGGACCTGAATGACTTCGCGCCTGTCGCGGACTCATCGTCACCGGAGCCCTTATGACCGGAGCCCCCTATGAACAGTGAAAGCAAAGACCTCAGCCTGGCGCTAACGACTGCCGGCCGCAAGACAGCGCCGCTAAGCAACGTCTGGACACTGCGCCTCAAAGGCCTCGCCTTGCCCGTGCTGATTATCGTGGTGCTGGAATTCGTCGTGCGTATTGGCTGGCTGCCGTCTTACCAAATGCCGGCGCCCAGCGACGTCGCGCTGACCCTCGGCGACCTGGCCGAAGGCGCGCTGTGGAAGCACATCAGCGCCAGTGTGTTACGGGTGATGCTGGGGTTCGCCATCGGTGCCAGTCTCGCGCTGGCGTTTGCAACGTGGGTCGGCTTGAGCCGGGAAGCCGAAGCGTACCTGGAACCGACGTTCGCCGGCCTGCGCTCTATTCCCAGCCTGGCCTGGGTGCCGCTTCTGTTGCTATGGCTGGGCATCGACGAGACTTCGAAAATCGTACTGATTGCCATCGGTGCATTTTTTCCAGTGCATCTCAACGGTGTCGCGGCGATACGCGACATCGACCGCAAACTGGTGGAAGTCGGGCAAATGTATGGTTTCAGTCGTGCGCGGCTGGTACGCCGGATTTTGCTGCCCGCCGCCCTGCCCGGCCTGTTTACCGGATTGCGCAGCGGAATGAGCCTGGCCTGGATGTTTCTGGTAGCGGCGGAACTGATCGCTGCAACCAAAGGCTTGGGTTATCTGCTCAGTGATGGACGTGAAACTTCACGCCCGGACATCGTGCTCGCAGCGATCATCGTGCTGGCGGTGCTGGGCAAACTCAGCGACGGCCTTCTTGCCGGGCTGGAAAAACGCTTCCTGGCCTGGCGTGACACCTTCAACGGCCAGAGCGCAAAGGATTAAGCCATGACGGCCCCTCTACTGGACATTCGAATCGAACGCAAAACCTTCGCCACCACTACCGTCCTTAAGCGTATTCACCTGCAATTACAGCCTCGGGAAACCGTCAGCCTGCTCGGCCCCAGCGGTTGCGGTAAAAGTACGCTGCTGCGGATCATCGCAGGGCTGGAAAAGGACTTTCAGGGTGAACTGCGCAACAACGCCGGTGAAGTAGCGTTTGTGTTTCAGGAACCGCGCCTGATGCCATGGCTGACGGTTGAGCAAAACATCGGTTTCAGTGCCGACAACCACTACGACAAGGTCTGGGTCAGGCAACTGATCAATGAAGTCGGCCTTGACGGTTTTGCCAACGCGTTGCCCAAAGCCCTGTCGGGCGGCATGGCACAACGGGTAGCGATTGCTCGCGGCTTGTACTCGCGTCCGCAGGTCCTGTTACTGGACGAACCGTTCAGCGCAGTCGATGCCTTCACCCGCATGAAATTACAGGACTTGCTGCTGCAACTGGCCACGCGCCACGCCATTGCCTTGCTGTTGGTGACCCATGATGTCGATGAGGCGCTCTACCTCAGTGATCGAGTGTTAGTGATGGGCAACCGCCCCAGCAGCATTCGTCAAGAACTGGCGGTTACGCTTGCTCACCCGCGTGATCGACGCGACCCGTTAATGGCGCGCCTGAAGGCGTTGTCGTTGACCGAGTTACAGCGGGCGCATGTCATCTGACGCGACCACACCAACCTTTCAGCCGAGCGGTCAACCGCGGTCCGGGGGGTTGTTTTTGACGAGGTTTAAAGACTTCATGAAGCCTCTAAGAAGTTCATGCACAGTCCAATAACTGCCTCTAACCGCAGCGCTTACATAAAAGAGAGCGCCCAAAACGTTACACCCAGTGTTTCAATTCAGATACACGTGGAACACCCACTTACGTTGCCCCCTCAACCGCTGGTCTGACATTTGAACCGTCATACATACATTTAGTAACACTAAAGTTAGGATGCGCGCCGCATTTCCCTGAGCTTTGTTTAGTTGACCAGGAAGTCAGCAAACAACGAAATCCCTACAACGTTTCCACGCATTGCAGAGAACTAAGTTGCGCGACGACTTTTTAACTAATCAAGTCAGTGGCTTGGCGTGTGTTTATGTTTCGACGACAGAACACTACCAACTTGACTGTTTTATCCACCAATACATCAACACTCGAAACTTGCGATCAACCGCCGACATTAGCGCCGTTCTGCAGGCAGCCTTGGAAGACTATCCAGGCAGACCGCCGGTCATGGTCAACGAACTGAATGCCTGGATCGATAAAACCTTGGGCTACCGCGCGTCCCATCCCGATTTTCCGGCCTTGGAAGACGTCTGAATCGACGTCCGCAGGATGATCGGCAAAGGAACTGAAAAAACATCAGCCTTCACCGTTGCGGTTTCAACCCGTCAAGGCTGAAGCGGACGCTCTTCGTCACGCTCAGACAAGGTCGTACCGTCGTCGGGGTGCTTCCAGGTCGGCGGTGGCGGATTTTCACGCAGGATGTCTTCTTCAGTCGGCTCATCTACGTTTTCATCCGGCGCCGGATGCTTTTGCTCGGTTGTCATGTTCACCTCTGCTCCTGAACGATGCTGTTCTCCCTACCCAGCGTAGAACAGTTTGCACACCCCGGCACCGCTTGGCCCTCGCCGGCAGCCATGGCTTAAACACGCGTATGCACTGCCAACCCATTCACACAACATCGCCTTTCATCGGCTAGCCGCTTGCTTCGCCGCGATAGTATCAACATGATGGCCCTGCACTTCCTCCCTGAGGTACGCCCTGCGATGAGTTCCGTCGATACTGACAGTGATGTCTATAAAACCCTGCTTGAGTCGACCCGAGCAATTCCCTGGCGGATCGACTGGAAAACCATGACGTTTAGCTACATCGGTCCGCAGATCGAACAACTGCTGGGCTGGGAGCAGGACAGTTGGGCCTCGGTCGACGACTGGGTCGAGCGCATGCACCCGGATGACCGCGCTTACGTAGTTGAGTTCTGTGTCTCGCAATCAAGGGCTGGCGTGGACCATGAAGCCGACTATCGCGCGCTGACCCGCAATGGCGATTACGTGTGGATTCGCGATGTGGTTCACGTCGTGCGCAAGGATGGCGAGGTGGAAGCGCTGGTGGGATTCATGTTCGACATCAGCGAGCGCAAAAAAACCGAAGAGCACCTCACGCGTCTGCAAAAGCAACTCGAAGAATATTCATTTCAGGACGGTCTGACCGGCATTGCCAATCGGCGCATGTTCGACACCGTTCTGGAACGCGAATGGGCCAACGCCCAACGTACCGGGTTACCGTTGTCGCTGCTGATACTCGATATCGATTATTTCAAGCAGTACAACGATCACTACGGCCACATCAAGGGCGACGAATGCCTTCGGCGCGTCGCCCAGACGTTATCCCTGGCGGCCAACCGACCACGAGACTTCATAGCCCGGATTGGCGGTGAAGAGTTCATCTGGCTACTCCCCGAAAGCGATGCAGAGTCTGCTCGGCTGGTCGCCCGCAAATGCTTGCACCTCATTTGCCAACAACAAATTCCTCATCCCTCTTCTTCGGTGTCGGCACTGGTGAGCCTGAGCCTAGGCGTCGGGACCATTGCCGTTACGCAGGACAGCACGGCGCTGGAGTTCGTCGAACAGGTGGATAAATTGCTCTATCAGGCCAAACACAACGGCAGGATGCGCGCCGAGTTCGCGGATCTTCGCGATTGAGAGTAATGCTCCGCAGTGGAGCGGTTATTCAGCGCAGCGACGCAGCCACCGGCCCGAGTAACAGTGCGTGATTCAATTGAAGTGTCATGGAGTCAAAATGCTTTACCCCATCGCCGCCGACGGGCTGGTGTTGTTTCACCTGATGTTCATTGTGTTCGTGCTGTTCGGCGGGCTGCTGGTACTCCGGTGGCCTTCCCTGTTTTGGTGGCATCTGCCCGCGGCAGCCTGGGGCATCATCGTGGAAGTCTTCCACCTGACCTGCCCACTAACGTACTGGGAAAACCTGATGCGCCAGGCCGCCGGAAACGCCGGCTACGGTGGTGGTTTTATTGAACATTACGTGTGGCCGATCATCTACCCGGCCGGGCTGACGCCGACTATTCAGTTTGGGCTGGGCAGCGTAGTGCTGGCGATCAACCTGCTCGTCTACCGACGGTTATGGAAGTTGCGCCAGGCCGCGTGATCTGCCCCGCGCAGCATTTTTGAAGATCAGTCAGCAATCACGCTCATGTTCCGGCCACTGGCCTTGGCCACGTACAACGCCTTGTCGGCCGCCCCGATCAGATCGTTAGGTTGATCGTCAGAGGCGCAGTTATAGGCGCAAATACCGAGGCTGACCGTCACCCTACCTTCGATACTGTCGCTGTGTTTGATTGCCGCCGACTGCACCGCGTGGCGGATTTTTTCCGCCACGATAAAGGCCCCCACGTAGTCAGTCCCAGGTAACACCACGGCAAACTCTTCGCCACCATAGCGAGCCGCCAAGTCTCCGGGACGATTGATGTTGTCCAGAATGAGCGTGCTGATGTGGCGCAAACACTCATCGCCGGCCAAGTGCCCGTACAGATCATTGAAGAGCTTGAAGTGATCGACATCGATCATCAGCAACGCAAAGCTGGTTTGATTACGCTTGGCGCGACGTATCTCGGTGACCATGCACAGGTCGAACTGACGACGGTTGGACAACCCAGTGAGCGCGTCTTCCAGGGCCAACAGCTCCAGGCTGCGATTGACTTCGATGAGCGTCTCCTGCGCCTTGAGCAACTCACTCTGAATCCGGTTCTGCTGCTGCATGAGGCGGATAAGGCGATAACCCAGCGCGCCAAGAAAGCCCAGTAACAGGGTCACGATCACCGTACTGAGCATGGCTTCCTGGCGCCAGCCGGCCAGGGCTTCATCCTTATTGACCGCGGCGAAAACCACCAACGGATAGCCCTCGACCCGACGATACCCTCCTAGCCGCTGCACGCCATCAATCATCGACTTGACGGCGCCGGTGCCTGAACTGGACCTGGTCAGCAATTGGCTAAACAAGTCGCCGTGGGCAACGTTGCTGCCGATATCGGCTTCGTTGAACGGTCGGCGAACGATGATGGTGGCATTGTCGGCGATCAGACTGATGGCGCCGTTATTGCCAATATCGATACGGTCGTACAAGCCCAGGAAGTGGTTGAGATAAAGGGTTGCCAGCGCCACGCCGGCGAATCGTCCATCTGGATAGTTGATTCGTCTCGACACGGTCATGATCCACTCACCGGTCGAACGGCTCTTGATCGACGGACCAATATGCGGACCGCGGTCAGGATGATCGCGATGAAATATGAAGTATTCACGGTCCGAATTGTTGGCATTTGGCATCACCGCGCCGTTTGAATTGGTGACCCAACGCCCATTTTCGTCATAGACAAACAAGCCGTGAAGCTGACTCAGTTCACTACGCTGGGCGCTGAGCAAGCGCTCCAGCCTGGACCCTTGTGCCTGACTCACCCCGTCGTTTTCGAGCCGATCGACCAGCGTTAAAAGCAATACATCGACCTGCTTTATCGACGCTTGGGCTTGGGACGCCAAGGTCTGCGAGAGGTTCGACAGCGCCACTTCCTGGTCTCGCAAGTGATACTCACGCGAGTTCCAGCCTTCCCAAATCGCAAGGGCGGTCATGGAAAGGCACACGGCAATCAACAGAAAAACCGCATAACGAACTTTAAGCTTCGCCTCGACCTGCTCGGCCGACAACACCGGGGTCGAGCGGCGGTTTTCGATTTGACCCTTGACGGACGGATGCCCCATGGCACTCCCTGAATCATGATGAAAAAGCGATGCTTCCTGATCGCTCCTGCTGGACTAAATCTGATCAACGTCCGGAGCGTTTTTCACACCCCAAGGTTGATTAGCGCGACGCCTGCTTTACCGCTTCGAGCCAAGCCGGGTTCAAGTGCGTTTGCTCGGTTTCGATGCCGAGCGTTTGCATCCGTGCCTGATGCTGCTCTATCTCACGGTTGAGCTGGCCGTGGTCGCTGGAATTGCCATCAAGTTGATGCATCTGGGTCAACCCAAGGTGATAGAAGCGCAGCACCTTCATCGCCGCCGGATCGCCCGCCTCAACTGCCGCCGTCACTTGGTGCATGACATTGGTGATGCTCATCAGGCTGCGTTTGAGCTGCCATCCGTAGACCGCTGGCGCCATCCATGCCTGGTTCCAGAACGTGCCACGCATCAATGCGACCATCAGCAACACCGCCACAAACACCCCACCGACGTTGTACCGCAAATTGTCGCCACCGGGCTCACCGAACAACGCCACTGCGGCGGTGGACAAGACCATCGCCAAGGCCAGGAAAGTCAGGGCAATGATCACCGTGCTGCGCCGGGTCTGGCGTCGATAGGTTTCGGCATTCATCGGCTGGATTTCGAACATCGTGGCGGGCGTCCTTATTTCAATGGGAAAAGGCTCAGTGGCAAAAAGACTGCGGGGCATTATCGCCTCTGCGCAGGATTTAGCTATGCTGAGGCTCCTTTTCATCTTTTCATCGTCAAACGGGGATCATGGCGATACACCGCAGATCGTGCCATCTTCTTTCATGGATACACACTATTCGGATGCCATTCTCCCATCCTGCGGGAATGACATCGTTTTAAGGATCACTGAATGACCCAACGACAAGTAATCAACGCCTCTGTCAGCCCTAAAGGTAGCCTGGAGACCCTCTCTCAACGTGAAGTTCAACAACTGAGCGAAGCCGGTTCCGGCAGCACCTACACTCTTTTCCGCCAGTGCGCCCTGGCCATTCTCAACACTGGCGCCCATGTCGATAACGCCAAAACCATCCTTGAAGCCTATAAAGACTTCGAAATACGCATTCACCAGCAAGACCGTGGTGTGCGCCTCGAACTGCTGAACGCCCCGGCCGACGCTTTCGTCGACGGCGAGATGATTGCCAGCACCCGCGAGATGCTCTTCAGCGCCCTGCGCGACATCGTCTACACGGAAAACGAACTCGACAGCCAGCGCATCGATCTCAGCACGTCCCAAGGCATCAGCGACTACGTCTTTCACCTGCTGCGCAATGCCCGGACCCTGCGTCCCGGCGTTGAGCCGAAGATCGTAGTGTGCTGGGGCGGCCATTCGATCAACACCGAAGAATACAAATACACCAAGAAAGTCGGCCACGAACTGGGCCTGCGCAGCCTGGACATCTGCACCGGCTGCGGTCCCGGCGTGATGAAAGGCCCGATGAAGGGCGCGACCATCGCCCACGCCAAACAGCGTATCGATGGCGGTCGTTATCTCGGCCTGACCGAGCCGGGCATCATTGCCGCAGAGGCACCGAATCCGATCGTCAACGAACTGGTGATCCTGCCGGACATTGAGAAACGTCT
Organism: Pseudomonas sp. DC1.2; assembly: GCF_034351645.1. Lineage (NCBI taxonomy): Bacteria > Pseudomonadati > Pseudomonadota > Gammaproteobacteria > Pseudomonadales > Pseudomonadaceae > Pseudomonas > Pseudomonas sp. DC1.2. The sequence goes on along the minus strand of NZ_CP133782.1, from coordinate 2,448,934 downwards.
CGAAGCGTTTGTCCGCGTCGGCCACGGCATCATCATCTTTCCAGGCGGAGCCGGCACAGCCGAAGAGTTTCTGTACCTGCTTGGCATCCTGATGCACCCGGATAACCAAGGCCTACCCTTCCCGGTCATCCTTACCGGGCCAAAGCACGCGGCACCGTATCTTGAGCAGTTGGACGCCTTTGTCGGCGCGACCCTCGGTGACGCCGCCAAGCAGCATTACGAAATCATCATCGACGACCCGGCAGAAGTGGCGCGGCAGATGACCCAAGGTCTAAAGGCGGTCAAACAGTTCCGTCGTGAGCGCAACGACGCGTTCCATTTCAACTGGTTGCTCAAGATCGACGAGGGCTTCCAGCGCCCGTTCGACCCGACTCACGAAAACATGTCCAACCTGAAACTGAGTCGCGAGCTGCCGCCCCATGAGCTGGCCGCGAACCTGCGCCGAGCGTTCTCCGGCATTGTTGCGGGCAACGTCAAAGACAAAGGCATTCGCTTGATTGAAGAACACGGGCCCTACCAGATTCGTGGTGATGCGGCGGTGATGCAGCCCTTGGACCAACTGCTCAAAGCGTTCGTCGCTCAGCATCGGATGAAACTGCCGGGCGGCGCCGCCTATGTACCGTGTTATCAAGTAGTTGGCTAACAAACTTAATGTAAGCTCTACGGCGAAGATGGCGTAGAGCTTGTTTAATTCGGACTCAACATCAGGGCTGCGAGCGACTCTGTCAGTGGCGGGCCGACTCGGCTCTGTCGCTATCGCCCTCTGCCGCCGTATCGATACTTACCACCACTGACATCCCTGGGCGCAACCGATCGGTCTGCTCCTGATCCTCATCCACCGTGATCCGCACCGGCACTCGCTGAGCGATCTTGACGAAGTTGCCAGTCGCGTTGTCGGCCTGCAATAGGCTGAACTCAGAGCCGGTTGCCGGGGAGATCCGCTGCACCCGTCCCTTGAATTGGCGATGGTTAAGGGCATCGACGGTGAAGTTCGCCGGCTGTCCGACTTTCACGTCGTCCATCTGGGTTTCCTTCATGTTCGCAATCACCCACAGCTGTTGCGGCACCAACGCCATCAGCTGCGCGCCAGAGTTCACGAAGGCGCCAAGGCGCACACCGATCTGCCCGAGCTGACCGTCACGCGGGGCCAGAACTCGAGTGTTGGACAAGTCGATCTGCGCCAATTGCACCGCCGCTTCGGCACTGGCCACTGCGGCCTCTAAAGAGCCGCGATTGACGATCACTGTTTGTAAATCCTGCCGAGATATTTCCAGGCTAGCCTGGGCTTGCGCCACGGCAGCGAGGGTCTGTGCGTCGGCCGCCAAGGCCACGTCCAGTTCACGCTTGGACACCGAGCCGTCATTGATCAACGCTTTGTTGCGCCGCAGGTCAGCCTCGCTTTTGCGCGCCTGAGCCTGGCTGTCAGCAACGGCCGCCTGACGCAACTTGATAGTCGCTTCGGCACTCTTGCGTTGCTGCACCACGTTCGCCAGCGCGGCTTTCTGCACCGCCAGTTGCGCCAAGGCTTGATCGAGGTGCTGCTTATAAATCCGGTCATCGAGGCGGACCAGCAAATCACCCGCTTTCACAAACTGAAAATCCTGCACTGGCACTTCGTACACGTAACCACTGAGCTGCGGTCCGATGATGGTCACCTGGCCGCGCACCAAAGCGTTTTCAGTGGTCTCGACCGCACTGCTGAACGGTGGCAATTGCCAGGCGTACAACACGATCAACACACCTACAATCGCAATCGATGCGAAACCCAGGGACGAAATGACGCGCACCCGCAGCGAGCGTGGTTCGGTGGACGGTGAAGACGGTGGCGCCACCCCTTCAGGGGTCGCAGCGATGGCGTTGGTGGTCGTCGTAGTTGGCTCAGTCATGAAGAAGTGGCACCGCTTTGTTGTACGGAAAGAGTGGCAGGCGCGGGGCTGACGGCTTTGGTGGTGCTCATCAGCCACAGGGCACGAATAGAAATCCAGATCATGGTCAGTACGGCGATCACCGCAATCAGCATGAACACGTCGTTGTAAGCGAGCACATTGGCCTCGCGCGTGGCGGCAGCGGCCAAAGTGCGAATCCCTTGAATATTACGCAGGCTCGGGTCGGCGATCATTGAGCTCACCGCGTTGCCACCGCTCTGCACACGCGCGGCCACCCGTGGATCGAGCAAGGTCAGGTGTTCGACGATGTTATTTGAATGGAATTTTTCGCGAACGATCTGGAACGTGCCCAAGAGTGCCGCGCCAATCAAACCGCCGAGGTTCTGACAGATGCCGAATAGCACCGAAAAGCTCACCAGATTGCGCGGATTGGTCAATACGTTACGCGTCCCCAGCACCATGGTCGGGCCAAGGAAAAACGTACCGCCGAAAGCCAACAGGAACTGGCTGAAATACATGTTTTGCGGGCGGGTCAGATTGTTTGAATAACTGTCCATCACCGAACCGACCGCCATCAGCGCCAGGGACACAATCAGCGGCATGAACAGGTGCTTGGGGTTAATGGTCAGAGCACTGGTGGCCAGGCCCGCGATGCTGCCGAGCAACATCACCACGTAGAGACTGTGCAATTGCTGGCTGCTCATGTTCAGCGCCTGCATGAACCCTACTGCTCCGGTGGATTGCTCCGACAGCACCATGCGAATCAGGATCACCGCCAATCCCAGGCGAATCATCACACCGCTGCCGAGCCAGCGGGTCATCAGCATCGGGTTGCTGCGGTTATGTTCGATCGCAAGGCCGGCAAGAATCAGCACGATGGATGCCGCTGACGCCACACCAATCCAGGGTGCCTCCAGCCACCAGTCGATCCGGCCCAGCGACAGCACCGCGCAGAGCAACGCAACGCCACTGGCGAGAATGGCAAAAGTCAGGAAATCGAGTTTTTCGAAGGTTTTGAAACGATCGCCCGGTGGCAGTTTGAGTAAAAAAACACAGCCCAGTGTCAACAGCGCCATGCCCAACTCAAACAGATAAAGCCCACGCCATTCGGCGATCTGCATCAGGTCCTCGGAAAACAAACGCGCCAAAGGCAAGGCCAACTGCGAGGTGCCGAGCCCTAGCACCAGCGCCTTCATCCGCCACTTCGCCGCAAAGGCCTGGACCATGTAATACAGACCGAGCGAGCTGAGCGCCGCGCCGACCATGCCGTGGGCCGCCCGCACTGCAATGGCCGAGCTCAGGTCGTTAACGAACAAGTGGCCAAAGGTCACCAAGGCGTAGAGCACCAGGAACACTTCGGTAAATGCCCGTAAACCGAATTGCTGACGAAACTTCACCAGCAGCAGGTTCATCGACACGTTGGTCATAACGTAAGCCGCTGGCAGCCACGCCATCTCGGCAGTCGTGGCCCCCAAAGCCCCCTGCAAGTAAGGCAGGTTGGCGATCACCAATGCATTGCCGAGGCCACCGGTCAACGCCACCAGCAAACCTACCAGCGCGTAAGCCAGCCGCTTCGGGGTGGTGTGCAATGGCGTCGAGGGGGAGCCGGGCAAACTGGGCTTTTCGTGAGGCTGCCAAGTGCGCGGCGCGTAGTGATCCATTCAAGAACCTCGTGCTAAAGAGGTCGCCATCTTGCCGCAAACCATCCACGAAACACCAATTGCCGTGGCATTGGCGATGTCTCTGGCTGCGACTGCAGGGCTAACCGAGGTTTGGCGATAACGATCGAGCCTGCTCGCGCCTACCCCGCTCGCTCAGACCGGCCAATGTCATCGTACAACTTATGATTGACAACCCCGCAGAGTCTCGCAAATAATCGCCGCAATGTTGTACGACGACGTATGACAATAATAAAAACAAGAATCAAGGGAGCGTCACTGTGAGCACACTCGTCCGCCATTCCTCCGCCAGCAACCCACGTCCGACTTTTGCACGCCACCGACACACCTTGAGCCTTATTGGTTGCGGCAGCCTGGCCCTCGCCTTGCCCATGACCACTCACGCCGCAGGCTTCGTCGATGACGCCACCGCCACGCTCAACCTGCGCAACGCCTACTTCGATCGTAGCTTCACCAACTCCGCCTATCCTCAGAGCAGGGCTGAAGAGTGGACGCAAAGCTTCATCCTCGACGCCAAGTCCGGGTTCACCCAAGGCACCGTCGGTTTCGGCATCGATGTGCTGGGTTTGTACTCGCAAAAACTCGATGGCGGTAAAGGCACCGGTGGTACTCAATTGCTCCCGCTGGACCACGACGGCCGTCCTGCGGACAATTTCGGGCGCTTGGGTGTGGCGCTGAAAACCAAGGTCTCGAAAACCGAATTGAAAGTGGGCGAATGGATGCCGGTGTTGCCGATTCTACGCTCCGATGACGGCCGCTCGCTGCCACAAACCTTCCGCGGCGGCCAGCTCACCTCGAAAGAACTCGACGGCCTGACCGTCTACGGCGGCCAGTTCCAGGCCAACAGCCCGCGCAACGACTCAAGCATGGGCGACATGTCCCTGAACGGCAAAGCTGCGTTCACCTCAGACCGCTTCAACTTCGGCGGCGGTGAATACACCTTCAACGAAAAACGCACACTGGTCGGCGTCTGGTATTCGCAACTCAGCGACATTTATCAGCAAGAGTTTTTCAACCTGAGCCATAGCCAGCCGCTCGGCGACTGGACGCTGGGCGCGAACCTCGGCTTCTTTAAAGGCAAGGAAGACGGCAGTGCGTTGGCCGGCCAACTGGATAACAAAACCACCTTCGCCCTGCTGTCCGCAAAGTACGGCGGCAGTACCGTCTATGTCGGCCTGCAAAAACTCACCGGCGACAGCGTCTGGATGCGCGTCAACGGCACCAGCGGTGGCACGCTGGCCAACGACAGCTACAACTCCAGCTACGACAACGCCCAGGAACGTTCCTGGCAGTTGCGCCACGACTACAATTTCGCAGCCCTTGGCGTTCCCGGCCTGACCATGATGAACCGCTACATCAGCGGCGATAACGTACACACCGGCGCGATCACCGACGGCAAGGAATGGGGCCGCGAATCGGAGCTGGCCTACACCGTGCAGAGCGGTGCGCTAAAAAATCTCAACGTCAAATGGCGCAACGCGAGCATCCGCAAGGATTTCAGCACCAACGAATTTGATGAAAACCGCATCTTCGTCAGCTACCCGCTGTCGCTGCTGTAAGGTTTTTCAGGCCTGAGTCAACCTGTGGCGGGCTCGTAAACGTCCTCGCCACAGGGTTTGCACGCGAATATTGCGCCTCCTTTAATTGCAACGGATGACGCGTTGACAAGGGCCGGAAAGCCTAACGATACTTTGATCAAGTCATACGACAACCTATAACGAATTCAACAACAATAACTGCGTGTCCAGGGACTTCCATGACCACCACTCCTACCGCCCGTGCCCCGTTCAATCGACTGCTCCTGACCGGTGCCGCCGGTGGCCTTGGCAACGTCCTGCGCGAACGCTTGCGCCCCTACGCCAACGTAATTCGCTTGTCGGACATCGCCGAGATTGCACCGGCTCTCGATGATCGTGAAGAAGTCGTCAAGTGTGATCTGGCCGACAAGCACGCCGTGCATCAACTCGTCGAAGGTGTGGACGCGATCCTGCACTTCGGCGGAGTCTCGGTAGAGCGCTCGTTTGAAGAAATACTCGGCGCCAACATCTGTGGCGTATTCCATATTTACGAAGCGGCTCGCCGGCATGGCGTGAAACGGGTGATTTTCGCCAGTTCCAACCATGTCATCGGTTTCTACAAGCAGGGCGAAGTGATCGACGCGCACTCCCCTCGCCGCCCGGACAGCTACTACGGCTTGTCCAAGTCATACGGCGAAGACATGGCGACGTTTTACTTTGACCGCTACGGCATCGAGACCGTCAGCGTGCGCATCGGCTCATCGTTCGCACAGCCGCAAAACCGCCGCATGATGAGCACCTGGCTGAGCTTTGGCGACCTGACTCACTTGCTCGAATGCGCGTTGTACACGCCGAACGTCGGCCACACCGTGGTCTACGGCATGTCCGATAACAACAACGTCTGGTGGGATAACCGTCTCGCAACCGTCCTGGGTTATGCACCACAGGACAACTCAGAGGTATTCCGCAAAAACATCGACGCACTGCCTCTGCCAGCAGCCGATGATCCGACACGGGTCTACCAGGGTGGGGCGTTTTGTGAGGCGGGTCCGTTCGGCGACTGAATCAACGCCAACCTCCACCGCAAAAATCCAACGGAATAAGTGGTCATGCACGCCGAACTGATAGTCGATGCCCGCAATGCGGTCGGTGAAAGCCCGGTCTGGGTCAGCGAGGAGCGCGCCCTGTACTGGGTCGATATTCCTGCCGGAGGGCTGCAACGCTGGAGTGCCGACAGCGGTCATGTTCAGGCGTGGAAAGCCCCGCAAATGCTCGCCTGCATTACCCGTCGCAGCGGCGGTGGCTGGGTCGCCGGGATGGAAAGCGGGTTCTTTGCTCTGCATCCCCACAACGACGGCAGCCTTGACTGCGAACCGCTGGCCCACATCGCTCACGCACGTCCCGACATGCGTTTGAATGATGGTCGTTGCGACCGTCAAGGGCGCTTCTGGGCCGGCAGCATGGTGCTAGACATGGGCGCCAATGCCGCCAAGGGCGCACTTTACCGCTACAGCGCAGGGCAAAGCGGCCCCCTCGACGCCATGCTCAGTGGGCTGATAACGCCTAACGGCCTGGCCTTCAGCCCGGACGGAAGGACGATGTACCTGTCGGATTCGCATCCGTTAGTCCAGCGCATCTGGGCCTTCGATTACGACATCGACAGCGGTACGCCGTCCAACCGCCGGCTGTTCGTTGACATGAATCACGTGCTCGGCCGCCCGGACGGCGCCGCCGTCGATGCCGACGGCTGTTACTGGATCTGCGCCAATGACGCCGGGCTCATTCACCGCTTCACCCCGGACGGTCGGCTGGACCGCTCGGTCGCGGTCCCGGTAAAAAAACCGAGCATGTGCGCCTTCGGTGGCAGTCGATTGGACACCCTGTTCGTGACCTCAATTCGCCCCGGCGACGACGATGACGAACAGTCCCTGGCCGGAGGGGTGTTCGCCCTCAATCCCGGGGTGAAAGGCTTGCCGGAGCCGCTGTTCAAGGACTTGCTTTAAGAGCAGCACGGGCAGGTCTGTCTCACCCACCCACAACGTCCATCATTGAGCCAAATATTGATCATGCCCCTGACACTGCTGGAACTCGAAGACGAACTGACCCACCTGACGCTCGCCCCTGAACTCGGCGCGAGCATCGTCAACTGGACGTTGCGCAGCACGGGCCAGCCGCTGCTGCGCCATAGCGATAGCCCTGCGCTGAACACCGGCCTGCCGGGAAAACTTGCCTGCTACCCCTTGGTGCCGTGGTCCAACCGAATCGCCGACGGTGGCTTCGACTGTCCCGACGGCTGGCTGCCCCTGATGCCCAACAGCCTCACGGATCCGTTGCCCATTCACGGCAGTGCCTGGCAGCAACCTTGGCAGGTGATCGTCCAGACGCGCGATGAAATCGTCCTGCAACTCGACAGCACGACTCCCTTCGCCTATCGCGCCCGACAACGTTTTCACTTGAGTGAAGGCAAGCTGAGTATCGAGTTAGAGAACACCCACTTGGCTGAAAGCGCCGCGTGGCATGGTCTCGGTTTGCACCCTTACTTTCCCAGAACCGCCGGCACTCAACTACAGGCACAGGCCAGGCAGGTCTGGCTCTGCAACGCGTCAAAACTGCCGACCGCGCTCAGCGAGTTGCCCGCCGACTGGAATTTTCGGCAATCCAAAGGCTTGCCCAAGGCACTGGTCGATAACGGTTTTAGCGAATGGAGCGGCCACTGCCTCATCCAGCAGCCCGACCTCGGTTATGAGCTGGAATGCCAGGCCAGCGGCAGCGACTACTACCTGCTGTACTGCCCCGTCGGCCTGGATTTTTTCTGCATCGAACCGGTCAGCCACCCGGTCAATGCCCATCACTTGCCGGGGCGGCCAGGGTTGCGCCTGTTGGAGAAAGGCCAATCCACCCAATTGAGTTTCAGCCTGCAATGCCGCCCGCTGTAGCCGTCAGGCCCGAACCAGCATGTACACCGCGACAATCAGGCAAACACTGGCGAAGCCTATTTGCAGTACACGGGCCGGAACCCGCACGCAGAGCCTGCGTCCCATGACCATGCCAACGATGCTCGCGACGATAAACGCGATACCTGAACTGTCGACCCTGACGCCCGCGTGAAACGCTCCCACCACTCCGATGGCAGAGATCAAACTGATCACCATCAATGACGTGGCTACAATCCCACGCATCTGCACATCGGTCAGTTGCTTGAACGCTGGCACAATCAAAAAACCACCGCCCACGCCCAACAAACCCGAGACAACACCGGTCACAGCACCCAGTGCAGCCAAGGTCGCGGTGCATTTGGCGGTCCAGGAAAAGCGCCCGGTCTGTTGGTCGAGCATGCAGTTCTTCTGACCCCAGTTGGCATGCCCATGATCACTCGGTCCAGACTCAGGCCGCTCACTGCGCACCATGCGCCAGGCCACCATGACCATCAGCAGGCTGAACAGAATCATCAAGAATTTTTCTGGCAACTGATGGGCGATATAAATGCCCAGCGGTGAAAAAACCGCTCCCAGCAATGCAATCAGCAACGCAGCCCGATAGCGCACCAGGCCATGGCGCAAACCGTCGATGGCACCAACCGCTGCCGCACTGCCCACCGCGAACAGCGCGACCGGTGCGGCTTGGGTCATGGACCAACCAAGCCCCAGCACCAAAGCCGGGACCGCCAGAATCCCGCCCCCGGCCCCAGTCAACCCCAGCACCAACCCCATGAGCACGCCAAAAAAACTCGCCAGTAGCATAAGGTTCTCTCAATCGACCTTGGACAGACGGGTCAGCCACTCGCGGCCCTTGAGCATGCCGTTCCAATAGAACCACGGCAGCAACGTCGCTTTGAGCCACCACGCCGTGCGGCGCGGCACAGTCGGGTCGAGGGGAAAGGTCGGCAGCAACTTACCGGCGTACCCAAACTCGGCAAGGATCACTTTGCCCTTCTCCACCGTCAGCGGGCAGGAACCGTAGCCGTCGTACTTCAGTGGCAGCGGCTGTTGCTTGCGCAGGGCGAGCAAATTCTCGGCGACCACCACAATTTGCTTACGCACCGCCGCGGCGGTTTTCGCGTTACTGGTGGAGCAGACATCGCCCAGCCCAAAAACGTCGGGATAACGCACATGTTGCAGGCTGTGCATGTTCACTTCGCACCAACCGGCGGCGTCGGCCAAGGCGCTCTGCTGGATGAAGTCAGGGGAAACCTGAGGCGGCACCACGTGCAGCATATCGAAGGTTTTCTGTTGAACAGTGATCGCTCCGGCGGCGTCTTTCAGCTCAAACCAGGCGGTCTTGGTCGGTCCGTCAACCTTCACCAGATTGGCGTTGAACGCCAGTCGAGCGTTGTATTTCTGGATGTACTTCATCAAGGGTGCAACAAAGGTCGCGACGCCGAACAACGCGGCGCCAGCCAGGTTGAACTCAACATCGATCTTGTTCAGGACACCTTGCCTGAGCCAATGATCGCAGGACAGGTACAGCGCCTTTTGCGGCGCCCCGGCACATTTGATCGGGATCGGCGGCTGCGTGAAGATCGCCTTGCCGGCGCGCAAGCCTTTGACCAGCTCCCAGGTGTAACTGGCGTGCTGGTAGCTGTAATTGGACGTCACACCGTGTTGACCGAGAGCCTCTTGCAGGCCTGCTATTTTCTCCCAGGCCAGACGCAGGCCGGGGCAGACGATGAGGCTCTGATAGCGGACACCGCGACCGTCATCGAGGGTCAACTGCCGTTGATCCGCATCGATTTGACTGACCGCTGCCTGAACCCAGGTTGCCTGGCGCGGCATGACCGACGCCATTGGACGCACGCTGTCTTCGACGGCGTAGGCGCCGCCACCGACCAACGTCCAGGCAGGCTGATAGGCGTGTTGGGTATTGGGTTCGATGACGGTGATGTTCAAGGTCGGATCGCGTTTGAGCAGGCTGGCGACAACACCAATACCTGCTGTCCCACCGCCTATCACCACGATGTCGGCACTGATGGTTGGACCCCAGTGTTGATCGTTCATAGGTTGTTCCCTTTACTGCTGCACGCATTTGACGCCGGGTGTTAGCCCCAGCTCTTGAGCACTGCTCCGCAATACAGGCCGGACAGCGTCTTCATTACCTGAATCACTTCATGGCTGGCCAGGCCGTAGAAAATATATTTGCCTTCACGGCGGGTCGCGACCAGCCCTTCGTCACGCAAAATTCCCAGCTGTTGGGACAAGGTCGGCTGGCGCACGCCCGTCATTTTTTCCAGCTCGCCGACGTTGCGCTCGCCCTGAGTCAACTGGCAGAGAATCAGCAAACGGTCTTCATTGGCCAACGCCTTGAGCAGCGCACAAGCCTTGGAGGCAGAGGCACGCAGTTGGGCGACTTCACATTCGGTCAGACTGGATTGCATTTGCAGGATGCCTTCGACGTCACTTAAGCTGCGAACATTATGTCTAAATGTAAAGTGTTGCAACCGGTTACCGTCTTCTCGCCCATCTTCAAAGGTTCATGCCATGTCCGCGCTGATTGAAGCCTTCCTCGACCCCGCCTCGTCGACCTACAGCTACGTGATTTACGAGCAGGATGGCGGACCCTGCGCGATCGTCGATTCGGTGCTCGACTACGATCCTGCCGCCGGCAGAACGGCTACCGTTCAGGCTGATCGTGTGATCGCTTTCGTGCGTGAACATGCACTGCAAGTGCAGTGGCTGCTGGAAACTCACGCCCACGCTGATCACCTGTCAGCCGCGCCGTATCTGCGTCGGGAGTTGGGCGGCAAGATTGCGATTGGTCAGTCGATCAGCAAGGTCCAGGGCGTGTTCAAGACCCTGTTCAATCTTGAGCCGGAGTTCTGCATCGACGGTTCGCAATTCGACCATCTGTTCGCGCCGAACGAATCGTTCCTCATCGGTAACCTCAAGGCCACCGCACTGCATGTGCCCGGCCACACCCCGGCGGACATGGCATATTTGATCGACGGGAATTTGATTCTGGTGGGCGATACCCTGTTCATGCCGGACGTCGGCACCGCCCGCTGTGATTTTCCGGGCGGTAACGCGAATCAATTGTTTGCTTCGATTCAAAAACTGCTGGCCTTCCCCGCCAGCGTGCGGCTTTACGTTTGCCACGATTACCCGCCTGAAGGTCGCGAGCCACAGTGCCAGAGCACAGTGGGCGAACAGCGCAAAAGTAACATTCACGTGCATGACGGCATCGACGAAGCCGCGTTCGTTGACATGCGCACCCGACGCGATGCCGGGCTGGGCATGCCGACGTTGCTGCTGCCAGCCATACAGGTAAATGTGCGGGCCGGGAATCTGCCGCCAAATGAGGACAACGGTGTGACGTATTTGAAGATTCCGCTCAATCAACTTTGAAGACCAGAATCAAATGCTCTCGCTGTCTTTACGCCAGGGTCAACCCATTGGCGGGCAGCGGCAGCGCGGTTTTATAGCGCACCTGCTTTAACGCAAAGCTGGAACGAATGTTAGCGACGCCTGGCACTTTGGTCAGAAAGTCCATCATGAAGCGCTCCAGCGATTGAATCGTCGGTACCAGAACCCGGATTAGATAATCCGGGTCGCCGGCCATTAAATAGCACTCCATCACCTCGGGGCGATCCGAAATCGCCTCTTCGAAATGCGCCAGCGCCTCCTCCACCTGCTTCTCCAGGCTGACGTGAATGAACACGTTGACGTGCAGCCCCAATAAGTCGGCGTCCAGCAACGTCACCTGTTCACGAATCAGGCCTAACTCTTCCATCGCCTTAACCCGGTTGAAGCACGGCGTGGGCGACAGGTTTACCGAACGCGCGAGGTCGGCGTTGGTAATACGGGCGTTTTCCTGAAGGCTGTTAAGAATGCCAATGTCAGTACGGTCCAGTTTGCGCATGAGACAAAACCACCTGTTATTTTTGTTTAGGCAGAATTTTTATCCTCAAATGACCGCCAGCGCAACAAAACAGAGAGAAATATTCTCCTTGGCCGGGCCTATGATTGTTGTAGGACAAAATTTCTTTATCAAAGAATGATTGCCAGCTCACTACAAGAAATTCACAAGATCGAGCGTAGAAGCCATGAACCAAGTTTACGAACCGCTGCGCCTGCACGTTCCCGAACCCTCGGGCCGACCAGGCTGCAAAACCGACTTCTCCTACCTGCACCTGACTGACGCAGGCTTGGCGCGCAAACCTCCCATCGACGTAGAGCCGGCCGACACCGCCGATCTGGCCAAAGGCTTGATTCGCGTGCTCGACGACCAGGGCAATGCCCTCGGCGCGTGGGCCGAAGGTGTTCCTTCGGATATCTTGCGCAAAGGCATGCGCGCCATGCTCAAGACGCGGATTTTCGACAACCGCATGGTGGTTGCCCAGCGTCAGAAAAAAATGTCGTTCTACATGCAAAGCCTTGGCGAAGAAGCCATCGGCAGCGCCCAGGCCCTGGCGTTGAACATCGACGACATGTGTTTCCCGACCTACCGCCAACAAAGCATCTTGATGGCTCGGGAAGTACCGTTGGTGGACCTGATCTGCCAACTGCTGTCCAACGAACGTGATCCGCTCAAGGGCCGTCAGCTACCGATCATGTACTCAGTGCGCGATCACGGCTTCTTCACTATTTCCGGCAACCTCGCCACTCAGTTTGTACAAGGCGTGGGCTGGGGCATGGCATCGGCGATCAAGGGCGACACGAAAATTGCCTCGGCCTGGATCGGCGACGGCGCCACCGCTGAATCCGACTTTCACACCGCCCTCACCTTCGCCCACGTTTACCGCGCGCCCGTCATCCTCAACGTGGTCAACAATCAATGGGCAATCTCGACCTTCCAGGCCATTGCCGGCGGTGAAGCCACCACCTTCGCGGGTCGTGGCGTTGGTTGCGGCATCGCGTCGTTGCGGGTCGATGGTAATGATTTTGTCGCGGTCTACGCCGCTTCTGCCTGGGCCGCCGAGCGCGCGCGTCGCAACCTCGGCCCGACCATGATCGAGTGGGTTACCTACCGCGCCGGCCCGCACTCGACTTCCGATGATCCGTCCAAATACCGGCCTGCCGACGACTGGAGCCACTTCCCGTTGGGCGACCCGATTGCGCGTCTCAAACAGCATTTACTGAAAATCGGTCAGTGGTCCGAAGAGGAACACCTCGCCGTCAGCGCTGAACTGGAAGCCGAAGTGATCGCCGCGCAGAAAGAAGCCGAGCAGTACGGCACACTCGCCGGTGGCCAGATCCCAAGCGCCGCCACCATGTTCGAAGACGTCTACAAAGAGATGCCGGAGCACTTGAAGCGCCAGCGTCAGGAGTTGGGGATCTGACATGAACGATCACAACAACGCTATTGAATTGGAAAACGCCATGACCACCACCACCATGACCATGATCCAGGCCCTGCGCTCGGCCATGGATGTGATGCTTGAGCGTGACGACAATGTCGTGGTGTTCGGCCAGGACGTGGGTTATTTCGGCGGTGTGTTCCGTTGCACTGAAGGCTTGCAGGCCAAATACGGCACCTCAAGGGTCTTCGACGCCCCCATTTCCGAAAGCGGGATCGTCGGTGTCGCCGTGGGCATGGGGGCCTACGGCTTGCGGCCGGTGGCAGAGATCCAATTCGCCGATTATGTGTACCCGGCGTCCGACCAGATCATTTCCGAAGCCGCACGCCTGCGTTATCGCTCGGCTGGCGAGTTCACTGCGCCGATGACCCTGCGCATGCCCTGCGGCGGCGGCATCTACGGTGGCCAGACCCATAGCCAAAGTATTGAGGCGATGTTCACTCAGGTCTGCGGTTTGCGCACCGTGATGCCGTCCAACCCCTACGACGCCAAAGGCCTGCTGATCGCCTCCATCGAAAACGATGACCCGGTGATCTTCCTTGAGCCAAAACGCCTGTACAACGGCCCGTTTGACGGCCATCACGACCGCCCGGTTACCCCATGGTCGAAACACCCTGCGGCGCAAGTTCCGGACGGTTACTACACCGTGCCGCTGGACGTCGCCGCGATCACGCGTCCCGGCAAGGACGTGACCATCCTGACCTACGGCACCACTGTTTACGTGTCACAAGTGGCCGCTGAAGAAACCGGCATTGATGCTGAAGTGATCGACCTGCGGAGCCTGTGGCCGCTGGACCTGGACACCATCGTCAAATCGGTGAAGAAAACCGGGCGTTGCGTGATTGTTCACGAAGCCACCCGTACCTGCGGTTTCGGTGCCGAACTGGTCGCGTTGGTGCAAGAGCATTGCTTCCATTACCTGGAAGCCCCCATCGAACGCGTCACCGGTTGGGACACCCCATACCCGCATGCGCAAGAGTGGGCGTATTTCCCTGGCCCGTCCCGAGTGGGCGCGGCTTTGCATCGGGTTATGGAGGTCTGAATGGGCACGCACGTTATCAAGATGCCGGACATTGGCGAAGGCATTGCAGAAGTTGAATTGTCGGCCTGGCACGTCAAGGTCGGCGATGTGGTGGTTGAAGATCAAGTGCTCGCCGATGTGATGACGGACAAGGCGATGGTCGATATTCCATCGCCGGTTCACGGCAAGGTGATTGCACTCGGCGGCGTGCCAGGCGAGGTCATGGCCGTCGGCAGCATTCTGATCAGCATTGAAGTAGAAGGCGCAGGCAACCTTAAAGAGTCAGTTCAGCCTGCGGCCGTGAAAGCGCTGCCGGCTGCGACACTCAAGGTTGAAACAGTGGTTGCGAGCAAACCGCTTGCGCCACCTCGCCCCGCAGCCGTGTGCCCGGGCCCGATGGTCGCTCGCGACACCGATGATCGCCCGTTGGCCTCCCCGGCCGTGCGTAAACATGCGCTGGACGCCGGTATTCCATTACGTCTGGTGCGAGGCAGCGGCCCCGCCGGACGGATTTTGCATGACGATCTGGATGCCTTCCTGGCGCAGGGTCAGTCAACTGCTTCGACGGCACCTGCTGCTTACGCTCAGCGTGATGAAGAAGAGCAGATCCCGGTCATCGGCATGCGCCGCAAAATCGCCCAGCGCATGCAGGACGCAACGCAACGCGCTGCCCACTTCAGTTACGTCGAGGAAATCGACGTCACCGCCGTGGAAGAACTGCGCGCACACCTGAATGAAAAATACGGCGCGACCCGCGGCAAGCTGACATTACTGCCCTTCCTGGTGCGCGCACTCGTAGTAGCCCTGCGCGACTTTCCGCAGATCAACGCCCGTTATGATGACGAAGCCCAGGTCATCACCCGCCTCGGCGCCGTGCATGTGGGTGTTGCCACGCAAAGCGACATCGGCCTGATGGTGCCGGTAGTGCGTCACGCCGAAGCCCGCAGCCTGTGGGACAACGCAGCTGAAATCGTGCGCCTCGCAAACGCTGCGCGTAATGGCAAGGCCAGCCGCGACGAACTGTCCGGCTCAACCATTACCTTGACCAGCCTCGGCGCGTTGGGCGGCATCGTCAGCACGCCGGTGCTGAACCTGCCTGAAGTGGCGATTGTCGGCGTCAACAAAATCGTGGAACGGCCCATGGTGATCAAAGGCCAGATCGTGATTCGCAAGATGATGAACCTCTCCAGCTCCTTCGATCACCGGGTGGTCGACGGCATGGACGCGGCGCAATTCATCCAGGCCATTCGTGGTTTGCTCGAACAACCGGCCACGCTGTTTGTGGAATAAGCATTTGTGGAGCAAGGCATGCACACTCTGAATACCACGCTGCTGATCATCGGTGGCGGCCCTGGCGGTTATGTGACGGCGATCCGTGCCGGCCAGTTGGGCATTTCGACCATTCTGGTGGAAGGCGAATCCTTGGGAGGGACGTGCCTAAACATCGGTTGCATACCGTCCAAGGCGTTGATTCACGTCGCCGAACAGTTTCACCAGACACAACAACACAGCCAGCACTCAGCGCTGGGCATCAGCGTTGCGGCGCCCACCCTCGACATCGGTAAAAGTGTCGAGTGGAAGAACGGCATTGTCGATCGTCTGACCACGGGGGTCTCGGCGCTGCTGAAGAAACATAAGATTCAGGTCGTTCATGGCTGGGCCAAGGTCATCGACGGCAAGACGGTGCAAGTCGGAGAGACACGTATTCAGTGCGAGCATCTGGTACTGGCCACCGGCTCGAAAAGCGTCAACCTGCCAATGCTACCGATTGGCGGGCCAATCATTTCGTCGACCGAAGCGCTGACGCCGAAAAGCGTGCCAAAACGGCTGATCGTGGTCGGTGGCGGCTACATCGGTCTGGAGTTGGGCATTGCTTATCGCAAGCTCGGGGCGGAGGTCAGTGTGGTCGAGGCTCAGGATCGCATCCTGCCCGCCTACGACGGTGAACTGACACAACCGGTCCACGATGAACTGAAAAAACTCGGCGTCATACTTTACTTGAAGCACAGCGTTGAAGGCTTTGATTCAAAAGATAAAATATTGAAAGTTCGCGACCCGAACGGCGACACACTGCTCTTGGAAACCGACCAGGTACTGGTTGCCGTAGGCCGCAAACCCAACACCCAAGGCTGGAACCTGGAAGCACTGAATCTGACCATGAACGGTTCGGCGATCAAGATCGACAACCGCTGCCAGACCAGCATGCACAACGTCTACGCGATCGGCGACGTGAGCGGCGAACCGATGCTCGCGCACCGTGCCATGGCGCAGGGTGAGATGGTCGCCGAGCTGATCAGCGGAAAAACCCGTGAATTCAACCCGACCGCTATCGCTGCCGTTTGCTTCACCGATCCGGAACTGGTGGTGGTCGGCAAGACCCCGGATGACGCCAAGGCTGCCGGCCTGGATTGCATCGTGTCGAGCTTCCCGTTCGCGGCCAATGGCCGGGCAATGACGCTGGAATCCAAAGCGGGCTTCGTGCGGGTTGTCGCCCGTAGAGATAATCACGTGATTGTTGGCTGGCAAGCAGTGGGCGTTGGCGTCTCGGAATTGTCCACCGCGTTTGGCCAAAGCCTGGAAATGGGCGCCCGGCTGGAAGACATCGCAGGCACGATCCACGCGCATCCAACGCTGGGCGAAGCGGTGCAGGAAGCGGCGTTGCGTGCCTTGGGGCATGCGTTGCACCTATGAGCGTGATTGATCGATCCCACGCGGAGCGTGGGATCGATCAATACGAGAGAGATCGAATTGCGGGCTGCGATTTAGGTCCGGAATGAAGTATTGTTGTCCCCATCCAAAAAACGTCAGAAGCCTTGAACCGTTTCGGCGGTTGTTAAGTGATAGAGGGTGTCATGGGTAACGAAAGCATCAATTGGGACAAGCTGGGTTTTGACTACATCAAGACAGACAAGCGTTTCTTGTCGTACTGGCGTAACGGCTCCTGGGACGAAGGCACCCTGACCGAAGACAACGTGCTGCACATCAGCGAAGGCTCCACGGCCCTGCACTATGGCCAACAATGCTTCGAAGGCATGAAGGCCTACCGTTGCAAGGATGGCTCGATCAACCTGTTCCGTCCGGACCAGAATGCCCTGCGCATGCAGCGCAGTTGCTCGCGCCTGCTGATGCCCTTTGTGGAAACCGAACAGTTCATCGAAGCCTGCAAGCAAGTAGTGCGCGCCAACGAACGCTTCATCCCGCCTTATGGCACCGGCGGTGCGTTGTACCTGCGTCCGTTCGTGATCGGCGTGGGCGACAACATTGGCGTGCGGACCGCACCGGAGTTCATCTTCTCGATTTTCTGCATCCCGGTCGGCGCCTACTTCAAGGGTGGCCTGACCCCGCACAATTTCCTGATCTCCAGCTACGACCGCGCCGCGCCACAAGGCACCGGAGCGGCCAAAGTGGGTGGCAACTACGCCGCCAGCCTGATGCCCGGCTCACAAGCCAAGAAAGCGAACTTCGCCGACTGCATCTACTTGGACCCGATGACCCACTCGAAAATCGAAGAAGTCGGCTCGGCCAACTTTTTCGGCATCACCCACGACGATAAATTCATCACGCCGAAGTCCCCATCGGTACTGCCGGGCATCACCCGTCTGTCGTTGATCGAGCTGGCCAAATCGCGCCTGGGCCTGGAAGTGATCGAAGGCGACGTACTGATCGACAAACTGTCGGACTTCAAAGAGGCCGGTGCTTGCGGTACTGCCGCAGTGATCACCCCGATCGGTGGCATCAGCTACAACGACAAACTGCACGTGTTCCACAGCGAAACCGAAGTCGGCCCGGTTACCCAGAAGCTCTATAAAGAGCTGACAGGCGTGCAAACCGGCGACATCGAAGCGCCAGCCGGTTGGATCGTCAAGGTCTAACCCGACGCCTGTCGCAAAACAGCCGCGCATTGCCTTGGTCATGCGCGGCTTTTTTATGAGCCATGTCCACGCTCGCTTTGTCCCGGCGCAATGCGCTTACCTGCTCTTTCCTTGATCCCGCTGGCCTGACCGTCCTGCTGCTTGCCTGTGCGCGCCTGGGTGATCAACCCCGGAATCAACGCACCCTCAGGCAGGTTTTTCCAGAACCGCGCGGGCAAATGCCCTTGCATGACTTTCGGGTTTAATCGCGCCGGATTAAAGATATGGCTGTAGTAGGTCAGCCACATGTTGCCATGCGGGTCGTCAACATTTTGCGCCAGTTGTTGCCACTCAACCGGGCATTGGCGCTGATGCACCAAGTGTTCGCCGTCGTAATAAACCCCGTCTCGCGGCGTCGCAATGAGCCAGCGGTGCCGCCCCATGCGGCCGATAAAATGCTCACTGGCGTTGAGCAGAATGTCGTGGGCTGGTTCGTACCAGGCGACATATTGGGGGCCTGCATCGCTGAGCGGCCGCTCAACGAAACGCACGAACGCATGCAGGTGATGAGCTTCACGCTGGACCTGTTTGATGCGCCGCTGCAATTCGCTGCCGAGTTTATCGCCCGCCATCATCGCGGTTCGATCCCCATGGCTGACCCGCCACAGCACCTCGTACAACAGGCTCCAGCGTTGATCACCGCGATAACGAGCGGCGTTTTCGAGCGTCCCCAACAACGCTGCCGGAATTCGCGCCTGAAATGGACCTGACTCGGCAGGCGGGGCCGCGTCACTGGCGAACAGGTCTTCAACGCCCTCTGAGGCCCAACTCACCAGACTTGGGTCGACCTCATGGCTCAGCAACCAACGGGCTTGCTGGCGCCATGTTTCGAACAAATCGTCGCAATCCAGATTGATCATCCCCACAGCCCCATTTGCTGCGGCTGAGGCCGGTCGCGCAGTTGCTGGTATAGCAAGTGGCTGGTGACCTCGGCCTGCTGCGGGTGGTAATCGCTGGTGATGAAAAACGGCTTGGCCTTGGCCAACACACAGCGCATCCGCGCCAGGTCTTCATAACGAATGCGCCGCAGACGGCGCAGTTCCACCAGCCGCTCGGTGGTGCGCAGGCCGATTCCAGGGATACGAGCGATCAACGACGCGTCGGCCCGATTGAGATCCAGCGGAAAAACTTCGCGGTTTTCCAGGGCCCACGCCAGTTTGGGGTCGATGTCCAGGGCCAGATGCCCCGGTCCTTTGAACAGCTCGCCCGCGGTGAACCCGTAGCTGCGCAGCAAAAAGTCGGCCTGATACAACCGGTGCTCACGCATCAGTGGAGGCGCCGCAAGTGGCACGCTCTTCGGACTGTCGGGGATCGGACTGAATGCCGAGTAATAGACCCGGCGCAGGCGGTAGTTGCCATACAACGCCTGCGCACTATGAAGGATGGTGCTGTCGTCGGTGTCATCAGCGCCGACAATCATCTGCGTGCTCTGCCCGGCCGGAGCGAACTTCGGCGCCCGGGGTTCGTTGAGCACCGTTTGCTCGCCGGTGTAGATGGTCTGCATCGCCTGTTTGATCGAACCCAGTTGTTTTTCCGGGGCAAGGATTTGCAAACTGGCATCGGTAGGTAATTCGATATTCACGCTCAAGCGGTCGGCATAGCGCCCTGCCTCCGCGATCAGCGCCGGGTCGGCTTCAGGAATGGTCTTGAGATGAATGTAGCCGCGAAACTCATGCTCTTCGCGCAGCAGTTTGGCCACACGAATGAGCTGCTCCATCGTGTAGTCTGCCGAGCGAATGATCCCGGAGCTGAGAAACAAGCCACTGACGCAATTACGTCGGTAGAAATCCATGGTCAGCATGACCACTTCTTCGGGCGTGAACCGCGCCCGTGGCACATCGCTGGAACGGCGATTAACGCAATACTGGCAGTCGTAGAGGCAGAAGTTGGTCAGCAGGATTTTCAGCAGTGACACGCAACGGCCGTCCGGCGTGTAGCTGTGGCAAATGCCCATGCCATCGGTGGAACCCAAACCGCTCTTGCCTTCTGAGCTGCGCTTGGGCGCGCCGCTGCTGGCACAAGACGCGTCGTACTTGGCGGCGTCGGCGAGAATGCTGAGCTTGTCGATGAGTTCCATTGGGCACGCCTTATACTGTTCATTCATACAGTATAGGGTCAGCCCGCGATGCACAACCCACCCGCACGCCCCTCGTCGGGTCAAATCAAGTCGGTGCGTTGTGCATTTGATCCGGAACCCTGCAACACTGTCGCCACTTCCGCCCCCTCCAAAGGCTTCGAACACAATGGGTAAACTCTGGCAAAAATACCTGGTGCTGCTGGATACCGACTTCACCACGCAAGTGTTCGACAACATCAAAAACTTGCTGGTTTGCGCCCTGCTACTGGCGGCTGGGACCAACGCGTTGCACAGCGACCATCTTATGTTCCTGGGTATGCTCGGCTCGAATCTTACCGGTTGGGGACTGATTGCAGTGTCGGCGCTGCTGATGCTGCTCAATGTCAGCGATGGAGTACGACGGCTGTCGAGGTTGCGCTATCACACGGTCTTCCAAATTATTCTGTTTCTGATTTACCTGGTACTGGCGGTTCGAGTAGTGGAAATAGTCTGGGATTTCAGGGTATAGCGCTGGCTGTACACGGCGCTTGCCAACACAGCGCATCGTCGGCAATCCGGGCAAACAACCACTCGACAAACACTTGCGTGGGCGCCGTCACCTGCGGCGCGACCCCGAAGTAATAGCGCGGCAACGGCATCCGCAACTCAGGCAACGGGCAGATCAGGCGTCCACTCGAGAGGTGGGTGCCCAGCAACGAGGTTGGGCACAAGGCTATCCCCTGCCCATCCACGGCCGCCTGAAGCACCAGGTGCATGTGATCGAACTGCCGGGTGAGTTGCGTGGCTGACTGGCTTTGACCAAAGTGCATAGCCCAATTGTGCCAATCCTCGCGACGGGCCTTGGCGGTCAGTAACGTGTGCCAACTCACAGACGTCAGCTCCTGCAAGGCCACGCGTTCGATCAACGATGGCGCGGCTACCAGCAGCAGTTCGTCTTCGAAGAGTGCTCGCGCCTCAATCTGCGGCGCCCAGTCGTCACGACCGCGGCGAATGACGATGTCGAATCGGTCGCGCGCGTGGTCAGGTGCCTGGGTTTGAGTGATGACCTGCGGTTTGATATCCGGGTGCTGTGCAATGAAATCCGCCAGCCTGGGCGCCAGCCAAAGCATAGCGAAGGACGGGCGCACATTGATCGTCACCGTCGGTAGCGAGGCATGCTGCTTGAGCGCAGTTGCGGCGTTGGCGATTTGTGACAGCCCGGCACTGACCTGCTCATAAAAGCGTTGGCCCGTCGGCGTCAACACCGATTGGCGGATGCGCCGCTCGAACAGCAATATGCCCAAATGTTCTTCAAGCAGTTTGATGTGCCGGCTGACGGCGCTGTGACTGACATGCAGCTCTTCGGCAGCCAGGCTGAAGCTCTGATGACGAGCAGCCACCGCGAAGGCGCGAACAGCATTAAGAGGCGGTAGTTGATTGATCATGCGTCTAATTTAGTTACCTATGCACTGCATTTAAAGCGTTTGTCACGCTCACGTCGTCCCGCCAATCTGCCAGCACCCCCTGACGGAGCAAGACATGCACAGCTACGGACTCTTTCTACTGTTCGCCACCCTGACCATTTTGAGCCCGGGGCCCGGCGTCCTACTGACTCTGTCTAACGCCGTGCGCCATGGCTGGACGGGAGCGGTGCCGGGAATTCTGGGAATCGCGTCGGGGGCGTTTGTCGTCGCCGCCATCAGCGCCACCAGCGTTGGCCTGATACTCAGCAGCTCGGCGAACGCCTTTACCGCGTTGAAGTACGCAGGAGCCGCCTATTTGTTGTACCTGGGCTACAAAAGTTGGCGCTCGGACTGTTTTAATCGACGGCTTGAAGCCCGCCCCTCAAGCTCAGGCTATCGCTTCCTGGAAGCGGCCTCGCTGCAGTTCTTAAACCCGAAGGCGATCTTTTTCTTTCTCGCCGTGTTCCCGCAATTCATCGACACTTCGGCACCGTTCTATGGCCAGTTTTTCAAGCTGGTCGCCTCCTATGCCCTTCTGGTAATCCTCGTGCATGGCAGCTACGCCTCGCTCGCCAATCTCGCCAAAGGCTGGTTATCGAGCCCGAAAGGATCTTGGCTGGCCGCTAAAATATCAGGCGTGACCTTCATAGGTTTTGGCGTGCTCATGGCTTCGGCCAGTCGCTAAGTTGTGGGGCTGGCAGTCGCCCGGCCCCGTGGCTGGGTTGCCCTGGAATTTAAGGGCGTTATTTGCACCGGGAGTTCAATGGCGAACCGTCTACCCAGTTCTTTTCGCCCTGAGGCCGTCAACGTCAGTGCCCGACTGTGCAGGTCCTGAGTGACCCATTGGTGCTTGATCGCCGTTTGCAGCAACGCTGCGCCCAGCGCCCCACCCAAGTGCGGCCGGCGCATGCTCCAGTCAAGGCAAGGGCAGGCGAACCGCCGACGCAGCGCGGTTAAATTGGAGACGACTATGCCCAACCCTTCGAACACCGCAACGCCGCTATCGCTCACCTGATACGTCTGCTAAGCGGTTTCCAGCAACCACCCGGCCTCAATCATGCGGTCATGCAACAGCACCGCCAAGGTCCCAGCCATATGGTCGTAGCAGGTACGGGCGAATTGCAGCCGATCCGGCGTTCCAGGCGTGAAGGCTGGCACACGGTTCTGGCCGATCACCATCAAGGCTTCGAGCGCCTGAGCGACACGTTTGTCGGCGAGGCGGTAATAGCGATGGCGACCTTGAGCGTGCAAGCGCACCAGCGCCAGTTCCTTGAGTTTGGCCAAGTGAGCGCTGGCCGTTGAAGCGCTGACCTCAGCAATTGCCGCCAGCTCCGTGCTGGTGCGAGCGTGACCATCCATTAATGAGCAGAGGATTTTGGTGCGGGCCGGTTCAGCAATCGCCGCCGCCACCTGCGAGACGCCAATGTCATGTTGTTCTGCGTTCATATTTCGCTCACGGACGAATCAAGGCTTTGTCGGACTGGAGATAGTAGCAACACTTTCCCCACCCAGAACAAGGCGACATCCCATGGACCCGATCATTGCTGCGACTCATGCCGATCCTTACCCCTATTACGCAACACTGCGCACCGAGGGCGGATGGGCGTTTCACGACGGACTAAAAATGTGGGTAGCCAGCAGCGCAGACGCCGTGGCGGCGGTAATGGCGCACCCGGATTGTCGGGTTCGACCGTTGAACGAACCGGTTCCCAAGGCGATCGCCGAGGGCGATGCGGGCAAAATTTTTGGACAATTGATGCGGATGAACGAAGGTGAGCGCCAGCGTTGTCCCCGAGCGGCGATCGAGCCGGCGCTGGCGGCAGTTAATCTGAGTGACGTCAGGGCACGCGTCAGTGCGCGATGGATCACTGCGGGAGCGCAGGGGCTGTACAACGCGATGTTCCGAGGACCGGTGTCCGTGGTCGCCGCGCTACTGGGGTTTTCGCCGGCACAAGCGCGGGCGATCAGTGAGTTGACGGCAGACTTTGTGGCATGCCTCTCGCCGCTCAGCGAGCAGACCCAAGTGATGGCTGCCCAGGTCGCGGCAGAGCTGCTGCACAGCTATTTCATTGAGCTTTTGGATGACGCTTATGCACAGACGCCTTTGCTCAAGGATATCCAGCAACGCTTTGCGATGGCCTCCTCCGACCACGACATGCTGATCGCCAACCTCATCGGCTTATGCTCCCAAACCTATGAAGCCACGGCCGGGCTGATCGGCAACGGGTTAGTGGCGTTGATTCGACAACCGTCATTACGCAACGAAATGACCGGTGTGGACGAACTGATCGGCGAAATCCAACGCATCGACCCTTCGGTCCAAAACACCCGGCGCTTTGTCGCTGAGCCCTGCGAGATCAACGGTTCAAGCCTAAGGCCTGGGGATGTGATTCTGCTGATACTGGCCTCGGCCAATCGCGACCCACTGCTCAACGACGACCCCGACGCCGTGTGCCTCAGCCGTGCGAACCGACGCAGCTTCAGCTTCGGTGCCGGGCGCCATCAATGCCCTGGACAAGCATTGGCACTGAGCATCGCCAGCGCGACGCTGACACAGATTCTAGAGGCGAACCCCGTGTTGGATCGACTGACCTGGCATTACCGCCCGTCCCTCAACAGCCGTATCCCCATGTTTATCGAGGCTCAAGCATGATCGCCGTGATTTTCGAAGCGTTACCCCATCCCGAACACCGCCAACGCTACCTTGACCTCGCCGCTGCGCTCAAACCGCTGTTGAGCGACATCGATGGTTTCATCTCCATCGAACGCTTCCAGAGCCTGGCAGACCCGGAAAAACTGCTGTCGCTGTCGTTTTGGCGCGACGAAGCCGCCGTCGCCCAATGGCGCACCCTGGAGCGTCATCGCATGGCACAGACGGCTGGGCGAGCGCAGGTATTTGCCGATTATCGATTGCGAGTGGCAAAGGTGACGCGGGACTACGGCCTGGAGGATCGAAAGCAGGCCCCGGCGGACAGCCGGGAAGTGCATCACGGCTGATGAGGAACGCCTCAATCATCGCGTGTCAGCACTTCCAGCAGCTCAATTTCAAAGATCAAATTCGAATTCGGCGTAATCGCCCCCATCGACCGCTCGCCGTAAGCCAGATGGGCCGGCACCCACAGCTTGCGCTTGCCGCCGACGTGCATGCCAATGATCCCTTGGTCCCAGCCCTTGATCACTCGACCGGTGCCGATCACACACTGAAAAGGTTTACCCCGGCTGTACGAAGAATCGAACTCCGTGCCGTCTTCCAGCCACCCACGATACTGGGTGGTAATCAGCGCACCTTTGACCGCCGCTTTGCCATCACCCGACTCAAGGTCGATTATCTGCAATTCATCATTCATTACGTTCACTCGATATTTCACTCGCCTGACGGGCCAGAGGGTCGCCGTTTTCCCAGAAATACAAGCGTTTGGCAAACGTTTAGACCTGTTTTTGGCCTCGTCGTGCATTAATATCACCACCACCTTCGCGCACGGTTTGACACACCATGATGGCAACCCCTGAATGAGTTCCCTCTGGATCAACGCCGCCCTTGGTTTGGTCGCACTCGCGCTGCTTATTGCGCTGGCCTGTCGCGAGCGCGTCCTGCAAAGGCAGTTGGCTGAATCCCGCTCACTGATCGCCAAGCTCTGCGCGAACCAAAATGTCCAGCAAGACCCCGACGCCGAGCGCTTCAAGCGCAGCCAATACTTCGCACGCATTGGCACTTGGGACTGGGAGGTGGATACCGACCGGCTCTATTGGTCGGACGCAATCTACGGCATGTTCGGGTTCAAGATCGGCGAAATAACGCCCTCCTACGCACTGTTTTGTGCCTGCGTACACCCGGATGATCGGCTCAAGGTGCGCGCTGGAGAACTGCGCTGCCTGGAAACCGGCGAAAACCATGACGAGGAATACCGTGTGGTCTGGCCCGATGGCAGCCTCCGCTGGCTGCGGGAAACCGGCAATGTGGTGAAGAACGACCACGACGCTACGGTCAAGATGATGGGCGTGGTACGCGACATCACCGAAGAAAAAGCCTCTG
The DNA here is from genome assembly GCF_034351645.1 of Pseudomonas sp. DC1.2. NCBI lineage: Bacteria > Pseudomonadati > Pseudomonadota > Gammaproteobacteria > Pseudomonadales > Pseudomonadaceae > Pseudomonas > Pseudomonas sp. DC1.2. The sequence continues at coordinate 2,423,078 of NZ_CP133782.1, read as the reverse complement.
CCAGTTACCTGCAACACTTGGCCCACTACGACCCGCTCACGGGCCTGCCCAACCGGCTAGTGCTGGAAGAACGGCTATCAGCGGCACTCGAGCAGGCACGCATCAGCGACACCCGAGTGGCGTTGGTGTTTATCGATTTGAACGGTTTCAAGGCAATCAACGACCATTACGGTCATGCGGCCGGCGACCGAATACTGATCACTACGGCTAATCGGCTCAAGCGACTCCTGCGCGCCACCGATACCGTCGCCCGCATTGGCGGCGACGAATTTGTGGTCATCCTCCAGGGTCTGCCCCCAGGCATCAACCTGCAAGACGAAGCCCGCAGCATCTGTCAGAAAATCTTCGCCGAACTCTCACCCCCCGTGACGATTGGCAAGGACCAGCGCCATATCGGCACCAGCTTGGGGGTGGCGGTGTTTCCCGATCATGCGCCTAGCATGGACCTTCTGATTCATATCGCGGACCTGGCGATGTATGAGGCCAAGCGCAGTGGCAATAATCAGTATCGGTTGGGAAATAGCAGCTCGGCGCCTGCGTACAGCGAATAACCAACAGTGCGCCGAGCCCGCGTATCGTCGGCTTAACGCTCCACGGGCGCGATGTCCATGATCGTGCCGTTGGTAATCATCACCATCATGTATTTGTCATTAATCTGCACCCACTGGGCCTGAGCCTTGGGCGCCTTCAAGCCTTTCTGCTTCCAGTTATTGACGGCTTTTTCACTGCGCTGATAAACCTCCGGTGCCCGGTCACCCACGACCAGAGTGCGGCTGTTGTTGACGCCAGGCTGCACGGTTTTATGCGCGGGATCGGCGGCTTGAACACCAGGGGCGATAGCAGCCATACCGCCGACAAGGGCGAGGCAGGCGATAAGGGTCTTGCTGTTCATCAATAAACCTCCAGGAATGTCGGGGTGCTGGTGATCCGACTGCACGCGCAACGAATCATTCCTTACTTTAGCGACGATTGTGTGGTGAAAAAAGCATTGATCCGCTTGGCGCATCAATGCATGCCAACTATGCACTTATCATATCGATGCCCTTGCGCCACTATCCGCGCCAATAAGAACCGTGCGCTGCCGCCACGCCGCGCACGTCATAAAAGCGGTGGAGTACACAGTCATGACAGCCTTAACCCAACGGCCTGCAACATCCAGTCGCTCAAGGGCCAGCGCTATATTCCGGGTGACCTCGGGCAATTTCCTGGAACAGTTCGACTTCTTCCTTTTCGGCTTTTATGCCACACAGATCGCGGGCGTGTTCTTTCCGGCCAGCAGCGAGTTTGCCTCGTTAATGATGACCTTCGCTGTGTTTGGCGCAGGTTTTCTGATGCGTCCTCTGGGCGCCGTGGTGCTGGGGGCCTACATCGATGACGTGGGGCGGCGCAAAGGACTGATCGTCACCTTGTCGATCATGGCCAGTGGCACGATTTTGATTGTGCTGGTGCCGGGATACGCAACCATCGGCCTGTTCGCCCCCGCACTGGTGTTGATTGGCCGCTTGCTGCAAGGCTTCTCGGCCGGCGCGGAACTGGGCGGTGTCTCGGTGTACCTTTCGGAAATCGCTACGCCAGGGAAAAAAGGTTTTTTCACCAGTTGGCAATCAGCCAGCCAACAAGTGGCGATCGTCATTGCGGCAGCGCTGGGCTATGGCCTGAACCAATGGATGGCTCCGTCAATGATTGCCGATTGGGGCTGGCGGATTCCGTTTTTCGTCGGCTGCATGATCGTGCCATTCATTTTCCTCCTGCGCCGTAACCTGGAAGAAACCGAAGAATTCGTTGCCCGTAAACACCGCCCAAGCATGAGCGAAGTGTTCCGGACCCTGGCCCTGAACTGGCAGACAGTGATCGCTGGAATGATGATGGTGGCCCTGACCACTACCGCGTTTTACCTGATCACTGTTTACGCACCGACCTTTGGTAAAACCGTGCTGCACCTGAGCACCTCCGATGCGCTATTGGTGACCTTGCTGGTGGGCGTCTCGAACTTTTTCTGGCTGCCAATTGGCGGAGCGTTGTCGGATCGCATCGGGCGGCGCCCGGTGTTGATCACCATGAGCCTGCTGACGCTGTTCACCGCATACCCGGCGCTGACGTACCTGGTGAATGCGCCGAGTTTCATCAACATGCTGTTGGTCCTGCTGTGGTTGTCATTCATCTATGGCTTGTACAACGGCGCAATGGTTGCCGCCCTCACCGAAATTATGCCGGTGGAAGTGCGGGTAGCCGGTTTCTCGCTGGCCTATAGCCTGGCCACGGCCGTGTTCGGCGGATTCACCCCGGCGATGTCGACGCTGCTGATTCAATACACCGGCGACAAAGCTTCCCCCGGCTATTGGATGAGTTTTGCGGCGCTCTGTGCCCTGTGCGCGACGCTGTTTCTCTATCGCCGGTCCACCGGTCGTCTGCAACCTGTCGTGTCGTGAACCACCCGCCCCACAACTGCCAGAGGCATTCGATGAAAACGCTATTCAACTTCGCGATCCTGGGCCTGGTAGCCGGCCTGGGCCTGAGCCCTCTGGTTCAGGCACAAGAAATCCACGTCATGACCTCCGGCGGTTTCACCGCGGCCTACAAAATCCTCGGCCCGAAATTTGCCGCCATCACCGGTAACACTCTGGACACCGCCCTGGGGCCGTCCATGGGCAAAGCGCCAGAAGCGATCCCCAATCGCCTGGCACGGGGCGAACAGGCCGACGTGGTGATCATGGTCGGCTATGCCCTCGACGAGTTGATCAAACAAGGCAAAGTCGATCCCGCCTCGCGAGTAGAACTGGCAGACTCGCGCATCGGCATGGTGGTACGCCAAGGCGCACCGACACCTGATATCAGTTCCGTCGACAGTTTGAAAAAGACCTTGCTCGACGCCACGTCAGTGGCCTACTCCGACAGCGCCAGCGGCGTGTACATCGAGGAGCAACTGTTCAAACGACTGGGCATCGAAGACACGCTCAAACCGAAGTCGAAGATGATCCCGAAAATCCCGGTGGGCTCGGTTGTTGCCAACGGCGACTATCAGTTGGGCTTCCAGCAGGTCAGCGAGTTGCTACCGGTGCCGGGGGTCACGTTCGTGGCGAAGATTCCAGAGTCGGTGCAGTCGGTGACTCGGTTCGCTGCCGGCATCCCGGTTGGGGCGCAACACCCGACTGACGCCAAGGCCTTGCTCGATTACCTGGCCTCCCCGGCCGCCCAATCCGATGTACAGGGCACCGGCCTGGATTCTGTCAGTCACTGATAGTCGGCTGCTGGATTTTCATGTCCACCACCAGACGCTCCAGCGCCAGTGCCGCCGGGGTCAACGTCCGCCCCCGGCGCTTGATCAAACCGACGCTGCGCATGACCTGTGGAGCGGTGAGCGGCACCCGAGTCAGAATCGGGTGATCCGCCGCCGGCATCGCCATCAACGGCACCGCCGCTACACCCAGCCCGGCCTCCACCAACCCGATCATGGTCGTCACATGCCGGGTTTCACAAATGCTCGGCCGCTGCGGCACCACGCCGGCCAACGCCTGATCGAGCAACAAGCGGTTGCCTGAGGTTTTGTCCAGCGAGATGTAATCCTGCTGATAAAACTCGTCCCACGTCACGCTGCTGCGCCCGGCCAATGCATGATCGCGCCGACATGCCACCACGTACCCTTCCTGTACCAGCGGTTCAAAATCGACCTTGGCTTCCAGCGAGCCCATGAAGCTCAGGCCAAAATCTGCTTCGCCATTGATAACCGCACTGAGCACGTCATGGGCGCTGGAGTCCAATAATTTGACCTTAATCCGTGGAAACTGCTGATGGTAGCGAGCGATCACGCGCGGCATGAAGTAGTAAGCCGCCGACGGAACGCAGGCAACGGTGACGTGGCCGAGCCGGGTCGAGGCCACCTCACTAATGCCCAGCAGCGCCACGTCGAGATCGTCCAGCAAGCGCTCGACGCTGGGCATGAAACAGCGCCCGGCCTGGGTCAGGTTGACTCGACGCGTGGTGCGCTCGAACAGCTTTACACCGAGTGCTTCTTCGAGCTTCTCGATGCGCCGACTCAGCGCCGGCTGGGAAATGCGCACCGTGTCGGCGGCCTTGCGAAAGCTGCCCTGCTCTACCACGGCGCGGAAAGCTTGCAAATCATTAAGGTCGAAATTGATGGCCACAGTGCGCACTCGGGAACGGGCAGATTGATCAGCTTATCCTATGAATGTAACTAATTGATGCAGGTTATAACCTGAAAATCGCAGGGCTTTGCTGACGCATCCGCCTACAGCCTTTATCCTTGGCAGTCACGCCGCACCTGATTTTTGGAGTTTCGCCATGCCGCACGAAGGCAATCTGTTGCAAGCCGCTGTCGTCTTTCTGTTGGCGGCGGTGCTGACCGTGCCCTTGGCCAAACGCCTACAGTTGGGCGCTGTACTGGGCTATCTGTTTGCCGGTGTCATCATTGGGCCGTCGGTTCTGGGGTTGATCGGGAATCCGCAAAGCGTTAGCCACATCTCCGAGCTGGGGGTGGTGTTGTTGCTGTTCATCATAGGGCTGGAGCTGTCGCCACGACGGCTGTGGGTGATGCGCAAATCGGTGTTCGGGGTCGGTCTGGCGCAGGTGTTGCTCACCGGTTTGGTGATTGGCGTATTGGCGTTGTTTGTGTTCGGGCAATCGTTCAACAGCGCCCTCGTTTTAGGCCTGGGGCTTGCGTTATCGTCCACCGCGTTTGGCCTGCAAAGCCTGGCCGAACGCAAGGAGCTGACCAGCCCACATGGGCGGCTGGCATTTGCGATTCTGCTGTTCCAAGACATTGCCGCGATCCCGTTGATCGCCATGGTGCCGTTGCTGGCGGGCGGCGACCACACGACCACGGCGGCCGAAGATTTGAACCATGGCTTGCGCGTACTGGGCAGCATTGCGGTGGTGGTCATCGGCGGCCGCTATCTGCTGCGGCCGGTGTTCCGGGTCGTGGCCAGGACTGGCCTGCCGGAAGTCTCTACGGCCACGGCCTTGCTGGTGGTTATCGGCACAGCGTGGCTGATGGACCTGGTCGGCGTGTCCATGGCCTTGGGCGCGTTCCTCGCGGGCTTGCTGCTTGCCGACTCCGAATACCGTCACGAACTGGAAGCCCAGATCGAACCGTTCAAAGGGTTACTGCTCGGGTTGTTTTTTATCAGCGTCGGCATGGGCGCCAATTTGAGTCTGTTGCTAAGCGCACCGATCACCGTACTCGGCCTGACCCTGTTGCTGATCGCCCTTAAACTGCCGCTGCTGTTCGTCGTCGGTCGTTTGGCCGGTGGTTTGGGCAAGGTCAGTGCGATTCGTCTGGGCATCGTGCTGGCGGCCGGCGGCGAGTTTGCGTTCGTCGTGTTCAAGATCGGTCGCGACCAAGGGCTGTTCGAACCGCGTCTGTACGACTTGCTGGTGCTGACGATTACCTTGTCCATGGCGGTAACGCCGCTGTTGTTGCTGGTCTGCGCGCGACTGTATACGCCCAAGGTCCAGGCCGTAGTGGTGCCGGAGAAATTCCGCGAAATCGATACCGACACGCCACGGGTGGTGATCGCTGGCATGGGGCGCATGGGCCAGATCGTTGCGCGGATCCTGCGGGCGCAGAACATCAAGTTCGTCGCCCTCGACACCTCGGTGGAAACCATCGAGCTGTCGCGCAGTTTTGGCGGTGTGCCGGTGTTCTATGGCGACCCGATGCGTCCGGAAATCCTCAGTGCGGCCAAGGTCGAGCAGGCAGAATATTTCGTCATCGCCACCGACGACCCGGACACCAATATCAAAACGGCTGAATTGGTACATAAGCTCTACCCACACATGAAAATCATCGCCCGGGCCCGCAACCGGCAGCATGTACACCGGTTAGTGGACTTGGGTGCCGAGGCGGTGCGAGAAACCTACTACTCCAGCCTGGAAATGAGTCGGCGCACACTGGTCGGTCTGGGGCTGACCCAGGCCCAGGCCGACGCCCGGATCAAACGCTTCAAGCACCACGACGAACAGGTGCTGGAAGCCCAGCATGCGATTTATGACGACGCGGCGAAGGTCCTGCAAACCGCCCAGGAAGCCCGAACGGAATTGGCACGGCTATTCGAAGCGGATCAGTTAGAGGAGGAGGAAGCGGGCAAGGCTTGAATCGCCAGATGACGACGAAGCGATTCGCACTGCCCGCAAAACATGGGGCGTCAGGCTGTTTCCAGTTCCTTGACCTCAACGGCGGGCTTCACCTCAAACCGATCCGCGAGGAACGGTGTGATGTCCAGCGGCAGGGGTTCGTGGCGAACCAGTTTGTCCAGCAGCACACCGGTAATCGCCGAGGTCAGGATGCCGGTGCGGAAGTGCCCGCACGCATTGAGATAGCCTTCGACCCCTTTCATTGGCCCTAAAATCGGCAGTTCATCCGGCGACCCAGGGCGCAAACCGGCCCAGGTGCGTTTGAGGTTTACATCCGCCAGTTCGGGAATGCAGCGGACCGCGCCTTGCACCAGACCGGCGATTTCAGGGTAGGTGGTGGTCACGTCGAACCCTTTGTCTTCGGTGGTGCTACCGATCAGGATTTCACCGTTGTCCTTTTGCGCCACGTAGCAATCGCTGGTGGTCAGGCAACCGCGTAAAATTTTTGGCATGCGCTCGGTGAGCAAAATCTGGCCCTTGACCGGGTTCACCGGTATGCGAATGCCCGTAGCCTGCTCACTCAGGTCGGCCGCCCAGGCGCCCGCCGCGTTGATCAGCGTGGTGCAATGAAACACCCCCGCCTCGGCCGTTTGCACGCCGGTGACCCGCGAGCCGTGGTGCAGCACCCCGGTCACGTTGGTGTTGAAGTACAGATCGACGCCATTCTGCCGCGCCCCTTCGGTGTAGGCATCCGCCAGGCGGAACGGGCTAACCTGGTGATCACACAGAAACTCCAGCGCGCCCCGTGCCTGATGGCTGACACTGGGCTCCGCTTCACGCAGCGCCGCCTGATCGAGCCAGCGCACCTGGTCGGCCAAGTGTGGAATGCAGGCAACGATGTGCTCGGCGTAGAGCCGGTCTTCATCGTCATAAATCACGAATTTCAAACCGGTCTGTTCGAATTTGAAATCCATCCCGTGGTTGTCCCGCAACTCTTTGTGCAAGGCCGGGTACATCGCGTTGGACTGCAAGGCGAAGTCGAAGAATGACGGCGGCAGAATATGCGGTGTGCTGGAATCCACCACCACCGCTGAACCCTGAGCGTCGCGCTTGCGATTGGCCGACATCATGCGAAAGAAAATCACCCCGCACCCCAACCCCACCGATTCGCCAATGGCCCACAAGCCCCCCGCCGAAGCCCGCGTCGCGTTCCCCGGCCGCTTGGCATCGATCAGGGCAATTTTGAGGTCTTTGCGCTTGGACAACTGATAGGCGCAGGACGCCCCGATCACGCCGCCGCCGGCGATGACCACGTCATAGAACTTACTCATGGCGGGTGGCCTCCGTGGCGATGGACTGAAAAGCTGACAACGGAATCGGATCAATCGGAAAGCGCGGACGCAACCAGCCGACGTCCTTGCGTCCGGTGGCTTCACGCAGCCGGTCGCTGCAATAGCCGACGCACATCCTTCCCTGACAGTCGCCCATGGTCACGCGGGTACGCATTTTCAGGCCAGCCATGTCTTGCACGCCCTGCTCCAGCGCTCGATCAATGTCGGCGCGGGTGGCGTGTTCACAGCGGCAAATCACCGTATCGGCAGCCGGCAACGCGGTTTGCCCGGCACCGCGTTCGGTGTAACGGTCGACGGCGGCGCGAAAGCGCACGATGGCCTTGAGTTTGGACAGGCAACGATCGCGACGCACACAGGCCAGTTCAGCGTCCAGCACGCCCCGTTGCAGCAGGATGGAAACCGCCGCGATACGACCCGCCAGCATCGCCGCCTCACCACCACGAATCCCGCCCATGTCGCCCGCCAAGTGAACATGCGGCGCGCTGCTTTGCTGCCAGGTATCAGCGCTGGCTCGCAAGTAACCGTCAGGGCTGAAACCGTGGCTCAGGCCCATCTGCTGGCTGAGCTGGGTGCGCGGAATGAAACCATAGCCGACCGCCAGGGTGCGGGCGGCAATCTGTTCGGCGCGGCTCATGTCCGGCACCCAAGTGCTCGAATACGGCGCTACGGTCACCGAGCACAATTCGCCCTCGCCTTTGGCTTCCACGACACCCCAGCCATAGTGCAGGGGTATGCCGTGCAGTTTCAGGTAGGCGAGCATGCTCAACCCGTCGAGGAAAAGCTGCGGCTGGTTCAGCAAGGACAAGCTCTCGCGAGCGATTTTGCCAAAGGCGCACGCCTCATAAACACCGGCGACAGTCACACCCGAAGCGTGCAACTGGGTCGCTACCAGCGGCAGCAACGGACCGGTTCCGGCGATGACCACTGGGCCTTGAGGCTTGACCACACCACTTTTGATTTGCAGTTGCAAACCGCCCAACAGAATCACGCCCGGCAACGTCCAGCCAGCAAACGGAACGCTGCGTTCATGGCAACCGGCGGCCAGCAACAGCTGCGTGTACTCGATTTCCTGCAAACGCTCATCGGCGTCCAGCACCACCAGCGCATGCGTGCCTTCGGCTCCGACCACGCGCTGGTTGAGGCGCACGTCGATCAGCCCTGCGTGCGCATGGAACTCGCCATGCAATGTGGCCAGGGCTTCGGAGTAACGTGGCCCAAGGTAATCCAACTGGACGCCGTCGCGTAGCGGCCCGCGATAAACCACGCCGCCGAGCCGCGAGGCTTCTTCCAGCAAAGTGCTGCGTACACCGTGCCGCGCCAGTTCAATGGCCGCGGCCATGCCCGCCGGCCCGCCGCCGACGATAACCGGAGGCAGGCTCATAGTGCCTCCTGCTCGGCAATGCGATTAACCTGGGTTTCGACGGTCATGCCTTCTCGCACGACAGTCTGGCAGGCACGGCGCTTGTGGCGACCATTGATTTTTACCAGGCAGCATTGGCACACGCCCATGCCGCAATAGGCGCCACTGATCTGATCGTGATCGTTACGCGCCACCTGGCGCAAACCAAGGGCTTGAAGGACGGTAAGGACGGTTTCGCCAATCGCGGCGCTGACCGCTTGGCCGTTGATGTGCAAAGTCATGTCCGAGCGGACCAGCGGCTGGATATCGAAGGTTCTGTCTAGGCGTTGCATTGCGATTTTCTTCCGTGAAGGGTTCAGATGAGGTTCGTCAGCTCCATGCTGCACTGCACCCTGCCAGCCAACTGCGCAGGCAGATTTCAAAGCGCCGGCATTGGTATTTCGGCAGCGCAACGCGTGTGCGCCCAACCAATGTAGTCGATGCCGCAGAAAGGACCTGGAGCATTCAAGGTAAGACATATATCGAACAAAAATATTGATCCAGGCCATAGAAAACAATCAGACAACCGTCCGGCTATCAGTTGAAAAACACCGGCTGACCCCAGAAAGCAAAACGCCGCTTCTACCAGGGGCAGAAGCGGCAGAGGCATGAGCCTCAGAAAGATCAGTGCATGAACAACGCGATCAGGATGATGATCGGGATCGGCACGCCGAGAAAGAACAGAAGTAATGAGCGCATGGTGGTTCTCCTTGGTTAGCGAACAGGTGGCGAGGCAGTAGTGGTGACGTAGGCGTCGGACGTCAGATACGTCACAGCGTCACGGCGGCGACCGCCGAAGGTGGCAGACAGGCTGGCGAAGAACGCACCGGCCAGCAGCGCAACGAACATCCACAACGCGCCCCAGGCAGCAACTTTTGCAGCCGTGTCAGCCGCTTGTTGGGCCGCAAGTTTGGCGTCGGCCAAGGCTTTTTGGGTGCGAGCGTAAACTTCATCGACACGACGTTCGGCATCAGCCTGGCTCAGGTTGGTGCGCTGAGCGACCAGTTGAGCGAGGTAGGTCCGGTCTTCGGCGGCCAGTTGACCGTTATTGCTCAGCGAACGAACGAAAATACGCGTCACCGTGCCACGGGCCGCATCGTCCCCAACGGCAGCCGGACGATCATCGCGAAACAGGCTGTCGATGAAATAACCGTACTGGTCACTGCTGGTGTTATTGGCAGCGGCACCAGCCGCTTGGGTCATCGCGCTGGCGGCACCACCGGCGACACTTGCACCCGCCTTGACACCACCGCTGACCACGCTGCTGACCGAGCCGACCACCAGAATCGCCGTCACCAAAGTCGCCACGCACCAGGCCAGGAAGCCATGAGCGGTGTCACGGAAATAGACTTCATCGCCATGCAGGTTCGCCCACTTCACCCGTAAACGACCGGCGATGTACCCGCCGAGCCCGGAAGCAACGATTTGAGTAAAAGCCAGCCAGGCAATTGTCGAAATGCCCAACGCCTTGGCGCTAACGCCTTCGTTGGCCCAAGGTGAAACTGCAGAAAAGCCCAGACCAAAGCCCAGTAGCACCAGAATCATCGACAGCGCAGCGGCCGCAGCGGCCCCGGCGAAAATGGCGCCCCAGGACACGCCAGAGAGCGCTCCTGATTCATCTGCGGCAGGATAAAAACCATCAGAAGATCTATTCATTGTTGTTCTGCTCCAGGCATGAAAAATGATGTTACAACTCGTCGCAAGAGGAATTGCAGGCACCGTGCCAGTCTTCAAAAATAAATAAATCCTTATATTTCAACAATTTATAAATTAAAGAAATTTGAAGGCCATGCATTTTGCAAGAGCTGACGAATATCAGCGGGTTTTATGCATTGGGCCAGACGCCGTAATGCCGACATTAGGCGACTTACTTGCGCTTGTAGCTTTTATTGCCGCTAGGGGTCAGGCAATACACACCTCCCCGTGGCCCCGTGCAGAAGGTGCTGGTGCCACACGCGCACGCGTCATCGCTTTGCAGAAAAGTCTGCGGACGGGCTTGGGTTTCACCGCCATACATTACCGAGCAACGCTTCTTCGACGCGCTGATCGAGCCGTCATTGCACAGGAATAAATCGCCGTCGCAACGATCAATACCGCCCTTCTTTCCTGAACAGGGCGTATTACCGGCCCAGGCCAGCGAGCTGATCACGCACAGCAACACCACCCATAGCGGCCTCCAGCCACGGCCCATCATCGTGCGCATAGCGCCGCTTCCTTTTTGAAATGTGGCCAGATGATATCGTTGTTCGGTTCAAATAAGCCAAGCGCTCGCCCGGTTCATCACGCAACATGAAAGTTAATTTAATAATCGCCAGGCATTTCTTGGCAAAATGCCCGCACTCCGTCTTGAACCGATTATCAGGCCCGCCCATGACCCGAATCTTGACTATTGAAGATGACGCCGTAACTGCACGGGAAATCGTGGCCGAGCTGAGCAGCCACGGCCTTGAGGTGGATTGGGTCGACAATGGTCGCGAAGGCCTGGCGCGCGCGGTCAGCGGTGACTACGACCTAATCACCCTCGACCGCATGCTGCCAGAGCTGGACGGCCTGGCGATTGTCACCACCTTGCGCACCATGGGCGTCTCTACGCCGATCCTGATGATCAGTGCGCTGTCCGACGTTGATGAACGTGTGCGCGGCCTGCGTGCCGGCGGCGACGATTACCTGACCAAGCCGTTCGCCACCGATGAAATGGCGGCGCGGGTGGAAGTGTTGCTGCGCCGGCAGAACACCGTGACCGCGCATGCCACCACGCTGCGGGTAGCCGATCTGGAACTGAACCTGATCAGCCATGAAGCCAGCCGCAACGGTGAATTGCTGACGCTGCTGCCCACCGAATACAAGCTGCTGGAATTCCTGATGCGCAACACCGGGCAGATTCTGTCGCGGATGATGATCTTCGAAGAGGTCTGGGGTTATCACTTCGATCCCGGCACTAACCTGATCGACGTACACATCGGCCGCTTGCGCAAAAAGATCGACCCGCCTGGCAATGCCCCACTGATTCGGACCGTGCGAGGCTCGGGTTATGTCATTGCTGAACCCCTCTAAAGGCTGGCGTTCCTCCAGCAGCCGCTTGCTGGCGCTCTACAGTTCGCTGTTCGTGGCCTGGAGCGGAATTCTGATGGGGGTCATGTATTACGAGGTCTCCGGCTACCTGGACAACCTGGCCAAGCACTCGTTGATGCAACGCCAGCACCTGTTCTCGCGCTTTCAAGGCGAACAATTGGTGGACGCCCTCGCCGCCAGCATGACCTTTGATATCCGCGGCATCGATGCCTACGGCTTGTTCGACGCCGAGTACCGTTACCTCAGCGGAGCCATGCATGAAATACCACCCGGCCTGCCGCTGGATGGCAAAATTCACATGCTCAACGACTGCGCCGAACCCGACGACCCGACCCTGCCCGCCGACAGCTGCGATGCCGTAGCGACCCAAACGCTGGACGGGCGCTGGCTGCTACTGGTGCGCGATAACGGCTCGCTGTTTGCCGTCACGCGGATCATTTTGCACGCGCTGTTCTGGGGCGTGACGCTGACCATCCTGCCGGGCATAGCGGGTTGGCACTTATTACGACGTCAGCCACTGCTGCGTATTCGCGGGCTTCAGGCCAGCGCCGAAGCCATCGTTGCCGGTGACCTGACCCGACGCTTGCCACTCTCCAACCGGCGTGACGAACTGGACATGCTCGCTGCCATCGTCAACGCCATGCTCGAACGTATCGAGCGGTTGATGAACGAGGTCAAAGGCGTGTGCGACAACATCGCCCATGACCTGCGCACCCCGCTGACCCGCTTGCGGGCGCAGCTGTATCGCATGCAGCAGCAGGCTGGTGAAGGGTCGCAGGAAGCCGCCCAACTCGACTCAGTCCTGGCCGAGGCCGACACTTTGATGGCGCGCTTTCGCGGATTGCTGCGCATCTCCGAACTGGAGGATCGTCAACGCCGCTCGGGCTTTGTGCAACTCGACCCAGTGCCGCTGCTGCACGAGCTGCATGACTTCTATCTGCCGTTGGCCGAAGAAGGCGACTTGGTGTTCCAATTGCAAATTCCCGCCTCGCTGCCGGCACTCAATGGCGACCGCGCCTTGCTGTTCGAGGCGCTGGCCAACCTGCTGAGCAACTCGATCAAGTTCACCCCGGCCGGCGGCGTGGTGATCTTGCGTGGCGTCAATGACGGCGGCAGCACGCGAATCGAAGTACTCGACTCCGGCCCCGGCATACCGGTGGACGAGCGTAAGGCGGTGTTCCAGCGCTTTTACCGCGCAGAGGGAGGTAACACGCAAAGCGGCTTCGGCTTAGGCCTGTCGATCGTCGCGGCGATTGTTAACCTGCATGGTTTTACCCTTGAAGTCGGTAGCAGTGAATCCGGCGGCGCACGCCTGGCGCTTGATTGCCGGCAGAGCCTGATCAGCCAAAACTGATGGACCCTGCGCCGTGCTGCGGCGCAGTTTTTCCAGACCCTGCAAGGCGGCCCCGTGCCGCTGTTATTAAATCAACGATAACAATTACGCGCCCCGCCACCGTTGAAACCCGTAGTAAGTCGAACAGTCCCTAGCGGCAGCGCAATATTGAAATAACCACCCCAACGCCGCGTAACTGTCATTTACCTGAACCACTGTTCAGTTGAATAATCAGATCGGCTCTTTTCATCTATAAAACACGATCAACCGGGCATTCAAGGTTGACTTTAACTACCTCGCTGAGTAAATTACGCGGGCCGGTTACACAGGCCTTTTTTCAACTCACAAAAGAATCCAATGGACACAGTATCTAGTCGCTGTCGGGTTACTGCGAATTCGCAGAATCTGGCACACAACCCAGAAAATGACGGGACTCGACTTTTCGGTCGGGTGAGCTGCGCTAGAGCTTGATGCTCCACCGTAACTTGCCTCTCCGGCATCAGTCCGGTCCAGAGGCATGTTATGAACTTCAAAACCACCGTAATGCCAGGCGTGCGCGCCTTCGCATCGACCATGCGGGTCAAGCTGTTCCGTGAGCGTCTGTTGACGACTCAGGTAAACACCCCATTTGGCGCCCACTCCTCTTCTGCCAGCGCACACCCGCGTGCCAACTGGCGTGTCTGCCCGATGACGGGCCGGCTTCAGCAACGCTGGAGCCTGGACGATAGCCAGGAGCCTCCGAGTCGATGCTTAGCCTATCGCTTCCAGCAAGCGAGCCTGATGCTCGGCCTGTACACCGAGGCTCACACGCTCACCTGATCTGAAGGCACTTTAATGTCCTTCCGCTAACGTTTTCCTTATTAAGGAATTCGATAACTTTTTATTGCCTGTTAAACAATTACAGTCGTTGGAATTAGTTATGGACGAAGCCTGTAGTAGGTTCGCTGCCCGCCAACTTTTAGTTGATGGCCAGCGAACGTTAAACCTTAAAAACCTATTAAATAGAATCGACCGCTTATGCGCGGCTCGACCCACGCACGCTCGTCTTTAATTAGCTGAGTGGCCGCTGTGTCCTGCCGCAAATAGGCGGCAGGAGCACCTGCGATGACCCAAGCAAAAACTGCGAAAAAAACGCCTCAGGTGGCCGGCAGCGACAGCAACAAGCTGTCGATGCGTGCCGCCCGCGAAGCGCAAAACGGCCTGGGCGTGACCTTGGCCAACCTCAACGCTGGCACCGACGGCTTGACTGAACTGGAAGCCCAAGGCCGTCTGCAACGCAACGGCTTTAACGAGGTGGCCCACGACAAGCCGCCCCACGCCCTGATCCAACTGCTGAAAGCCCTCAACAATCCCTTCATCTATGTCCTGCTGACCTTGGCTGGCATCAGCTTCTTCACCGATTATTGGCTGCCGATCAGCAAGGGCGAAAGCGACGACGCCGACCTGACCAAGGTCATCATTATCATGACCATGGTGACGCTCAGCAGCCTGCTGCGCTTCTGGCAGGAATACCGCTCGGCCAAGTCCGCTGAAGCCTTGAAAGCCATGGTCCGCACCACCGCCACCGTGCTGCGCCGTGAACACATCGACGGCAAATCGGCACTGCGCGAAGTGCCGATGCGCGAATTGGTAGCAGGCGACATCGTTCAGCTCAGTGCGGGAGACATGATCCCGGCGGACATTCGCCTGATCGAATCCCGCGACCTGTTCATCAGCCAGGCCGTGCTGACTGGCGAAGCGTTGCCAGTGGAAAAATACGACACCCTGGGCAACGTGGCACAGAAGTCTGCCACCCACACAGCGGTAGACCAGTCCAACCTGCTGGACCTGCCGAACATCTGCTTCATGGGCACCAACGTGGTCAGCGGCACCGCCAAAGCGGTGGTGGTAGCCACCGGAGGGCGGACGTATTTTGGTTCCCTGGCCAAAGCCATTGTCGGCTCCAGGGTACAGACAGCGTTCGACCGAGGCGTCAACAGCGTCAGTTGGTTGCTGATCCGCTTCATGCTGGTCATGGTGCCAATCGTGTTCCTGCTCAACGGTTTCTCCAAAGGTGACTGGAGCGATGCCTTCCTCTTCGCCCTGGCCGTCGCCGTCGGCCTGACCCCGGAAATGCTGCCGATGATCGTCAGCGCCAACCTGGCCAAAGGCGCCATGGCCATGGCCAAGCGCAAAGTGGTGGTTAAACGCCTCAACGCGATCCAGAACTTCGGTTCGATGGACGTACTGTGTACCGACAAGACCGGCACCCTGACCCAAGACAAGATCATTCTGGAACACCACGTCGATAGCCACGGCCGACGCGATGACTCGATCCTCGAATTGGCCTGGCTCAATAGCCATCACCAGAGCGGCTTGAAAAACCTGATGGACCAGGCCGTCGTGCAGTTCGCCGACCGCAACCCGAAATTCCGTGTGCCGTTCGCCTACAGCAAGGTCGATGAGTTGCCGTTCGACTTCATCCGCCGGCGCCTGTCGATCATCGTCAAGGACAGCCGCGACGATCACCTGATGGTGTGCAAAGGCGCGGTCGAGGAAATGCTGACCATCGCCACCCACCTTCATGAAGACGGCAAGGTTGTCGCGTTGGACGCGCAACGTCGCAAAGATTTGCTGGCGCTGGCCAACGAATACAACGAGGACGGTTTCCGGGTGCTGCTGGTCGCCACTCGCGAGATCCAAAAAGCTCAGAGCAAAAACCAGTACAGCACTGCCGATGAACGTGACCTGGTCATTCGCGGTTTCCTGACCTTCCTTGATCCGCCAAAGGAAACCGCTGGCCCGGCCATCGCCGCACTGCGCGACATGGGCGTGACCGTCAAGGTGCTGACCGGCGACAACGCCGTGGTCACCTGCAAGATTTGCCGCGAAGTCGGCCTGGAGCCTGGCGCACCACTGCTAGGGAAAGACATCGAGGCCATGGACGACACCACCCTCAAGCTGCGGGTGGAAGAACGCACGGTGTTCGCCAAGTTGACGCCACTGCAAAAATCGCGGGTACTCAAGGCCCTGCAATCGAACGGTCACACCGTGGGCTTTCTCGGCGACGGCATCAACGACGCCCCGGCCCTGCGTGATGCCGACGTGGGCATCTCGGTGGACAGCGGCACCGACATCGCCAAGGAATCGGCGGACATCATCCTCCTGGAAAAGAGCCTGATGGTGCTCGAAGAAGGCGTGCTCAAGGGTCGCGAAACCTTCGGCAACATCATGAAGTACCTGAACATGACCGCCAGTTCCAACTTCGGCAACGTGTTCTCGGTGCTGGTGGCCAGTGCCTTCATTCCATTCTTGCCGATGCTGTCGATTCACCTGCTGCTGCAAAACCTGATGTATGACATCTCTCAGTTGGCGCTGCCGTGGGACAAGATGGACAAAGAGTTCCTAAGCAAACCCCGCAAGTGGGACGCGAAGAACATCGGCCGCTTCATGCTGTGGATCGGGCCGACTTCGTCGATCTTCGACATCACCACCTTCGCCCTGATGTGGTACGTGTTTGCCGCCAACAGCGTGGAAATGCAGAGCCTGTTCCAGTCCGGCTGGTTCATTGAAGGCCTGCTGTCCCAGACCCTGGTGGTACACATGCTGCGCACGCAGAAAATCCCGTTCTTCCAGAGCACCGCCGCATTGCCGGTGATCCTGATGACCGGGCTGGTGATGGCACTGGGCATCTACATTCCGTTCTCGCCACTGGGCGCCATGGTCGGACTGGTTCCGCTGCCATGGGAATACTTCCCTTGGCTGGTGGGCACCTTGCTCAGCTACTGCGTGTTTGCACAGGTCATGAAAACCATCTACATCCGCCGCTTCAAGCAGTGGTTCTGATGGCGTGAGCCGGCAGAGACGGTCGAACCTACGGCCGTCATATCCGGCGTTCATGGAGTACAGGCAATGAAGCTGATTAGCCGTCTTGCTGCCTTCACTCAACGCGCTCTTATAACGCCGATAGTGATGGGCCTGGGTTTACTCGCCCGATCAATCACCTCGGCCACCGTCAGGCTTTATGTACGCGGCTGGCTGAGCGCCGTAGAAGTCCGGTTTTTGCTGGGCTTTTGCAGCAACCTGCATCGCATCTCCCTCCGGCTTGCGGGCCGTCAATAAATGAAACAGCAAAAAAGGAGAGTTCTCATGTCGGGAACGACTCTACTGATCAACCTTGCGGGCGCCATTGCACTCTTGCTCTGGGGCACACACATGATTTCCTCGGCACTGTTGCGCGGCTTTGGTACGCCACTGCGCCACTGGCTGGGGCATAACCTTAACAATCGCTGGATGGCCCTGCTCTCGGGCATCGGTATTACCGGCATCCTCCAAAGCAGCACCGCCGTCAGCATGATGGCCACCTCCTTCACCGCCGCCGGCACCCTCAGCCTGGCGCCGGCACTGGCAGTGATGCTGGGCGCCAACATCGGCTCAACGCTGGTGGTGCAACTGCTCAGCGCAGACGTGTCAATTCTCACCCCGATCATGTTGCTGGCCGGCCTGATCGTATTCCGCCTGCGCGACGATTCACGCTTTGAAAGTGTTGGCTGCGCGCTGATTGGCCTCGGGTTGATGCTGATGGCCCTGCATACGCTCGGCGCAACGCTGATGAACGTCGAAAGCACACCGATGTTCCAGCTGATGATGCAAAGCCTCGACGGCGATGTACTGATTGCGTTGCTGGTGGCATTGGTGCTGACGTGGCTCTGCCACTCCAGCGTGGCGGTGGTGCTACTCATCGTGTCGTTGGCTGCAACCGGCCTGTTGTCAGCCACTACCCTGGTTGCACTGGTGCTCGGGGTTAACATCGGCGGCGCGTTGCCCTCGGTGATCAGCGCCGGCTCCCGTGTCGGTCGGCGCCTGCCGCTGGGCAATATCCTGGTGCGTACCCTCGGCGCCGCAGTGGTGCTGCCCTTCACCGGGCTGATCGCATCGGTGAATCTCGACCCCGCGTCGCTCGTGGTCTACCTGCACACCGGCTTCAGCCTGTTGCTGGCACTGGTGTTCATCGGCCTGACCGAACCCATGGCCAAACTGCTGACGCGCCTGCTCCCGGAGCCAGTGCGCGATGTCGACCCTGGCATGCCGCACTATCTGGACGAAGCCGGCCTGGAAGTGGCCAACATCGGTCTGTCCAACGCGGCACGGGAAGCCTTGCGCATGGCCGACATGCTCTCGGCCATGCTGGAGCGGATGCTGCAACTGTTCCACTCCTCGGCGCCAGCGCATGCCGATGAAGTGCGACGCATCGATCAGTCACTGGACCTGCTCAGCGCAGCAATCCGTGCCTATCTGGCCGACATCGGCCATGAAGGCATCAGCGACAGCGATGCGGACCGCTCTCAGGAAATCCTCACGTTTGTGATCAACCTCGAACACGCCGCAGACATTCTTTCCAGCGGCCTGACGCACCTGGCCATGCGCCGTTTGCGTCGCGGCGAGCACTTCTCAGTGTTTGAGCTGAGGAGCATTGCACCGCTGCACGAGGCGCTCCTGGAAAGCCTGAGCCTTGCGATCACCGTGTTCCTGCGCGAGGACATCGTGACGGCACACCAACTGATCAACCGCAAGGAAATCGTTCGCAGACTTGAAGCCTGCGCCAGCCGCGAACACTTTCGTAAATTGCAGCAGGACAAAAGCACCTGGGCCGAGTCCGGCGATATTTTTCAGCGCGTGCTGCGCGATTACCGTCGGGTTCACCACCACATCGCCGCCCTCGCCTATCCGCTGCTTGAGCGAGCGGGTGAGCGGGCAATCGAAAACGACGAGCTGGCCAAGGAGACCCCACCATGCGTCTCCTGATTTGTGCCGGCCGCTACTACGCCGACACCCACCAGTGCCGTCGAGTGCTCGATGCCTTTCAGCGTCTGCACCCGATACAGGTGCTGATTCACGGCGGCAATCAGTTCCTGGGCGCGGACATCGAAGAGTGGGCCAGAGAACACGGTGCCGACATCGTGCGCTATCCACCCAACTGGCAGCGCCACGGCAAGTTGGCCGAACGCCTGCGCAACCACTTCATGCTGCGTGACAGCCGTCCTGAGGTGGTCATCGCACTGCCGGGCGGCGACGACACCGAAGAACTGGTCGCACAGGCTCGGGCCGCCGGTTTACAAACGTTATCGGTCGAGGATCGCGGCTAGGCCGCGCTCTGCCCCAAACCTTCGAGGCCCGCCATGCAAAAGCCCATTCGTTTAATCAGCGCTTTCGTGCGCAGTCTACCGCCCGCCCAAGGTCGTACCGTGCGGCGTAATCTGCTGTTCGTCAGCCTCACCCTGAGCGCACTCGCGCTCCTGACGATGATCACTCATGTACACGCCGAAGACGCGCGGCTACGCACACCCTTTGACATCGAGTACGACGCTGACTGCGCCTAAGGCTGGCAGTTGATCCCCAGAAGGTATTGACGCGAAGACACGTCGCACCGGTTCAGTTTTTTTGCCGCAGGGTCAGCCAGTCGCTATCCACGCGCACGTGTACCGCGTCGTAACTGAGCAGGGTCGCGTGCGGCGTCTGAATCGGATGATCGTGGGTCGCGGTGATAATCACCAAGTCGGCACCCGCGGCTTCAGCGGCTTGAATGCCCACGGTGGCGTCTTCGAAAATCAGGCATTCGCTCACGTCGACACCTAACCGTTGCGCCGCCAGACAGTAGCCGGCCGGGTCCGGCTTACCGGCGCTGACGTGCTCGGCGGTGACCATCACCTCAGGCTCGGGAATGCCGGCCGCCGCCATCCGTCGCAACGCCAGTGCCTTGGGCGCCGACGTGACGATGGCCCACCGATCGGCGGGCAGCGATTGCAGAAAAGCCGCCGCCCCTGAGACCTCGACGATCCCCTGCACGTCTTCGATCTCCGCTTGGGTAATCAACGCGGCTTCAGCCTCGGCATTCACCCCCGGCAACGCCTGACGGTTGACCGTATCGACGGCTCGGGCGCCATGAATGGTTGGCAGGAAAGACTCGACATCGACGCCGTGACGCAGCGCCCAGGCTGTCCAGATCCGCTCGGCGGCGGCAATGGAGTTAAGGACGGTGCCGTCCATATCAAACAAAAAGGCGCGGTACGGAGTATTGAAAACACGGTCGTGAGCAGACAAAGGGCAACGTCCTATGGCAGAGGGCCAAGCGGCTGAGTCGGGCAATGTAGCACCCGACCCGGCTGGGCGTGTAATCAGTCAGTCGGCGGGCGCAACTTCAAGGCACCTTCAACGCAATCCAGCAACTGCCCTAGCGCCCAGGGCTTCTTGATGAACGACACCGCATGCCGGACCCCGGAGCTTTCAGGGGTTTCATAGCCGGACATGATCATGATCGGTTTGTCCGGCCAGAGATCACCGAAGTTATTCGCCAAATCGGCGCCGTTCAGCTTGCCGGGCATGGTGATGTCCGTCAGCAACAGCCTGACCTCACCGGCGTGTTGCTCCAAGTAATGCGACGCCGCATCTGCACTGTTCTGCGGCACCACGGCAAAGCCCTCGTCCTGAAGAATTTCGCAGAGAAACTCCAGAATCAGCGGGTCATCCTCCACCACAAGAATCAACCCGCCAGGAATCTTCTCGCGCGCCGTCGATACTGGACTCATGACCTGACTACTCCCTGATTGCCTAAACGATTTCGCGGCCAATATCCGCTACCTATGAGGTATGAGCAGCGGACGAGACGGAAATTCATTTTTGATACAGGCCAGTATTAAATCAGGCGTCCTGCAAGATCAGATCGGCACCTTTTTCCGCCACCATCAACACTGCCGCATGGGTATTGCCGCTGGTCACGTTGGGGAAAATCGACGCATCAACGATCCGTAAACCCGCGACACCGTGGACGTTGAGACGCTTGTCCACCACCGATGTCTGTTGGTCTGCACCCATGGCGCAGGAACCGCACAGGTGATAGATCGAACCGCTGTTCTCGCGAAAATATTGCAGCATCTGCGCATCGCTTTCGACCGCCGGCCCTGGCAGCACTTCTTCGACAGTGACGCGTTTCAGCGCGGGCGCCTGCATGATCCGGCGCATCAGACGACTGCCCTGTATCACCTCGTCGATGTCCTTTTGCGTGCTCAGATAGTTAGGGTCAATCAAGGCCGCATCCCGTGGGTTTTTCGAGGCAATCTCGATATGCCCGCGACTGGTAGGCCGGCACGGGTTGAAGCACAGCAAGAAGCCTGAGTAAGGTTCGGGTTTGAGGCTGGCCTTATTGTTTTTCGGGATCTGGTACGACAGCGGGTTGAAGTACAACTGCAGGTTTGGGTTCGCCTGCGCCTCATTGCCACGGAAGAAGCCACCGGCCTGATTGACGCTCATCGCCAGCGCGCCTTTGCGGGTCAGCACGTATTTGAGGCCGAGCTTGAATTGACCGAACAGCGAGCTGAGCTGGTCGTTAAGGGTCGGGATATTGGCCTTGTAGTAATAGCTCGCACACAAGTGATCCTGGAGGTTCTGCCCCACCGCTGGCAGGTGCTTGACCAGCGGGATCTGGTGTTTAGCCAACAGCGCCCGATCCGCCACGCCGGACAATTGCAAAATCTTCGGCGTATCGACGGCACCAGCGCAGAGGATCACTTCCTTGCGCGCAGTGAACGTGCGGACCACACCATGCTGGGTCACAGAAATCCCGGTCGCCCGCTGGTTATCGAACAGCACTCGATCCACCAAGGCGTAATGCTCGAGCGTCAAGTTCGGCCGGCTCAGTGCCGGGTGCAGGTGCGCAAAGCTGCTGGAACAACGCTGGCCGTTTTTGGTGTTGACGTCGTAGATGCCCGAACCTTCGAATTTCGGCCCGTTGAAGTCATCACTGTGCGGAAAACCGAGTTCATCGCACCCCTTGAGAAACACATCACAGATCGGATGGGTCTGGCCTTTCATCGGCGTGATGCTGATCGGGCCGCTACTGCCGTGGTACTCACTGTCGCCCAGCGGGTGGTTTTCCAGTTTGCGGAAGTACGGCAGCACGTCCTTGAAGCCCCAGCCATCGTTGCCATTGGCGGCCCAATCGTCAAAGTCATGGGCCTGGCCACGGACGTAGATCATGGCGTTGATCGAGCCTGAGCCGCCCTGGACCTTGCCACGGGGAGCATAGATTTCGCGGTTATTGAGCTGCTTTTGTGGCTGGCTGTAGTACATCCAGTTGAAGGTGGGGTTGTAATACATTTTGGCGAAGCCGACCGGGATCTTGAACCACAGGGAGCTGTCCTTGCCCCCCGCCTCCAGTAACAGCACCGTGTATTTCCCCGAAGCCGAAAGCCGATTGGCGAGGATGCAGCCTGCGGCGCCAGCGCCAGCGATGATGTAGTCGTATGTCATGCACGGTTACCGCGTAAGTCGTTGTACAAAAAAATCCCGCCCGCGGGGGCATCGGTCAGATACAACACAGAACCCGTGAAAGCGAGCAGGCCCGCCTCCACTTGAGCGCTGTGTTATCTGCCGTCAGCCCCTGGCCGGCGATGTGTCTTTGACGTCAGCCGGGGTCGGCGCCATTTGCAGGTGCAGGCGCTCGCCGGTGTACGGCGAATGCTTGCGCACCACGTCCATGTTCAGCTCGACGCCAAGGCCCGGTTCGGTAGACGGGATGATGTAGCCATCCTCCCATTGCAGCGGCTTGGTCAGGACCTCGGCATGAAAACCACCCCAGGTCATGATGCTTTCCTGAATCAGGAAGTTCGGCGTGCAGGTGGCCAATTGGAAACTCGCCGCAGCGCCAATCGGGCCGTTGTAGAGGTGCGGTGCGATCTGCGCGTAATAGGCTTCGGCCATGCTCGCGATTTTCTTGGCTTCCAACAGACCGCCGCAGCGCGCCACGTTCATCTGTAGAATCGACGCACCGCCGGCCTGCAATAGCTTGAAGAATTCATACTTGGTGGTTAGCCGCTCGCCGGTGGCAATCGGGATAGTGGTCTTGGCCGCGACTTGCGCCATCGCCTCCTCCTGACCCGGCGGTACCGGCTCTTCGAACCACAGCGGGTCGTACTTTTCCAGGCGCTTGGCCAAACGAATCGCCGAAGACGGCACCATTTGCCCGTGAGTACCAAACAGCAGGTCACACTTGTCGCCGACCGCCTCGCGAATCTTGCGGCAGAAGGTTTCGCAGCGCTCCAGCACTTCCAACGAAATCTGGTGCCCGGAGTAAGCGGTGTAAGGCCCTGCCGGGTCGAACTTCACAGCGGTGAAGCCTTTGTTCATGTTCTCGATGGCGCATTCGGCGGCCAGGTCCGGATCGTCATAGTCGTACTCGCCACGGCTGTTGACCGGGTACAGGTACGTGTAGGAACGCAGGCGTTCGTTGACTTTGCCGCCCAACAGCTCATACACCGGTTTGTTCGCCGCTTTGCCAATGATGTCCCAGCAGGCCATTTCCAGACCGCTGACCACGCCCATCATCGTCAGGTCCGGACGTTGGGTGAAACCGCTGGAATAGGCCTGACGGAAAAAACGCTCGATGTGGTGCGGGTCATGGTTGAGCAGGTAGCGCTCGAACACGTCTTCGATGATCGGCAGCATGGCCTTGGGGCCGAACGTCGCGGCGTAGATTTCGCCGACGCCCTCGATGCCGCAATCGGTCTTGAGCTTGACGAACAGCCAGTACATGCCGCCGATGTGCGGTGGCGGGACGGCAACGATATGGGTTTCAAGGGCGACGATTTTCATCTCAGGCACCTGCCTTGATCAAAGATTGACGGTTGATACGAACGCGCAAGGTCAGGGCCGCGAGGGTTCCGAGCAGGCCGACGAAAGCGATGTAGCCAAAATACAACTGGTAACCGAAGGCACCGGGGAAATGCTCGGTGAGGTAGCCGTTGATCAAGGGAATAAAAGCGTCCGGCAAGTAACCGACCACCGACACAATTCCGATGGCCAGGCCGGTGATACGCAGCGCAATGTTGCACGTATCGAGGATCGCCCAGTACAACCCGCGAATCGCATAGGTCATCAGGCCGATAAAAATCACCGTACCGATCAGCAAGCCCAGGCTATTGAGCGCCGGGAACAGAATCAGGCCGACCATCGCCAGCGTCGCGAGGAACAGCGTGACAATCAGTACCGAGATGTTCGAGAACTTGTCGCCGAGCCAGCCACCGCCGATCCCGCCAATCGGGCGCATCCATAACTTGATGGTGGTGATGGTGCCGGCCATGACGGCGGTCATGCCGCCGCTCTGCAAGTAATCGGAGAAGCTGTAGGTGGCCCAGAAAATGTGATAACCGCAGAACACGATGGCCGTCACCAGCCACAGCTCGGGGATTTTCACCAACGTCGTCAGGTCGCTGAGCAGGTTGTACTTGCCCTTCTCCACTGGCGCGGTGTCTTGCATCGACTTCGGGTCTTTGATCAACACCAACACACAGCCAATGGCGATACAGGTGAAGGCGTAAAGGTAGATCACATGCTTGAAGCCTTCGGCCGCCGACTCGCCACGGGTTTCGGTGGCAAAGGCAAACAGACCCAGGGCGACGGTGGCCAACAAGGCTTCCACCAGACCACGGCCGCCGTCGAGGATGCCGAAGAATCGGCCTTGCTCCGTGTGATGGGCAATCATCTTCACCCGCTTGAGCACCGAGGCCCAGAACGTTAGGCCGGTGGTCAGGCCCCAGCAACCGAAAATGATCATCAGACCGGTCATCGACGGCGCTGTGGAGTACCAAAGCCCCAGGGCTCCGGTGGCCACCAGCGAAAAGAAAATCAGAAAACGTGGCGCAATACGGTCCGCCAGCCAGCCGCTCGGCAAATAGCTGAGTAGGAAAATCGTCCCTAGCATCGAGTACAAATAACCCAGCTCACTGTGGTTGATCTGGAACACCTCGAGCATGGTGGTCTGGTAGACCTGACGCAGGTACAGGATCGGGTAGATCGCTCCAGCGGCGAGCACCAGTAACATCAACTGGACGTAACGACTTCCCTTGTCACTGTGGCTTTTTGCACCCGCGTTCGAACCCTGAACAGCGGCAACAATGGTTGCAGGCTTGGACATCTGTGTGACCTCGGGCTACCCGGTGGGCCGGGCGCCCCAAATAATTGTTTTTATAGATACGGCGTGAGGCGTGTTGCGGGGAGATCAGTACTTCATGACCACCAGACGGGTCTGGGTGAACTCAAGCATGCCGTGCTTGCCGTCATCGCCACCAAGGCCCGAGCGCTTCCACCCGGCGTGGAAGCCCTGGTAGGGATCAGCCGGGGTGCGATTGACGTACAACTCGCCCGCTTCGATGGCGTTGGCGACTTTCATGGTGGTGCGGTAGTTCTCGGTATACAGCACCGACGACAGACCAAATTGGTGATCGTTGGCCATGGCCAGCGCTTCGTCGATGTCGCGGTACTTGAGCACCGGCAGCACCGGGCCAAAGATTTCTTCCTGGATGATTTCCATGTCCTGGCGGCAGTTGCTGAGCAAGGTCGGTGGGTAGAAATGACCTTTACCCTCCGGCACTACACCGCCTGTTTCCAGTACAGCACCGGCGGCGATGGCGCGCTCGACCATGGCGTGAATGTTCTGTTGCGAACTGGCGTTGACCAGCGGGCCCATCAGACTGTCGTCAGCGGCACGGTCGCCGAACTTCACAGCGCTGATTTTCGCTTTGAGCAGCGCGAGGAATGGCTCGTAGACGCTTTCCTGCACATAGACCCGCTCCACCGCCGTACACAATTGGCCACAGTGGGTGGTCTTGGAGGCAACGATCGCGGTCGCGGCGGCTTCCAGGTCAGCGTCGGCTTCGATGATCACCGGGGTTTTACCCCCTAGCTCCAGCGATGGTTTGGCAATGTTGGTCTTGCAGTAATCGAGCACGATGCGCCCGGCGTTGACGCTGCCGGTCAGGGTGATCAAACCGACGGCCTTATGGGTGCAAACGGCGGCGGCCGTCGCGTGGTCCATGGTCAGGATGTTCACCACACCGGCCGGCAAGCCGGATTGTTGCACCGCTTTGGCAATCTCGAACGCCGAGGTTGGGGTGTTGTTGCTCGGGCGTACCACCACCGTGTTGCCGGCAATCAGCGCCGGAGCGATTTTGCGCAGCAAGGTGTACACCGGGTAGTTGAACGGAATCAGGCAGGCAACCACGCCGATGGGCTCGCGGTGCAGAAAGAGGTTTTCGTTCGGGGTGTCGCTAGGAATGATCTCGCCTTCGATCCGCCGCGCCCATTCAGCGTGATAACGGGTGATCTGCGCAGCGTAACGCGCTTCATTGCTGGCGTCGGCGACGCTTTTGCCGGACTCGGCGGCTAACGCGATACCAATGTTCTCGGCGCACGCGTCAAGCGCATCGGCAAAGGAGCGCAGGTGCTCAGCGCGTTCGATGCTGGTGAGGGCGCCCCAGCGTTTTTGAGCAGCGGCAGCAGCGTCAACGGCAGCGATGGCTTCAGCGGTGGTAGCCGCCGAGACTTGGCCGACCAACGCTTCGGTGGCCGGGTTGTAGACTGCGATCAGCGCGTCGCTGGCAGGCTCGATGAAGTGACCGTTTACAAAATTTCGCTCGAATCGCATGTGAATCGCCCATCGTTGTTTTTATCCAGTTCCCGCAGTCTTGGCATCCGGCACGGGTTGAACAAACGATTTATTGCGCGGCAGAACATTCGAAAAAAGCAGGTTACTCCTCATGCAACGCATTTCCCCCTGCGGGAGCGGGCCTGCTCGCTGCCACAGAGGTCATGCGGGCTTTAGCTGGCGGCGGTGGAGGGTTCGAGTTGCCGCTGTGCCAGCCAGATTTCTTCCTGCAACCACTGACTGAACACCTGCAATTGCGGCATCAAGGTCTGCTCCGGCCGCGTCACCAGCCAATAGGATTGATGCCCTTCCACATGCACGTTCAGCACTTGGGTCAACTGCCCGCTGGCCAGCTCCGGGGCGACCATGTGCCAGTCGGCAATGGTGATGCCCAAGCCATCGGTGGCCGCGCGGATCGCCAGGTCCAGTAGGTCGAATTCATAACCGCCCTGGGTATCGACACCGCTGATCTTCGCGGCGTCCAACCAGTGCTTCCACGTCAGGTAACGCTGGTCCTCCCGCGCCAGGACATGCAGCAACGTCAGGCGATTAAGGTCAATGCCGCGCTCGCTCCATTCCCGCGCATACAAGGACGGCGCGCACACGGCGATGTGCCGTTCCTGGATCAACAGCGAGCTGTCCAGCCCGTCCCACTCGCCATCGCCGAAACGAATTGCGCAATCCAGGGTGCCCGTCTCCGCCAGGCTGTCTTGCAGGCGCGTGGTGATGCTCAGTTCCAATTCCGGGTGCTTATCGCGCAGACGTCCCAGGCGCGGCATCAACCAGCGGCTGGTAAAGGTCGGCGGCGCGTTGATGTGCAGGCGATTGGCGTGGGATTTTTGCTGAATGCTGCGCACCGTCAGCTCGATCTTGTCGAAGGATTGATGCAATGCCCGCAGCAGCACCCGGCCGGCGCTGGTCAGTTCGAGGTGATGATGCCGACGCTCCAGCAGGTTCTCGCCCAGTTGTTCTTCGAGCTGACGCACCTGTCGGCTGACCGCACTCTGAGTGACATTAAGCAGCTCGGCAGCCCTGGTAAAGCTGCCCGTACTGCCGGCGACTTCGAAAGCTTTGAGCGCATTGAGCGCGGGCATTTTGCGTTTCATGACGGTAACTCGCGCAAGGGCTGACAAGCGCCAAGCATCCCACGCCTTATAGAAAATTTCCTGAGTAACATGCATTTTTGTGCTGCGCAGGACGATTTCTTTGTCCTGGCACCCTCGGGGTTTGGGTGGGAACGAGCAAGCCTGCACGTACAGTTGATCGTCGCAGTCTCAACGGGCGTCGTTTTTGACGTGCCCGTTGTCGTTGATGAATAAATAGCATGAGTATTTCGCCGTTCACTCATGACAATTAAGCACTGGCTGTTTTCGAGTTATAAACGCTAGTCTGATTTTTATTAAACAGCTGCAAGCACCCACGCACTTACATAGGGCGAACATTCTCAACTTCGCCCCCTCCTGTTGCCTTTAACTTTATTGAGCCAGCCCATGCCGACAACTATCAGTTCACCGACAAGAAGTGTTGGCGTATTGGCTATTATCTTTACCGCGTGCAATGCCACCACTCACGGTTTCAGTATCTTCCTGTATTCGGCTTTATTACCCGAGATCCGTCAGGTGTTTGAACTGAGTTACAGCCAGGCCGCGGTCATCGCTGCCCTGCTGCAACTGTTTTATATGGGGGCGTCGATTGTCAGCGGCATCGCGGCAGCGTGGATCAGCCCACGCAACATGGTGCGCCTGACGATTGCCTTGAGCCCGGCGCTGCTGGCGTTGGCGGTCGCGACGCCATGGGTGTTGCCGTTTGCACTGTGTCTGGCGCTGGTCTCGGCCTGTGCCGTGTCGAACTGGAATGCGATAGCAGCACTGGCCAGCGAGGTGATTCCGGCCTCCCACCGCAGTCGCGTACTGGGCCTGGCCTCTTCAGGCGCAGCGTTTGCGATCTGCCTCAACGGTGTGTTGATTGCGCTGTTGCAAGGTATCTCCCTGATGCACTTCTGGCTGATCTGTGCCGGACTGACACTGATCGTCACCCTGCTGACGTTCTGGGCTCTGGCCCCGCTGGCGACAGACCAACGCCTCAAGCCCAGCCATGCGCCTTCGTTAAGCCGAGTCCTGAAACAATGGCTGCGGCTGTGCCTGGAACAACCGGTCGCGCTGCACATCTTATTGCTCAGTGCGTTTATTGGCGCAATCAGCGGACCATTCCTGAACTTCCTCTCGGCCTTTGCCAGCGAACGACTGGCGGCCAGCGCGCAGATCACTGGGTCGTTGTGGACGCTGATTGGCGCTGGCGGCATCGTCGGGGGGTTGTTACTGGGCTGGTTGGCGGATCGCTGGGGGGCGCTACGGGTCATGGCGTTGAGCATCAGCGCCTTCGGGGCAGCAATGCTGGCCGTGCTTTGGCAACCCAGCCTGAGCCTGACCTGGCTGGCGGCCGGCCTGTTCGCGCTGTTCTACTTTCCGGCTTGGGGCTTGATGGCCGCCTACCTCAGCGCCCGATTGAACCCGGTGCAAAGCCTGCAAGTGGTGAGCTTGAGCATGGTCGGCTATGGCCTTGGCAGCGCCACCGCCAACTGGCTTTGCGGCGCGCTACTGCAAGCCACCGGGCAGTTTCCCCTGGTGCATGGCTGGATCGTCTGCTGGGTAGCGGCCAGCCTGTTATTGCTGAGGCTGATGGCTCGTCGTCAACGCCGTGAGCCTGCGCGGGTCCAAACGCTCTGAACTGCCCAACTGGCGCCGGAAAATATCCACCAGCGCTTCCACCGCCTGCTCCTGGCATTGAGCAGAGCGCCAGAACATCAACCGCGCTGGCTCAATCGCAGGAAAGCCCTGTGCCTCGTCCAGAATCTGCCACCCCGGCGGCACCAGCCGCCGCGCGGTGACGCCCACCGATTGCCCTTGCTCGATCGCAATACCAATCCCGCGCGGACTTTGGCTGGTGTAAACCACGTGCCACGGCCGTCCGGCCGCCGCCAGCGCCTGCACAGCATTGGCCCGAAAAGCACAGCCCTCGGCGTACACCGCCAACGGCACCGAGGAGTGCTCGCCGGCGCCCCAACCCTCGGCAGCCACCCACACCAGCGGTTCGTCGCACAGGTATTCGCCGGGTTGCAGATTGGCGTGCTGAACACCCAATACCACATCCAGTTCGCCACGCTGTAAACGGCTGACCAGTGCGGTGGACATCTCGCAACAAATATCCGGCCGCACCTGCGCAAACTGGGTCTGGAAGTCCCTGAGTACGCCCGCCAGGCAGTATTGGGCGTAATCCTCCGGCATGCCGACATGAATGCACACTTGGGCAGGCAGGTGGGCCGCGTTGATCGCATCAACATGAAGCTTGAGGATCTGCCGGGCATAAATCAGAAAAGTCTCGCCGGCACCCGTCAGGCTCACCGAACGACTGGTGCGGTGCACCAGCGGTGTACCGACGATGTCTTCCAGGCGCTGCAAATTCTGGCTGATGGTCGATTGGGTTTTATGCAGGCGTTCGGCCGCCGCGGAAAACCCGTGACATTCGATGATCGCGACAAACACTTTAAGTAAGGTCCCATCCAGTTCGCCTGACATAACTATCGCACCTGCCGATTGATTCGATCACAACTTGTAATTTCCACTTCGCACCTCTTTAAGCAACTATCGAGTCCACGCAAAACACCGTTTAAGTCACTCCCGAAAATAGCGCTTATTGATAGTTCCAGGAGCCTTGCATGAGTCTTCAACTTGCCGACGCCGAAGTGGGCGATATCAGCGACATCATTAATACCGAGTTGTACCCCATACATGATTCGGGCCATGTCCGATTGCAGGCGTTGATCGAGCACGCCCGAGCCGAACTGGCCGAGGACGGTTGCTGCCTGTTGAAGAATTTCCTGCGGCCCGAGGCGCTGGAACAGGCCCGCGTCGAAGGTCAGGCGCTGTCGGGCAAGACGTTCTATTCGGTACGTAAGGTCAACGCCTACTTCACCGAAGACGACACCACCCTGCCCCAGGATGATCCGCGGCGCACGTTCATGGAGCGCACCAGCGGCTTCGTGACCCGCGACATGATCGCGCCGGACGCGATCATCCATCGCCTGTACGTCTCGCCGATGATGAAGCGCTTTATCGGCGCCTGCCTGAACGAACCGGAGATTTTCGAATACGCCGACCCGTTCGCCGGGCTGGTGATCAACGTCATGCCGCAAGGCACCGAGCAGCCCTGGCACTTCGACACCAACGAATTCATCGTCAGCATGATGACCCAGAAGCCCGAGGCCGGCGGCCTGTTCGAATACGCGCCGATGATCCGCTCGCGTACTCAGGAAAACCTCGGGGCAGTCGGCAACGTGGTGCGCGGTGAAGACCGTAGCCGTGTGCAGGAACTGGAGCTAAGCCCCGGCGACCTGCAAATCTTCAAGGGCCGCTTCTCGGTACACCGGGTGACCCGCGTCGAAGGTGCCACCGAACGCAATACGGCGATCTTCGCCTACTCCGAAAAGCCCGGAATCATTGGCCGCGCCCAACGCACCAAACAGCTTTACGGACGCCTGTCCGAAGCCCATCTGCAAGCCGAACGCAACAGGGTGCGCAGCGACCAGTTGCTCGACTGATTCAACCTCAAACCTATTAGAAAAACACAACCGTATTTGCCCTGCGAGGAACACCCCATGAGTCTGTCCGGCCC
Organism: Pseudomonas sp. DC1.2; assembly: GCF_034351645.1. Classification (NCBI taxonomy): domain Bacteria; kingdom Pseudomonadati; phylum Pseudomonadota; class Gammaproteobacteria; order Pseudomonadales; family Pseudomonadaceae; genus Pseudomonas; species Pseudomonas sp. DC1.2. Next base: position 2,391,705 of record NZ_CP133782.1, on the reverse strand, counting down.
AAACCGTAACCCCGCTGACTGCGAACCGACGTATGACGAGATCCAGCAGATCCAGCTGGACCGCTTACAACGAGTGCGCAACGAACTGAAAAAACGCGACTACGCCGCCTGCGTGCTGTTCGACCCGACCCACATGCGCTACGCCACCGGCTCACGCAACATGCAGGTGTACTCGGCGCGCAACCCGGCGCGCTATGCCTTTATTCCGGCAGAAGGCCCGGTGGTGATCTTCGAGTTCGGCGGCTGTCTGCACCTGGCGGAAACGCTCAACACCGTCGATGAAGTACGTCCAGCCAAAGCGATTTCTTACTACTTCTGTGAAAGTTTCCTCGGGAACGTCACCGCCGACTGGGCCGGCGAAATCGACGAACTGGTGCGCAAGTGTGGCGGCGGCAAACGCATCGCCATCGAAAGTGCCACGTCAGCGGCGGCGTTTGAACTGCAAAAACTTGGCTATCAGATTTTCGACGCTCAGGAGCCCCTGGAGCGCGCACGCTGTATCAAGGTGCCGAACGAACTGAAAATGATCCGCGCGAGCCTGCGCGCCACCGAAGCCGGCGTGCGCCTGATGGAAAGCAAATTGGTGCCAGGCATCAGCGAAAACGAACTGTGGTCGCACCTGCACCAACACGTGATAGCCACCGATGGCGACTACGTTGAAACCCGCCTGCTGTCCTCCGGCCCACGCACCAATCCATGGTTCCAGGAATGCAGCACCCGCCCGATCGAGGCCGGTGACCTAGTGGCGCTGGACACCGATGTGGTCGGGCGTTTCGGCTACTACGCAGACTTCTCGCGCACCTTCCTCTGCGGCGCACAAGCCGCGACCGCGAAGCAACAGGAACTGTACAAACTGGCCTACGAACAAGTGCAGACCAATATGGAAATGCTCAAGGCCGGGCGCAGCTTCAAGGAGTACGCGGAATTGGCATGGAAGATCCCCGAGCACTACACCAATAACCGTTATTTCGCCTTGGCGCACGGTGTTGGCATGACCGGTGAATACCCTTACGTGGTGCATCGCGAAGACATCGACGCCCTGGGCTACGACGGCGTGTTCGAAGCCGGCATGACCATCTGCGTCGAGAGCTACATCGGCCACGACGATGGCGGCGAAGGGGTCAAGCTCGAAGAGCAGATCTACATCCACGAAAACGGCATCGAGTTGCTGTCCGACTATCCGTTCGACCCACGCCTGATGTCGCACTGAGTTGCCCCGGACGGCGTCGTAACCTCCTTCGTCACCGTCCGTTTTTCCCCTTGTTCCTCTGCGGGACAAGGGGCGTTTGCGGCCACTGCGCAGGATTTTGTACTCGCGCCTTCATCAGTCCGGCCTGTCTAGCTCAAGCGGCAGCCATCGTTGCGGTCAGTAACATGCATTTATCGAACGTTTCAACGTTGAATTTATCGTTTGTCGATCGTTGTCCAGATGACAAAACTGCAAGCATCTCAAATAAAAACAACATGAGAGCTGCCCTATGTCCTATGCCATTTACGTCCTCCTGACTTCGTTGCGCTTTGTTCTGCTGCCGGCTTCACGCCTGTCTTGCCTGCGCCTTCGCGGCGCCTGCCTCTGACAGTTTCGGTTCATCGAAAACCGACCGCGCCTGCCGCTCGCCCCCCTTGCGGCCAGTCGAAAAACGCATATTTGCAAGTACCGGAGAGGCTTATGAAAGCGCTAATGACCCTGGACGGCTCCCTGCCCCATCCAGCCGTAAATGAACTGTGTACCCAAGTCAAAAGCGGCGAGATCAACCGCAGGCAATTTCTGCGTACCGCCGCGCTGCTGGGCGTTACTGTCGCCAGCGCCAGCACGTTTCTCGGTTCCGCCCTGCTCGGCAATTCAGCCCAAGCGGTTGAGGCCATCGCGCCTCGCCAGGGTGGCAGCCTGCGATTCGCTTGCGCCATCCAGGAAATTCAGGACCCGATGCTGATCACCTGGATCGAAGCCTCGAACCTGCTGCGCAACTCCCTGGAGTTCCTGACCTGGGTTGACGCCGACAACATCACCCACCCTTACCTGGCCGAGAGCTGGACACCGTCCGAAGACCTCAAGACCTGGACCTTCAACCTGCGTCAAGACGTAAAGTGGAGCAACGGCGACACCTTCAACGTCGAAGACGTCGAGCACAATATCCAGCGCTGGATTGCCGCAGATTCAAAGTCGGTCAACCGCACCGCGTTCCAGGACATCACCGCCTTCGAAAAAGTCGGCGACTTCCAGTTCCGCCTGGTGCTCAAGCGCCCGATGCTGGCAATCCCGGAAATGCTCAACGCTTTCACGTGTGCCATCGTTCACCGCAGCTTCAAGGCCGGTGACGACTGGGCAAAAAATCCGCTCGGCACCGGGCCGTTCAAACTGGTCTCGTTCGCCGTGAACAAACAGGCGACCTTCGCCAAGCGTGCCGATTACTGGCGTAAACCGGCCAACCTCGACGAACTGCGTTACGTCGATATGGGCACCGACATTTCCACCCACCTCGCGGCGTTGCAAGCCGGGCAAGTGGACGTGCTATACCGAGTGACCGTGGCTGAACTCGACCTGGCCAAGCGTTTGCCGGGGGCACAATTGCTGACCTGCAAATCGGCACAAACCATCGTCATGCGCATGGCCTGCGACCAGAAACCGTTCGACGACCTGCGCATTCGCAAAGCGGTGGTGCTGTGCGCCGACAATGCACAAATGCTCAAGATCGCCTATCGCGGCATGGGCACCCTGGGCGAAGACCACCACGTCGCCCCGTCGCACCCGGAATACTTCCCGCTGCCCAAACGTGCTCGTGACGTGGCCGGGGCGAAGAAACTCCTCGCTGAAGCGGGTCATCCGAACGGCATCGATATCGACCTGATCGTTGGCAACACCCAGGGTCGCTATGAGCAGGATTGCGCGCAGATCCTGCAACAGAACTGCGCCGAAGCGGGTATCCGCATCAACCTCAAAGTGATCCCGGCTACCCAGTATTGGCCAATTTGGGACAAAGCGGCGTTCAGCCTGACGTATTGGGCCCATCGCCCATTGGGCGTGATGTCGCTGGAACTGGCGTATCGCAGCGGTGCCGCCTGGAACGAGAGCCACTACAGCGACCCGGCGTTCGACGCCGCGCTGGACACGGCCATGGGCATCATCGACCCGAAGCAAAGGGCGGTGGCCATGGAAAGCGTCGAACGGATTTTGCAGGATGCTTGCGTCATGGTGCAGCCGTTCTGGGGCGACAAGTTCACCGCAGCGAGCAAGAAAGTCCAGGGGTTCAAGGTTCACCCCTCAGACTTCTACCCAATGGATGAAGTCTGGTTGAGCGCCTGATTCAAGCGCCCAGAACGAGCTCGCCCACCACGGTGCGGCGGGCCGACATCCCTTGATAAGCCGGAGCGTGCAAGCATGGCTGAATTTCTGTTGCGCAAATTATTGGCGCTGGCGGCAACCCTGTTATCGGTGTCAGTGATCGTATTTCTGGCCCTGGAGCTGAACATAGAGGACGTCGCGATCAACGTCCTCGGCCCCTACTCCGCCGCCGACCAGCGCGCCGCGTGGCTGGTGGAACACGGTTACAACCAACCCTTCGTCTGGCGCTACTTGGTGTGGCTGAAAGATTTTATCAGCGGCGACTGGGGCACCTCGGTGCATTTTCGTGAGCCGGTGATCGACTTACTCCTGCCGAACCTGGGGCAAACCCTGATCCTCGCCGGGCTGGCCCTGTTGGTGATGGTGCCGGTGGCCCTGACACTCGGCATTCTGGCGGGGATTCGCCAGGGCTCGCTGGTGGATCGACTGGTGTCGTTTCTGTCGATCGTCACCACCTCGATTCCGGACTTCGCCAGTGCGGTGTTTGTCTCGGCAATTTTCGTGTTCTGGCTCAACTGGCTGCCGGGCGTGAGCAGCATGAGCGACGGTTTCAACCCGGTGGAACTGGCCCTGCCGCTGATGGTGCTGTGCCTGTTCGGTGTCGGTTACCTGGCGCGGATCACCCGGGCATCGATGGTCGAAGTGATGCAGGCCCCGTACATCCGCACCGCGCGCCTCAAAGGCGCGTCAACCACACGCATTGTGCTGCGCCATGCGCTGCGCAACGTACTGATCGCGCCGATCACCGTGATCATGTTGTACATCCCGTGGTTGCTGTCGAACGTGATCGTGGTCGAGGTGTTCTTCGCCTACAAAGGCTTCGGCTCACTGTTGTACACCGCGTCGCTGAACCATGACGTCTACCTGATCGAAGCCTGCGCGATGATCAGCGGCGTGGTGGTGGGGGCCACCAAAATTTTCTCGGACCTGGCCTACACCTGGCTCAACCCGCGTATCACTTTGCGCAGTCTCGGCGGAGGTGGCCAATGAATTTCCTCAGAGCGTTCAAACATCCGTTGGCGTTGCTCGGTTTGCTGCTGGTCGGCGGTTGGGCAGCGATGGCACTGTTCGCGCCGTGGCTGGCGCCGCACGATCCACTGCAAAGCTTCACCCCGCTGCTGACACCCATGACGCCGGACAGCGACGGCATGCATTTCCTGCTCGGCACCGACATGATCGGCCGCGACATTCTTTCGCGGCTGATCTGGGGCACCCGGACGGTGCTGTTCTGGTCGATCCTGGCGACGCTGACCGCGTTCGCCGTGGGCATCGCCATGGGTTTGTGTGCCGGTTATTTCAACGGTTGGGTTGATGCGCTGCTGTCCTACGTCGCCGATACGGTGCTGTCGTTCCCGGTACTGGTGTTGTACATCGTGATCATCATTGCCCTCGGCGCCTCGGCGCTGAACATTCTGATTGCGGTGACTTTCACCAGCGCCCCGGCGATCTTCCGGATCATGCGCGCACTCACCATCGACATTCGCTCCCGAGACTACGTGCTCAGCGCCATTACCCAGGGCGAAGGGTCGCTGCGAATCATGCTGGTGGAAATTCTGCCCAACTGCGGCGGTCCGCTGATCGTCGATTTCTGCCTGCGCATCGGCTACACCGCGATCATGATCGGCGCCCTCGGTTTCCTCGGCCTCGGCCTGCCACCACCGACCCCGGACTGGGGCGGCATGATCAACGAAGGTCGCAGCATGGCTATCGCGTTCCCGCACCTGGTGATCTTCCCGTGCATTGCCATCTCCACCCTGATGCTGGGCCTGAGCCTGCTCGCAGACGGTCTGGACGAACACGCCCAGAAAGGCACAAGGAGTTGAGCATGAGCCCCCATCAAAACCTGCAACAAGTGCTGCGCGTGGAGAACCTCTCCATCGAACTGCCCGCCGGCGCCGACCGCAGCCACGCCGTCAAAGGCATCAGCTTCGACGTGCGCAAGGGTGAAATCCTCTGCGTTATCGGCGAGTCAGGTTCCGGTAAATCAGTGCTCTCGGCAGCGATCATGGGCGACTACGCCAAAGGCCTGCGCCACAGCGACGGGGTGATCGACTTCCTCGGCAACGACATCTGCCGTATGGACGAAAAAACCTTACGGCAGTTGCGCGGCAACCGCATCGCGATGATTTTCCAGGAGCCGATGGCGGCGCTGAACCCGGCGATTCGCATCGGTCAGCAAGTCGAAGAAATCTTCGATATTCACGCGCCAACGATGCCTGCCGCCGAGCGCCGCGAACGTATGCTCGCCTTGCTCGACTCCACTCAATTGCCTGATCCGCCCCGGATCGCCAACAGCTTCGCCCATCAACTCTCCGGCGGCCAATGCCAACGGGTGGTGATTGCCATGGCGCTGGCGATGAACCCGGACCTGTTGATTGCCGATGAACCGACGACGGCGCTGGACGTGACCACTCAGGCCCAGGTGCTGAAACTGGTGCGTGACCTGCGCGGTCGCGGTCAGCACGGCATTTTATTCATCACTCACGACTTCGGCGTGGTGGCGGAAATCGCCGACCGCATCGCCGTCATGGAGGGCGGTGTGATGGTGGAAATCGGTGAGCGCGATCAAGTCCTGAATGCGCCGAAGCACCCGTACACCCGCAAGCTGATCGCGGCGGTGCCGGCGCTGCATCCGGAATTGCACGTGCCTTGCGCCGACGGTGAGCTGGCATTGCGCATCGAGCACTTGACCAAGACTTACAACGTCGGTGGTCGCTCGGTGCCGGCGCTCAAGGATGTCTCGCTGCAACTGCCACGGGGCAAGACCCTGGCGATTGTCGGTGAGTCCGGCTCGGGCAAAAGCACGTTGGTCAAAGCCGCCATTCGGCTGGTGGAAAGCGACAGTGGCCACGTCTGGCTCGGCGACACCGACTTCCTGGCCTTGCGCGGCTCAGCGCTGGCGGCCAATCGGCGACGGATCCAGATGATTTTCCAAGACCCTTATGGTTCGCTCAATCCTCGGCACCGGGTGGGGGACATCATCGCCCGCGCCGCGCAACTGCGTGGGTTATCGGCCAAGGATGCATGGACCGAGGCCGGCGATTTGCTGGAACAGGTCGGGCTCAAACGTGACGCCCTCAAGCGCAAGCCACGGCAGTTTTCCGGTGGCCAGCGCCAGCGTATCGGCATCGCCCGAGCCCTGGCGATGCGCCCCGAAGTGCTGATCGCTGATGAAAGCGTTTCGGCGCTGGACGTCTCGGTACAGAAGCAAGTGCTGGAATTGCTGGCCGAGCTGCAACAGCGACTGAACCTAAGCATTCTGTTCATCACCCACGACTTGCGAGTCGCGGCGCAGATCAGCGACTACATCGCGGTGATGCGCCAGGGCGAAGTGGTGGAATACGGCACGGCGGAACAGGTGTTGCTGCGACCGCAAAGCACCTACACCCAGACGTTGCTGGCAGCGGCACCGGGCGCGTCGGCGATACCGCATGCCCCCGCCGCCGCACCGCCGCTTAGGCTGATTCGACCTCAAGCCCACTGACCCCATAACCCTTTCCCCATGCCGCTGCATTCGCAGCGGCATGGGTTGCTGCTGCCAACAACATTAAAAAAATCAGAAAATCGGGAGTATCACTGTGCGCACAACTACACCTCGAGCTATCCGTTCCATGGCGCTGATTCCGGTGCTCGGCGCCTTCGCGGCACCGGCCATGGCGATTCAAGTCACCGACAACCTCGACCTCGGCGGTGCCGTTCGGGCGCGCTGGGACTATGACCCAGACCGGGACATCCAGACGTTCAACTTCGACACCGCGTTCCTCACGGCCAAGTACAACTCCGACACCTGGATTGGCGCGGCCAAGTACCGCTTTTATGGGCGGTCCTACCCGTACAAGTACACCAACAATGTCGGTGACATCCAGTTCGCCGAATCGGCATGGGTCGGCTACAAGTTCAACCCCAACCAACAGATCCAAGTCGGCCTGAACCAAGTGCCGTTTGGTTTACAGCCGTATTTTGGCAGCACCTTCTACGAAACCCTGGGCAACGTCGTGGGCCTGGAAGACGTGGAACAAGTCGGCGCCAAATACATTCAACAAAGCGGCGACTGGAACATCCAGGCCGGTTACTACGTGCGTCCGGCATGGCAGGGTAAGGGCACCAGCAACGGCGACACCTACTCCAGCGTCGTCTCTAAAGCTGACAGTTACGTCGCCGACGGCAGCAACAACCAAGAGCGCAACACCGTGGTGCTGCGCGTGGCCAAGGCGATGGACCTGGGGCCCTGGAAGTCCGAAGTCGGCCTCTCCGGCCTGACCTCGACCCTGGAGAACCGAGACACCGACAACGACGGCCGCCGCAATGCCGTGGCCGTGCATTACATCGGCAAAAACGGCCCGTGGGGCATACAACTGCAAGCCGCGCGGCAGCAGATGTCACCGCGCAACCCCGGCAGTGATGAACTGGTGACGCTCGGCGGTTACGACGGTACGTTCAACGTTGCCAGCCGTGGCAACCTGTACGTCGCGGACGTGAGTTACGACGTCAGCGGCAAATACCTGCTCGATCAGATCAGCGGCGTGAAGCTGTACGCCAACTACAGCGCCTTCGACAAATCCGCCGACGCGTTCAAGACCTCGCAACGGATGATCCTCGGCACCTCTTTTTCGGTGAGCAAACTGTGGGTTGCCACGGAGTGGCTGTTCGGTAAAAACGACCCGTACATTGGCGGCAGCAGCTACACCCAGAGTCTGGGGGCTGGGGGCAGTAACCAGTGGGAGAATCAGTTGTACATGAACATCGGTTATTACTTCTAATCGGCCACTTTAAGCGCTCTTGAGATCGCCATCGCGGGCAAGCGCCCACATGAGGCCGCGCGCCCATGAGGGAGCGGCTTGCCCGTGATGGCGTCAGCCCAAACAACACTTGCCTCAGCGCATCACTGAGGTGTCAGATATGCCCTACAGAACAAATAGTCACCCAAAACAATAAACCTGCCCACGCTTCCCAGTGTCGGCGTCAGGTATGGAGTCATCCTTTCATGCGTCAACTGCCCTCGCTCAACATGCTGCGAGTCTTCGAAGAAGTCGCGCGGCATCGCAGTTTCAGCCAGGCGGCCCTGGGTCTGAACGTCACCCAAGGTGCTGTCAGCCGCCAGATCAAGCAGCTCGAAGACTACCTCGGTGTCGCCCTGTTCATCCGCACGCCTCAAGGCTTGGCGCTGACCGACACCGGCGGCGTCCTCTCCCCGCATCTGAGTGACGCGTTCGATCACATCGAACGTGCCCTGCAAGCGGTGCGTGTGCCCAACCTGCGCCAGCGCCTGAGGATCGTCGCACCACCGACCTGGGCCACCCGCTGGCTATCGGCGCATTTGCGCGTGTTCTGCCAACGTTACCCGGACATCAGCCTCAGCGTGACCCACCAGACCGGCCACGACAGCCTCACCGAGGCCGACTGCCACATCCGCTTCGGTCTCGACGCCGCCAGCCATTGCAGCAGTGAACTGCTGGTGATGGAACGGCACATCGCCGTAGCCAGTCCGGAGCTGTTCATCAATGGCCAGCCGCCGGACCTGCGGCACTATCCATTGCTGCATATCCTGCACAACGGCAAACGTTTGAAGGTCTGGGAGAACTGGTTAGCGGCGATGGGCCGTGAGGATGTTGATGCCGGACAAGGGCTGGAATTCAGCACGCTCGACCAAGTGATCCACACAACCCTGGCCGGTGGTGGCCTGGCCGTGATCGACCGGCAAATGATTGAGAGGGAACTGGCCAACGGCAGCCTACTGCCGATCACCCCGGTGGAAGTGATCGGGCCGTATGGCTACTGGCTGGACGTGGCAAACGACAAGCAGGGGTTGTCGAAAGTGCGGTTGTTTACCGAGTGGTTGGGGTGGGTCAGTAACCCCTGAAGCACCGATATCCGCAGAGGGCGCCGGGGTGGTTTTTAGAGGGGGACTGCGACCTTTGTCATGACTGGCGCCCCGCTCTCCACCGGACTCTGCGCCTTGCACGCCTGGCTCAGCGTCAAGGATTTTGTCTCGGGCGCCCAGGCCCATGAAATGATCGCACCGAGCGCCAAAATGGCCGCCAGTATGCCCATGGTCGGGCTTAGCCCTATCCCGGCCACACTCACTGGCAATAAAAAAGTGCTGACCGCTGAGCCCAAGCGACTGACAGCGGTCGCAAGACCAATCCCGCTGGCCCGCACTTCGGTCGGGAAGCTCTCGGCCGGAAACACGCCCACCAGGTTACTCACCGCCGACAGCACCAGGGTGAAAACGCCGAATACCAATACCATCAAAAAGGCCGCACTGCCGGGCAGGACCGCGAGGATAAACAGCGCCACCGCCAGTACAATAAACGAGTTAATCAAGAAGCCCCGACGCGAAAATTTCACCGTGCATCCGATCCCGATCAACGCACCGAGGATCAGCAGCAGGTTCAACATCAACTCGGTGCCGAAGCCTTCAGCCAAGCCCATCTTCTGCAAGATGGAGGGCAGGAAGGTGTAGATCGCAAAGTACGGCATGACGATGCAGACGAAGAACAGGCAATTGAAAGCCGTGCGCTTGCGGTACTCCCGGCTGAACAGCACGGCATAGCCAGAGCGGGTTTCGCTGGATCGGGTCTCGTCGAGCTCGACGTTATCGCCCAGGTGTTTTTTGACAATCGCCCGCGCTTCGGCAACACGCCCCTGATTGACCAGCCAGCGCGGTGACTCTGGCGTGCCAATGCGCGCAATCAGAATCAAGAAGGCCGGAATCGCCGACGAGGCCAACATCCAGCGCCAGGCGTCATCGCCCAGGTTGAGCATCGCCGTGCCGACGAAGGTCGCGGCGACATAGCCAAAGGTCCAGATCACGCTGAATGAACCGAGTAACACGCCACGCTGTTTTTTTGGCGAAAACTCGGCAAGCATCGCATGCCCGACGCTGAAATCACCGCCCAGGCCGATGCCGATCAGCACCCGACAAAGAAACAATTGCATCGCCGTTTCGACGTAGAACTGCATGACCGAGGCCAGGGTGATCAGCACAAAGCTGACCAAAAATATTTTCTGCCGGCCAACTTTGTCCGATATCCAGCCAAAGAACAGGCTACCGAGAAACAGCCCCAGCAGCGCCGACGCACCGATCAGCCCCTGCCACAAAGCGTCGAGGTGCATCTGCGGACTGAGCAGCGTAAAGGCGATACCAATCAAACCGAGAATGTAGCCGTCGGTAAAGTGCGCGCCGAAGGTCAGACCGGCGATTTTAAGATGGAAGCGCCCAATGGGCAGGTCATCGATTTTTATAGATTGAGCGGGCATGTTCGTCTCCAGTTGTTGTTATTGACGGAGAAATGAAAGCGATAGCTCTTGGTCTTGTGGGAGCGAGGCTGCTGGCGAAGGCGTTGCCTGCGTGGGCGTTCTATCGCCAGCAGGCTAGCGCCCATCGGGTGGGTGTGGAGTCCTAAAGGCCGCCCATCAACAAGTATTTGATTTCCAGGTAGTCTTCCAGGCCGTACTTGGAGCCTTCACGTCCCAGGCCCGATTCCTTGATGCCGCCGAACGGCGCGACTTCGGTGGAGATGATCCCTTCGTTGATCCCGACCATGCCGGCTTCCAGGCCTTCGGCCATGCGCCAGACACGACCGATGTCGCGGCTATAGAAATAAGCAGATAAGCCGTAGGGCGTGTCGTTGGCCCGTTGCAGCACTTCGGCTTCATCCTTGAAACGAAAGCACGCAGCGACCGGGCCAAAGGTTTCGTCCTGGGCGATCAGCATGTCGCTGTTGGCCTCGGTGAGAATGGTCGGTTCGTAGAACGTGCCGCCCAGCGCATGCCGACGACCACCGCACAACAGGGTGGCGCCCTTCTCCAGGGCATCACCGACGTGCAATTCAACCTTGGCCAATGCGGCCGCGTTGATCAGCGGACCTTGCTCGGTTTCACCGTCCAGCGCGCTGCCGACGCGCATCGCCGCGACCGCTTCGGCGAGTTTGCCGGTGAAAGCTTCGTAGACGCCATCCTGGATGAAGAAGCGGTTGACGCAGACACACGTCTGCCCGGTGTTGCGAAATTTCGAAGCCATGGCGCCTTTGACGGCGGCGTCCAGATCCGCGTCGTCGAACACAATGAACGGCGCGTTGCCGCCCAGTTCCAGCGAGACTTTTTTCAGCGTATCCGCCGCTTGGCGCATCAGCAGCTTGCCGGTGCGGGTCGAGCCAGTGAACGACAGTTTGCGCACGATGCCGGAGGCTTGCAGCGCCCCGCCAATCGCCACCGCGTCACCGGAAACCACGTTGAATACGCCGGCCGGAATGCCCGCCTGCTCGGCCAGCACCGCCAGTGCGAAGGCTGACAACGGCGTTTCCTCCGACGGTTTCAGGATCATGGTGCAACCTGCCGCCAGCGCCGGGCCGACCTTGCGGGTGACCATCGCCAGCGGAAAGTTCCAAGGAGTGATCGCCGCCACGACGCCGATGGCCTCCTTGATCACAATGATTCTGGCGTCAGCCTTGTGGCTCGGAATCACATCGCCGTAAGCGCGCTTGGCTTCTTCGGCGAACCACTCCAGGAAACTCGCGGCGTAAACCACTTCGCCCATGGCTTCGGCCAATGGCTTGCCCTGCTCGCGACTGAGCAAAGTAGCCAGGTCCTTCTGGTGACTCAGCATTAGCTCGCTCCAACGCTTGAGGCGCTGGCTACGTTCTTTGGCGGTCAGCTTGCGCCAGGCCGGTAAGGCCCGGTTGGCGGCGGCGATGGCGAGGTTGGTTTCTTCGGCACCCGACTTTTGCACCTCGGCAATCAGCTCGCCATTGGCCGGGTTCAACACCGGATAAGTCGGACCACCGCTGGACCATTGGCCATCGATGAAATTGCCGTTACGGATCAATACGCTCATGCCACAGCCTCGGTCAGATTGAAGCGTTCCAGACCCGGACGAGCCGAACGCAGAATACGTTTGCCGGCGGTGTAATCGTTAATCACGTCGCACGGCGTGTAATTGCGCTCCAGCTCATACCGTTCTTCAGCATCGAGCTGAGTCTCCAGTGCCGCCAGGGCACTGTCGAACTGCGCAGTGGTGTCGGCGCCCACCAGCATGCAATCGACGCCCGGATGATTGGCGACCCAGGCTTGTGCAATCTGCGCGTTCGATACGCCGCGGGCACGGGCCACGCGTTGTACCGAATGGGCGATCTGGAGTGAGGCTTCGTCGCTGTACATCTGCTGGGTGAAAAAATCGGTCTGGTTGCGGGTCGATTGCACGTCTGCGGTCAGCAAACCCCGCGCCAACGGACTGAACACAGAAACGCCGAGGCCCTGATCGCGGCAGAACGGGATCATCTCGCGCTCTTCTTCGCGGTAGGCACAGTTCAATTGCAGCTGCATGTTGATCGGCTTGACCCAGCCATTACGTTCGCAGGCCATGAGAATCTTTGCCAATTGCCCGGTGAGCATGGTCGAGACGCCGATATAACGGGCCTTGCCGGAACGCACGATGTCGTTCATGGCGCTCATGGTTTCTTCAACCGGGGTGTTCACATCGAAGTAATGCAGCATGAACACATCGACGTAATCCATGTTCAGGCGTTTAAGTGATGCATCGATGCCGTCCATGATGTGCTTGCGCGAGTGACCGCTGGCATTGATGCCGTTGCGGGTGCCGTAGCCGACTTTGGTGGTGATCACCAGGTCTTCACGTCGGGCCAGCCGCTTGACGATGCGCCCCACCACCTCCTCGCCGACGCCAGCGGAATAGAAGTCCGCCAGGTCGATAAAATTCACCCCGTTGTCCAAAGCATGCGCAACGATTGGTTCGCTCTTCTTCTCATCGAAAATCCACGGTTTCCAGTCCGGGGTGCCCATGTTCATGGTGCCCAGGCACAGGCGGGAAACTTGCAGGCCGGAGTTGCCCAAACGAATGTATTGCATGGCGCAGACCTCAGGCTTTTGGGGTGTAGAAAGGGTTGCTGATGTGATCGACCACATCCGCCAGTTGCGCGGTTTCCGGTTTGCCGGTCAGGGCGGCGCGGATCGCGGTGCGGCAAGCGTTGTAGTTGTTCAGGTAAACCGCATCGAGGTCATCGCAGGCCGGGTTGACCCAGTTGGCGGTGACGATGGCCCACTCGTCTTCTGCTTCCGGCGGCAAGGTGCCGTCCAGCAACGCTTCCAACACAGCCTTTGCAATACCGGCCTGGGACGCGCCCCACGTAGCGTTGCCGTGCAGGTCGCTACTGATCGCAGCTTTGTTGACGTAAAGGGTCATTGGCTTGACTGGAATGTTCGGCTGCGCGATCACCATAAACGGGCAATGACCCTGGCTCGGCGACGCCAGACTGTTGGCAAACGCCTGCCCCGCGGGACCATTGCGCGGGCCGATCAGAATGTTGATGTGCGCGGCGTTCACGCCTGGGCCTTCGAAACCTTCACCGATGTACAGGTCGAGTTCTTTCATGAGTCGTTACTCTTTTTAGATTTTTTAGATTTTTTGGGTGATCAGAAGCGCACGCGAATCGTGAAGATCGCGGGGCAACAGTCGGGATTCGAAGAGCGCAGCAGCGGGCTGGCGAGGACGTGGCAGTGAGGATAAGTCATGGTTGCAAACGCTCTTTTTGTTGTTGATGAGCTGTGTTTGCGAAGTTTTAACACTGGGGGTTGGCGGGGCTGTAACCATTAAAAGTCATGGGGGCATGACTTCAGCTCATGCCCCCAAATGACGGTGCGCGGATCAGTACGACGGCGCTTGTTTTTTCATCGCATCCTTGGACATGGTGTCTTTCTTCATGGTGTCGTTGGACATCGCATCTTTGGACATGCTGTCTTTTTTCATGGTGTCCTTGGCCATGGAGTCCTTTTTCATCGTGTCTTTTTTCATGGTGTCTTTGGACATGGCGTCTTTGGACATCGAGTCCTTGCTCATGCTGTCGTTGCTCGTGGTGTCGGCGGCATACACGCTGGCGACCCCCATGGCCAGGCACATGGAGAGTACGGCGGTGGCTAATTTTTTCATGGTATGACTCCTTGAAGCTCAGGTTGCGGATGAGCACAGCGTGGACTGCGCAGTGAAAATTTTCGGCGTTCGTCAGCTGCCCCCGAACCAGTTGTAGCCCTGGTCTTCCCAGTAGCCACCGGGGTAGGTGTTGGTGACGAAAATCGCTTGAATGTGTTTGGGATTCTTGTAGCCAAGCTTGGTCGGCATGCGCAGCTTCATCGGGAAGCCGTACTGACGCGGCAGGACAGTGCCGTCATAGGTCAGCGTCAGCAGGGTTTGTGCATGCAGGGCTGTGGCCATATCGATGCTGGTGTAGTAGTCGTCCGCGCATTTGAAGCCGACGTACTTCGCGCCAGTGTCAGCGCCAACACGCTTGAGAAAGTCGCTGAAGCGCACGCCACCCCAGCGACCGATGGCGCTCCAGCCTTCGACGCAAATGTGCCGGGTGATTTGCTCGGTCTGGGCCATGGCCCGCAACTCTTCAAGCGGCCAACTGCGTTTGTCGGCGACCATACCCGTCACTTCCAGCCGATAACTGGCTTCTTCGACGGTGGGTGCCTCGTCGATGCCGTAAAAGGCATTAAAGGGAAACGGCCGGGTGATCATCGATTCCGGATAGGTCGGCGCCATGGCATTGGGGTTGAACAGCCAGCCCTGCACCCGGTCGTTGAAGCGGGACATCGACGACAGCGCGGTTTCAACACTGTCGTTGTCACTCAGGTTGCAGCCCGACAGCATGGCCACCCCGCCCAACGTCAGGCCTCGCAGCAGGAACGAGCGTCGCGAGCGGTCCTCGATTCGCGGGGCCAGCACTTTTCTGGCGTCTGCCAGGATCGACGACTCGTCCAACCCTTCGATGCGCTTTTTCATGCGTGCTCCTTGTGACCGACGATCATGGCCCACAGTGTTTTCGGCACCAACAGCACCATCACCAGATGAACCACCACGAAGGCCATCAGCAGCGACATGCCGACAAAGTGGACTTGCCGCGCCCCTTCGTAACCGCCCATCAGGGTACGCAGCAGCGGGAACTGCACGGACTTCCACAGCACTAACCCGGACAGCACCATCAGGGTGATATCGAGCATGACAAACAGATAGGCAAGGCGCTGGACCTGGTTGTAGTGACTCAGATCAGCGTGACCCAACCGCCCCCGAAGCGCTGCCCACACGTCATGCAACACGCCTTTGGGCGACACCGGCAAAAAACGTCGATACAGGCGGCCAGTGGCAATATTAATGATCAGGTAAATCAAGCCATTGATGGCCAGGAACCACATCGCTGCAAAATGCCATTGCAGTGCTCCACCGAGCCAGCCGCCCAGGGTGATGGAAGATGGAAAGCTGAAGCTGTAGAGGGGCGACGCGTTGTAGATTCGCCACCCACTGGTCACCATCACCAACACCGCCAGGGCATTGAGCCAATGGGTCAGCCGTAACCAGCGCGGATGGCTGCCGGCCCTGCGTGGGAGGGTTACGCTGGGTGAAGCAGTAGGCTGAGACATGATCGGCTCCTGGCGGAAGATCGTTGGAGCCGAGTATGAGAGCCCGCAGATCCCCAAATCCTCACGTAAAGTTAAATTAATCGTTATAACTCTAGTCCCACCGAGAAGCCCCGCGCGCCAATTGTGGTTAAAATGCGCGCCCCCCAAAATGTCGATTCCGCCTGATGACCCCTGACGCCCTGCGCAACTTGCACACTCATTTGCTGGCAGCCCTTGCCACGGCCCCGGCTGAAACCCGACGCCTGTTTCACGGCCGCGGCCGCTGCTGGCCTGGACTTGAGCAATTGACCGTCGACTGGTTGCAGGGCGTGGTACTGGTGTCGTTGTTCAAAGAGCCGGCCCCGCAACAACTGGACGACTTGAAGCAACTGCTGATGGACACTGTCGCGTCCGCCGAATGGCAACAGTCAGGTGCGCACACGCTATTGCTGCAACACCGCTACCTGCTGCAAAGCACCACTGAATGGCTGTTGGGGGATGCGCTCGAGGAGATGACCATCACCGAGGGCGGGCTGCGTTATCGAGTGGACCTGGGGCGCAAACAAAACACCGGCCTGTTCCTCGACATGCGCTACGGCCGCAACTGGGTGCGGGCGAATGCCGACGGCAAGCGCGTGTTGAACCTGTTTGCCTACACCTGCGGATTCTCGGTAGCCGCCCTCGAAGGGGGCGCCGAGCACGTGGTCAATCTGGACATGTCGAGCCCCGCCCTGAACCGGGGCCGCGACAATCATCGGCTCAACGGCCACGACATGAGCCGCGTCAGTTTTCTCGGCCACGACCTGTTCAAGTCGTGGGGCAAGGTGATTGGCAAAGGGCCTTACGACCTGGTCATCATCGACCCGCCGTCGTTTCAGAAAGGTAGTTTTCTGCTGACCAAGGATTACCAGCGCGTATTGCGCCGGCTGCCGGAGCTGCTCACCGGTGACGGCACGGTGCTGGCCTGCATGAACGACCCGGCGTTCGGCCCGGACTTCCTTATCAACGGCGTCACCCTCGAAGCGCCGAGCCTGCGCTTTGTTGAGCGCCTGGACAATCCGCCGGAATTTCCCGATGTCGATGCCGAGTCCGGCTTGAAGGCGCTGGTGTTCAAACAAGGCGACTGAGTCGCCCTCGCCGACGCTTAGACTAAACGCAGCCCAGCGGCGCCCGTTGGCAAGGCGCCATCGCCCAAGCGCTGACGCACGCATTCGTTGGCTTTGCGGGTGAGCTGGTCAAGGTGCCGATCTCGTTGTTTTTCGGCATCAACCATCGCCCGCTTGCCATGTTTTTGCAGCAAGTAGGTATGTATCTGCCGCACCTCAAGCGAGCTGTAGATCGGCGCCGTGTCCAGCAAGCCCATCAAACCGCCAGTGCTCTGATCACGGGTATTCATCAACACCTGAGTTGCTCGCGCGCCCAGCACTTGAAACCCCATCGACTCGAAACACGTAACCTTGGCCACGGCACATGTCAGTTCAGCGTGCGGATAGCGCCCGACCATTTCCCGCACCATCGCCCGGGCAACACCCTGCCGCCGATGGCCGGCGTCCACCGCCATATAGATCACACCGCACGCATCGGGATCATCCTTGATCGGCAGGTACAGCAAGAAGCCGATGACCTTCTCGGGATCGTCAATCTGCGTGGCGACAATTAACTCCACCGCAATGCCTTTCGCCCCGCCGAGCGCCTCCAGGTAAAGATGAACCTCATAACCGATTGCGTACTGGTAGACGTTGTACAGCAGGTTGCTCGGCGGCAGCGCCACCGCGCTGATCTCGGTCAGGTTATCGACGACCAGTTGCAGAATCTG
The DNA here is from genome assembly GCF_034351645.1 of Pseudomonas sp. DC1.2. Taxonomy (NCBI): domain Bacteria; kingdom Pseudomonadati; phylum Pseudomonadota; class Gammaproteobacteria; order Pseudomonadales; family Pseudomonadaceae; genus Pseudomonas; species Pseudomonas sp. DC1.2. The sequence goes on along the minus strand of NZ_CP133782.1, from coordinate 2,374,135 downwards.
GCCAGTGATGTGCTCGGGGCACGGGGTTTTAAAGTGACTGATCTGGGGCATTGCGTGGCTGACTCCGGCGGACAAGGCATGCCCGGACGTAACGAGGCTGACGCGGGCCGGCGCATTGTAGCGTGCTTTGGTGCAGCGCCACCTTGAACGCCTGAGAACGCTTGCGCCCAGCCACAAATTTTCCCTTGAGAACTTAAGCCACGGCACTAACGTTGCGGCGCCACCACCCGGAACTTGATGTCGATTTCATTAGAGACCACACCATCAGCCCATTCCCCGCTGCCGATCTTGAAATCATCACGCTTGAGAATGATCTGGCCATCAAAAACCCCGACACCGCTTTGCGGCTTCAACACCACCTGAACATCAACCTCGCGGGTCAAGCCCTTGAGCGTCAATTGGCCGGTAATCAGGTAGCGATTGTCGCCCAGCGCTTGTACTCGGCTCGACTCAAACGTCCCCACCGGCCAGGTGGCCGTGTCGAACCAGGCAGGCTTTTGTAATTCGCTGTTCGCGTCGCTGCTGCCAGCATCGATGCTGGACACATCGATGGTCAGCGCGGCATGGGCGACTTCGGGGTGCCGGGTGTCGAAATCAAGGGAGCCCTCGAACTTGCCGAACGTGCCATACACCCTGGAACCCATTTGATTGTAGGTAAAGCTGATTTGACTGGCGGTCGCGTTGACCTGTGTGTATTCGGCAGCCTCGGCACTGGGCAAGTCAGTGAACGGGACCGTGAGCGCCCAGGCGGCAAAACACCAGGTTCGAGGATGCATGGGGTTCTCCGGTTGGCGGCCGTCGTGAGTTGAAAAGCAAGACACATTGACGCGCCATCCAGTGACTAAAGCAAACAACCGCTGTTTGTTCCACTGTGAGGTTGCGAACCCGCGATTTACCTGGCGTCGAAGGCCTAAAACGCTCTTGGACGCTGTCTCTGGGCCTTCAAAACTTCAATCGGTCGTTCAACCGCCGTACAGCTAGCCTCTGACATATTCATCTGAACCCCCTGTTTTGCCGCCCCAACAAGCGGCACATTTCGGCCCTGAATGTATCGAAAATGAAACAGGATGAAATATTAGAACCACAAAGCGCACGTCAAGAAGCCATCAAGGCCAAGGCGCTGATCACGACACATGTTCATTCCCCTTAAACACAGCGAATAACTGCCCCATGAATAACGTGACCCTGCTGGAGCCTAGTCAGACCGAGCAACAGTCGGACGTGCTGTACGGTCCGATTCAACCTGAGCTGTTGCGCGAGGAAGTGCTCGCCGACCTGCTTGAAGCCAGCGCACGGCGCAATCCGGACCAGGTGGCTTTAATCTTTGGCGAGCGCCAGCTGAGTTATGGGGAACTGAATCGTCAGGCCGACAAGGTCGCTTCGGCGCTGATTCAGGCCGGGGTCCAGCCGGGGCACATTGTCGGGCTGTGGTTACCGCGTGGGATCGAGTTACTGGTGATGCAAGCCGGTATCGCCAAGGCGGGTGCCGCGTGGTTGCCGCTGGACCAGGACACACCGGTTGAACGCCTGCACGTTTGTATGGACGATGCCAACGCCGCGGGGGTGGTTTGCTGCGAGTCGCTGGTGCCTGCGCTCAGCGAAACCGGCCTGACGCTGTGGACCGCCGAAGCATTACTCGCGCCGACGGACGCTGCGCTGGTGCGACGATGCGGTGCATTACCCGAACACCCCGCCTACGTGATCTACACCTCAGGCTCGACTGGCAAGCCTAAGGGCATCCTGATTTCCCAACGCAGCATCTGTCATTTTCTGCGCAGCGAGAACGCGATCCTCGGCATCAGTGCCAGCGACCGCGTTTACCAGGGGTTTTCGGTGGCCTTCGACATGTCGTTCGAGGAAATCTGGATCGCCTACCTGGTGGGCGCCACGCTGTGGATCGGGCCCAAGGAAGCCAGCGGCGACCCGGAAATCCTGCCGCGCCTGCTCAACGAACAGGCGATCACCGTGCTGCACGCCGTGCCCACCCTGCTGGCCTTGTTCAGCGAGGACGTGGCGGGCCTGCGCCTGATCAATCTGGGGGGCGAAATGTGCCCCGAGTCGCTGGTCGAGCGTTGGGCAAAACCAGGCCGGCAGATTTTCAATACCTATGGCCCGACTGAAGCGACGGTGTCCGCGAGCCTGGCGCGCCTGGCGCCGGGGCGCCCGGTGACCATCGGCACCCCACTGCCCAACTACGGCTTGCTGGTGATTGCCAATGACGCCGAGGTCGGCGTCGGCCGCGCGCCGGCCCTGTTGCCCCGTGGCGAAACCGGCGAACTGTGCATCATCGGTCCCGGCCTGGCCGAGGGCTATCTGGGGCGCCCTGACCTGACCGAAGAAAAATTTCTGCCTAACCCGTGGGCCTCGGGCTATCACGACGCCCGTCTGTACCGTACCGGCGATCTGGCACGCATCGACCATGACGGTCAGGTGCAGTGCCTGGGCCGCGCCGACGACCAAGTAAAGATTCGCGGCTTCCGCGTTGAGCTAGGTGAGATTGAAGCGCTGCTGGCGCAGCAACCTGGCGTAGGCACCGTCGCCGTCTTGCTGCGCAACGAGGATGGCATCGACCAGTTGATCGCCTATCTGGTGTGCGACACGTCCCCGCCATCGGGCTTTACCGCCCAACTGCGCAAGGCCCTGAGCGCACAGCTGCCACCCTATATGGTGCCGGGGCGCTTCGAACTGCTCGACAGCATGCCGCGCCTGACATCCGGCAAAATCGACCGCAAAGCCCTTAAGGCCCGTCCGTTGAGCGTTGACACCAGCGGTGCTGATCTGCACTCAGACGTCGCGCAAAATGCCGGTGAAACCGTGCTGTTCGCAGCCTTGGCGGCGCTGTTCCCCGGCCAGCCAATTCGTCGCGATGCCGATTTTTTCACTGACCTGGGCGGGCACTCTTTTTTCGCCGCACGCTTGGCCTCGGCCTTGCGCACCGACCCGCGCTTCGCCCACATCACCGTGCGCGACATCTATCAACAAAGGCGTATTGGCGCCATCGCTGCGGTGCTGGAGCTGGCACCGCAAGCGACGGATGCCCCCGTGCAATGGACCCCGCCGTCGGCTTGGCGCCGTTGGCGCTGCGGCGTGGCCCAAGCTCTGGCGTTGCCAGTGATGGTCAGCTTGCGCATGACGCAATGGCTCGCGCCGTTCTTTACCTATCACTTCCTCACCGGCTCACCCGGCGACTCGATTGCGTTGGCGACCGGCGCCTCGGTGGCGGTGTTTTTGCTGGCCACCGTTCTGCAATTTTTCATCGCACTGGCGGGCAAATGGCTGATTGCCGGGCGTTTGAAGCCCGGGGTTTACCCGTTGTGGGGCATGACCTATTTCCGCTGGTGGACTGCCGACCGCATGGTTGAGTCAGCACCGGTTTACCTGCTGAGTGGCTCTTCGCTTTACCTCCTTTGGTTACGCGCCCTGGGGGCCAAGGTCGGACAACAGGTAATTGTCGGCGGGGCCGGAGTGCGTGCGCCCGACTTGCTGGAAATCGGCAGCGGCGTCAGCATCGGCAACAGCGTCAGCTTCGAGAACGCACGTGTCGAGCGCGGCCAACTGCACTTGGGGCGCATTACTCTGCAAGACAATGCCTGCGTTGGCTCCTACGTAATTATGGAAGGCAACACCACCGTCGGCCCTTTCGGTCATCTGGAAGGTCAATCGGCGCTGGCGGACGGCCATAGCGTGCCGGCAGGACGCATCTGGCAGGGGTCACCGGCCCGCGACATCGGGACGTTCGACACCCAGAGCCTACCGCCACGGCCCGCAGTGACTGCGGGTCGCTTACGGGCCGAGAGGTTATTCTTCGTGTTCGGCATCTTGCTGATCGCCACACTGTTTTTTATCCCGGTCTTTCCTACCTTTATCTTGATCGACTGGTTCGACGAGCAAAACGTCCTGCCGTGGCTGCAAGACGACAATGTGGCCCTGCAATTGGCGCGCTACTTTGTCTTGGCGTTTCCTGCCAGCGCCGTACTGATTGTGGCCACTGCCCTGGCGTCCTCCGCCTTGCGCTGGATCGCCTTGCCACGGCTCAAACCGGGGCGCTACCCGGTCCACAGCAACACCTACTGCGCCAAATGGCTGGTCAGCCACATTCAAGAGGCAAGCTTGAACGTGTTGTCCGGCATTTATGCCACCGTGTATGCGCCCTTCTGGTATCGACTATTGGGTGCCAAAGTCGGACGCGACGCCGAGATCTCCAGCGCCCAAGGGGTGATCCCGGACATGCTCACCCTGGGCGACGAAACCTTCATCGCCGATGCCGTGATGCTGGGCGATGAACACATCGATGGCGGCTGGATGAGCATGCGCCCGACCGTCATCTCCAACCGCAGTTTTGTCGGCAACGGCAGCTACATTCCCGATGGCACGGTGTTGCCAGAAAACGTGCTGATCGGCGTTCACTCCAGCGCACCGCGTAACAGCGAACTGGCCGATGGCGATACCTGGCTCGGCTCGCCGCCGATCAACCTGCCGGCCCGTGAACAGGTCAGTGGTTACCCCGAATCGCTGACCTTCCACCCCTCCCCTTTGCGACGTCTGGCCCGAGGCCTGATCGAAGGCGTGCGCATTGTCACCCCGCACGCAGCGGTGATCGCCGTCGGCTACACAGTGATGCTCGACTTGATGCCCTTGGCCGGCGAAGAACGCTGGGGCGCGGTGCTGGGTTACCTGGCACTGATCGGCATGGCCTATGGCGTGGGCAACTTTCTGTTCGTGGTGGCCTTGAAATGGCTGGTCATGGGCCGCTACCGCAAGCGCGCCGACCCGATGTGGACACCTTTCGTCTGGCTGTCGGAGGGCATCACCAGTCTCTACGAAGGCATGGCCGTGCCCAACTTCATGCGCTACCTGCGCGGTACGCCCTGGTTACCGCACGCGTTCAATCTGCTGGGCTGCAAGATTGGCCGTGGGGTGTACATGGACACCACCGACATCACTGAATTCGACTGCGTAACCATCGGCGCGGACAGCGAACTGAATGCCGGCGCCTGCCCGCAAACCCACCTGTTCGAAGATCGGGTGATGAAAATCGACCACGTTACCCTCGGCGAACGGGTCTACATGGGCCCACGCAGTTGCGTGCTGTACAGCGCCGAGGTCGGCAAGGATGCGCACCTCGGGCCCCTGACCCTGGTGATGAAAGGTGAACACATTCCCGCTGCCAGCCGCTGGGCCGGTTGCCCGGCGGCTCCTGGACGGGCGTGAGCAACCCGGTGAGCGCCGCGCTGAACAGGCAGGTCTGGGCGGTCGATCCTTACCCCGGCATGCCGCCCCGGTTGCACAACGGTGTGTTGCTGATCAGTACCGAGCACCCTCTGGGTACGCACCGCGCCGACGCCCGAGAGCGCATTCGGGCAAACATCTGCGATGCCATGGCCCTCATGCTCGGACTGCCCAGTGACGCGATCACTTTCGTCAGTCACGCCGGACACCCGCCGCGGTTGCTGATCCGAGGCCTGCCGGAACCGGGTCTGTCAATCAGCCACGAAGACCGGCTGTCCTTGGCGGCGGTCAATTTGCAAGGGCCCGTCGGCGTCGATCTGATGCAGGTGCAGGAGGTGCCGAACTGGCAATCCGTGGCGCAGGATTACCTCGGCCCCGACGTAACCGAACACCTGCGGGTGACGCCCGACGCCGAGCGTCCACGGGCCTTCGCCAACGCCTGGTGTCGGCAGGAAGCCCGCCTGAAATGCCACGGTCTGGCCCTCGCTGAATGGGCCGCAATACCGCCACTGACATGCCCGACGTTTGAGCTGAACCTGCCTTACCCGATGGTCGGCGCCCTGGCCTTGCCGTAAGGCCAGGGCTACACTAACCGCTCGATTTTCTGATGCCGCCAAACCCGCTGGTAATAGACCGTCTGCAACGCCAGCATCCCCAGATACGCCACCGGAAACGCCATCCACACCCCTTGCAACCCGAATTGTCCATCCAGCCAGTACGCGACCGGTAATTGCACCCCGACCACGCACACAATCGAAATCACCATCGGCATCAATACCGTGCCGCTGGCCCGCATGATGCCGCCGATAATCGCCTGAAAACCAAACACCAGCAGGCTCCAGAGCATGATATGCAACAGATGCTCCGCCATCGCCCGCGTCTCGGGTTCGGTCAGGAACAGCCCCAACAACCAGTGCGACAACACATACCCCAACAGCACCAGGCCACCGGTCAAACACACGTTGATCAACAGCCCCGTGCGCAAAATCGGCGTGATCCGTTCAAGCTGCCCGGCCCCAATCGCCTGCGCGCCAAGGATCGATGCCGTGATCGCAATGGACAGCGCCGGAAACTGCACATAATTGACGATCTGCGTCACCGCGCCATACGCCGCCGTCGCTTGAGAACCGTGCTGATTGACCAGCGCCAGAATCACCAACTCCGACGCCGACAACACCACCATCTGCAACCCAGTCGGCAAACCGATGCGCAACACTTTGCCAAGAATACTCAGGTCCAGCCGCATCGCCGCAAACATCTCTCGATCCGGCGCCAAGGGATGCCGCTGGCGAATCAACCGCCACGCCAGCCACGCCATCGCCGACAAATTGCCGACCAGCCCCGCATACGCAGCGCTCTGAATCCCCAGCGACGGCAACCCCAACCACCCGCGAATCAATGCCGGCGTCAGCGCCAACCCCACACACGTTGACACCAGCAACGCAATCAACGGAGAGACCGTGTCACTCACCCCGCGCAACAACTGCGTGAACAGCACATACACCAACAGTGACGGCATGATCCACATCATCACGTGCGCATACGCCACCGCATCGTCCAACACATCCACCGGCGTCCCCAAACCTTGCAATGCAGGCCTGGCAAACACACTGCCGAGCACCGCCGCCGATAGTCCGACCATCGCGCCCAACAGCAACGTCGTCGCAGCGATGGCCTTCACTGTGTGCCGCTCGCGAGCCCCCCAGGCCTGGCCGATCAGTACCCCGGCGCCCGCGCCAAGACCGATGACCAAAGCGATAAAGAAAAAGACGATGGGGAACATGCCGGACACAGCCGCCAACGCCTGGGTGCCAAGCATTTGGCCGATGTAAATACTGTTGATCGTGCCAGACATGGACTGCAAAAAATTCGACAAGACCATCGGGGCAAGAAAGAGGAGGTAGGTTTTCCAGAGGGGGTGGGTGGCGGTTGGCATTGAGATTCCGTCTCGGGAGAGTGGCCTGGGCTTCGCGGATTCTACGCTACCGAATCTTCAAACAGTGCGCTCGTGCTTTGCCGGTTTGAGTGGCACAGACAATGAACACCCTAAGGTGGAGCAGATCTCCATGCAACGCTAAGTGCAAGGCCATTTCTCATGCTGTACCTGAACCCAGCAAGCACCTGCTTTGTCGCGTGGCCCAAACAATGGTTTACTCAGGCGCGACGTTTACCACGCATGAGGTTTTGCCTATGTCCCATTTCCCACGTCTTTCGCAACTTCTGACCGGCTCTGTGCTCAGCCTACTGATCGGCAGTGCCTGCGCCGGTCAGCCGGCACCAACACCCGACGCGTTGCAAACGCTGCTGGTGACGCTGAATGAGCGCCTGAACATCGGTGATCGGGTGGCGCTAACCAAATGGGACAGTGGCAAGCCGATTCAGGACAGTGCGCGAGAAGCGCAGGTGATCGCCAATGCCCGGCAATTGGCGGTTGAGCGCCAACTCGACGCAGACGATGTCGCGCAGTTGATGGCGGCGCAAATGGAGGCTAACAAGTTGGTGCAATACGGATTGCTGGCGCAGTGGCAAGCGATGGGAAAAGCACCTGATACGCCACGCCCCGACCTGGCCAAGCAAATTCGACCGCAGCTGGATGAACTGCAAAGCCGTCTGTTGCAGCAGTACGCTGATTTCTCGCCCTATCGTAAAGACCCGAACTGTTCGAGCTGGCTGGCCAAGGCACGTGTCGGGCTGACCCAGGATCAGTTGCATCAACTGGCGCTGATCCGGGCCACCGGCGAGTTGTGCGTCTTACCATCGGGTCACATCTGAACCAGGAGGCCGGCCAGTGCCGCTGAAGGGGCTGTAAAGCACAATCAAAACTATGTGTTTAGCGTAATTCGGACGATAGTGGCTCGTCAGATACCAACACGTGGGCGGATCTCATGAACCTTGCATACCGAGCGCTACTGGTTTCAGCAGTGTATTCATTGTTGATGACAAATGCGGTTGCCGGTGAAGGCGTTGTGAGGTTCAAGCCTGGGCCTGCCATCCAAAAAGATGTGGCGGCGATGCCTTTGATTGCTGATCCGAAGGATGACGCTGAGCGACGAATCAACTCGGCGTTGCTAAAGCTGAACAGCCATATCAAAAAAGCGCTGAACGTGTGCAAGAGCGAAAACGCGAGTGAGGCGAGCTGGACCCGCACGGTCGATACGCCCATGCAGGGTCCGGGCTTTGTGAGTGTGGTGATCACAGACGTTGCCTTCTGCGGCGGCGCTCACCCTTCGACCGCAACCATGTCCATTGTTTACGATTTGCGCACGGGTAAACCGGTGGACTGGACGCACCTGTTACCGGCGTCCCTGACGGGAAAAGTCGAACTGTCCAAGGGCATCGACGACACCAGGATGGTCACCCTTTCGTCTAACGCCCTGTATGAGCTGTTTCTCGCAGGATACGACTCGGGAGAGGGCTCGCAAGAAGATCGAGCCGCCTGCAAAGAGGCCGTGCAAAACATCGGCAGCGATGGCCCGCCGACGATGATGGTATGGCTCGATTCAAAAATCGGAGGCCTCGCCGTGCAGTACGACTTGTCCCAGGTGAATCAGGCCTGTGCGGTGCCCGTGGTAATCACACTTGAGAAGCTTCGCGCTGCCGGCGCGCAGCCGGTACTGATCGATGCCATCGCCGCCTCTCGAACGAAATAAATGATGGCCTCGCGCCGAAGTACCACTGACTAACGCCGATGCACGTCTGGGCATACTGCCCGCTTGCGGGATAAGTGTGGACAGCATCTTTAAACATGACAATAAGTCAACGGAGCATGCGTGTTGAATACCAAGAATGGACTGCTGGTCATGTCATACGCGGTTCGAATAAAACAGCTGATTATCGTTCTGCCCCTGCTCGCTGCTGCGCTGGGAACACCCATTGCGCATGCCGCTCAGAACCCGACAATGTCTGGCCCAAGTTTTTCATGTGGGGCGTCGAGTAATGCCATCGAAAGGATGATCTGTAATGATCCCGCGCTGTCCACGCGGGATCGAACAATGGCGATCCTGTTCGCAGCGTCCCGTTCGGACGCTTCAGACAAAGGTCTGTCGCAGCAGCAAACCTTGCAACGGCATTGGCTAAAGACGCGCGACAAGCAATGTTCGAATGACGATATGCACACTTGTCTCGTCAGTGCCTACGATGACCGGCTGAACCCATTGGCCGTTGCTGCGCTTTTCCGGGAACCGAATGCCGCACTGGCGGAGCTTGCCCGACAAAATCCCAGATCCGCCCCCCTGTACGAAGCCATTTATCGCTACGCGACCCTCGACGATAAGGTCGATCGGGCGGTAGTTGTGGAGAAACTGATTGCCCAGCCTTTCGAGGCGCTTCATGACAAACCGTGGGCATCGCCGTTGTCCAGCGTTAAAAATGCACACGATGCGGCGTCATCGGATAAAAACTTTTCCGCCTTCTTGAATGTCGTGTCGGTCGACAAAGACGCGTTGACAATGCCGTGTGCGGCGCTTGTGCGGCGCCCCGGGTTGATGGCGGTTCTGCACTCGCAATACGCAGGAGCAATCGATGGCCACTTGACTCAGAGTGACTGTATGGCGATGACGCCGCGATTGAAAGCGCTGGATCGACTGAAGGACGCGGCGGTGGCGACACAACCGGACTGTCAGGGAACCGCTCGCTTCAGTCTCGCCCGTGAATTTGACTACACACTGATTGCTGTTCGTTTGCACCGCACAGATTTATGGAAGGCGAAAACACTCGATATCAGTCCAGGCGATCAGGATGCGAACAACGGCGATCCAACAAAAGAGGTCGACCTGCCGCATTTTATCGCACAGCACCAGGCATCAATTCGTGACGCGAGCGATGAGTTGGCGGCCTACTATTCGAGCCATTTTGGTGTTCCTTCAGACTTGGCCAAAGAACAGGCGCTGAGCGCAGTGAGTGCGATCATCTTCGGCGCTTATGATCTTTGCGAGAGAGGGTAAGGCGCTGGTGCGAATCCCTTCCGCGTGGCAGTCATCATGATGCACACCCTGTCTTGGCTTTGCTCAAAACCGAGCATGCGTTTTTACACAGCCTGGGCCAATAGCGGGCGCCCGGACCTGAAGCGCTTTGGCGACAGGAAGCAGCGCCGGCACACAATAGCTTCCGTGAACGCTTGCACAATGCCGTTCACTCAAGGCAATCACAAAACGCTGGCTTAAGTGAACAGCGTTGGAACCAAGTGGGGAGCTTTTAGGCCTACAGTCTTGAATGTCGGTCACTGGAAGGAATACGCATGAACGTCTTGTCTTCGACCTCACCGCCAAGGCACGTCGCCCTGCTGGGTTATGGCGGCTTACTGCCGTTTATTGGTCTGGCGCTGTTGATCCCGTTTTCTCTCGAATATCGACCGTTGTGGGCAGTGGCGCTGGTCAACTATGGCGCAGTTATCCTGAGCTTCATTGGCGCCTTGCATTGGGGCTTTGCGATGACCGTGCAAGACATGAGCGCCGAGCAGCGCCGCGACCGGCTCATCTGGAGCGTCATCCCGGCGCTTATCGCCTGGGTTGCCACGTTACTGCCGGTGCCATGGGGTTGCTTGCTGTTGATCGTCGGATTTGTCACCCACTTCTGGCAGGACCGGCAACTGTTGCAGGTTATAAGCCTGCCCGCCTGGTACCTGCCGATGCGATTGCGGCTGACCCTCGTGGCGTGTGTGTGCCTGCTGCTTGGCGCGATCGTTGTCGCGATTCGCTCATGAAACAGCGCGAGCCAGGCTCAGCGGTCGTGCCGAGCAGTCGCTTGTCGCGGCTGATGCGCTTTGGCGGCTTGGCCTCGGGCGTCGCGGGCGGCATGCTGGCCGAAGGTGCTCGGCAGTTGGCTCAAGGTAACCGTCCGGCGCTGCGTGATCTGCTGTTGACGCCGGGCAATGTGCATCGAGCGGTGGAACAACTGTCGCAACTGCGTGGCGCCGCGATGAAGGTCGGGCAATTGTTATCGATGGATGCAGGGGAATTATTGCCACGCGCGCTCGCCGAAATCCTCTCTCGTCTGCGCGCCGACGCGCATCCGATGCCCATGAGCCAGTTGGTGGCAGTCCTCAACGAAAGCTGGGGCAAGGGCTGGGAAGAACACTTCGAACGGTTTTCCTTCACACCATTGGCGGCCGCGTCCATCGGCCAGGTTCATGCTGCGCTAGGCAAAGACGGCCAACGCCTGGCGATCAAGGTGCAATACCCCGGCGTGCGCGAGAGCATTTCCAGCGATGTAGATAACGTCGCTACTTTGCTGCGGGTGTCGGGGCTGCTGCCTAAAGGCATGGACCTCGCACCTCTGCTTCAAGAGGCCAAGCGTCAACTGCAGGATGAAGCGGACTACCTGAAAGAAACCGAGCACTTACGGCACTTTCATCAACTGTTGGCCGACAGTCCTGAGTTTCTGGTGCCGCGTGCGTATGCCGAGTTCAGCACGCCGAACGTTCTGGTGATGTCGTTCGCCGACGGGGTAGCAGTGGAGTCACTGGAGCACGCGCCTCAGGCAGTGCGCGACCGGATCATCCTGTTGCTGTTCGGCCTGCTTCTGCGCGAGGTGTTCGAGTTCCAGTGCGTGCAGACCGACCCCAACTTTGCCAACTACCGTTATCAGCAGGACACCGGCCGCATGGTATTGCTCGACTTCGGTGCCACGCGCCTTTATGCCCGCAGCAGCACAGAGGCCTATCGCCGCTTGCTGATTGCAGGCCTGCGAGAAGACCGCGCCGCGATTGCCGAAGCAGCGCTTGAAGTCGGCTACTTTCAGCCTGAAACCCTGCCCAAACACCGGACGCTGCTAACTGAGATTATCAGCCAAGCCTGCGAACCACTGCGCTATGAAGGCGCCTATGACTTTGCGACGTCTGACTTGGCCTCGCGCCTGCGCGATACCGGATGGCAACTGGGCACCGACCGCGACTTCTGGCACACGCCCCCCGTAGATGTGCTGTTCCTGCACCGCAAGGTGGGAGGCCTGTACCTGTTGGCCGCCAAACTGAAGGCTCGGGTGGATGTTCGACGCCTGTTCCAGCCTTACGTGATTTGAGCGTTTTTTGGACAAAAGACGGCCAGGTAAATAGTTGACCGCCTCGGGCTCTGACAACGCACACGCCTTTACGCTTGTGCGCTAGCGTTGGAGAGTCCAGAGCGTTCTTTCCACTGTTCGTCACTGCGCTGGCACGACCTCAACTCATCCAGTTTCCACCGTCAACATTGTAGGTCTGAGCCACCACGTATTCGCTCTCAGTTGAAGCGAGGAAAATCGCCATGCCCGTCAGATCTTCAGCGGTGCCCATCCGCCCAAAGGGCACTTCCTGACCGACCAGCGTCTTCTTCTCCCCCAGCGGCCTGTTCTCATACCGGGCGAACATCGCATCAACGCCATCCCAATGCTCACCGTCGACGACCCCTGGCGCAATGGCATTCACATTGATCCCATGTTTTATAAGGTCCAGGCCCGCTGACTGCGTAAGGCTGATTACGGCTGCTTTGGTCGCGCAATAAACACCCACAAGCGCCTCCCCTCTCCTGCCTGCCTGGCTGGCCATGTTGATGATCTTGCCGCCATGACCTTGGGCGATCATTTGCCGCGCCGCTGCCTGTAGGGTGAACAGGGTTCCGGCGACGTTGATCGAAAACAAACGCTCGAAGCTGTCGCGGGTGATGCCGACAATGGGCGCCAGATCGAACAACGCAGCATTATTAATCACGATGTCTAACTGACCTGCCCGCGAAATGACAGCAGCGATCGCCGCATCGATAGACGCTTGACGGGTGACGTCCATCTCGATTGCATAAGCGTTAGGCCCTAACTCGGCAGCCGTGGCTTGAGCCCGTTCCAGGTTGATGTCCGCGATGGCGACCGTCGCGCCTTCTCGGATGTAAGCCTGAGCAAAAGTACGTCCAATGCCTCGGGCGGATCCGGTAACCAGCGCGCTTTTACCTTCAAGTCGTTTCATTGAGTGTTCATCCGTTAGCTAACTATTGCAGGCAGGCCTGCTCCCACAGAGGGCGCAAGCAGGTTGCGGGATTACTTGGGATAACCGGCGCGCTTCATCTCACGTTCGGTGGAGGTCTGTGCGGCGGCGAGAGCCTGATCGACCGACATCTGCCCAGTGAGCGCCGCCGAAAACAACTTCCCTACGGCAGTGCCTATCGCCTGAAACTCGGGAATGGTGACGTACTGGATGCCGACGTAAGGAACAGGCTGGAGGGAGGGATGCGCGGGATCTGCCTGTTGCATCATCTGCAACGTAACGCTTGCAAAAGGCGCTGCCCGCAGATAGGCCTCGTTGTAAGTGGACTGCCGAGTGCCGGGCGGCACATTGGTGATGCCGTCTTTTTCTGCGACGAGCTGTATGTATTCTTTAGAGGTTGCCCACGTGATAAAGGCCTTTGCAGTGTCTTTGTGCCGGGAGGTTGTCGGTATCGCCAATGACCATGCATACAGCCAAGACGAGCCTTTGTCGGTCACCTGCGTAGGTGCAGGGGCAAAGCCCACACTGCCAACGACCTTGCTTTGCTCTTTGTCCGTGGTGAACGAACCCGCGACGCTGGCATCCACCCAGATGGCGCACTTACCGCTGTTAAACAAGGCCAGGGTTTCGTTAAAACCATTGCTCGACACGCCTGGCGGCCCGTATTTCTTGAGGGTATCAACGTAGAAATGCGCCGCTGCCACCCATTCAGGACTGGTGAGCTGCGGCTGCCATTTTTCATCAAACCAGCGGGCACCAAACGCGTTTGCCATCGTGCTCATTAGCGCGATGTTCTCACCCCATCCGGCCTTGCCCCGCAGGCACATTCCGTACTGACCCTGGTCAGGCTGATGGAGTTTGGCCGCAAACTCACCGAGCTGCGTCCAGGTGGGATGCTGCGGCATGCTCAGACCTGCTTGTTTGAACAGATCGGTGCGGTAATAAGTAAGGGTGCTTTCGCCATAGAACGGCAGCGCGTAAAGCGCATTGTTGACCGATAAACCTTGGCGTACCGAAGGAAAAATGTCTTCCAGGTCGTACTCCGGAGGCAAACCTGTGATCGGTTCGAGCCAATTTTTAGCGCCCCAAAGCGGCGTTTCATAGGTACCAATTGTCAGCACGTCGAATTGTCCACCCTGGGTGGCAATATCGGTGGTCAGGCGTTGACGTAGAACGTTCTCTTCGAGCACGACCCAATTAAGTTTCACATCAGGATGCTGCTGTTCAAAAATCCTGGAGAGCCGCTGCATGCGGATCATGTCGCCATTGTTCACAGTGGCAATGGTCACTGTTTCGGCGGCGTGACTGACGAGGGCAAAGGACAGGCTTGCAGAAAGGAAAAGCGCTTTCGGGATGTTCATCGTCGTGCTCTCCGCTCCGCGCCGTGGACGACGGGAGCTATTATTTTTGTTGTTAACCCACGCTGATCAAATTCGTCTGACCAGCCAGGGTGGACGACTTGATTACAGCAGCTTAAAAAAGCCCGGACAAACGCCTGGAGGATGCCTGCCTGGTACTTTTTTAACCCAACCCGAATCGACCACCCTGCGTCAAAAAAGTATCAGCTTCAGGCAATACGTGAGCTAGCAGCTTCCAGCCCACAAGGCGTATGTTGGCCGTACACGAAGAACCAATAACGATAAAAGGGGCATGAGATGCCTGATAGTCGAGCAGCCCTGTTCGAGCAGCGACCCGCCGAGCTGGAAGTCATCCTTCCACAACCCGAACATTGTTTTCGTTGGTATGAGCACGATTACCCCTACGATCTGGCTCGCTGGAACCATCATCCGGAATTCGAAATCCACCTGATTCGCCAAGGCAGCGGAAAGCTGGTTGCGGGCGATTACATCGGTGCGTTTGGTGCCGGTCATGTAGCGCTGATCGGTCCCGACCTTCCTCATGACTGGATCGGCGACCTGGCGCCAGGCGAATACCTGAAGGGACGCGATGTTGTGTTGCAGTTCGATGGCGCAGCACTCTTGGCGTTGCGAGGTACGCTGCCCGAGTTAGGCGATCTTCAACACCTGTTTGACCGTGCTCGCAGGGGCCTGGAGTTCACCGCACAAACAGCGGCGCACGCAGCGCAACTGCTGGAGGACATAGGCTCGGCACAAGGTCTTGAGCGTTTGATTCTATTTCTGCAACTGATTAACACGCTAATGAAAGCGCCCTCGCAGCATGTTCACATGCTCGCGAGCGCCTACTACTCACCCACCCTCGACGCCCGCAGCGCAGAGCGCATTAACAAGGCGTTTGAATACCTGCTGACTGAACTCACAGGCGATATTCGCCTGTCTGTTATCGCTCAGCGCCTGGACATGAGCGAGCCTGGTTTTTCACGCTTTTTCAAAAGAGAGACCGGCCACGGCTTCATCGATCTCATGCGCAAGCTCAGGGTTCAGCGCGCCTGCAGGCTGTTGCAGCAAACACAGATGTCGGTGGCCGGCATCTGCTTTGAGGTGGGTTATGAAAACCTGTCTAACTTCAACAGGCACTTCCGTATCGAAATGGAACAGACACCCAGCGACTATCGTCGCGACACGGCAGAGACATCGCTCCACCGCCGCCGTGTTCATCAATGCCGATAGTCGACGCGCGTCATCATGGGACGGCGGTGCGGATAACCTCGGCTAACCGGTTGAGTCAGCCGCACTGCCGCACGGGCGAACATAGTAGTTATCAAACTCGCCCCGTGCGACGAGCTGGAAGCCATGGCGCAGGTAAAAGCGATTTGACGCGCTTTCTTTAAGAGCCCCCACCCTGACAGGAAGCGATACCGCATCGGCCTCTTGGAAAACCTGCGCGAGCACAGCAGACCCTATACCTGAGCCTTGCGCACTCGGTTTCACGTACAAATGGTCAAGCAGCAGTTCCGTCGGCTGATGCTTGAGCACCACAAAACCAACCCGTTCGGCAGACACGTCGATGTGGCGTGTATTACTGGCTTCAAAACCGTGAAGAAAGCGTTCACGCACACGTACCGAATCAAATCGCCCAACACGTTCGAGGCTTTCGCGCATGGCCTCAATTCGAATGGCCACCAGTTTTTCCGCGTCTTGGGGTTGCGCCACGACCAAAATGATCGCGTGATTTTGCAGGGGGGTGTCGGGCATCACTTGCGCTCTGGCGGTCGTCCTGAGCCGCGAGTATAGAGAGCCAGACCGGGTGTTCCCAGCCTGGCTTTAACGTCGAATTCAAAGGCGCACTGCCGCTGTGAACGAGCGACCCGTGTTCATCACTGACGCCGAAGGTACGCCCTTGTCGGTGGGCGAGACCGGTGAAATCCGCATTCGCTGCAAAGCGGTCATCAAGGGCTACTACGAAAACCCCGATGCGAGTGCCGCCGAGTTCTGCGACGGTGCCTGGAAATCCGGTGACCTGGGCTATATCGATAGCGACGGCTACCTGTACATCGTTGATCGGCTCAAAGACATGATCATCAGCGGCGGGTTCAACGTCTATGCCGTAGAGGTCGAAGCCGCGCTGGCGGCGCACCCGGCGGTGTTGATGGCGGCGGTGGTAGGCATTCCTCACCCCGAATGGGGCGAAGCGGTGCATGCCGAAGTGATTCTGCGTCAGGGCGCATCTGTCAGCGTTAATGAGCTGATTGCGCAGACACGCGTGCGACTGGGCGGTTACAAGTCGCCAAAAACGCTGGTATTCGTTGAAGAACTGCCGACCTCAGTAGTGGGCAAAGTCTTGCGCCGACAAGTTCGTGAAAAGTACTGGCAAGGTACGTCACGCAAGATCAGCTAACGTTTGACTCAGCATGTGCAATGACGGCGAGGAGCGCGTAAGCCCTCCTCGCCCGCCGCCCTGGCGCCTAAACAATCAGCGGAAATTTGTCGGACGGATCAGGCCAAGGGGTCAAGACCTCAAAGCCATCGTCGGTAACCGCCACCATATGCTCCCACTGGGCCGAGAGCGAATGATCCTTGGTCACCACCGTCCAGCCATCGGCCAGGGTTTTCACATGGCGTTTGCCTGCGTTCAACATCGGCTCGATGGTAAAGATCATCCCGGCTTTCAGCGCCAGGCCCTGACCCGGATAACCGTAATGCAGAACCTGCGGCTCATCGTGGTAGACCTTGCCGATGCCATGACCGCAATATTCGCGAACCACGCTAAACCCCTCGCGCTCGGCCACGGTCTGGATCGCGTGACCGATATCACCCAGCGTCGCGCCGGGGCGCACGAGGCGAATACCGGCGCACATGGCGTCATACGTTGTCTGCACCAGGCGTCGAGCCTCCGGGGTCGGCTCGCCGACAAAATACATGCGGCTGGTGTCGCCGTACCAGCCATCTTTGACCACCGCGATATCGATGTTCACGATGTCGCCATTCTCAAGCGCCTTTGCAGACGGAATGCCGTGACACACCACGTGGTTGACAGACGCACACACGGTTTTCGGAAAGCCGTGATAGCCGACATTACCGGGAATGGCTTTCTGCACGTTGACGATGTAGTCGTGGCAGAGTCGGTCGAGTTCGTCGGTGGTGACGCCGGCTTTGACGTGGGGGGTAATCATCGCCAGCACCTCGGCCGCCAGCTTACCCGCCGCGCCCGACAGGGCTATTTGCTCAGAGGTATTGATCGGGACGTTGGTCTTCATTGGGTGATACTCGGCGCAGCGTGCGCTTGAACGCTGTGTGACATCTCCGCGAGCGCAGACAAATTTTTCAAATCAAGGCCACCCGCCAGTTCGGCGCGAATCAGCAAGCGACTGATGTCGTTGTGGTCGAGGTTGGGGTGTAACTCCACCAGCATCCCTATGCGCATCCAATGCTCGGCCTGGGCATTGATCGAACGACTCAATGCATCGCTGGCAATACGCAGGTTCTCGTGCATGTGCTCTGAAATTTTTACAATGCCCATCGTCAAACCCTATATGAAATGCATATGGATCGTATATTAGCCGATGATGCGTAAAAATCGCAATTTCAGGGCGCACGGCGGGTGATTTTGTCTGCGCAATACTCAACGTATCTCCACCGTGTTAAAAACCACTCCCGCTAACATTCGGTGACAACACAACACCGAGCTCACACTTAGGCCGCTTTTAGGGTGCTGAAAAAATGAAAAAACCGTGGTTTGGCTCTATCGCGTTGACGTTGCTCGTTGCGCTTTCAACCACCGTGTCCGCTGAAACAGCCTCACTAAAGGATGCCCGCACGTTCGTTGCGCAGGCCCAGATAGGCCGAAACCTCCACGACATCGCACTCTCGGTCGCCAAGCGAACGGCAACCTACGCACTGATTACCTCAACATTGGGCAGTGCGGGTGCTGCAAGCGCCGTGTCTGACGAAATCAACGCATTGCTGCCCCAGTACCAACCCAAGTGGGATGAAAACATCGCGCAAGCCTATGAAAAATCATTCTCTGAAGAAGAGTTGTCGTCACTCGCCGCTGAAGGTCGAGCATCAAAATACGCGGGTAAAGTCGTAGAGCGCCAACCCGAAATTGGTAACACGATGCAGTCGAGCGCCAAGCCCATACTGACCGCTCTTGTCTCCGAAGCGCTCAATGTAACGATGTCCAAACACACAACGGAATAGCACACTGGTTTTATCAAACTAGTAAGCCTTCAATGTCCGCTGTTGTGTGACCTGTTCATATTTCTTGACTCTTCGGTGGCTGGAGGAATAACCCCCCATCGCTGCAACGGTGCCACTTTGAATATGATCAAGGTAGGTAAACATCTTCCGCGGCGATATAAAACCGATCTGATAACCCCGCGCAACCATCCTGTCTTGCAACTCATAACCTGGATTACGATCATCCATTTGAAAGTGAAACCCGTGCTTCTTGATGAGCGCCGCATTCCACAGCGTACAAAAGCTCTTCAGATGCTTTTCTCTGTAGGGTTTTGGTGCTCTTACCTCGATACCCAACGCTAATAAAGAGCGTCGAGAGTAGTGTTTGAAAAAACGTGAAATAAGTCGCCAGGTTGAACGAGCGACACCACGATCCAGTTGCTCCAGGCATCCGACGGCCGCCACTTCGCGCGCACCACTGCACTCACTTATCATCATGGTGAATACAGAAGGATCGTAAATAAAAGTATCGCTATGCAACAGAAACAGGTAATCGGTTTCAACATGCTCTAAAGCGAGATCCAGCGCCCGGCCATGGGCAATATTGCCAGGCTCGCGATAGGGGCTCTTGCGTTCGAGCAGTTGAATCCAGTCCACTGTGCGCAAGTAATCACTGCTCTCATCGTCAGAGTTGTTATCGACCACAATCACCGGAACACCCGTACCCCGCAAAGCATCCTGCAACAGCATGAGACACGTTTTAGTCAGTTCAAGTGTTTTGTAGTTAACCAACACAATGCTGTAGTTTGCTGTCGTGGAAGATTGGCAGGTCATGGACTATTGATCCTCGATTATTAAACCGATGCAACGACTAATTTCGTAGATTTAAAGCAATGTGCCCGCGATCAATTCGACCGTGCGGCTTCATCAAGCGAAGTGTTCTGATTATCGGCGATGGCAGTATCAGTGTCTGACTGTTGGTACGTGGTCATGGCGGATTCTCGTGCAGCTTCCATCTTGGCCATGACGGTATCGCCACCGCCTTCCGCCATCGCTGCTACAGAAGCACTCATTAACGTCACCAGCAAAAAAACCTTCAGGCCGTGCATAAAAACATCTCCAGTATTGAGTTCAGCCAACACACTGTTGGCTGGTTGAACTCAGTCTGCTGTACCAGACCGTTCACCCTGTTCCCCGCCAAATGAATTTTTTTTCAGGTTTTTTTCTGAGTTGGTTTTCTTGCGAGCACACGCGGGACGCAATAGTCGGCCGCGGCAGTCGTCACGTTTGCGTTTGCGGAAAGACGATTAGGGGTGCCGCACAAGGCGGCATTTAATGCAGAGCAGGACTTTTTCGATTCAAAGCACGACGGCAGCGCCCCTAACTCCAGCGCGCCGACACCGCTCTAAACCGCGGTTTGGCGCAAGACGCAGGCATCCTGCGGGCGTGGCAAACACACTGATGCCACAACGGCATCACTCTCCCAAAAACGCTCAAACTTGTACAACTTTTAATAAATGTACAAGTTTATTTAAAGTTATTAGCATCGCCGTCGAAAGCCTCAATGAAATTTTATTTACTTACGTTTTCACGGACCACCCTCAAGCCGCCCGCGGACTCTCAGTAAGAAGCGCTATCGCGCCATGAGGTGGACGAAGAAGCCACGGTTATCAATGTTGCAGCGGGCCTTAACGAACCGCCTGCTGAGCAGCGACTCAACGGCTCAAGCCGACCTGTCAGCCAATCAGGCAAAGTTGCAAGACGCGTTCTCGAAACTTGAAACCACTGACCGACGATTCAACGCGGAGCTCGAAACCGGTGACCGCGTACAACGCTTGCGCTCAGGGGCGCAGCGGCTGATTGATGGGGTAAAAGTCGATGCCAGCCAGACCAAGGCGTTCGACGATTGGAACGATCAACTGACAGAGACGTTGAATTTCGTGTATTTCGTCTCGGCCACCTCAGGAATGGTGCTGGATGAAGATTACGCGTCGCTGTTCATGATCGACCAGAGCACCTTGCGGCTACCGCGGCAAATCAATGTCGTGGGCCAGCTCCGCGGCATGGCCAGTGGTCTGCGGGAGGGGCAACCGCTGAGCGATAGCACCCGGTTTTCGCTGAAGTCACTGCTCAAGCAAGAGACGCAGATGCGCAAAGACCTTCAGCAAAGCCTAAGCCTCCTGCGCCGTAAAGAGCCGGCACTCGCCGATAAAATTCAGTTGCCGGTGACTAGCTCTCTCACGAATCTGGACAGCTTGCGCAGTGACCTCGAGGCGCTGATCGGTGCGACACGTGACAACGTGGGCGGCACGCAGGGTTTGCTGGCGAAGGGCAATGCTGTTGTCGCCGAGTTGTACAAGGCTCAGGACATCCTGCAGGACGCGCTGTTTGAGGTGCTGGAACAAAGAATCCAAAAGAAATCCTCTGAGAGGACGTTGATCCTGGCCATGTTTACCTTCATGGGGTTGCTGCTGATTTATGCGTTCAGCGGTATCTACAGTGCGATGCGCAGAGCCATTGATGAGGTGCTGAGCGCCACGCGTCTTATCGCTCAGGGCGATCTCAGGGCTCGCGTCCAGGTGCGAGGGAAAGATGAAATGGCGGACGTGGGGAATGGCCTAAATCACATGGTGCAGGCTTTTGGTACTTCGCTGGCTCAAGTCGAGCGTAGTTCTCAGTCGGTATCAGAGGCGGCCTCCCGCTTGGGATTGTCCATTGATCGTGCGAAGCAATCGATGAACTCACAACAGGGTGAAACCGAGCAAGTCGCCACGGCGATAAACGAGATGACCGCAAGCGTTGCCGACGTGGCGCAGAACACTGAAGGTGCCGCCCACGCAGCTGAGCAAGCCAGCCACGCCTCAAGCAGCGGCTTGGTGGTGATGCAGGACACTCGGGTGACGATTGAAGCCTTGGCCAACGAAGTTGAACTCAGCGCGCAAAAAGTTTCAGCGCTTGCCGTACACAGCCAAGAGATTGGTGGCGTCATTGAGGTGATCCGCAACATCGCCGATCAAACCAACCTGCTAGCGTTGAATGCGGCCATCGAAGCGGCCCGCGCCGGGGAACAAGGCCGTGGCTTTGCCGTCGTCGCCGACGAAGTTCGAACCCTGGCGTCACGCACACAGCGTTCGACTGAAGAAATCCGTCGAATCATTCAAGAGTTGCAACTCGCGACGTCAGCGGCCGTAGAGCAAATGAAGGCCGGCAAGGACAGAGCGCAGGATTGCATTGCCTCTGCCGATCAGGCATCGACAAGTCTGGACGCCATCAATGAAGGCGTTAAGCGGATTGTCGGCATGAACACCCAGATCGCCAGTGCGGCAGTTCAGCAGCATGCCGTATCGGAAGACATTAACCGCAACGTAACGGAGATTCGTAACGGCAGCGTCGTGTTGATGGAGGGCATAGAAGATAACGCCGTTACCGCTGACGAGCTTTCGTTGTTGGCAGGTGAACTGCGCTCCGTGGTGTCTTGATTCAACATGTAGAGCGTGTGCTCTCAAGGCCTGCGGCGCGCTCACGCGTCGCAGGCCGCAGACCGCCACAATCAGTACGATCAGCGCGCGCCTGAGAAATCCCCAGGCCTGTTGGCAGACCCAATGCTGATGATCAAGGATCCACCTGCCCCATCAGTTCAGCCACTGACTCCTGGCGCTTGGCATATTTCTGCGCCAGCACTGCGCAAACCATCAACTGTATTTGATGAAACAGCATCAGCGGCAAAATCAACACCCCCATGGTGCTCCCGGCGAACAACACTTGGGCCATCGGCACGCCGGTCGCCAGGCTTTTCTTCGAACCGCAAAACAGAATCGTGATGCGGTCTTCCTGGCTGAAGCCAAAGGCTTTGCCAACTACAGTGGACGCCAGCAATACCAGCGCCAGCAACACGCAGCAGGCCACGACCAGCCCGGCCAGCTCCCAGAGCGGGATCTGGTGCCAAATACCTTCGTTCACTGCCTCGCTGAACGCCCCGTAGACCACTAACAGGATCGACCCTTGGTCAACGAACTTCAGCCAATTCTTGTTGCGTCCTACCCAAGACCCCATCCAGCGCCGAGCGATTTGCCCAGCAATAAACGGCAGGAGCAGTTGCACGCCGATCTTCAGAATGGCGTCAAGCGTCGAGCCGCCATTGCCGTGGACATCCAGCAGCAGCGTCACCAGCAACGGCGTGAGAAAGATGCCAAACAGGCTGGATGCCGCGGCACTGCAAATCGCCGCCGGGACGTTGCCACGCGCAAGCGAGGTAAACGCAATCGCTGACTGCACTGTCGCCGGAAGCGCACAGAGGTAAAGCATGCCCATGTACAGATCGTTGCCGATCAGCGGTGAAAGCAGTGGTTTGAGCGCCAGACCGAGCAACGGAAAAACAACAAAGGTCAAACCGAACACCAGCAAATGCAGACGCCAGTGACCGGCACCGGCAATGATCGACTCGCGAGAAAGCTTAGCGCCATGCAGAAAAAACAGGAGGGCAATGGCAATGTTGGTCAGCCAGCCAAAACCGACCGCTGTTTGACCGCTGGCGGGCAGCACGCTAGCCAGAGTCACCACACCCATCAGGGTCAAGGTGAAGTTGTCGGGCAGAAAACGAGGGCGGGTCATCAGGATTATCCGGGGGTTGCCAAGAACGTTGCGCTGACTCTAACGCGCCAGCAGATGACCGACTAACGCCAATGAGCCAGTAGATGCCGTCTAAAGGACATGAACAGAGATTGAGTCAACCTATTCCCACCGCAGGCACAAATTACTGCGGCTGAAATGTCTGCAGGTAGGCCAGCAGGTTTTCGATTTTTTCCGGATCGCTGATCCCCCAGAAGATCATGCGGGTTCCAGAGACCACAGCTTTGGGGTTCTCGATATAGGCCGCCAGGGTTTCGCGGGTCCAGACCACGCCGGATGATTTCATAGCGTCCGAATACGGGTAGTCCGACGTACTGCCGGCCACACGCCCGAAAACACCATTGAGCTGGGGACCAAAGCCGCCACGTGCCGAACCGCCAACCTGATGACAACCACCGCAGGTGCGGTTGAAGAGTTTGCCGCCTGCTTCAGCGTCACCGGCCGCTTCTACCGGGGTGCCGAGTAATCCTGCAACGAGCATCAAGGTAAAAGTCAGTGCTGCGGTGTTTTTCATTTTCTGCTCCAGGTCAGGGGTTGCTTAGCAAACGCCGGCAGCTATTTGATCACGGCAAGCTTCGATATCGAAACATCGAGGTCGATATTTCAGTACCGGACTGGACAGTGTGGCGAGCGTTGGGGGAATAAAACCGGGCAGAGCCTGAAGGATCTGAGGTAGACAACGACGGTGGAGGCAGAGGCGATGGCGTTTGAGTCGACTTTTTCCGAGCGGCTGAAATCAGGCATCACCGGCAAGACCTGTCGGTGATCCTGGATGAGAGGACCCAGCCCCTCAGTCGTCGTGCAACAGCCCCGAGCTGTACTGATTGAAGTTATTGCCGATGGCGCTGCCGCCAAACTTCAGCTTGTTGGGGTTATGGCTATCAAGCGATTGGCAGTCTTGTGAGAAACAGCTGCTGCTGCTGACGCCGGAGCAGGCGCTCAGAAGCAATGCGCCGGCAATCAACACGACTTTGAGGAGGTTCGACTTCATTTTTTCGTTCCCTTTGGCTGCAAGCGGGGCAAAGCACGGTCTGAGTCTTCATCCTAAGTCCCCAGGCCGTGTGAAACATAATGAAACATCGCTGACCGACAGCATAGGTTCAGCTAATGAATCACGCCATTACTTGGTTGCCAGCCGAGCGACTTCGTTGGACGTCACAAAGGCCTTCAGCGATGCATCGAATTTCTTCAACGCATCTACCTGAAGGTCGCGCTGTTGATCTATTTGCGCGGCAATTTCCGGCGCTGCTTTGCCATGGACCCAAATCGACGACAATTGCTTGCCGCTCGAGCCTTCGGCCTTGCCGATGTACTGCAGGTTCGAATCGTAAAATTTGGCGAGGAAGCGCGCTTCGACGTGAGTATTACGCTGTGTGACAAGGCTGCTGTAGGTGTCCAGCATCACCACCACATCCGGGCGGGCTTGCACCAGTGCATCCAAGTTGTCGTAAACGGTCACCGAGGCAAACTGCTTTTGCAGTGAATCCTTGAGCCAGTTGATTGCCAACGCAGGGTCGGAACTGTTGATAAAAGCGTTGCTGATACGCGAGTCGAGCCCGGCGCTCTTGGCACCTTTGAGCGCGACGGCGTGGTACTGCTCAAGGTATTGCAGGGTATTGAGCGTGTTTTCGCTGTAAAGCACCCCCACCGATTGCCCATGTTGCAGGCCAGCAGTGCTGTCGGACAGGGGCAGAAAATGGCAGGACTGTTCTTCGGCTGCGTAAGCGGGCGCGATGGTGACAAGGCCACCAGTCAGTACGGCGAGAAGACTCAGCAGGGTTGAAATTCTCATCGCGCGGTTTCCTTCAAAAACAGAATCGGTATGGCGCTATCCTCCTCCTTTGCCAAAAAAACAAAACGTGCAATTTATGATGGTAACTATCGACAGGACAAATGATACGCAGCGACGGTGAGCGTCACCTGCGCGCCAACTTGTACTTCACACACTCTTCATAAAAACTCTGCCGGACTGCCGCCGGTTTAATTCGTGACGAACTGTCATAGGTTTGTTCGGTAATACCCAAAGCCATCATTCGCATCCACGACTTATTGAAGGTGTAAGACTGTAGCTTCTGGCGAGCGGCATACAGTGAGACACCCGACAGTTTCAGCTCCTGCGCCCTGGCAGCCGTCCCCGCGCCCCAACTGCACATATACCGATCGTTCGCCATCAACTCTTTGGCCTCGACAGAGACAGCCACGCTCGCCAGGGCGAGCGAGATCAATAGAGTGCGCACTTGAATTCACCTAACCATCTGAAAATGATGGCGATTGTGGCAATACCTCAAGGGTTTAGGGGCCAGCAAAATGCCTTAAGCCCGGCCAACTTAGAAAGAAAAGTGCGATGTCCAGGATGTGTTGAAGACAACCGCGCTGTCTTGCTCGGTGATACATCAGCGCTACGCCGGTTGTTACCTGACGCATTGGCGTAGCACCGGGGCCTCCGCGAATGTAACACCACGACACTTTATCCCCCTGTTACCGGCGCCTACTGTGAAGCCGTCAATGTGCTTACAGGGTTGTGACACATCATCGGCACCGCCCGCCTCCCACCAGTGGAGGCATGGAAGAACTGTCACGGGTGCTGCCTGATATGGGTCGAATTCCACGCCCGCTGCCCATTGATTGCCCAACACACAACCAAGACAGAGGGTCATCATGAGTCAGTCAAACGCTGTAACCAAACAAAACCAGAAACTGCACGATGACGTGCAAGCGGCCGTCAAGTCGCTTCTGGGCGCCACTCAGGCACTGAAACCTTCCGATTACAGCAAGGTGCTGGCGTCGACCCTGGCAGCCACTCAGAAAGTGGTCAAAATCCAGATTGCCTCAGGCGACCTGACCACACTCAAGCAATCAGGCTACAAACTGTGCTTTGCCAAGAAGGTCGGTAATGAGGCCTACAACGTAGTCTGGCAATCCTATGTCCAGTACCTGAGCAACAGCACCTTCAGTTGGACGCCGCAGTATCAGTTGTTCGGCTCCAACTCTTTCCAGGCCAATGTGCAGGTTGATGTATCGACCAACCTCGTCAACATCGGGCTCGGCCAACAGGCAATACTCGATAATTCCGGCCTTCTCGGCCAGCCAACGAGCGCCGGCCCTAATACCTCCATCACCCTGGTGAACAACTACGGTCCAATTCACCCAGGGGTGAGTCAACTTTCCACCGGCATCGATGGCGTACAGGTCACGACCCCCATCTACGTCGCTTCACAACAAGTGGTCACAGGATCTACTGTGCTGACTCCCGTCGAAACGATCCTGGTATGGTTTGAGCAGAACGTGCAGACGAGCACCATGTTCAGCACCTCGCGCTCGCAATCGATCGAGATCGACATGACCTTCGATAACAACGCGACCCGTCTCTACTCTGGCGGCAGTTGGACAATCGTGTAACAGCAGCATCGGGGGCAACTGTAGGTTGCCCCTCTCTACCCGGCTCAGCCATCGTCAACCTTGGCAAAATAACCCGTCAGCGACCGACAGATCGACTCGGCCAGATCTTGCTGGGTCGCGATGCTATACGGACGACTGCGATCAAACTGCTCGGACCAGCGGATCCGCCCTTGAGCGGCATCAACCAGACGCACCGAGGCCCGGACACGAGTCAGTTCCACTCTCACGCTACCTTCCAAAGAATAGCTACACCGCCCCGCCCGCCCTTGGGCCGGTGCTTGAACGCTGCTGCGTGACACCTTCATCAACACATGGCTGGCACGCGTCTGCGTCTGCTCAAACGACTCGAATAACCTGCAACTTAACTCTTCACACAGGCCCCGAGTAAAGTCGTCGCCATCAAGGGTGATGCAGGTAAACGGCTGAATCTGTAACACCGGATGACGGGTACCCTCCATCCTGGATCTAAATCGCTCATACGCCAGCCGATAACAACCGGCCGGGACGCTCAACCGTACCAAATCCTGCTGGCCCAACGTGGCGTAATAGCTGGCGAGCTTGCGCCGCAACCGACCGACCTGTACCCGCACGACCGGATCATCGCCGGTGCAATAAACCGCTGGATCGCGGCAAAACACCCCGATCCCGATCGCGTGTTCAGTGAGAGCAACGCTCGACAACTTAAGGTCGTGCTCAGCCAGGAACCGCAACAGGCTGCCCATCCGCCTCGACTTGGCGAACAACGGACTGGCCAGTAACAGCGCCAGCACCTGCTCCACCTCCTCCCGACCGACCGGCTCGGGAACGCTGCTCGCACTCGTACCACCTACGCGTTTGATCACCATCAGCCTGCCTCCTTGCAGATTGCCGTCTGTTGCTGGCCCGACGGTCAACGACCGCCTCAAGCGCCGCGAGTACGAAGCTTAGCAGTTGCAGGGGATCGGGACGGCGTCGTTACCGACCCGCCCGGACACGGCGATGGATGACCCGCACTTGGGGTCCGAACGGTCTCTTTATAGGATCTTTATTTTTTACCCCAACATCCTGTCAACAACTTACCAAAGGGCCGACTAGGCTTGCCTCACTGCTGGAGGGAATGCCATGGACTTTATCTTTCTGCTACTCGGTGGATTATTTTTCATTAGCCTGGTCGGCTTGGCGCGAGGCTGTGCGGCGCTCGACAGGAGACGGTCATGACAGGCTTCTATCTGTTCGGCAGCATCATCGCTGCCGGGCTGCTGGTTTATCTGATTGCCGCGCTGCTGTTTCCGGAGGACTTTCTATGACGACTCAAGCGTGGGTCCTCCTGGGGGCCTTTCTCCTGGCATTGGGCATTGTGGCCTGGCCGCTCGGGCGCTGGCTGACCCGCGTAATGGAAGGGCGATTTGCCTTCGGCGCGCGCATCGAGTCGCCGCTGTATCGCCTGGCCGGCGTCAAGCCTGAGACGCAAATGAGCTGGCTGCACTACGCGCTGGCCCTGATTCTGTTCAACGCGCTGGGTTTACTCGCCGTCTACGCCTTACAACGCTTGCAAGGCGTCCTGCCATTCAATCCCCAAGGTTTTGGCGCGATCACACCTGATTCATCGTTCAACACTGCCGCCAGTTTTGTCACCAACACTGATTGGCAAGCCTACAGCGGCGAATCGACCATGAGCTACCTGACCCAAATGCTCGCGCTGACGGTGCAAAACTTTCTGTCAGCCGCCACCGGCATTGTCGTGGCGGTTGCGCTTATTCGCGGGTTCGCACGCCACAGCACGGCCAGTATCGGCAACGCCTGGGCCGACCTCACCCGCGTCACGCTGTGGGTTCTGTTACCGCTGTCGTTGGTATTTGCGCTGTTTTTTATCAGCCAGGGCACGATTCAGAACCTTGACCCTTATAAAGAAGTCACGACCCTGGAGGTCATGCAGTATCAGGCTCCAGTGCTCAATGACGCGGGTCAGCCAACCCTTGATGCACAGGGCAACCCGGTGACGGTGGCCAGCAGCACCGACAAGCAAACCCTCGCCATGGGGCCGGTCGCTTCACAGGAGGCGATCAAGATGCTCGGCACCAATGGCGGCGGCTTCTTCAACGCGAACTCGGCCCACCCCTACGAGAACCCAACCGCCCTCACCAACTTTTTGCAGTTGATCGCGATTTTCCTGATCCCCACAGCGCTGTGTTTCGTCTTCGGCCACATCGTCGGCGACATCCGCCAAGGGTGGGCGCTGCTGGCCACCATGACGATCATCTTCGTGATCGCGGTGATTGCCGTCACCCACTACGAGCAACTGGGCAATCCGCAGTTTTCCACGCTGGGTATCGACAACACCGCCGGCAACATGGAAGGCAAGGAACTGCGTTTCGGCATCAGTGCCTCCAGCCTGTTTGCGGCGGTAACAACAGCCGCGTCCTGTGGTGCGGTCAACGCGATGCACGACTCGTTCACCCCATTGGGCGGCGCGGTGCCGATGGTCCTGATGCAACTGGGCGAGGTGGTGTTCGGCGGCACCGGGTCCGGTCTGTACGGCATGTTGGTGTTCGCCATCCTGGCGGTGTTCATCGCCGGATTGATGATCGGCCGCACACCGGAATACCTGGGCAAAAAAATTGAAGCCTATGAAATGAAAATGGTCGCCATCGCGATTCTGGTGACACCGATGCTGGTGCTGTTCGGAACCGCCATCGCGGTGATGGCCGAGGCTGGCAAGTTAGGGATTGCCAATCCGGGCGCCCACGGTTTCTCGGAAATCCTCTACGCCTTCACCTCGGCGGCCAACAACAATGGCAGCGCCTTCGCCGGGCTGTCGGCGAACACCCCGTTCTACAACACGTTACTGGCCATCGCCAGCTGGTTTGGCCGGTTCGGCGTCATCGTCCCGGTGCTCGCCGTCGCCGGCAGCCTGGCCGCGAAGAAACGCCTGGCGGTCACCGGCGGCACCATGCCCACGCACGGCATGCTGTTTGTGGTGCTGCTGATCGGCACGGTGTTGCTGGTCGGATTGCTGAACTACGTGCCGGCGCTCGCGCTGGGGCCCGTCGTCGAACACCTTCTGATGATCAAGTGAGGTCACGAACATGACACGCAAAGCGTTCTCCTTGTTCGACCCGAAACTGATACGGCCAGCCATGGCCGACTCTGTGCGCAAACTCAGTCCGAGGATTCAGTGGCGTAACCCAGTGATGTTCGTCGTTTACATCGGCGCCATCATCACCACCGGTCTGTGGGTCCAGGCCCTGACTGGCAAGGGCGAAGCCGGCGCCGGGTTCATCCTCTCCATCGCCTTATGGCTATGGTTCACGGTGCTGTTCGCCAACTTTGCCGAGGCCTTGGCCGAGGGCCGCAGCAAGGCCCAGGCCGCATCTTTGCGCAACCTGAAAAAAGAAACCTGGGCCAAGAAGCTGCTCGAACCGCACTACGGCGCGCCGTGGCAATTAGCGCAATCGAGCGGTCTGTGCAAAGGCGATGTAGTGGTGGTGGAAGCAGGCGACCTCGCGGACTCGGTGATACCCGCCGACGGCGACGTGATCGAAGGCGCTGCGTCGGTTGATGAGTCCGCCATCACCGGCGAGTCCGCCCCGGTGATTCGCGAGTGCGGCGGCGATTTCTCGGCCGTCACCGGAGGCACTCGGGTGCTTTCGGACTGGATCGTCATCCGCGTGACCACCAACCCTGGCGAAACCTTTGTCGACCGCATGATCGCGATGGTCGAGAACGCCAAGCGGCAAAAGACCCCGAATGAAATCGCCTTGTCGATCTTGCTGGTCGCCCTGACGATTGTATTCCTCGGGGTCACGGTGACGCTGCTGCCCTTTTCGCTGTTTGGCGTGGCCGCTGCAAAATCGGGTTCGCCGGTCTCGATCACTGTCCTCATTTCACTGCTGGTGTGCCTGATTCCCACCACCATCGCCGGTCTGCTGTCGGCCGTCGGTGTGGCAGGCATGAGTCGCATGATGGAAGCTAACGTGATCGCCACTTCCGGCCGCGCCGTAGAGGCTGCGGGCGATGTGGATGTGCTACTGCTCGACAAGACCGGGACCATCACCCTGGGCAACCGCCAGGCTTCGGCTTTTTTTCCGGCACCGGGTGTCAAAGAGGCAGAGTTGGTGGACGTGGCGCAACTCGCGTCGCTGGCCGACGAAACCCCTGAAGGGCGCAGCATCGTGGTCCTGGCCAAGCAACGCTTCAACCTGCGCGAACGCGACATTGCAGCGCTCGACGCGCACTTCGTGCACTTTTCAGCGCAGACCCGTATGAGCGGCGTCGACATGGGCACCCGGCAACTGCGCAAGGGCGCTGGCGAAGCGGTCCTGCGCCATGTCCAGAGTCTGGGCGGAAACTTTCCCGACGCCGTACAAACCCTGGTCGAAGAAGTGGCGCGTCGAGGCAGTACCCCGCTGGTGGTGGCCGACGGCGCCAAAGTGCTGGGCGTCATCGAACTCAAGGACATCGTCAAGGGCGGCATCAAGGAGCGCTTTGTCGAACTGCGCCGCATGGGGATCAAAACCGTGATGGTGACCGGTGACAACCGAGTCACCGCCGCCGCTATCGCTGCCGAAGCCGGTGTCGATGACTTTCTGGCAGAAGCAACGCCCGAGCAAAAACTGGAACTGATCCGCAGCTACCAGGCCGAGGGACGGCTGGTCGCGATGACCGGCGATGGCACCAACGACGCACCGGCGCTGGCTCAGGCGGATGTCGCCGTGGCCATGAACTCGGGGACTCAAGCCGCCAAGGAAGCCGGCAACATGGTCGACCTGGACAGCAACCCGACCAAGTTGATTGAGGTTGTGGAAACGGGCAAACAGATGCTGATGACCCGGGGTTCGCTGACCACCTTCTCGATTGCCAACGACATCGCCAAGTATTTTGCGATCGTACCGGCGGCGTTTGTTTCCACCTACCCACAACTTGCGGCACTCAACATCATGGGTTTGACCAGCCCCAATTCTGCGGTGCTGTCGGCAGTAATTTTCAACGCACTGATCATCATTTTCCTGATTCCGCTGGCGCTCAAAGGCGTGAAGTATCGCCCAGTCGGTGCCGCCATGCTGCTGCGGCGCAACTTGCTGGTCTATGGACTGGGTGGGGTGATCGTGCCCTTTATTGGGATCAAAATAATCGACATGGCGTTGACCGCTGTTGGTCTGGTTTAAGGGAGCACTGTCATGGCATCTCTACTACGTCCGGCGTTAACCTTGCTGATCGCCTTCTCGCTGATCACAGGCCTGGCCTATCCACTCCTCACGACCGGTATCGCCCGGCTGGTATTCCCGCATCAGGCCTCCGGCAGCCTGATAGAACGGGACGGCAAAACAGTGGGCTCGCTGTTGATCGGGCAGGGCTTCAGTGATCCAAAGTATTTCTGGAGCCGCCCTTCAGCCACCAGCCCCATGCCCTACAACCCGCTTGCCTCGGGAGGGTCGAACCTGGGACCGCTGAACCCGGCGCTGGCCGACGCGCTCAAAGGGCGAATCGAGGCCTTGCACGCCGCCGACCCTGGCAACAAAGCCACGGTGCCGGCCGACCTGGTCTACAGTTCCGCGAGCGGCCTCGACCCGCACATCAGCCTGACGGCTGCGTTGTACCAGGCGGGCCGGGTGGCGCGAGTGCGCAGTTTACCGGCCGAGCAGGTTCGTCAACTGATCAGCGAACAGGCTGAGGGCATGCTGCTCGGGTTCCTTGGCGAACCGCGAGTCAACGTCTTGGCATTGAACCTGGCACTCGACGCCACCCATTGAGCGCTAATCACACACGGTGAGCTTGATGGCCGAACAACGTCCTGACCCAGACCAGTTGCTGGCCCAGATTCGCGAGCAGGAAGCGCAGGCCAAACGTGGTCGGCTGAAGATTTTTTTTGGTGCCAGTGCCGGTGTCGGCAAAACCTACGCAATGCTGGCGGCCGCCCACACAGCCACACGGCAGAAGATCGACGTGCTGATTGGCGTGATCGAAACCCACGGGCGCGCCGAGACCCAAGCGCTGATCAGCGGCCTCGAACTGCTACCACTCAAACAGGTGCTCGATAAGCATCGCACGCTGACCGAGTTTGACCTCGACGCCGCGCTCGCCCGTCAACCGGGCTTGATCCTGATTGACGAACTGGCGCATTCCAATGCCGTCGGTTCCCGACACCCCAAGCGCTGGCAGGACGTGGAAGAACTGCTCGGCGCCGGTATCGATGTCTGGTCAACCATGAACGTCCAGCACCTGGAGAGCCTGAACGATATTGTTGGCGGCATCACCGGCATCCGGGTCTGGGAGACCGTACCCGACCACGTGTTCGATACCGCCGACGAGGTGGTCATCGTTGACCTGCCCCCCGACGAGCTGTTGCAGCGGTTGAAGGAAGGCAAGGTGTATCTGGCACAACAGGCCGAGCGCGCGGTGCAGAATTTTTTTCGCAAAGGCAACCTGATTGCCCTGCGCGAACTGGCGCTGCGGCGCACCGCCGACCGGGTTGACAGCGACATGTTGCAGTACCGCCAAAGCGGTGCAGTCAAACCGGTGTGGGGCACTCGCGACTCCCTGCTCGCCTGCATTGGTCCGCATGAACAGGCACAAAAAACTGTGCGTTCGACGGCACGCCTGGCCACCCAACTCAACGTGCCTTGGCACGCGGTGTATGTCGAAACACCGACGTTGCAGCGTCTGCCCGACGCCAAGCGCCGCCGGGTACTGGCCACGCTGAAACTGGCCCAGGACATGGGCGCGCAGATCTCGACCCTGTCCGGGCAGGACATTGCCGAAACCCTGGTCAAATATGCACGGCAACACAACCTGTCGAAGGTCGTGCTTGGCCGCGACGAACACCCACGGCGCCGGCTCTGGCGGCCAATACTGGCTGAACGAATTGGCGAACTGGGCGCCGACCTGGATGTGATTCAAGTCTCGCTGCCGACCGGCAGCACGCCCACCAAGGGCACCTCAACCGCCCACGAAAGCCCGACCCTATGGCCCGCCTACCTGTGGAGCGTCGCGCTGTGTGCCGCGACCACCGTGATTGCCTTGCCCCTGGCCGGGCTGCTCGAACAGGCCAACATCGTCATGATCTTTCTGCTGGCGGTAGTGGCCGCAGCGGTACGTTTCGGTCGTGGCCCGGCGGTCCTGGCGGCGTTTGTGTCCGTCGGTGCCTTTGACTTTTTCTTCGTATCGCCACGTTTTTCATTTGCCGTTGGCGACGTCCAGTACCTAGTCACGTTCAGCGTCATGTTGGTGGTCGCCCTGGTCATCGGGCAGATGACCGCCGGCCTGACGTACCAGGCGCGGGTGGCACAACGGCGCGAAGACCGCATGCGTGCGCTGTATGACATGTCGCGCCTGCTGTCCGCCGCACTGATCACCGAGCAGGTCGCCGACATCGGCGCGAAGTTTCTGTCAGCCGAGTTTGGCGCCCGTTCGGCGTTGCTGGTGGCCGATGACAACAACAAACTGCTGCCGCCCATGGTCACGGGGGAGCCACCGCAAGTGGATTTCGCCATTGCCCAGTGGTCGTTCGACAAGGCGGAAGCGGCCGGTTACGGCACCGACACCCTGCCCTCCAGTTCCACGCTGTACTTGCCCTTGTCGGCCCCGATGCGGGTACGCGGGATACTTGCCGTGCAGCCGCGAGACACGACACGCCTGGTGGTGCCGGAACAGCGGCGCCTGCTCGACACGTGTGCGTCATTGCTGGCCATCTCGCTTGAACGGATTCACTACATCAACGTGGCCCAGGACACCACGCTGCAAATGGAGTCCGAGCGGTTGCGCAATTCGCTACTCTCGGCCATCTCCCACGACTTGCGAACCCCGCTGTCCGTCATGGTTGGGCTCGCCGAAGCGCTCAAGTTGACCACGCCGCCGCCCACCGGCGAAGCCGCCGAAATTGCCACAGCGGTCGGTGAATCCGCGCTGCGCATGAATACCCTGGTCAACAACCTGCTGGACATGGCACGCCTGGAGTCCGGCAAAGTGGTATTGAATCGTCAATGGCAACCCATTGAGGACGTGGTCGGCAGCGCACTGAGGGCTGTCCAGCCCATTTTGGGCACACGCCCGGTACACGTCGCGCTGGAAGACGATGTGCCACCGGTGCGCATCGATGCACTGCTGATCGAGCGCATCCTGATCAACCTGATCGAAAACGCCATCAAGTACACACCGCCTGACACCGCCATTAACTTGGGGGCCAGAGCCACTTCTGACGCCATTGAACTGTGGATCGCCGATGAAGGCCCTGGGTTGCCACACGGCCACGAAGAAGCGCTGTTCAGCAAATTCATGCGCGGCAAGAAAGAAAGTTCGATTCCCGGTGTCGGGCTCGGTCTGGCCATCTGCCGGGCAATTGCCCAGGCGCATGGGGGAACGATTACCGGGGCCACCGGCACCAACGGCGGCGCGTGTTTCACACTGCGCCTGCCCCGCGAAGAGCCGCCGCTGATTGAGCCTTTTGCGCCACAGATTGACGAGGATCAGCCATGACTGAGTCCGTGCCCCGCGTCCTGATCATTGAGGACGAAAAGGAAATACGCCGCTTCGTGCGGATGGCCTTGCACGCCGAAGGCCTGGAAGTGCATGAAGCCGAGACTTACCACCGCGGCCTCATCGACTCCGGAACACGCCGACCGGACCTGATTGTGCTTGACCTGGGCCTTCCCGACGGCGATGGCGTTGACCTGATCCGCGACATACGCAGTTGGTCGGCGGTGCCGATCATCGTGCTGTCAGCCCGAGGGGCGGAGTCCGACAAAATCCTGGCCCTGGACACCGGCGCCGATGATTACCTGGTCAAGCCTTTTGGCACCGGGGAGTTGCTCGCCCGTGTGCGCGCGCTACTACGCCGGCAAACTAAAGATGCCGACAACAGTTCAGTCCTGAGCTTTGGCGACGTGCGCATTGATGTCGAACGGCGCGTCGTCGAACGCGCCGGTGCGCCGCTGCACCTGACGCCCCTGGAATACCGCTTGCTGGTTCACCTGTGCTCGCACCCCAACCGTGTGCTGACGCATTTGCAACTGCTCAAAGCCGTCTGGGGCCCGGCGCACACCACGGACACACCTTACCTTCGTGTGTTCATGGGTGGCTTGCGCAAAAAGGTCGAAGCAGATCCGTCCCAGCCTCGGCATCTGGTGACGGAAACAGGGATTGGTTATCGGTTTATTCCGTAAGGACGACGTGCTGGGGTCGTGCAGGGTGTGAACAGGCATGAAACCGTGCCCGCCCTCTTGTATCGTAGCGGGCGGGTGCGAAGGGTCTTACTGCAAAACCCTACTGCGCCAACGGCAGCCTGACGCGGCTTCGATGGGATAAACCTGCTTGTATGGCAAACGCCACGATCACGGTCGAAGGCGCGGAAAAACTGCTCAGCCCGCCGCCGTGAAACATCAGCGCAAGCCCCAGCGCGGTAGCGCCAAACCAGGCGCTCAAGCCAATCGGATTGAACGCACTGACCCGTTCGAGCGCTGCTAAGTCACTGCGTCCGTAGAGAATTTGCGCCAACGCTACACCGACCCAGGCCACCACAAAAATACCCTGGTAGGCCAACGCCTTGAGCAAGTAGGCAAACACGTCCGCGAGCATCAAGCCGTAAACGATCACCCCCACCGCCAGCGCCCACATCACGTAGGAACCGCGCAGGCCAAAACGAGCAAAGAACGCCTGCATATTCAGGGTCGCCAAGTAGTAATTGGCGGTATTGATACGGGTTTGTGTGGCCCAGACGAACAACAATCCCCACACGCCCATCAATTGCAAAATCGCCATCACCACTGACACTTCATTCAGCGCACCTTCGTGGGGAATGCTGCTGACCAGATAGATCCCCGCCGCCCCGTTGAGCAGAAACGTCACCGCGTAGAACGGCATGCCAAAGTTCCAGCGGCCGTGATAATCAGCGTCCTCAGCTTTACCAAACCGGGCGTAATCGAAGGTAAACAGCATCAGCACCCAGACGCCCATGTACGCGACAAAGCAGTCCCACCAGCCGAAGGTACTGGGCGTTGCAGGGCCGAAATCGAGCCATTGCGGCTGGTAGCCATAACGGCTGATCGACACGCCAACCGCCAACAGCAACCCGCCCAGGTACACCGGCAACAGCACGCCGTTGAGCTTGTCCAGCCAGTGCTGCACGCTGCCCAAAATCATCGGCACGCTGTACAGCACAACAACCAATGCAGCCAGCGGATAGACCAGTTCCGGGTAGAGATGATTGAGTGCCACGGCGATCACCGAGCCTTCGAATACCGCGTAATAAATCGCCGTGGAAAAGAAGATCAAAGTCGCCAGACATGCCCCGGTGCTACCGAACAACAGCCGTGAAAACAACGCCACCGACAAACCGCTGCGAATCGCGAAACGACTTAGGACGCTGTTGACCAGTCCGTAACTGACCACCGACAACAGCATGCCGATCAGGGCATTGCGAGCGCCGTAAGACAACGCCAGTGAAGCGCCAACAACGATGTAAAACATCGCGCTGCACACCGCCCACCAGGCCATGGTCAGCGACAGTCGCCCCATGCGGGCTTCTTTCGGTACAGGGTGATGGGCCGGGTCTTGCCCGGTTTGATTCGATTGCGATAAAGCAGCCATATGCGTGAACTCCAAAACCAGTCGAAGGTTGAAGCGCGGGCAACCGCCACCGCACCGAAGTGCGGCGTTGGTTTACCGTTTGGCATGGCCCGCGCGATGCGGCGGGCAGAATCAGGAAGGAAACAGTTTGCTCAGGCAACTGAGCTTTTTCTTATAGGAACGTCGTGCTTCCAATGCCGCTTCAAGGGTGACCGCCACAAAGCGGGCCTTTTGGTTGGGTTGCATCTGGCCGATCAGGTCGAGGTCGGCACTGATCACCGTGCCGATCATCGCGTAACCGCCACCGGACACCGCATCGCGGTGCAACACGATGGGTTCGAGCCCCGCCGGGACTTGGATCGAACCGATCGGGTAACAACTGTCAACGATGTTCGATGGATCAGAACCGGCGCCGAACGGCTGTTCTCGCGGTTCAAAACTCAGCGCGCTGCCACCTTTGAAGCGATAGCCGATACGGTCCGCCTCCGAGCCCACCGTCCACGGTTCAGAAAAAAAACTTGCCGCAGCAGAGTGGGTCAGGCGCTCGTAGTACAAGCCTGGCACCACGCGCAGGCTGATTTCACCCCCCAGCGCCTGACGCAAAGCCATCGGCAGACTGGCGCCGGCGCGGCCCTTGCCACTGGCAATGCCCACCGGCAATTCATCACCGGCGATCAACCGTCGGCCCTCGAACCCACCGAGTGCGCCAAGGGCATAGGTAGAGCGACTGCCCAGCACCAGCGGCACATCAATGCCTCCCGCTACTGCGACATAAGTGCGGGCGCCCGCCTTGGGAAAGTCGAAACGCAACACTTGCCCGGCCTTCACCGAAAACGCCGTGTCGGGGTGCATTTCTACACCATCGACCCAAGGCGTCATGTGTGCCCCGCACACCGCCACCAAGGCGTCGTGCTGAAACGCCAGCTCTGGGCCCAGCAGCGTACATTCAAGCGCTGCCGCTCCCGCCGGGTTGCCGACTAATTGATTGGCGGCGCTGAGGGCGTATTGATCCAGCGCTCCGGAGGGCGGGATGCCGAGGTGGTAATAGCCTTCGCGGCCCAAATCCTGGACCGACGTGGCGAGACCGGGTTTAAGTACCTTGATCATGCCAGCACCTCCTGCAACGACTTGGGATAGCCGATGGGGTCAGCGAGAAAGGCGTCCAGCGAAAACTCCAGCGGACGAATCTTCAGGTCAAAGCGCCCCGCTTCTACTTCAGCCA
Source organism: Pseudomonas sp. DC1.2 (assembly GCF_034351645.1). NCBI lineage: Bacteria > Pseudomonadati > Pseudomonadota > Gammaproteobacteria > Pseudomonadales > Pseudomonadaceae > Pseudomonas > Pseudomonas sp. DC1.2. The sequence continues at coordinate 2,335,632 of NZ_CP133782.1, read as the reverse complement.
CGGCGACGTCATAGGCCTCACGATCAATAGGTTTGAACTGGACGATGTCGCCAGGGCGGAAAAACACCATGTGTGCTTTCAGGTACGCCAGGTGCTGCTGCGGGTCGTAAATCGGGGCCGGAGTGACGCCAAACATTTGGTAACCGCCAGCACCGCGTACCGAGTAGATACAGCCAAAGCAACCGCCGTGACCGAGGGTCAGTTTAGGTGTGTCAGTGCGCGGACGCAGGTACTTGGGCACCTGCAACTGGCGTTCACGCTCGACCATTTGAAACATGAAAGGCAGGCCCGCTACGAAGCCAACCATGGAGACGAACCACGGCGCACCGCTGTGCGCCGCGATGAACGCATCGATATCAGCCAGGCCGTTGATCCGCGCGGCATACTCCAGGTCCGTGGCGCTCGGGTCCTGATGGCGGTCACGAAAACGCATCAGGGTTTCGTGGGTCCAGGGGTCGTTATAGAGCACCGGCACTTCAATAATCCGCGTCTGTAGCGTGCGTTCAGCGACGGCGCCAGCCTCTGCACTCTGCACCGCTTCAAGCAGGTCATAGGGGTCAATGCGATCTGGGTCAAAACGGATCTGGAACGAGGCATTGGCCAGGCAGATATCCAGCACCCCATCAAGCGCCAGACGCTCGACCGCGCGGGTGACTGCCATGCCCTTGAAGAAAGCCTCCAACGACATGCTGTCGCTGACTTCAGCAAACAAATGTTCGTCGGCGCCAAAGCTGTAACGGATGGGTGTGCTCATGCTTGACCTCCACTGCGGCGCTCGGCCAGCCAGGTTTCCAGGGTGCCGGTATGGAAGTCGGCGAGGTGCAGCCAAGGTTGCTCCAACAATTCGCCATGCAGTGACAAGGTGCTGGCCATGCCGGTGAGCGTGGTCTGCGCCACGGCAATCTGCGCTCGGGCCAACGCCTCGGTGCGATCACGACCATGGACGATCAGCTTGGCCAATAGCGAGTCATAGTACGGCGGCACGCGGTAGCCTTGATAGAGATGGCTATCGACACGAATCCCATCGCCTTGCGGCCAATTCAGTGCCTCGACCACCCCAGGGCTGGGGAAGAAATCGCGCGTCGGGTCTTCGGCATTCAGGCGCATTTGCAACGCGGCACCGTTGATATGGATATCGCTTTGTTGCAGGCCCAGCGGCTCGCCGCCGGCAATGCGCAGCATCGCCTGGACCAGATCGATGCCGGTAATCAGCTCACTGACCGGATGCTCGACCTGAATCCGCGTATTCATTTCGATGAAAAAGAACTCGCCGCTCGCTTCGTCATACAAATACTCGAGCGTCCCAGCGCCTTTGTAGCCCAGGGATTCGGTCAGACGTACTGCGCTCTCGCAAAGGGTTTCGCGCTGCTGCTGATTCAGAATCGGCGACGGCGCCTCTTCGAAAATTTTCTGACGCCGACGTTGCAGCGAACACTCGCGTTCGAAGAGATGCACGGCGCGCACACCATCCCCCAGCACCTGCACTTCAATGTGTCGGGCCTTGCTAATAAAACGCTCCAGGTACACCGCGCCATTGCCAAACGCGGCGTGGGCTTCGCGCTGGGAACGGGGGAATTCTTCGCTCAATTGCTGGACGTTTTGCGCCAGGCGAATACCACGCCCGCCGCCACCGGCCGAGGCTTTAATCAACAGAGGGAAGCCGACCGACTCAGCCGCCTTAAGCGCCGACTCGACATCGAACAGCTCACCTGGCGAACCAGGCACCACCGGCACGCCCGCCGCTTGTGCGGTACGCCGCGCCTCGGCTTTATCGCCCATACGACGAATCGTTTCCGGGCTCGGACCGACGAAAATCGCCCCGGCAGCCAGCACCGCCTCAGCGAAATCGGCGTTCTCCGAGAGAAAGCCATAACCGGGATGCACTGCATTCGCCCCAGTGGCTGTCAACGCCCCCAGAAGGGCCTCGACATTGAGGTAGCTTTTGTCGGCACGGGCCGGGCCGAGAACATGCACTTGGTCGGCCATGCGCGCGGCCTGGGAGTCGACGTCTGCTTCGCTGCACGCAGCAACGGTGGGAATCCCCAGCGCTTTGGCGGCACGGATAATTCGCACGGCAATCTCGCCGCGGTTAGCGACCAGTAATTTACGAATGCCTTGAGTCATGATCACGCCCTCACTCAATGTCGAGTGTTGCGATGACCTGACCCGGCTCCACCGGGTCGCCGTCTTCAACCATAAATACGCTGAGGCGACCGGCCTTCCCGGCGGTCAATTCGGAAAACTGCTTCATGACCTCAATCAGACCAATCACCGTGTCGACGCTGACGTATGCGCCGACCTCGACGAAGTTCGCCGACTCCGGAGTGGCTTTGCGATAGAAGGTCCCCGGCAGCGGGGTGATAACACTGTATTCGGCCATGTCTGTTCCTTTTGGAATAGTTGTAGAAAGGCAGGCAAAAATAAATCGGTGCTCAAACCCTGGCATCTGTGTGCCAAGTGTTTTTGTCCTCACTCAGCGCGGCGTTCGAACCTCAATGCCGGCGCTATCGAGTGCGTGACGCGTGGCTTGGACCAACGCCAGCGCCCCCGGCGTATCGCTGTGCAAACAGATGGAATCAAATTCGATCGTCAGTTCTGCGCCTTCTACCGTGCGCACCACACCTTCCTGACAGGCACGCAGCACCCGCGCGGCCACCTGAGCGGGATCGTAAGCACGGACATTGCGGGTGAAGACGATGGAGCCGCTCAGGTCGTACTCACGGTCGGCGTAGAACTCACGGATCACCGGTTGACCGAGTTCTTGGGCGACGCGCCAGATCACCGATTGCGGCATGCAATACAGGAGTAATTCAGGCTCCAGACGCTGGAGGTTTTCCACCAGTAACCGCGCCGCCTCCTCGTCCTGGGCCAAGTGCATGTAAAGCGCACCATGCGGCTTGAGGTGTTGCAGCGCCACGCCTTGAACTCGGGCGAGTTCACGCAGGGCACCTAATTGATAAAGGATGTCGTCAACCAGTTCTTGGGCCGACGCATTGATGTGCCGACGGCCAAATCCGACCAGATCGCGAAACCCAGGATGCGCGCCGACGGCCACACCCAAGCGCTTGGCCTGTTCAACGGTACGGCGCATGGTGCCAGGGTCCCCAGCATGAAAGCCGGTGGCGATGTTGGCCGAACTGATAAAGGTCATCAGTTCAAGATCTACGCCGTCACCGATGGTCCATGGGCCGAAGCCTTCGCCCATGTCCGAATTGAAATCTACTGCCTGCATAACGCTTGCTCCTGCCACTTGTGACTTCGTGCAGACCACGTTAGATTTCTGCCAACCCCTTGGGAAGATCTATTAACAGATAGAGCATCTTCTGAAAAACAGATACCTCATTGAACGGAGTGTCGATGTCACTGACCCTACGCCAGGTTCGCTATTTCGTCGCCACGGCCGAAATCGGGCAAATCTCACAAGCGGCGATCCATCTGAATATTTCCCAGTCAGCGGTCACCACCGCCATCAAGGAACTGGAAAGCATACTCGGCACGCTATTGTTCCAGCGCTCCGCGCAAGGCATGAGCCTGACGGACGCGGGGCGGCACTTTCTCAACCGCGCCTACGTGATTTTGCGCAGCGTAGATGACGCGCTAAACAGCCCGTTACCGGACATCCGCGCCAGTGGCCTGATCCGTTTGGCCGCCAGCTACACGGTGATCGGCTACTTCCTGCCGCACCATCTGCAACGGCTTGAGCATTGGCATCCAGACGTGGCCATCGAAGTTCACGAACAAGAACGGGCGTCCATCGAGCAAGGACTGCTCGAAGGCCGATTTGACATGGCCGTGGTGCTCACCGCCAACCTCACTCACCCGGACATCGTCTCGGAAATTCTTTTCAATTCCGAACGCCGGCTGTGGCTGCCCTGCCATCATCCCTTGTGCGAACGGTCAGCCGTCAGCCTCGCCGACGTGGCGCAAGAGCCCTACATTCTGTTGACCGTCGACGAAGCCGAACAAAGCGCCATGCGTTACTGGGAACACGCGCACCAACAGCCAAACGTGCGGGTACGCACCAGTTCAGTGGAGGCGGTGCGCAGCATGGTTGCCAATGGCAGTGGCGTGGCCATTCTCTCGGACTTGGTACACCGGCCTTGGTCGCTGGAAGGCAAGCGCATCGAAACCCTGACGGTCACCGACAAAGTGACCCCCATGAGCGTCGGCCTGGCCTGGCATCGCGACCGTGATTTCAGCCCGGCGATGCAAGCGTTCCGCACGTATTTCCACGATGCATTTCTGGCGCCGCAACAACTGTCCGCACGCCGCTGAGTCAGCTGACGGGTTGCACCGTCCGACACGTGGGGAATGTGCTACATCGCCAATACTGCTGGCCGATTTTGGCACCGCTTTTGAAGGTGCGAACCTCCAGCGCACTGCCGCAGCGCGGGCATTGGCGCGACGCCGATGGATCGCTACGCTGCTTGAGACGTTGCACATGCTCACGCTCAGTGGCCAACGTTGGAAGCCGGCGATCAGCTTGCAAGACGTGCAGCATGGCAATGACCTGCGCCTCGCTGAAAACTGCTTGCTGGAACGACTTGATGTAACGGAGAAAGCCAATCCCACGGGTGACATTGGCCGGCATCTCGGTCTTGAAGGTGCTGGCACCGACAAAAGCAATGACCGAGTGCAAAGACTCCGGCCCAATACCCAGTACCGCCTCCAGGGCCTTCACATGCTTGTAGTTCTGCCGTGTCGGGTTCTGGAATTTGAAACGCTTTTTGTACAGCTGTTGCGTCCACTGCGCCTGGTTTTCTGTGCCGAAAATCCAGCCGCGCATGTTCTTTGTCTCCAGCACAAAGATGCCAAAAGGCGAGAGAAACACATGATCGATCTGCGTAGTACCGTCGAGGGTGTCCAGCGTCACGTTATGCAAGCGAAGGTAGACCTGACGATCCAAATAATAGTGCGCCCACACCTTTACCCACTGTTCACCGAGCCAGCCCTTGACCCTGGGCATTTTTAACAACGCCACCAGCAGCAGCGACAGCAACATCAACGGTAATAGCCAGATCAGCTTGCTCAATAGCGGTAGCAGTGTATTGAGGAGGTACACGGTCAGTCCTTTGCGCAGAGGGCAGGTCTTGCTGTGCCATGGCACAAGCAGCGCTCACTCTAGACAGGTAAAGGGTTTTGCGCCAATGAACCGTCACATCACCCACCCGTGGAGCCAAGGCTTGGCCGAGGCTCGCACAACGGCCAGCCAGGGCGTTTCGCCCCAGACCAGCGCTCAGTGCCGCATGGCGCAGCGCACAGACCTTAAGTACGCTGAACCGGTCGCGAACAACTCGTTCATCAGGCGGGAAGATCGGCAATGCGCTCGCCAAGGTTCAGCTCAAAATCGCCCACCTGTCCAAATCCAGCGGCGTTCAGCCTCGTCAGCATCACGTGGGCTTCGGGCCAGGTTTCTACGCCTGCGAGCATATGGTTCGAGACCCAAAGATCCCCTTCCGAGGGAACACCGGCGCGCGCGTTCACCAGTTTTTTACTGACTTGCAGCGCGCGTTTTTCGAAGCTGCCAATGCGGTGAGCGAGCGCGTCGACAAACGCATCAAGCTCGGCGTCAGGAATAGCCCGGTTGATGAAGCCATATCGCTCTGCCGTCTGCGCATCGTAATCGTCTGCACTGGCAATGACTTCAAGTGCCCGCGAACGTCCCGACAAAGCGGCGAGCCACTCAACGCCACCACCGCCTGGTATTGAGGAGCCGGCGACTTCCACCAATGCGAACAACGCCCGCTCTCTGGAGGCAAAGCGCAGGTCACAGGCCAAGGCAAACTCGAAGCCTTGTGCCCGGGCGCGGCCACGGACCTTGGCCACACTGACCACAGACGATTGGGCGAGCCGAGTGACAAAACTCGGCCAACGATCAAACGACGCGGCACCGGGCTGATCCGGAACTTCGCGACGCTCAAGATCGTGGTGGTTGACGAAGTAGTCCTCATTCTCACTTTCGAAGACCACCACCTTGAGATCGGCGTCGCTTTCGATGTTGTCCATCAGTACGTTCAGCTCCGCGAACATTTCCAGGTCGAAAAGATTCAACGGAGGATTGTTGATCACGATGCGCCAGTAGGATTTTGATTCACGGATGACAGTCAGACGATTGATAGCGGTCATGAGTTGTACTCGGTTTAGGCGATCCCTCGTAGAAGGTCGCTGGGTTACGCAAAATAAGCGCCTTGGCGTCGGTAACCATTGGAGACATGGGCACCGAACGCGTTGTGGGCACCATGGTAATCCGTTGGCCAACGCTGATTAAGGCAGGTAACGTGCATAACAGCAGTGACGAAATGGTCATCAATTGAAGGAGTGATTGTGGAGACATTAAGCGGCCTGGAAATCTTCGTTGAAACCGCACAGACCCAAAGCTTTATCGCCACTGGCCGAAAAATGGGCATTTCGGCTTCTGCTGTGAGCAAGAGTATTTCCAGGCTCGAAGAAAGAGTGGGCGTGAGACTTTTTCAACGCAGCACGCGCACGGTTCGTCTTACCTCAGAGGGCGAAGTGTTTTTGGAAAGGTGTAAACGCATTCTCAGTGAGATCCAGGCCGCCGAGGACGACCTGTCGGCCATGACCGCGTTTCCCCGCGGACGGCTGAGGGTTGGCTTGGCGCTCGCTGCCGGACTGCCCCTGCCGGTCATCTCCGACTTTATGGAACGCTATCCGGAAATCGAACTGGACCTCGACTTCACAGACCGCTTGGTCGACGTGATCGATGAAGGGTTTGATGTGGTCATTCGCGGAAGTGATCTCAGCGATTCACGCTTGATGTCGCGACCACTCGGACCCTACCGCTCGTGCCTTGTGGCGGCCCCGGCCTATCTGCAAAAGCGTGGCGTTCCGGCTAAACCCGCTGATCTCTTTAACCATTCCTGCCTGCATTATCGATGGCAAAACTCAGGAAAGTTGTATCAATGGCCGTTTAAAAAATCGCCCTTTAAGGAGCCCGGCGCATCCCTTCCCATCGCGATGATCTGTAGCAACTTGGAGGCCTTGCTTTACTTGGCTCAGTCTGGCCGGGGAATAGCGTGCGTCCCTGACTTTACCGTCAAGGACCAGTTGGCTGACGGTCGCCTGCAGCGGGTGCTCGACCCGCACATGGCGGGTGGTAACAGCTTTCACATTGTCTGGCCCAGCAGCCGGCAAATGACGCCCAAGGTCCGCGTTTTCGTAGACTTTGTTGTGGCGCATTTCGCTAACGGACTGGTGGGCAAAGTCAGTTGACCCGACGAAACCGGGTGTTTTTTCACCCGGATTGCAGCGATTGGTTCAGTGATCATCAGCAGATTTTTATGATGGCTACGCCCACCCCTCAAGTCGCAACGTAGCCCGGACCAACCGTTGTTCCTCGTTTTCAATTTCCTTGAGGTTTTCGCAGATGCTCGCGATGTGCGCGAGGGCAGCTTTGCGTGCTTGCTCTGGCAGGCGGCCGGTGACGGCGTTGTAGAGTCGGGCGTGTTGGCGATCGATCTGGCGCTTTTGCGGTTCACGGTGATAGAGGTTGTTGACCGAGGCAAAAACCGAGTTGAGCAGCAAATCCGTCAACGAGCGCAAGGTCTGCACCAATACCGGGTTGTGCGAGGCCTCGCAGATCGCCAGGTGAAACGCATGATCGAGTCGCGCGTGAGCCGAGGCATCCAGCTGACGGCTGTGAGCATCGCGTAAGGCCTCGTAGCTGCGGGTGATCAGGACGAAGTCGGCGTCGGTTCCGCGTAAGGCTGCCAAGCGCGCGGACTCGCCCTCCAGCAGGCTGCGGACTTCGAACAAATCATAGAGCGTGCGTGGCTGCGAGCTGAACAGGTGCATGAGCGGTGACATCGCCCCCTGCCCCGAAAGATCGGCCACGAAGGAGCCTTTGCCCTGCTGCGTGTTGATAATCCCGCGTGCGCGCAACAGTTTCAGGCCTTCGCGCAGGGCCGTGCGCGAGACGCCAAGTTTTTCGGTCAGGCGTCGTTCTGAGGGCAATAACTGCCCAGTCTTGAGCACACCGTCCACGATCAGGCGCTCTATGCGCTCGCAGACCACGTCGGCGACTTGCAAATGACGGCCCTCGTCTATGCTGCTCATCTCACCTCCACTGGTATGACCAGCTTCAAAGCCGAAGTCATGTCGATTCAAATACAACGACAAGCCACTGTTTTTATAGTTATTTTCTTAATCAACAAGAAAACCACGGATGAAGAACTGGTTCGACCAGCCTAACAACTCGTGGACAGTAGAACGCCTCGGTCCAATGATGCAAGCGAGCAGTACCCGGAAATAGACCTCTAATAACAACAAACGAGTGTCGTCCACCGCCTATGAACATTCTCTACGATGAACGTGTTGACGGTGCCCTGCCTGACGTCGACAAAAACGCGCTGCTACAGGCCCTGCGTACACAGTGGCCAGCGCTGGAAGTCCTGCATCAGCGGGAAGAACTCAAACCCTACGAATGCGACGGCCTCTCCGCCTACCGCACTACGCCGATGCTGGTGCTACTGCCGCGTCACATGGACGAGGTTCAGGGCGTGTTACGCCTCTGCCATGAGCGCCAGGTGCCCGTGGTCGCTCGTGGCGCCGGCACTGGCTTATCCGGGGGGGCATTGCCGCTGGAAAAAGGCGTGCTGCTGGTGATGGCACGCTTCAACAATATTTTGCACATCGATCCCGCTGCCCGCACCGCCAGGGTCCAGCCAGGCGTGCGTAACCTGGCGATCTCCCAGGCTGCCGCACCATTTGGCCTGTACTACGCGCCCGACCCTTCCTCACAAATCGCCTGTTCCATCGGGGGCAATGTCGCCGAAAACGCGGGTGGCGTGCATTGCCTCAAGTACGGCCTGACCGTACACAACCTGCTCCAGGTGGAGATCCTGACCGTGGATGGCGAACACCTGACACTGGGCTCCCAGGCGCTGGACTCGCCCGGCTTCGATTTGCTGGCCTTGTTCACCGGCTCCGAAGGCATGCTCGGGGTCATCACTGAGGTCACGGTCAAGCTGCTGCCTAAACCGCAGACCGCCAAGGTGTTGCTGGCCGCGTTCGATTCAGTCGAAAAGGCCGGGCGAGCCGTCGGCGATATCATTGCCGCCGGCATCATCCCCGGAGGCCTGGAAATGATGGACAACCTGGCCATCCGCGCCGCCGAAGACTTTATCCACGCGGGCTATCCGGTGGATGCACACGCCATTCTGCTGTGCGAGCTCGATGGCGTCGAAGCCGATGTCCACGATGACTGCGACCGCGTCCGGCACGTGCTGGAACAGGCAGGCGCCACCGAAGTGCGCCAGGCCAGGGACGAAGCCGAACGTGTGCGCTTCTGGGCCGGGCGCAAAAATGCGTTTCCAGCGGTAGGTCGCCTGTCACCGGACTATTACTGCATGGACGGAACAATCCCGCGCCGCGCACTGCCGGAGGTGCTGCGCGCTATCGCGGCGCTGTCCGCCGAGTACAACCTGCGAGTGGCCAACGTGTTCCATGCCGGCGACGGCAATATGCACCCATTGATTTTGTTCGACGCCAATCAACCGGGCGAACTTGATCGTGCCGAAGCCCTGGGCGGCAAGATTCTGGAACTGTGCGTGAAAGTCGGCGGCAGCATTACCGGCGAGCATGGCGTGGGTCGAGAGAAGATCAACCAGATGTGCGCGCAGTTCAACAGCGACGAGCTGACCGTGTTCCATGCCGTCAAAGCGGCGTTTGACCCCAGTGGTTTGCTCAATCCGGGCAAGAACATCCCCACCCTGCACCGCTGCGCCGAATTTGGCGCGATGCATGTGCATATGGGCCAACTGCCCTTCCCTGAGCTGGAGCGATTCTGATGTCCAATGCACACGATCTCGACAACAGCGGTGCGTTGCTGGAACAGGTCAACCAGGCACTGCAAAACGCCACAGCACTGCGCATCCAGGGCTCTAACAGCAAAGGATTTCTGGGGCGCACGGTCGCCGGTGAAGTCCTCGACACACGTTCACACCGTGGCATTGTCAGCTACGACCCGACCGAACTGGTAGTCACGGTACGCTGTGGCACCCCGCTGGCAGAGCTGTTTGAGGTGCTGGACGCATCACAGCAGATGCTGCCTTGTGAACCACCCTCCTTCGGCGAGGACGCGACGGTGGGCGGTATGATCGCCAGCGGGCTGTCCGGACCTCGCCGCCCCTGGTCAGGATCAGTGCGCGATTACGTCCTCGGAACGCGGGTCATCACCGGTCAGGGCAAGCATTTGCGCTTCGGCGGCGAGGTCATGAAGAACGTCGCCGGCTACGACCTGTCGCGCTTGATGGCCGGCAGTTACGGCGCGCTTGGGGTCATCACCGAAGTGTCGCTCAAAGTCCTGCCCAAACCGCGGCAATGCTTGAGTATCAGCCTCGACATGGACCGTGATCGTGCGTTGCTGCGCCTCGCCGAGTGGGGCCAGCAACCGCTGCCGATCAGCGCCGCGTGCCACGACAGCCAACGCCTGCACCTGCGGCTCGAAGGCGGCGAAGGCTCGGTTGCCGCGGCCCATGAGCGCTTGGGCGGGGAGCTTCTCGACGCATCCTACTGGGCGGACCTTAACGAACACCGCTTGAGTTTTTTCGATGAAGACCTGCCCCTCTGGCGCCTGTCCTTACCGAACAACACACCCGTGTTATCACTGCCGGGCAAGCAACTCATCGATTGGGGTGGCGCCCAGCGCTGGCTCAAATCCGATGCCGACGCGGCGTTCATACGCAGTGTGGTCAATGAGGTCGGCGGCCATGTGACCTGCTACAGCCACGGCCTGCTCGACAGCCCGTTCCAACCGTTACCTGACGCGCTGATGCGCTATCACCGGAATTTGAAGCACCAACTCGATCCACGGGGCCTTTTCAACCCCGGTCGCCTGTACGCGGAGCTTTGACCCATGCAGACCACCTTGAGCGAACAGGCCCGTCTATTGCCCCGCGCCGAAGAAGCCGAAAGCATCCTGCGCAGTTGCGTTCACTGCGGTTTCTGTAATGCCACGTGTCCCACCTATCAATTGCTGGGGGACGAACTGGATGGGCCGCGGGGGCGCATCTATTTGATCAAGCAAGTGCTGGAAGGCAATGAGGTGACGCGAAAAACCCAGGAACACCTGGACCGCTGTCTGTCGTGCCGCAACTGCGAAACCACCTGCCCGTCCGGTGTCGACTACCACAACCTGCTGGACATTGGTCGGGCGGTGGTCGATGCGGCAGTGCCGCGACCACTCGCTCAGCGCTTGCTGCGTGAGGGTTTGCGCCGCGTCGTGCCCAATCCAGGATTATTCAAAGGGCTGGTCAGCACCGGCCAGGTCTTCCGTGCGCTGCTGCCCAGCCCCCTGCAATCCAAACTGCCACGCAACACCGAACCGGCGAAAACACGCCCCGTCACCCGTCATTCGCGCCATGTGCTGATGCTCGAAGGCTGCGTGCAGCCCAGTCTGTCGCCCAATACCAATGCAGCAGCCGCACGCGTTCTGGATCGACTGGGGATCAGCGTCACACCGAGCCGCGAGGCCGGTTGTTGTGGCGCCGTGGATTATCACCTGGACGCCCAGGCCCAAGGCCTTGATCGGGCCCGACGCAACATTGATGCATGGTGGCCGAGTATAGAAAACGGTGCCGAGGCCATTGTGCAAACCGCCAGCGGCTGCGGGGCCTTCATCAAAGACTATGGCCACCTGCTGCGCAGCGACCCGCTCTATGCCGACAAGGCCAGAAAAGTCAGCGCACTGGCCAAAGACCTAATTGAGGTGCTGCGCGAAGAGCCGCTGGAAACACTCGGTGTCCACAGCGACCAGCGCCTGGCTTTTCACTGCCCATGCACCTTGCAGCACGCGCAAAAACTCGGGGGAACCGTTGAAGCGGTGTTGACCCGCTTGGGGTTCAACCTCACCGCTGTTCCCGACGCCCACCTGTGCTGCGGCTCGGCAGGCACGTATTCACTGACTCAACCCGCACTGTCCCGGCAACTGCGCGACAACAAGCTCACTGCACTGCAAAGCGGTCATCCTGACGTCATTGTCACCGCTAACATCGGCTGTCAATCGCACCTCGACGGCGCAGGCCACACGCCGGTCAAGCACTGGATCGAACTGGTCGAAGCCGCCCTGCCCTCACTGAACACTGGAGAATCACCATGAAAAGCAAAGCCGTCTTGAGTCAACTCGAAGTCAGCCAAATCCTCACAGCTGCACGCACCGAAGCCCAGAGTCATCAATGGGCGGTGACCATCGTGATCGTCGATGACGGCGGTCACCCGCTGGCCCTCGAACGTCTTGACGGTTGCGCGCCAATTGGCGCCTACATTGCGACCGAAAAAGCGCGCACCTCAGCCCTGGGGCGACGCGAATCAAAAGGCTATGAAGAGATGGTCAACGGCGGGCGTTACGCCTTTTTATCAGCGCCCTTGCTAACCTCGCTTGAAGGCGGCGTACCGATTATCGTCGACGGCCAAGTGATCGGCGCGGTCGGTGTGTCCGGAGTCAAGGCCGAACAGGATGCACAAGTCGCCAAGGCCGGCGTGAACAGCCTGGGCTAAATCGCAATCGTCTGTACAGCGCACTGGACAAAGTCTCGGGGAAGGAGAAAGACTGGCGACTTACCTACCTGTGGCAAGGACTGGCAGACGATGCATCGCACAACATCACGGTTGGTTTTGAGGCCGCCGGCCGCCGACGACTTGGCACGCCTGTTTGCGATCTATAGCGATCCGGCGACGAACCAGTTCAACCCTGCAGGGCCCCTGTCTGATGTTCAGCAGGCGGCCGCGCTGTTGGACGGTTGGCTCCATCACTGGAAAAACACCGGTTACGGACAATGGGCCATTGCAACAAGCGAATCGCCCGCTGACGTGATCGGGTTCGGCGGTATTGCGTCGTATCGTTATAACGACGTCGAACGACTGAACCTGGGTTATCGGTTTGACGTGGCGGCGTGGGGAAAAGGCTACGCGACGGAGTTAGGTAGAGCATCGCTTGAATTGGGCCTGGATGAGTTGGGCCTGGAGGGTATTTGGGCGCTGGTGAGGCCGACCCACTTAGCGTCTATTCACGTATTGGAAAAAATCGGCATGCAACGTGTCGACGTGCTTGATGACGTGCCAGGGCAAACGCCCAGCCTGGTCTACAACACACGGCGGCGCCGAGTCACTCCACGATGATCGGCACATCAAGCCGCCCACCCACCGAGGATGACACCATGAATACCCATCAGAAGCTGCGGACCTTTGACCTGATCCGCGAAGCCGTACTGCCGGAATTTCGCGAGCGAGTAGACGACTACCTGCGCCTCTACGAAGAGGTGCTGCACAACGAGAATACCCCTGCGGCGGATCAACACGCCTTGGCGCATCAACTCAAGGGCTACTTGTGGGGGTTGAACACCACTCGGGTACTGGGCATGGCCGATTGGGAAGAGTTGGACCGCAGGGTTGCCGAGTCGTGGTTGTAATCGCCGGACAGCTACGCGTTGGCCGCACACCGTCAGCCGTCCAGCACTTGGCTCAACTGGCGACAACCACCTGATTGCGCCCACCGGCCTTGGCTCGGTACAGCGCTTTATCGGCATTGTTCATCAGACTGTGCAGGTCTTTGTCACCGATCTCCATGAACGCTAGGCCCAGGCTGGCGGTAATCCCGTGACCCGGCTCAGTCATCAGTCCGGCGATAGACCGCATCAGTTGTTCGGCAATGTTGAGGGCCACCTCAATGGACGTGTCCGGAAGCAGCACGGCAAACTCCTCGCCGCCCAACCTGCCGTAGACGTCAGTTGCGCGAAAGGACTGACTGATGACCCTCCCGGTCTGCCGCAGCACCTGATCCCCGACCTGATGACCGTAGGTGTCGTTGATACGTTTGAAGTGATCCATGTCAAGCATCACTGCGCACAGCGGTAAACCGTTGCGTTTACAGTCACTGTACAACTGCTGGGCATGCTCAAAAAAAGCCCGGCGATTGTTCAGGCCAGTGAGTTCATCGGTCTGCGCGGCACGTGTGGAAATACTGTGCGCCCGCTCAATTTCACGGGTTAAGCGAAAGGCGGCCTCCAGTGCATCGGAGAGGTTGCGTGTTGCGCTGACCACAAAGGAAGCAAAGACCAAAACTGCCAGCGCCATACCGACCTGCATCGATGACGACTGGAACACCAGCCAGAGCGTACATGGCAATAACACCAGCGCTATCGACACCAACGTCATGTATCGATAGGCCGAGTAGCACGACACCGCGCTGACCGACATGCCCACGGTAAACAGCATCACCAGCGCTTGGGATAAAAGATCGTTGGCGGGCATGACCGCCAACGCCCCGCCGCCCCAGATGCCAGCGGACAACACCAGCGTGCGCCAATATTGGCCCTCCCAGCGTTGCGGCGTGCGCTCACTTTCAGGGCTACGAAAATAGCGAATGAACATCCAGGCGCGCAACAGCGTCGACGCCCCCAGGACGGCTAACCACCCCTCAATGACACTGTGGTCGAAACGATCCCAGCACAGCCAGCACAGCATCAGGGCGCCCAAGAGACTGCCCAGAACGGCGAACGCTGACTGACGGAACAATTGATGAAGTCGATCAGCCCGCACCTGCTCCGTGATGAGGGCGTCTTGGTCTTTCTTGAGTTCTAGCCAATCCATTCGCTTCGCCTGGTCGTGATGCCGTACCCAATGCCATAGCGGCACACCGCCACCCTGACATTAACCTGTTACACACTGATGCACCGTCTCAGAACGCCAGCGTGAGGAGTCTTGGCCCAACGGAATAGCGCGCAGTGTAGTCCAGGTGGAAATTAACAGGTATCGCGCTTCCCCAGATGCGCCATAAGGATTGGCTTCAAGGAGGTGATGCTGGTGCGGCTGGTTGCGTATTGGTACTGTCAACGACCTGATCGCATTGCCTGCTCCGGTTGAGCAACCGGCCTCTTTGGAAACCGTCCATGCGCCCGCTCCAGATACTTGAACCGCGTTCCCGTTTACGTTGCCAACGCCTGCCTTCAGGGAGCTGGTTGCAATCTATCCTGTGGCTCAGCCTTGTCGCACCCGGCATCGCCAATGCCGAGCCCAGGCCCGAGACCATGGTCTATCTGCGCACGATTGATCCAAGTATCGAGCAAGACATTCGGTATGCCAGCGCTCACAACTTCACCGGGCACCCGCTCGAAGGCTACGAAGCACCCGAGTGCCTGTTATCGCTGGAGGCTGCCAGTGCCCTGGCCAGGGTCCAAACCGCACTGCGCTCGCAAGGTTACGGTTTGAAGGTGTTCGACTGCTATCGGCCCAGCCGTGCAGTCGCCGATATGGGGCGCTTCGCGACACAACCGGGTGACCCACGCAAAGCCGAGTTCTATCCACGCCTGAACAAGCAGGATTTCTGGCGTCTGGGTTATGTGGCACGGGTCTCTGACCACTCACGAGGCAGTACGCTGGACCTGACTCTGACCGGTCCCGATGCGCTGCCCCCTGACACCTGGAGCCCGACAGCGAAGCAAGTCGATTGTGCGGCACCCTACGGAGAGCGGTGGCATGACGGCGCCGTCGACATGGGAACCGGCTTCGATTGCCTGGATGAACAGGCGCATACCCAAAGCCCGGCAATCACTAAAACCGCCCGTGACAATCGCCAGCGGCTGAACAGCGCTATGGCAAAAGAGGGCTTTTCCGGTTACTCGAAAGAATGGTGGCATTTCACCTACACCGGGGGGGCGGCGCTGAAGAATGTTATGGACTTTGCCATTACTCCGCTGAAATCAAACGCCACGGCCCCGACGCCTGATTGACGGGAACGGGTCAAGGAGCGAATTACCATGAGTCGATGCTTTAAAGCCTGGACGCTGCTATTGCTGGTTTTTCCATTCGCCGTGCAGGCGCAAGCGATCGACCACAGCAACCAGTTGATCGTGGTTACCACAAAAAACTGGACTGACGTCCAGGGCACCGCGCAGCGCTATGAGCGACAGGGAACAATCTTCCAAAAAACTGGCTCGCCGTTCGCAATTGTGGTTGGCAGAAACGGTTTGGCCTGGGGCAAGGGGCTCAATGTCGTCAGTCAACGCGCAGGCCCGATCAAACATGAAGGCGATGGAAAAGCCCCTGCCGGGCTGTTCAAACTCGGCACGGCGTTTGGCTACGACAGCACGTCCGACACCCGACTGCCCTATCTGCCGCTGACCGCCGCCATCGAGTGCGTGGATGACAGCCACTCCACGCACTACAACCGCCTGCTCGACGGCTCGACGATCATCAAGGACTGGAGCAGTTCAGAGCGCATGCGCCGTGACGATGGCCTGTATCGACAAGGCATTGTCATCGAACACAATATGCCGGCCGCTGCGGGTTCGGGCTCGTGCATTTTTTTCCACATCTGGCGAGGCCCCGCCTCCCCGACCCAAGGCTGTACCGCCATGCCTCCCGACGATATCGCGCAGTTGTTGCACTGGCTAGACCCCCGCCAGTCGCCCTTGCTGGTGCAACTGCCCGAGACAGATTATGAGCAATTGCGCCACCAGTGGCACCTGCCCGAACGCTGATAGCGGCGGCTCCAGACCGCCTCAGTCATGCCGCACGCCTGCCCGTTTGAGCATGTGTTTACAGCGCTCGGACAGGTGATACACCCGCAGGTGTTTACCCGCTTTTTCATAGCGTTCGCGCAACGTTTTCAGGGCCGCGATGGCCGAGTAGTCAACGAAACTCAGGTGACGACAGTCGAGGGTCACCAAGGTCGGATCATTAGCGGGATCGAACTGGTTGAGAAACGGTGTGGTCGAGGCAAAAAACAGCGTCCCATGCAGGCGATAGAGTTTGCTGCCGTCCGCTTCCAAGTGGCTATCGGCGTACAGTTCCCGCGCTTGTTGCCAGGCAAAATTGAGCGCGGCAATGATAATCCCGCAAAGGACCGCGGTGGCCAGGTCTGTGAACACCGTGATGGTGGTCACGGCAATGATCACCAGCACATCGTTCAACGGGACTTTGTTGAGCACCCTCAACGAGGCCCAGGCGAAGGTCTGCTGCGACACCACAAACATCACCCCCACCAGTGCCGCCAGCGGAATACGCTCGATCAGCGGCGACAAAAACAACACGAACAGCAGGACCATCACCCCAGCGACCACACCCGATAATCGACCGCGACCACCGGAACTGAGATTAATCACGGTCTGACCGATCATCGCGCACCCACCCATGCCGCCGAACACACCGGACACTACGTTCGCCGCCCCCAAGGCCACGCATTCGCGATCCGGGTAGCCACGACTTTCGGTGATTTCGTCGGTGAGGTTCAGCGTCAGCAAGGTCTCCAGCAGACCCACCAGCGCCATCAATATTGCGTAAGGCGCGATGAGGCGCAGGGTTTGCAGGTTCCACGGGATGTCTGGCCACATGAACTCCGGCAAACCACCGGCAATGTGTGCCATATCGCCCAGCGTGCGGGTCGGCAGATCAAGCAGATACACCGCCAGACCGACGCCCAGAATCGCCACTAACGCGGGCGGCACAGCGCGGGTCAGGCGCGGCAGCAGGTAAACGATGGCCATGGTCACCGCGACCAACCCGGCCATGACATACATTGCCAGACCGCTGAGCCAGGCGTCGCCGCTCTTGAAGTGCTCCAACTGGGCCAGGGCAATGATAATCGCCAAGCCGTTGACGAAACCGAGCATCACCGGGTGCGGCACCATGCGCACCAGCTTGCCCAGCCGCAACAGACCGAACGCCATCATGATCAAGCCGCCCAGCAATACAGTGGCGAGTAAATACTGCACGCCGTGCTGCACCACCAGCGCGACAATCACTACCGCCATCGATCCCGCCGCCCCGGACACCATCCCCGGCCGGCCGCCGAACAGCGCGGTCAGCGTACAAATGATGAACGCGCCGTACAGCCCCATCAGCGGATTGAGATGAGCCACCAGCGCAAAAGCAATGCATTCGGGCAGCAGGGCAAAAGAAGTGGTGAGTCCGGCCAGGACATCGGCGCGCAGGCGTTTTGGTTTCATGGCTTACCTGAAATGCGGGCCAATGGCGCCGACCGCACAGACGTGAAAAAAAGAGGAGGCCAATGTTACGGAATTGAGCGAGCGAGGGCCAGTGATGGGAGGTTTGACGACAGCGCACATCGAGCGCTCGATCACCTTGATATGCCTCAGCGGGCACACGTCCCAAGACTCTCGCTACAATGCCCAGCCAATTACCCCGCAGCGATGAGCATCAAATTGCACAACCCAATGCCCGCCCTCACGGCTCGAGAAATCTGCCAGTGCCTAAGAGACGCCGCTCTTGAAGTGCGCTCATTACGGCGCCGAGATGAACCGTGCGATCACCACCACGTGCAGATCGACATAGAAGGCTGGCACCTGACCCTCGTCTTCGATGGTCACCGCCTGCACCATTGCCAGCATTGCAGGAGCCCGGACGGTCGCGAAGGCACCCTCGACGCTTGGCGCTTCGGAACCGACCCGGTCAGTTTGCTGAGCACCTGGGAGTTGGCGCAGCTTGAGCGGCTATTGCGCTAACGCGAACAACCTTGCTTCAAATCTTAGTAACCGAGCGACAACCCGGTGTTGCGACGCGGATCATTTGCCCCATAGAAGCGATTCTTGCCCACCGGCTTGCCATCCAGCGACGGCGCACCGACCAGAATCGCGGCGACATGATTGGCATCTTGCGGACCGGCAAATTTATGCCCCCAGCTTTCGAGCAGCTTCACCGTGTCGGGGCTGGTGGTGAAGGTCTCCAGATGGGTTTCTTCCGGTAACCACTGCTGGTGAAAACGCGGCGCATCCACGGCTTCCTGAATGTTCATGCCGTAGTCGATCACGTTGAGGATGGTCAGCAAGGTCGCGGTGATGATGCGGCTGCCACCGGGGGTGCCGACTACCATCACCACTTTGCCGTCCTTGGTAACGATGGTCGGGCTCATGGACGACAGCGGTGCTTTGCCGGGAGCGATGGCGTTGGCTTCGCCTTGCACCAGACCGTACATGTTTGGCACGCCGATTTTCGAGGTGAAATCGTCCATTTCGTCGTTAAGGATGACCCCGGTCTTGCTGGCCATCACGCCCGCGCCGAACCAATCGTTGAGGGTGTAAGTCATCGACACTGCGTTGCCCCATTTGTCGACGATGGAGAAGTGCGTGGTATTACTGCCCTCATGTGGCGCAACGCCAGGTTTGATCTCGCGCGACACACCAGCCTTTTGCGGTGCAATGGCGGCGCGCAGTGTGGCGGCATAGTTCTTGTCCAGCAGATGGGCAATCGGGTTCTTCACAAAGTCCGGGTCGCCGAGGTAGCTGTTGCGGTCCACATAGGCGTGGCGCATCGCTTCGATCTGGTAGTGCATGCCCTGCGCCGAGTGGTAGCCCAAGTCTTTCATCGGGTAGCCATCGAGGATGTTCATTATTTCGCAGATCACCACACCGCCAGAGCTTGGCGGTGGCGCCGAAACCACATGGTAACCACGGTAGTCGCACTCCACCGGGGCCAGTTCACGGGTTTTGTACTTGTCGAGGTCGGCCTGGGTGATGAGGCCTTTGTTGGCCTGACTGGAGGTGACGATGGCGTCGGCCACCCAGCCTTTGTAGAAACCGTCAGCCCCCTTCTCGGAAATTGCCCGCAGGGTTTTACTCAACTCTTTTTGCACCAGTTTTTGCCCGACCTGCATCGGTTCGCCATGGTTCAGGAAGATCGAACCGGTGTCTCGAATATCTTTCTTGAACACATCAGTCGCGGTGTGCAATAGGTCGATATCGCCCTGCTCCAGCACGAAACCCTCTTCAGCGAACTTGATCGCCGGGGCAATCACTTCGGCGCGCGGCTTGGTGCCGTACTTCTTCAGGGCCAACTCCATACCCGACACGGTGCCCGGCACGCCAACGGCCAGGTGACCACGGGTGCTCAGGTCTGGTATGACATTACCGGCCTTGTCCAGGTACATGTCCGCCGTGGCCGCCAGTGGCGCTTTTTCGCGGAAGTCGAGGAAGGTCTTGCGCCCGTCTGCCAGTTGAATGGTCATGAAACCACCGCCGCCCAAGTTGCCCGCTGCGGGATATACCACCGCCAGCGCATAGGCGACCGCGACGGCGGCGTCCACGGCGTTGCCGCCATTCTTCAGTTCATCCACGCCCACGTGCGTGGCCAAATGCTGGGCGGTGACCACCATGCCGTTTTCGGCGGCAACCGGGGCCACGGAGGCCGCGTAAGCACTGAGGCAACTGAGCGCCAAGGCGGTGGCCATGAGCGATTTGGCAAAAGGTTCGAACGTCATGATTCGGTCTCTTTTTTGTTTTCAGGCTCTGTAGCAAAACAGAGGCGTGCTTCAAGAGCACTAGCCAGTATGGCTGGAATTGCGCATTGCGCCTCCCGCGCGAGGCGGCACACTGGCCCCCTGTTCTAAGTGTTTAGGACCGAGATAAATACCAAAGGGTGAGCGAGATAAACCTGGGCTATGCCGGGATAGGCTGGCATAGATTGGGATGGTTTGTGAAATAGCGTTGCAGCCCGTGCAATAAGTGACGCCCCGCTTAGTCGTCAGCCAGCGGGGCAAACATATCAACCTGACGGCGCGCAATCTCATCCTTTCGGACGGCCTTGACGATCTTATAAATCCACTGGAGCGACACGGCATACTTACGCGCCAGGTCGCTGTGGTTAACGCCTGCTTTATAGGTGCCATTCATATCGACGGCTAGCCTTATTGATCGTTTGGACCGGATAGCCAAGTGCCATGCGTTGATTCCCTGAACCCTGAGTGTCACCCTGCGTTCTGCTACACAAGGACCTAGGAATCAAGGAATGACTGGCTACGTACCCAAACCGGCAATACCCAACCAATTACAAAACGATCGTAATCCTGGTGTCACGCCGGTCGATCTTCACGCCCAGCGCTGGGCCGAATACGAAAAGCACGGTAAAGAGCCCGCGCCGGCTCCAGAAAAAGTCGGCATCGCGTTACGTATTGGTGTGTTCTTCGACGGCACCGGCAACAATGCCAACAACACCGCTGCGGGCTTGCTTTGTGGTGCCCATCATCCCATTGCGCCAAAAGACATCAATGCCAGTTGCAAGCCGTTCATGAGTGATCCGGACAGCAGCTATGGCAACGACACCAGCAATGTGAAAAAGCTGAGTGATCTGTATAACGTGACTCAACAAGCAGAAGGCGAAGGCCCGCAAAAAAGCGCCTCACGCGTCGTCTATGTCGAGGGCATCGGCACCCAATCGGGTGAAAAAGACAGTGTCCTGGGTGCAGGCGCAGGACGCGGCGAGACAGGCGTTGCAGGGTGCGTCCAGTCTTCGTTCGCACTGATCAAGCAGCGCATCAATGAAGTGTTGGTCGACAACCCCGGCAGTGAAATCACTTCACTGACGTTCGACACCTTTGGCTTTAGCCGCGGCGCCGCAGCCGCTCGGCACTTTGCCAATGAAATCGTACGCAGCAAGCAAGGTCCTTTAGGGGATGTCCTGCGCGGCAATCCCAAAGCCTTCAGTTCGATCTTCAATGACCAATACAAAAGCGGAATCAACATGGGCTTTATAGGCCTATTCGATACCGTGCCATCGATTGCCGGCTGGTCCAATCTGGGGAACATAAAAAGTGCCGTCGCAACGGGCATAAAGCTCTACCTGGATCGAAGGTTTTTCAACGATGTCGTCCAACTGGTGGCGCGTGACGAATGCCGAGCCAACTTTGCACTCAGTCGAATCAAACCCGCCTTCCCGGAAATTACGCTACCAGGCGTCCACTCGGATATCGGCGGCGGCTACCTCGACGAGGCACAGGAATGTGTGTTGGTGAGTCCAATGCAAGCACTTGAGGTGCCGATAAATACCGATGTCGTCACCACCTCGATATACCGCGACGCCGCAAATGTAAAAAGCGAGTGGCTAGCCAAAGGCTGGCCCTCAGAGCTCTTGGAGATCGTCACCCCCACGGCATTCGAATTGCCGAGAGACCAGCAAGACAGGCTCAGCCCGGGGAAAAAGCGCGTATATGCAGCGTTGCAGCTCAAGCGTCCTGTGAGCGGCAAGCTTTCAAGGGTGTACCTACGAGTGATGCATCACTTGGCGAAGGAAAAGGGAGTTCGCTTTAACGATATCCTTGATTCGCCTGAACTGGCGGTTCCAGAAGAGCTTCAAGCGCTGTGTGACAGGTTCATCGCGAGCGACTACAGCACCACACCGCAAGAAGAACAACTGCTGAAACTGAAGTACATCCACACCTCCGCCAACTGGAACCATCCACTGGGTAGAAATGACGGCAGCGGTCTAAAGGCGGTTTACATCAATGCCCCCACACAGGATGCGATCCGCGTGCAACACCCTCATGTGCCTGACTGGACGCTTTGGTAATGAAACAACTCATCACGCTACTGGGCATTCTGCTCATTGCCGGCTGCCAGTCTGCCGACCCGCTTTCAGCAAAAAACGACCCCAAGTCCCAATGGTGGGAGCTTGATTTCACCGAACCCCACTACATGAAGGTATGGGTTGAGGACAGCGCCGTAGAAGACATCAACGGCAAACTGTTTCACCACACTGGTGGGGGCTCGGCCTCGGGCGGTGAACCCGAAGACGGCACAGAGTCAGCAAGAGGTTGGCGAGGCGTCGGCGGTTCCGGAAAAGCGGTGGTCGGCGCCGACCTTCCCAAACGTATTTTTGTGCGGTGGCAGTCCATCGTAGAGCCACAGACCTATAAAGTCTGGGTGGACATCCCCGAGCAAGCCAGACAACTTATGCACTCATCGATCATGCAGCGTTGCCCGGCAACCCCTGAACAAGAGGCCCGGTATATGGCCTCTATCTATCTGGGCCTGGCCCCTGGTGGCGTCGTACAGGTATGGGTCAGAGATTCATGCCACCGTCCCGTCAAAGTAGCTCGGGCCCAAGCAGAGATTGAGCCGCTGGGACCTAGCCAAGGAAAAAATGAAGGTCGTTATGGCTACCCCGTCAGTCAAAAGGCAAAGCGTTACATAGAAAAATACGGCATTCCATACGGGAGCTGGTAAACCTGCGGACCGCCATAACTCAGACTCCCCGACCTAAAAACACTCTTTAAACCCGATTAAAAGTCCTGGGCCACTCTCTGGCCCAGGCTGTGCGCATCACCTCCACGCAGCGCACAGCCATGAAACCACTGCACATCTTCAAACCCGGCACCCACACCGCGATGAGCGGAGTCAGCTTCGACTTTAGCGAGTCCGATCTGGCCGCCACGGTGCGGGCGTATGACCCGGCCCTGCACGAAGCCCCGATGGTCATTGGTCACCCGCAGCATGACGCCCCGGCCGCCGGTTGGGTCAAGTCGCTGGCGGCCACCGCCCAAGGCCTGATCGCCGAACCGCAGCAGGTCGACGCCGCGTTTGCGGAACAGGTGGCCAAGGGCAGTTACAAGAAGATTTCCGCCTCCTTCTATCACCCCGACGCCGCCAACAACCCGGTGCCCGGCGTGTATTACCTGCGCCATGTCGGTTTTGTCGGCGCTCAACCGCCGGCCGTGAAAGGCCTGCGCCCCATCGAGCTGGCCGATGGCGAGGAAGGCGTCGTCGAGTTCGGCGACTACGGCCATGAACTCAACTCCGACATGTGGCGCCGCTTTCGCGAGTGGCTTATCGGCAAGTTCGACAAAGACACCGCCGATCAAGTGGCCCCGTCGTGGGCCATCGACATCCATTCAAGGCTGGTTTACCGAGAAACTTGGCATCCAATCGCCAAGCCGGGTTTTCATCGGATACGGCGCGAACATCACCGAAGGCGCTGCCATCGGGATCAGTTCACAGGCGGGGCTTGTGCGGCAGGCCGCGCTCGGAATGGCCGCGCAGAGCGGCGTTGACATGGCGCAGCCCAATCCAATGGACGTTTCCAGGGCGGGAATGATGGCCTCCGTCGGGGGCAACCGCTTGGGCGGCGGCCCCGGCGCCGGGGATGAAATGAATTTTCATTTTTCGCCTCAGATCAATGTTCCCGGCGGCGCCGGCATGGATCAGATAAACCAAGGCTTGCAGGCGAGCTACGCCGAGTGGATGCGGATGATGGAGCGCTTCTTACATGACAAGCGCCGCCGCAGCTATGGCCCTTCAGATGAGGTAACTGCGTGATGTTTGCCATCCTTGGGGACATTGAATTCAACGTAGCCGGCGGTATCAGCGGCATGGAGCAGAGTGGCTCAGCCGATTGGGCCGAGCATGCGCGCATTCAGGGCAAGCCGTTGCTGGAGTGGATTGGCGAAGGGCTTGATGAATGCAACCTGACCATCGAACTGCACCCGGTCCTTGGCGACCCCGAAGAGCGGCTGAGGGCGTTGCGCCTGGCCAAGAGCAAACACGAGCCGCTGGCCTTTGTGATGGGCAGCGGCGAGTACCTGGGAGCCTATGTCATTGGCAGTCTCAGCAACGCGATACGCCGCTCAACCGCCGTAGGGCAGATCAAAGCGGCGACTGTTCAGCTCAACTTGAAGGAATACACCGGAGCCTTTACCCGTAAGGCCGCCCGCGCTGGTCTGCTTGACCCGGCGTTGAGCGGAACGTCGGCAGCCGCTGCCGGTTCGCCCGGCCTTATCTCCAAGTTGATACCTGCGCCGAGTACGACACAAATGGTGCTGGGGCACGCCAAGACCAGGTGCCTGCGTGTGACGTGATCCTCACCGCACATGCCCACGTCTATATAAATGAAGAGGTACGCGCCAAGGCAATACACGGCGCGCTCGGCTACCACCCTTCGTTATTGCCAAGGCACCGGGGCCGGGACGCGGTGCATTGGGCTATTCATATGCGGGAGCCGGTAACCGGCGGTTCGGTCTACTGGCTGGATGACGGCGCCGACACGGGGCCGGTGCTGGCCCAGGCATGGTGTCACGTCCGCCCGGACGACACGCCGCAATCACTCTGGCGCAGAGAACTTGCCCCAATGGGGCTCAAGCTGTTCTCCCAGGCATTGGTCAAACTGGATGCCGGCATCGACTGTAAGGGCCATGCCCAAGACCCGACACTTGCAACGTGGGAACCGGGGGTGTCCACCAAGTTGTTAGCCGGCTGAAACGACGAAGGCCCCGCACGGGGCCTTCTTTATGTAATTCTTTTGCACTATGTGAAACTAGATCAACCTGCATTTATCGCGCAAAACGAACTGAAATTTCGCGCCGCGCATCATCTAAGCCTTTTAGCCGTCAGCCTGCATGACCTTCACCACCCCTGCCCTCCCCAGCCGTTGAACTGAAGCAGGTCGCTAACGGTTCAAGACGGGTGACCATCAAGGCGTGGGCGCGGCGAATGACCTGCTTTGACTGCCCCTGAATGCTCGACCACAGTGCATTCAGGTCGCCGCAAAAATGTTTTTCATCGACGCGTACTGCAACAGCATGATGGTCTTGGCGTCGCAGATTTCACCGCGATAAAACGCCTCAAGCGCGTCGTCGAAGGCCCACTCCATGACGTCCAGTTCTTCAGTCTCTTCCTCCAGTCCGCCACCATCACTGACTTTCGACGCGGCGTCGTACTCGGCTATGAAAAAGTACAGTTTTTCGGTCACCGAACCGGGGCTCATGTACGCCTCGAACACCTTCTGCACGTGGTGAACGCGATAGCCGGTTTCTTCCTCGGCTTCGGCGCGGATGCGCTCTTGCGGTGCCGCGCCTTCGAGCAGCCCGGCCGCCACTTCGATCAGCAACCCGTCATGCCCGTTGACGAACACCGGCAAGCGGAATTGACGCGTCAGCACCACAGTTCTCTTCTCGCGATTGAACAGCAGAATCGCTGCGCCATTGCCACGGTCGTAAACCTCGCGGGTCTGACGCTGCCATTCACCGTTGTTACGCAGGTAGTCGAAGGTGATTTTTTTGAGCAGATACCAATCGTGGGACAACACCTGAGACTCGATGATGTTGATCCGTTCGGCAGTGTTGGACATGACAAGCCATTCCTTTTTTCCGTTGTAGGGCCATGGTAGGCGAAAACGAAAAAGCCCGGCATCTCTGCCGGGCTTGTTTTTTACTGCGGGTTGGCGACTTCAGGAGTCGCTGCGCGGTGTTCGTTGGAAGACAGCGAGGCTGCGTTGATCAACGGTCCATAACGACGACTGAACTCCCACGTGTAGGGAACACGGTCCTTGTTGACGCCGTTGTCCCAATTCACCGACCACGTCATCAGCCCTTTGATGGACAAACCTTTGGCGTCCAGACGCTTAAAGGCATTCAGCACGGCCTGCGGGTTGATCACATACCCCGTGGCTGCCGCATCAACGTTAGCGGGTAAACCGATAACGAACTTGTCTGCCGGGATTTTGGTGAAGCCACGAGTACCACTCACCAAACTTTCGGTCAGGTAAAACAGAAAGTCCTCCTTCATCGCGTCGTTGTTCTGCGCGATCCAGGCACCGTTGCCATTATTGACTTCCTGCACCCAGACCCCGTCGCCGCCCTGGTTGTAATACTGCGCAGCAATGAAGTCGTAATAGCCTTCCAACGCCTGGATGTAAACGACGTATTTGCCCGCGGAGGTCAAGTAAGGAAATTCCGGGGCCATGCTGATGATGAAGTGTTTCCCTTCGCCGGCGTAATGGTCTTTGACCAGCTTCAGCGCCGCAGGCAGGACGCTCTTGTTGTCGGCGAAATCAATCGCACTCTGCTCAAGATCGATGTCCAGACCATCGAAGCCGTAGGTTTCCACCAAACGAATGATTTCGTTGGCCAGTGGCTGTTCGTTGCCTTTGTGCAACTCGATATGCGCATCGGCGCCCCCCAGGGAAATCAGCACTGCCCTGCCCTGACTGTTCAGCACGCCCACTTGACGGCGGAATTCGGCGTCGGACAGGTTGTAGGGCTTGAAGGTCGGGATGCCGTTGCCTTTCATGAAGGCCACGGCCACCACGTTGTATTCCTTGGGCACATCGGCCAGGTTCATGTTGGCGAATTGGCCACGCTGATAACCGTCACTCGGACCCGCCGGCCAGTTGTGCCAAAAACCCATGAGGATTTTTTTTCCGGCAAGGCTAGGCATTAACGATGCCGCATCGCTTGCTGGAGATTTCAATAACGTAAAGTCGAACGTTGTCATGTTCTATTCCTTCAGAACGTGTTGGGTTAAAGGGCGCAGACTTACTTGAAGTCGACGTCGAACGCTTGATAAAAGGCGTTGCCGGTGTTGGCCACTATCCACATCAGCACAATCACGTGATGGCCCTTTTTGCTCGCCGGCAAGGTCACTTCGTGGTTGACCTTGGCCTTCATCTCAGCCGAGTGGCTGTAATACGGGACGTAGGCGTAGAAGTCCTCGGCGAATGGTTTGGCTTCCAGCTGCGCTCGGCTGATGCGCTGTTTCGAATCCCAGCCATCTTTGGTGATGAGCCAGCGGTAGCCACGGGTGACGTGCGGTGCGGTGTATTCCCAGGTGACGCTGAAGACTTGGCCGGGGGTAACGTTCAGCAGCGGCCAAGTGAAGGGACGCCCCAGTTTTTTGCTCAACTCCTCGTTGGTGAAGTTGATGCAGTCACGTTCATCGACCTTGCCGCCGCTGAGAATGTGACCATCGGTGGGGGGGACGACGCTGTCGCTGTCGGTTTGATACGGCGACGGGAATGGGCCGGCAGTCAGCGACGGGAAGTTCTTGCCACCTTCCATTTCGTTGACTTGCCAATTACCCAATAACCCTTGCTCGACAGCGACAGAACCGCGGCTGGCTGGGGAGGTGACACGTCCGTGTCGAAGTTGCGTTTGAGCCTGTGGTGCGTTCATTTTTTCACTCCGTTGATTTAAGAACTCTCCTTCCTGAGGAGAGACCTTTAACCTAGCGGAGCTACTTTTTTTGTCCATCGACCCCCTTTACAGAGCTGGCCGAGGTGTACGCAGCCAACCGCCCAAAAACACTGGCTGCATAACCAGCTCTTACGCAAAGACCTACTTTGACTGTCGTAAAAGTATTACAGCTCAAAGTAACAATTCAGGCATTTCACGCCTAGACAAGTTGCGCCTTGAATTCCCGCTCATAGCGGCCCGCGAGCTGCTCTTTTTGCGTGTCGTCGAGCAGTTTTCCGGCCATCTGGAAAAACTTCTGCTCTTCTTCCTTGAGGTGATGATGGACCTTCTCGGCCAGCTTTTTCGCAGTCGCCAGCCAAGCAGGGCTGGACATCTCGGTCTCGTCCAGGGCCTCCATCATTTCGTCCATTTCATGGTGTTCAGAGATGGCGTGGCGGCTGAGATCGACGCCATTGTCGAAGGCCATCAACGGGATATAGAAGTGCCGCTCTTCCGCCGTTTCGTGGGCCTGAAGTTCGGATTTGAGTTGTTTGTAAGCCGCTGCCCGCTCAGCAGTGTCGCCGCTGGTCTGGATCAATGCATCGGCGTAGCCGCGCTGGCGATCGTGACTTTCACGCAAGGCTTCAAAAATGTTCATGGGCGCTCCTCTTGGCCGGGTTTTGGAATAACACTCCAAAAGCTAGACATCTGCGCGCCAGCGGCGGTTCCACCGCTGTGGGGGAGATGGAACAAGTTCGACGAGCCAGATAGTCTCTTGGCTCACCGCCATAAGGATGTAGTCATGACCTTGCATATCGAACGCTCGATAAACCCCACGGACGAGGAGCGCCAAGCCATTCTGACGCCGCTATTGGCCTACAACGCCGCCAAGGCCGGAGATTCAGAGTCGGAGAAAGTTGCGCTGCTGGTGCGCGACGACCACGGCGAAATCCTCGGCGGGCTTTACGGTCGGCTGTTTTACCGGTGGTTGTTCATCGAGTTGCTGTCCGTGCCGGAACAAGGCCGGGGACAGGGGTTAGGCTCGAAGCTGATGCGCATGGCCGAAGACCTGGCGCGCGAGAAAGAATGCGTGGGGATCTGGCTCGACACCTTCGACTTTCAGGCGCCGCAGTTTTACAAAAAGCACGGCTACAGCGAATTAGGCCACATCGCCGATTACCCGCCGGGGCATAAGCGGTTCTTCTTTCAGAAGCGCCTGATGCCCTAGCGTGAACGTGCTCGCGTCAGCGTTAGCGTCGGTCATTAGCCGCTATCGCCCGTCAGGTAGCTTGTACGGGGGTATTGCGGCGAGCTTACAAACAGGTCGCCAGCGCCGCCAATCGGCGCTTGGCCACAAAGTCATCATGCTGCGCGTAGTAACTCAATACCGTGCCGGAAGCATTGCTGCTCACGTCCACGAACGACTCCGCTGACCGCGTGTAGACCGTAGAACCGCCCTTCTTACCCGGCTGCAAATATGCGCCAGCGTCTACGCCGAACACGGCTTCATCCTGCCAGGCGAATTGCACGCACTGGGCAACGAGCTTTTCCGGTTTTTCGGAGCTCAGGATCTTATAAGGGGTTTGGGTACGGGAGTTGTCCATCACCGAGCCCGCGCATCCCGCCAGCACGGTTGCTGCCAGCGCTACCATCAGCCTTCGCATTGTGTTCGCTCATCAATAAAAAAGCGGACTGTATCACCGTAGGGTGACGTTCCGTTCTGCTTTACTTCATTTATAACGCGACACAGGGTGGCGATTCGCGCACCCTATCGCGCCATTAATGCCGCTTCGCCCATTTTTTCGGGCTCATTTTTCTGGAAACGCCATGACACCCAACGCCGAATTTTACAAACCGACTGCTGAATATGCCGACAAGCTGATCAGCCAGATCGGTCAGACACCGTCCTGGATCGCCAAGCGAATCGGTGTCACCGACAAGCGGATTCGTTACATTCTGGAGGGCGAACGCACCGTCAAAGGCGAAACCACGCCGATCCAGATGACCTACACCGAGCAGTTTGCCCTTGAGTGCCTGGCCGCCGCAGCCAAAGCCAGCAAGAAGCAATCTTCGTAACCTGACCCTCAAGGGGCGACCATGGCAGCCACCGAACAACAACATGAACAGGCGCTGAAGAAGTTTCTCGATGAGCGTCCCGAACTGCGCAGCGAGCTCGATAACCTCAACCCGTTGCAGGCTCAGGCCAAGGGCGAGACCCCGGAGCAGTACCGCGACGAACGCTTGCATGAAGCCTTCGAGACCGAGGCTGAACGCCTCGGCTTGTTTGCCTGGGAGTTGACCCTGCAACTGACCGCGTCGACGTCAGAGGACTACCAGATGCAACGGCGGGAAGTGCATAAGGAAGTGGCGGAAATGGCCGGCATGGACTGGCTGGAATATTGCGAGTTATATGGGTTGAGTAAGTAACCCCCATTTGCCGCTCAAGGATGCCTTAGCTGATGCTGCCTTCTTCCAGTACCCAGGCCTCTGCGGGGCACGCCCATCTTCATAAGTGGCGCGGACGCATCGGCCTGTCGCTGGTGGCCACCCTCTCGGTGCTCGCCGGCATGACCGATGCCATCGGTTTCATGGCCAGCGGTGACTTCGTGTCGTTCATGAGCGGCAACACCACGCGTCTGGCCGTGGCCATCAGCGATGGCAACCTGGGGCTGACGCTTCGGCTGCTGATCCTGGTGGCCACCTTCATCGTCGGCAATGCGCTGGGTATTGTTGTCAGTCGTGTCGGCAGACGCCGCGCGCTGCCGTTGTTGCTGTGCATCGCGATGCTGCTCTGCGGCGCTGCCGCTTGGCCCTACGAAGAACAGCTGCCCGCGCTGCTGGCGGCGATCATTGCCATGGGCATGCTCAATGCGGCGGTGGAGGAAGTGAACGGTCTTCCTGTCGGCCTGACCTACGTCACCGGGGCGCTGTCGCGCTTTGGTCGAGGACTGGGGCGCTGGATGCTCGGCGAGCGGCGCAACGGCTGGCGTGTCCAGCTGATTCCCTGGACCGGTATGTTCGCCGGCGCGGTCCTCGGCGCCTTACTCGAACACCACTTGGGGCTCAAGGCCTTGTTTGTCAGCGGCCTGCTGGCCGGCACGGTGGGTGTGCTGTCACTGAAAATCCCTCGGCGTTGGCAGTTGGGGTACATGCCGCGCTGAGCAGCACTTTCAGCCGCCAACACAGCGTGGAGCGAGCGTGACTAGGGGCTTGGCAGGCCCAATACCAATGCCACAAACGCCAGCGCCGCCGCGCTGTGGTAGTTGTTCTTCCTGCGGAGCAACGCCGCGCCGCGTCGTGGGGCTTCGCCCTGCAAGGGAATCTTGCGCAGGCC
This sequence comes from Pseudomonas sp. DC1.2, assembly GCF_034351645.1. Lineage (NCBI taxonomy): Bacteria > Pseudomonadati > Pseudomonadota > Gammaproteobacteria > Pseudomonadales > Pseudomonadaceae > Pseudomonas > Pseudomonas sp. DC1.2. The sequence continues at coordinate 2,304,610 of NZ_CP133782.1, read as the reverse complement.
GCGCTCCTCAGTGGCAATGGGCTCAGGGAGGATGGTGGCAATCGGCGTATGACCAATGACCTCGAGCAAGGTACTCACCGAGTTCACCTCGATCACCACGTTAGGCGTGATGTTCTGCTGCCGAAAGTAGGCGTCGACCGATGACCGCGTGATGAAGTCGGGTGCCAGCAACGCGAACGCCAACTGCGCCACGTCGCTCGGCAACAGCGCACCCTGATGCTCGAACAGCGGATGATCACGCCCGACCATAAGCCCCAATGTTTCGACAAACGCAGGAATGCACTCGATGTCGGGGTTTCTCACCGGGGTAAAGGCAATCGCGATGTCCAGCGAATCCTCCGCCAGCCCCGCTTCGATGTCGTCCATCGACAGCTCGAAAATCTGTAGATGAATATTTGGATACCGCGCCACGTAATCACGTACCAGCGGTCCTACCAGATAAGCCATGAACGTCGGCGTCATGGCCAGCCGCAGCGTGCCACGGGACAAGTCCTTCACGTCATGCACCGCGCGCTTGCCCGCCTCCAGCTCCACCAGCACCCGGCGCGCGCAGTCGATATAGGCCTGTCCCGCGTCAGTCGGCTTGACCGTGCGCGATGTGCGGTCGAACAGACTCACACCCAGCGTTTCTTCCAACTGCCGAATTTGCTGCGAAAGGGTCGGCTGCGAGACATGCAACGCCTCGGCAGCCCGAGTGAAGCCACCGTGATCGGCAACCGCCAGCAAATAGCGTAAATGTCGGAGCAGCATGGGTAACACCATCTATAGGCTGTACTTATGCGCGGCATTGTATATCGATCTTGGACGTTATGGATCGTTCGGCAGAAGATGGCTCCAGACCCAGTAACAGCCCAAACCGATAGGAGTCACACCATGCAGCAGTCCCACGCTTACAACGACGCCAGTCTGGCCCTGACGGCATCAGTTCTCGATGCCAAGGCCCGCAAAAACCTGTCATGGCAGGACCTGAGCGATGGCACCGGCCTTAGCTTGGCGTATGTCACCGCCGCCTTGCTCGGCCAGCACCCATTGCCGGAAGCCGCCGCCCACATCATCGGCGAGAAACTCGAACTGGACGCCGAAAGCATCGCCCGCCTGCAAATCATCCCGCTGCGTGGCAGCCTCTCGGGAGTGCCAACCGACCCGACCATCTACCGTTTCTACGAGATGATTCAGATTTACGGGACCACGCTCAAAGCCCTGGTCCATGAGCAGTTCGGCGACGGCATCATCAGCGCGATCAACTTCAAGCTGGACATCAAGAAAGTCGAAGATCCAGAAGGTGGCTCCCGCGCCGTGATTACCCTGGACGGTAAGTTCCTGCCACTGCGCCCTTTCTAACGCAGTACCGGTTAACGGCCCGCACGTCTGGTGCGGGTCCACTCACAGGAGGAAACCACCTTGAAAGCGCTTATCGACGGTTTTTTGAAGTTCCAGAACGAAGCCTTTGCGCAACGTATCGACCTGTTCAAACATTTGGCCACCACCCAGCACCCCGGCACCTTGTTCATCACCTGTTCCGACAGCCGTGTGGTGCCCGAACTGCTGACACAGCAAGAGCCGGGTGAACTGTTCGTGATCCGCAATGCCGGCAACATTGTGCCGTCCTACAGCCCGCACCCCGGCGGGGTCTCGGCCACTGTGGAATACGCCGTCGCCGTACTGGGTGTGACCGACATCGTGATCTGCGGCCATTCGGACTGTGGCGCCATGACCGCCGTCGCCGCGTGCAAGTGCATGGATCACCTGCCCGCGGTCAGCGGCTGGTTGCAACACGCCGAATCGGCCAAGGTCATCAATGAATCTCGCACACACGCCGACCCAGCGGCCAAGGTCAGTTCAATGGTGCGCGAAAACGTGATTGCCCAACTGGCCAACATCCAGACCCACCCCAGCGTGCGACTGGCCCAGGAAAAAGGTCTGCTGAACCTGCATGGCTGGGTCTATGACATCGAGTCCGGTTCGATCGTCGCACTGGATGCCGACAGCCGCCGCTTCCTGTCCCTGTCTGAACACCCGACGACCTGCGCCGTGCAGGCCAAAACGATGAATGCCGCCTGAACAACGTTAAGCATAAGCACCGACCACTTGCTTCACTTTCAGCAGCGCGTCTCGCAACGCATGCAGATCCACTGACCCCAGCGCCAATCGGAGCGCATGGGGTATCTGGACCGAGGTCGCAAACGGTTCGGCTGTCGAGACCGAGACCTGCTCGCGCAGCAACGCCATGGCGATCTGGTCGGCCCGCGCCTCTTCCGGCAACGGCAACCAGACGAAGTACGAATTGGGATGACGAACGCAGTGCAAGCCTGCCAACACCTCATCGACCAACGCCTGCCGGGCCTGCGCGTCCACACGTTTCTGCGCTTCGAGCAGGCTCACGGTTCCATCCTCCAGCCAGGCACAGGCCAGGGCCGTCATCACCCCTGGGGTGTTCCAGGTCGTTGCCCTAATCGTGCGTTCGAGCGCCGGGACTTTTTGCAACGGCGCGGCCACAAATCCAACGCGCAAACCGGTGGCGACACTCTTCGACAACCCCGACACATACACCGTCCTTTCTGGCGCCCGCTGCGCCAACGGTGCTGGCGGCGCTTGCGCCAGAAAGGCGTAGGCCGCGTCCTCGATGATCAGCAGATCATGCGCACGCGCAATCGACACAAGTTGCTCGCGCTGGCCGCACGGCATGACCCAGCCCAACGGGTTATGCAGCGTCGGCATGCTGTAGACCGCGCGCACCGAGCGGTTTCGGCACAGCGTTTGAAGCGCCTCAAGGTCAGGACCCGTGTCCGTGGCGGGAATAGGCACTACTTCAAGACGCAATGCTTCGGCCAGCACTTTGAACCCTGGGTACGTCAACGCATCGGCAGCGATCACGTCACCCGGTTGCAGCAACGCCATCAAGGTCACCGCCAGACCATGCTGGGCACCGCTGACAATCAGCACCTGTTCGGCCTGCACCGTCAGCCCGTGTGTACGCAAATGACGCGCCACGCAAGCGCGCTCATGCATCCGTCCACTGTGGGGTTGATAACGCAGCAGCGATTCCAGATCACCGGACAGCGCGAGTTGGCGCAAGGCTTGGCGCAATAGATCGGCCTGGCCGGGCAACGAGGGGTAGTTGAAGTTGAGGTCCATCATCCCCGCCGCGACGAGGGGCTGGTCGATGCCCTGACCGGGAGGCAGGGACGTCTCCCTGACGAACGTGCCCCGCCCCGTTTCCCCACTGACCAGGCCCATGGCCTCCAGCTCGGCATAGACCCGACTGGCCGTGACCAGCGCCAGCCCCTCTGTGGCGGCCAACTGACGATGAGTCGGCAAGCGTGTGCCTGGCGGCAACCGCCCAGCGCGGATATCGGCTGCAAACGTGTCCACCAACGACTTGTAGCGAGAACGTGGCATCGCGAGATGTATCCATGACAATTTTTTGATTGTCTTGATAGTCGGCCATAGCATGCGCTTCACGCAACCCCCGCTTTCAAGCCGCTTGCATGGAGTGTGATCCTGAATGGACCGTACATCGAACCCGCAAAACCCGCTGCCGCAAACGAGTGCGAGCGGATGGATCAACGGCTTCATCGGCGTACTGATTTTCAGCGGCTCATTGCCCGCTACGCGGGTGGCGGTCCAAGCGTTCAACCCCGTGTTCCTGACCGTCGCCCGCGCGACCATCGCCGGCGTGCTCGCGCTGTGCCTGCTGTTGCTGTTCAAGCAAAAACGCCCTGCGTGCCATCAGTTTGGGCCGTTGCTCGTCGTGGCGCTGGGGGTGGTGGTCGGGTTTCCGTTACTGACTGCGCTCGCGTTGCAGTACGTGACGTCGGCGCATTCCATCGTCTTTCTTGGCATGCTGCCCTTGGCAACGGCGGTGTTCGGGGTCTTGCGCGGTGGCGAGCGTCCGCAGCCGGTGTTCTGGTTATTTTCGATCCTGGGCAGTGTGATCGTGATGGGGTTCGCCGTGACACAGGGGCTGACCGCCTCTGCCCAGGGAGACCTGCTGATGCTGTTGGCCGTGATTGTCTGTGGGCTCGGTTATGCCGAAGGGGCCACGCTGTCCAGAACGCTGGGGGGCTGGCAGGTGATCAGTTGGGCGTTGCTGATGTCGCTGCCGGTGACGGCAACTCTGACCGGGTTGCTCATGCCCAGCTCATTTTCAGCCGTCACCACGCCCGCGTGGTTGAGCCTGGCTTACGTGTCGCTGTTCAGCATGCTGATCGGCTTCATTTTCTGGTATCGCGGACTGGCCCAAGGCGGCATTGCCGCTGTTGGACAGCTTCAGCTTCTACAGCCGTTTTTTGGTTTGGCACTAGCGGCCACGCTGCTTCACGAAACGGTCAGTCTGGGCATGCTGGGGGTCACCGTGGCAGTGATCCTTTGCGTGGTCGGTGCGAAAAAATTTGCCCGATAGCCGCACGCACCGACCGCTACTCACACGGCCGCTGCGCCGGGCAACTCAGCGTTTGACGCCCAGGTCCGTCTGGGTCATGCGGCTGCGGATGGTGAATACACCGTCCCCCGAGAGAATCGCGCTGCGGGCAAACAGCCGCCCACTCTCCCAGTTCGAAAGCCCCAGTTCCGGTTTGTTCAGTGCGTATTGGCCATCGACCCAACGGGTTATCCCGTCGCCCACAAAGGGCGCGTTGACCGCGTTGTAAAACCGCGCCTGAGCCTGCGCATCTTCGCTGATCAGCGATACGGTGAACTGCGGACTATAGCGGTTGAACAAGCTGATGGCCTGGTCCAGGTCGTCGACGATTTTCAGGCTCACTTCCGGGGTTTCTTCCCACTCCCACTCGCGGCCCAACTGGTCTTCGGACAGCGCTTCGGCCATCGCTTCAGTCACAAGGCCCTCGGCGCGATACACCTCGACGGTGGCGGTCTGCCAAGCGGCCGGCAAGTACGACTCGCTGCCCTCGACAATGTGCAATTTGCAGCCTTGGCCCCTGGCCGCTCCCGCCTGTTGCAGCGCATCGAGAAACAGCGGCACCAACGCGTGGGCGCGCTCGCGCTGGATCAGGCACACGTTCAGGGTGTTACAGACCTTGCGGTCCAAGGAGTTACGCACCACGGCGGCAAAGCGCTGAGCGTCTGCGTCCTTGTCGGCAATCAGCCAGGCCCCCCCGGTGCCGTGCAGGCTGACAGCGGTGCCGGCCTGTTGAGCAATGCTACCGAGCTGACTGACCGCGCGACCCGAACCCCGAGCCACCGCCAGCGACAAGCGGCGGTCGGCGAACATTGCCCAACCGGCGGCGTGATTGACGCTTTCAACCAGCGACACCGCGCCGGCCGGCAAACCGGCGTCGGCCAGCGCCGGGTTCAGTGCATGCGTAACGATTGCCTGGGCGGTGCCCAGTGCATCGCTGCCAATGCGCAATACGGCGGTGTTGCCCGTGCGCAGCACCCCGGCCGCGTCGGCGAAAACATTTGGCCGGCCTTCGAAGACGAAGGCGACGATGCCCAGCGGCGACACCACTTGCTCGACCTTCCAACCGTCGTGCTCAACGCTGCTGATCACCTTGCCGCGCGTCGCTGACGCATCGCGCCAGGCACGCAGCCCTGCAATCATGTCGCGGCGCATGCGTTCATCGGCCAGCAGCCGGGTAGTGGAACGTCCACGGGACTTGGCGCGTTCGATGTCGGCCAGGTTTGCGGCCTCGATCAAGGCCCAGGCGTCAGGGTGTTCGAGGCGCTGGGCAAAGCGGTCGAAGAAATCGCTGATCGCCTGATCCGACACCGCCGACAGCGCGGTGAACGCCACTTCAGCACGTTCGATGGCGACCGCCGCCGCTCGCTGGTCAGCCACCGGAATCAACAACAACTCGCCGCTGACCTGCTCCACCAGCAGATGGTCCCCCGGCTGGAAGCGTGCCGCCAGCTCGGGGCTGACCACGGTGACACGATTGCCCGCGAACGGGATGGGCGTGCCGGCAACGAGACGTTCGAGCGTTAGGGACATGAAGCGGTTTCACCGTGCAGTGGGCGGGCGGAAAATGTATAGGAAAATCCCCGGAGCGTCATTACTGACACCGGACCTTAGAACACCGACCAGCCAATCCGTTGGCTCAACAACTCCAGCGCCGCCATGCCCGCCAGCGAGTTGCCGGCGGTATTCAGCTCCGGTGACCAGACGCACACCGTGAACTGGCCCGGCACCACCGCGACAATCCCGCCACCGACGCCGCTCTTGCCTGGCAGGCCGACACGGTAGGCAAAGTTGCCGGCCTCATCGTACAAGCCGCTGGTGGCCATGATCGAATTGACTTGCTGGGTCTGGCGGGCGGTGAGTATCTGCTCGCCGCTGTGTTTGCAGAAACCGTCGTTGGCCAGGAAGCAGAACGCCCGTGCCAGGTCCACACAGCTCATGCGCAAGGCGCAGTGACTGAAATAGCTGCGCAGCACCGCTTCGACGTCGTTATGGAAATTACCGAAGGACTGCATCAAATAGGCCATGGCGGCGTTGCGCGCACGGTGCTGGTATTCGGATTCGGCGACTTTGCCGTCCACCATCACTTGCGGGTTACCGGATAAGCGCCGGACAAAATCACGCATCGACAGCGCCGGCGCAGCGAAGCGTGACTGATTGATGTCGCAGATCACCAGCGCGCCGGCATTGATGAACGGGTTACGCGGGCGGCCGCGCTCGAACTCCAACTGCACCAGGGAGTTGAACGGCTGGCCGGACGGCTCATGGCCCAGACGTTCCCAGATGGTTTCGCCAGAATGGTCGATGGCCTGCACCAGGCTGAACACCTTGGAAATACTCTGCACCGAGAACAGCGTGTGCGCATCGCCGGCGCAATACAGTTCGCCGTCGTTGCCGTAGACGGCAATGCCCAGTTGATCGGCCGGCACCGTACCGAGGGCGGGAATGTAATCCGCCACCTTACCCTGACCGATCAGGGGCCGAACTGCGTCAAGGATCTCGCTCAACAGCGCTTGCATGCCGGGCTCCGAAGTCTCGCCCCATGGGATTGCGGGGTCACTGACGCTAGACGCCACTGGCGCGCGGCGAATCACAGTTTTGCAGGGCAATGCCACTGATCTGACAACATTGCGCGAACCGGCTCGCGGCCTCAGGGTTGTTGGCAGGCCCCGGGGGCTGTTCATCGAGACGGCGACGGGCCCATTGAACGATTGCCGCGACAGGTTATCTACCGACTTCACTTGCCAAGACTGGAGCCACCATGAGCGTAACCACCCAGTGGATCGACATTGAAAGCGCCGACGGAACATTCGGCGCCTACCTGGCGACTCCTCATACCCGCAAGGGGCCAGGAATCGTCCTGATTCAGGAAATCTTTGGCGTCAACGAGCACATCCGTTCAGTCGCCGAGCAATATGCCGCCGATGGCTATTTCGTGATCGTTCCGGACCTATTCTGGCGCAGCGGTCCGCGCATCGAGCTGGGCTACGACGAAGCCGGCTGGAAACGCGCCGTCGAGTTGATGAACGCCACCGATGTCGGCAAGGCCCAAACAGACGTCAAGCTGGCCATCGACGCGCTTAAGGCCCAACCCGGCCTGGAGGGCGGCGTCGCCGCCATCGGTTATTGCTTCGGCGGCATGCTCTCCTACCACACCGCCGCCAACGGCTTGGTGGATGTAGCAGTTGCCTACTACGGGGGTGGCATCCAGAACCAACTGCAACGCGCCGATGACATCAAGGTGCCGATGCTGATGCACTTCGGCGATCAGGACAGCCACATCCCAATGGACGCCGTGGAGCAAATCACCGAACGTTTCGCACACAACGACAACGTGGATATCGAGGTGTATCCAGGGGCCGAACATGGTTTCAACTGCTCGCATCGCAGCAGCTACAACCAGCGCGCTTCGGTCGAGGCCCACGGCAACACATTGACCTTCCTCAGCCAGAATCTCTGAGCCTGAGCGTGAACGGGCGTCCCCCAGCGCCCGTTCACAGGGTTCACACCTTAACGCCCTGTCAGCGCGGCCCTTGCGGATCCTTACCGCCGATACCCATAGCCATAACCGTAGCCATAGCGCCAGCAGCAAGGGTGCGGGTGGCCATAGAACACACACCCGTTCAAGGTCAGCAACACAACAGCACAGGCGATTAACTTCAGCGAGCGGGACATGGTTGAATCCTCATGGGTCAGTGACGTGCGACAGGTCATAATCGCTGCCGGTTACTGATTGAACGGCGCCGCGTGGTAAATCCGTCGCGCCTTGATGATCTTTTCTAAAGCAACCAATGCCACGCCTCCCACCCTGAAAATAATTTCATTTTGCCGCGACGGATCTTTTCCCCCTCTAACGTTCAACTCATCAGCTGCATTCACTTTCAGATGCGAGCCTTGAGGAGTTGTCATGAACGTTATGCGCCCCCTGATCAACTTGCGGCATCTTCTGCTCGTTCCCTTGGCGCTCGCCGCGCTGGCGAGTACGCCGGTTTTTGCGCAGACCGAAATCATCATTCGCGAGGCGCCTCCACCCATGCGTATGGAGATGGCGCCGGGGCCACGTCCAGGCTACGCCTGGGATAACGGTCACTGGCGCTGGGAGGGTCGCGGCTATGCCTGGGAACCGGGTCATTGGCAACCGGTGATGCACGGCGCACGCTGGAAGCCAGGGCACTGGCAGGCGCGTGGGCCAAACTGGTACTGGATCGAAGGGCATTGGACTCGTTGAGCCTACGGACAGCACGGCAAGGAAACGGGCGCCGCCCTGCTCCTTGCCCATTGCGCACAACCTGACCCTGTCACCGGACCGAGACCTGCCATTTGAAAGAAACTGATCCGGACGTGGAGTTGCTGGCCCGCATTGGCAACAACGAAGCAAAGGCCGTCAACGAGATGGTGTCGCGCAAGCTGCCCCGTTTGCTGGCGCTGGCCAGTCGTTTGCTGGGCGATGCCGATGAGGCCAAAGACGTGGCCCAGGAAAGCTTTTTGCGCATCTGGAAACAGGCTGCGCACTGGCGCAACGAGCAGGCACGGTTTGATACCTGGCTGCACCGGGTGGTGCTCAATCTGTGCTACGACCGTTTACGCCGACGCAAGGAGCAACCGCTGTCGGTGCTCGATGAATTGCCAGAACCGGCAGACACGGCGCCGTTGCCGGATGAACAACTGGAAGCCAGTGCCCAGGGCGAACACATGGCCGCCGCCCTCGCCGCATTGCCTGAGCGTCAACGCGAAGCCATCGTGTTGCAGTACTACCAGCAATTGTCGAATGTCGAGGCGGCGGCGCTGATGAACATTACGGTCGAAGCACTGGAAAGCCTGTTATCGCGCGCACGGCGCAACCTGCGCAATCACCTTGCCGACTCATACGGCCAAACGGTCCTACGGAGGGGAAAACCATGACACCTGAACGGTTCAGTCATTTGGTCAACGCCTATGGCGCCGACCTGCAACGCTGGCCATCGGCAGAGCGCGTGCAGGCCCAGGCGTTGCTTGGCGCAGGTGAGCCTCAGGTCCGCGAGGCACTGGAGCAGGCACGCTGGCTCGACACGCTGCTCGACAGCCATCACGTGCCGGCCGCCACGCCCGAGCTGGTGCGCCGCATCGTCGCGTCGGCGCCGCAAGCCAGGGCACCATCGTTCTGGGGCCGACATCGCGAGTGGCTGTCAAGCATCGGGTTCGTCGGCGCCGGCCTGGCAGGCATTGCGGCCGGCATGCTGGTGATGTCTATCAGCCTGCCGCTGCCCTCCTCATCCGAGGCGCTGCCCAATATTTTCGAGCAGAGCGATGCCGACATCGTCCTGAGTATCAACGCCGAGGAGATCGATCAGTGACTGTGCCATCCCCGCATTTCAAAGCCGTTTTGGTGGTATCGCTGGTGCTCAATGTGTTCCTGATCGGCGGCGTGGCCGGCGGTCTTTATCAATGGCATAACCAGCCTAAACCCGAGCTGGCACTGCCGCAGCACGGCTTGCACCAGGTGCTGGTCCAACTGCCCCCCGCCAAACGCCGGGAGTTGCGTCAGTTGATGCGCCAGACCCGTGACGACAATCAGCCGCTGATTATCGACAGTCGCCAGGCCCGGCTTGAGGTGATTCGCCAATTGCAGGCACCGACCCTGGATCGCGAGGCACTGGACAATCAGTTAAGTAAAGCCCGCGAGGCCGACCTCACCTTGCGCGCACGGGTAGACGCCAGCCTCGCAAAATTCGCCAGCACCCTGCCGGCCGAGGAACGGCAAACACTGGCCGACTCCCTGTACGGGGGCGTCAAGGCAAAGCCACGGGCCGCCAACAAGAACTGACCCGTGGCGACGGATTATTCGTCGCCAGCCGTTTAACCCACGTAGGCCCGTCAACCGGGCGCTGTTTGAAACAAGGAATCAAGCCATGCCGCAGACATTCAAGACTATGCTCATCGCAGGCCTTATGGCGGTCACGCTGTCAGGCTGCATCATCGCTCCGCAACATCCACACCGACCGCCACCACGCTACGAAGTCGTACCGGTCATGCCGGCGCCGGGTTATCACTGGGTAGAGGGTCACTATCGTTGGGGAGGCAACCAATGGTTGTGGGTGCCTGGACACTGGCGCGCCTATTGATTCCTGACACTGGAGACTGCTTTGACCGACACCCCGCCTGCGGCACGTGACACCCGCCGTGACCACAGTTTTAATACCCAAGTCGAGCGCGCGCGCAGTGTCCTGCGTGTAGCGCTCGCGTTGTTTTACTTCGTTGCAGGGGGCTTTCACCTCTATGCCACGGCCGGTTTCGTCAGCATCGTCCCGGACTGGGTGCCTTACCCTCACGCGGTTGTGATCGTCACGGGCATCTGTGAACTGCTGGGGGCCGTGGCCCTGCTGACACCGCGCCTGCGCCGACTGGCGGGGATCCTGCTCGCCCTGTACGCCGTGTGCGTGTTTCCGGCAAACATCAAGCACGCACTGGAGAACCTACCGGTCGGCGGCGTGCTACTGGGCTGGGGCTACCACGGGCCTCGGCTGGCGCTGCAACCGGTACTGGTGTGGGCTGCGCTGTTTGCCGGCGATCTCATTACCTGGCCCTTCAATACCCCGAAGCCCTCAATGTAGCGGCATGCCCCCTCAACGAACATTGCGATACAGCATCAACCGCGCACTTTCATGCAGCCCCCGGGTCAGTTCCAACAGACGCTGAAACTCCTGCGGATGCTGTCCTGCCACATCGTCCAGCGGTGTGCTGGACGCCAGGTCGTGCAAGGTCGGCGAGCTGCCGTCATGTTGCATTTGCAACAGGTAGTCTTGGGTCACGCCGCCGATCAGCGGAAACGTGCCTTCACGTAACACCAACGGCACCACCCGCTCGCCCTCCGGCGCCGGCTGCTGGACGTCGCGCCCCATGGCGCCGTTGCGGAACGGCATGCCCGCCATGCCCGCCACGGTCGGTAACACATCGGCCAGCCCCACCGCTTCCTCGATCACCTTGGGCTGCAACAAGCCGGGGGCATGAATCAGCAGCGGCACATGGTTGCTTTCCAGGCCCAACTGTTCAAAGGCTGGCGGCATGTGCGGGATCTGGCTGATGCGGGTGTTGTGATCGCCGAAGAACACAAAAATCGTGTTGTCGTAGTAACCACCGTCCTTGGCGATCTGCATCAAGCGACCAATGTTGAAATCCAACAAACGCACCGCGTTGTATTGCTCAACACTGCGCGAGCCGGCGGCCTGCACCTGTTCCAGCGACAAATCCTTGACCTCGAAGCCGTCGTTATCCTTGGGGATGGTGAATGGACGGTGGTTGCCGGAGGTTTGCAGGTAGGCAAAAAACGGGCGGTCTTTGGGCACCGCACGCAGAATCCGGTCGCTCTCCTTGAACAGGTCCAGGTCCGAAATGCCCCACACATCAACCAGCGGCGCCCGCCAGTCACTTTCCTCATAGAGCTGCACGCCGTCGATACTCTGCCGGATCAGCGCATTGATATTGGCCCAGCCGGCGTTGCCACCAATCATGTAGAACTTCTGATAGTCAGCGAATGCATTGATCAATGTGTGCTGGCGAGTGATCAGCGGATTACGCGTGGCAGTCTCCTGACGGGTCACGTCGGGCACCCCGGTGATGCTGGCCCAGACCGTTTTGGCGGTGCCAGTGACCGGGACGTAAAAATGCTTGAAGAACCAGCTTTGGCTCGCCAGCCGATCAAGGTTCGGCGTCGGGTTCAACGGGTTGCCATAAACGCCGACGGCGCTGGTGCCCAACGACTCAAGCATGACGAAGATCACGTTGGGCGCACGCGCACCCGCCACCCGGTAAGGCTGCACGGTTTGCTGGCGTTCGAACGTCAAGGTCTGCGTATCAGGCTGGCTCACCTCCAGGTACTTGGCCACCGCCGGGTAATGCTGGCGGACTTGATCTTCATCGAATTGCGACTGTCCGACCTTGAGCGTGTCGTACAGGAAAATAACCGGATTGAGCCCCACCGCCGCCATCTGGCTGTCGCCGGAGAAGAACGCATCGCTCCAGCGCAACGGCACCGGGTTTTGCAGGTTGAGGTTGTCGACCCGTCCCAGCAACGCCAGCAACACGGTCACCAGCCCAAGCCCCGCGCCGAAGGCTACCGAGACCCGACGAATCAGTGTTGGCGCGCGGTCCAGGGTCAAGCGTTCCAGACGCACCAGCGCATAAAACCACAGCCCGACTACCGCCAGCCAACCCAGCGCGATCCATAACACCGGGTAGGTCTGCCAGACCATCTGCCGGGAAATTTGCGCGTCTTCAAGGTAACGCAGCACCGTGGCATTGATCCGCACACCGAGGTAGGCGTAGTGCCCGAAATCGACGATATACACCAGTCCCACCACGCTCAGGGCCAGCAATAGATAGAGCCTGGCCACCCAGCGCAACAACGGGGTGCGGGTCAGATTCCAGCGCGGCAACCACGCCAGCAACGCCAATGGCAGCATCAGCAATACCGCCAGACGCAGGTCAAAACGCAGACCGATACTCAGGGTCTTCAACAGCGACGGAGTATCGACAACCGCCCTGGGATCAATCCCGGAAAACCCCAGCACAAATATCAGTCGGAGCATGACGAACAGCAAAAACATCAGCCCTATCGCCCCCGCGCCGTAGCGCAGACGCCGTGATTGCAACCAGCCCATCGTTTACCTCGGTGTGGTGTTTCAGTCGTTGGCAGCCCAGCAGGTCAGCCACTTAAACAGCAGGTTTCAACGCCCCGCGCGCAGTGCGAATACGACGCCAGGCAACGCGGGCCAGTAAACCGACTCCGGCCACCAGGCAGTACCCCGCCAACAGCGGATCGATCAGGTAGTCCCAGTAGTTTTCCGAGGCCTTGAGCCGCAAGGCAAACGCTAGTGTGGCAACCGCCAGCATCCACACGCCCAAGGCGTGACGCAGCCACAGCAGCAACAGTGTCAACAAGCCGATGCACACAATCAGCGGGCGCGGGTTGAAACCCCAGCGATAAGGATCGACATACGTCAGGCCAAGGGTCGCGGGGTACAACACCAACGCGAACACCACAAACAGCCCAAGTACCTGGCCCCGCTGCAAGACGTTGAGGGGCCGCACCACCCCCAGACGCAATAGACATGCCCAGCCCATGAACACTAACGTGGTGATGGCCAAGTCGTCGGTGACGCTGCGCACATAGGCCGCCAGCGACAGGCCCTCAACCGGTATGAAACTGATCAGCGCCAGCAACGGCAACAGCCAGGGACGCCAGGGCGTGGTGAACCGTAACGTGCTCAGCAACAGAAAGCCGAGCAGGATAAAACTCAAATGGGCTTGCCAGAGAGATAGCATCAGAGTTGCTCCGCCAGCCAGGCATCGTTGAAGCTGACATGTTTGATAAACGTGTTATTCCACGAGTAAACCAGGTGGTACATGCCGTCCGGGCTGCGGGCGAAATACGGGTACTCGTACTCAAACTCACAGCCTTTGGGTTTGCACACCCGGTAATCGAGATTGCTCAAAAAGCGCTGTTCCAGTGGCAAGCGCTGCGCCCCGCTGGAGGCTCGAAAACCCTCGCCGATGATTGCCTTGTAGGCCTCCGGAGAAAACGGTTGCCCCAGCGGGTCGGGAGACTGGTCCAATTCCACAACCGTGCGCCAGTCTTTGAGGTTGGCATCGGTGCGGTACAGGCTCAGCTTGAAGCGCCCGTCCTGCAGATCGTTGAGCGCCACCAGTAAACCGCCATCTGCGGCGCCCATCGCCGCCAGCGACGAGTTGGGGTTGGCCGGCTCCAGCGGATACGGCTCGCTCCAGGTCAGCCCCGCGTCTTCGGTGCGACTGGCGAGAACGCGATGATAGGTGTCACCGGCATAACGCAGCATGGCCACGGCACGCCTTTCATCCAACGGCACGATGGTCGGCTGCAAGGAATACTTGCCACGGCTGATGCGGAATTTATCGATGACGTTACCGTCAGCGCTCAAGTACAGGTACTCGGCGAATTTGCCCATGAACTCGTGGTACACCGGCAAACCGATCGAGCCGTCCGCATGAAACACCGGTGCAGCACGCACCAAGGTGCTGATGTTAAAAAACGGCGAGGTGATCAACTGTCGGGGCGCAGACCAGTTCTGGCCCAAATCATCGGAGACCATGACGTTGATCGCGCTGGTGGCCCAGCCACCCACCGAGACCGAGACGTAGAACATCCACAAACGCTGATCCGGCGCCAGGGCGATCACCGGGTTGCCCAGCTTGCGAATATAGCGCTGGGTGCCGGAACGGGTTGATGCACGCGTCGCGAGGACCTGCTCGGCGCCCCACTCGCCGCTCTTGGCGTCAAAGCGGGCGGTCCGCACCTGCACGTCGGCAGCGCCCTCCCGAGAGCCGGCAAACCACGCAGCCATCAGGTCACCATTGGGCAACGCGGTGACCGACGACGAATGCACGAAATCATCCAGTTCCGAGGACACAAAGCGGCTATTGAATTGGGGCTTGGCGCTCGGCAGCGTCTTCTCGGGCGCGGGTTGAGCTTGGGCAAAGCCCGACAGTTGATGGTCCGGATGGCTGCGCCAAGCGGCGAGAAAGATCCCCCCCAGTAACAGACTGCTGCACACAAAAATCAGGCGAAAGGAAAGCGCATGCATAAAAATCCCGATGCAAAGACAAGTGGGGGGCAAACGAAATAAAGGCGCCTTACTGCGCGACGTCATCCGGCAATCGCCGCCGACGCCCGGTGAGCATCGACAACGGCAGGTTGTCGCGCACTTGAAGGCTTTCGAACAGCGCAGCGGCAATGTGCAGGCCCACCAGCGCCAGCAACACGTTGGCGGCCGTTTCATGCACCTGCAACGGCCAGTCGGCGCCCCACAGGGCATCGACCTCTTCCATGGCCCAGCCACTGAGCCCGAGGGTCAGCAACACCAGCATCATCGTAATCATCACCAATGCGCCGAGGGGCGAATGCCCCAGCCGGTGCATCGGTCTTCTGGCCAACAGCGACCGCAGGTGCGCGCCGAGCCTGGCCGGCGTCGGCCAGAAATCCACCCAGCGAGCACTGCGCGGCCCGATGAATCCCCACACGCTGCGCACCAGCAACCAGGTCACGGCGTAATAACCGAGCCAGACATGCCAGGTGCCGCCCGCTTCATTAAAGAAGTAATTGGCCACGAAAACACCCGCGATCGACAGATGAAATAGCCGCACCACGGGGTCCCACAGTCGTAGGGATTCAGTCGACATTAACCTTTGATCTCGGTTTTCACCGCCTTGCCTGTCACCGGGTCGTGGTAGATCTCGACCTTGCGCTTGTCCTTGTCGAAGCCATAAATCTCGTAGCAGTTACCGTCGGTGACTTTGAACTTGCTAACCTCATAACCCTGAGCCTTGAGTTGCGCCTCAAAAGCCTTCGGGTCTTGCCATTGCGAGCGTTCGGCGGTGGTGCATTGCGGACCGGCGACAGCCAGGGGACTGGCGACAATCAGAGACAGCAGCAGTAATGTGCGCATGAAAACAGGCTCGGGTGATGAGAGAAGCCTTACTGTGCAAAACCAAACTTAATGCAAGCTTAGTTGGCAACGAACCGTTACATCTTTACAGGCAGCAAGGGCTGCCCGGCCAGCGCGTTGGGCGGCATGATGCCGCCGCTCACTCGTCCGATTTCCTACAGAGAACCTGTCATGCGTCTGCTCCTCGTCGAAGATGACCGCGCCCTCGGCCAAGGCATTCGTGTGGCCCTTAGCGCCGAAGGCTATACCCTTGACTGGTTGCAGGACGGCATCAGTGCATTGCACGCCCTGCGTACCGAAAGCTTCGATCTGCTGTTGCTCGACCTCGGGTTGCCAAGGCTGGACGGGCTGGGACTGTTACAGCAATTACGCGCCGAACAGCACAACCTGCCGGTGCTGATCCTGACCGCCCGCGATGGCACCCCCGAACGCATCGCCGGCCTTGACGCCGGCGCCGACGACTACCTGGTCAAACCGTTCGACGTCGAAGAACTCAAAGCCCGGGTTCGCGCACTGCTGCGCCGCAGTCAGGGCCGGGCGCAACCATTGCTGGAGCACGCGGGCGTCAGCCTCGACCCGGCCACCCAGCAAGTCAGCTACCGGGGCTTTGAGGTGATCGTCACGCCCATGGAATATCAATTGCTGCATCAACTGATAGCCCGCCCCGGCAAAGTGGTGACCCGCGAACGCTTGTCCAGGGCGCTGTATGGCTGGCAGGACCGGGTCGAGAGCAACACCCTGGAAGTGTTGATCCACAACCTGCGCAAAAAACTCTGCGCAGAGCTGATCCGCACCGTGCGCGGGGTGGGCTATGTGATGGAGCTCACGCCATGATGTCAGTCCGTGCGCGGATTCTGGTGCCGGTGTTGGTGCTGGTAATGATCGGCACCGTGCTGATCAGCTGGTTCGCGTTGCGCGACAGCCACCATGAAATCGAAGAGGTGTATGACGCCCAACTGGCGCAAAGCGCAAGGTTGCTACAAGGGGTGCTGGCGCAACGCACCACGGGTGAAGCGGACTGGGACCGTCTGTACCGGGCTTTCGACCAGGCCATGAGCCGCGTCGGCGATGGCGAAGTGGCCCATCCTTATGAAACCCGGTTGACCTTTCAGGTCTGGCGCACTGATGGAACATTGCTGGTTCGTTCCGCCGAGGCGCCGGTGCTCGACGCCCCACCCACCACCCTGGGCGCCCACGATTTACTGGAAAACGGCCGTGACTGGTGCGCCTTCCTGCTCGCCGACCCGCAGCAGAATTTGCTGATCTGGGTCGGCGAGCGTGACGATATTCGTCAGGACCTGATCCAGCGCATTGTGCGTCATACCCTGTGGCCGACGCTGATCGGCGTGCCGTTGCTGGCGGCGCTGATCTGGCTGACCATCGGTTGGGGCCTGGAGCCACTGCGCGCCATGGCTCAGGCCATCCGCGGCCGTCACACCGCGGCGCTGCAACCGTTGCAACTCCAGCCGTTGCCCCCAGACCTTGAACCCATGCAAACCGCCCTCAATGGCCTGCTGACACAGATCGACCGATTACTGGAACGCGAACGTCGTTTCATCGCCGACGCCGCCCATGAACTGCGCACCCCGCTGGCGATTCTGCGTATCCATGCACAAAACGCCCAGCAGGCCGGGACGCCGCAGCAACGCGCAGAGGCGTTAGAGTTTTTGGTCAGCGGAGTCGACCGCGCCACCCGTATCGGCAGCCAGTTGCTGACCATGGCGCGGATCGAACCGCACCTGAACAATCCTGATATTCACGTCGTGGAATTGACCGCGCTGATACGTGAAGAACTGGCTGAACTCACCCCACTGGCCCTGCAAAAGCAGGTCGAACTGTTCCTCGACGGCGACCTTGACTGCCCGATCAATACCGACCCGGTGGCGGTGGCCATTGCCTTGCAGAACCTGGTGACCAACGCGCTGAATTTTTCACCACCCGGCAGTGAGGTTCGCGTGCTAATTCGCCCGCAACCCTCAGGCGCGGTGTACATCAGCGTCGAGGATGCAGGGCCTGGCATCGATGAACAGGACTCGCAATTACTCGAACGCTTTTACAGCCAAGGCAACGCCAACGGCGCCGGCCTGGGCTTGGCCATTGTCGATATGATTGTGCGCAAAATCGGCAGCAGCCTGAAACTCTACA
Source organism: Pseudomonas sp. DC1.2 (assembly GCF_034351645.1). Taxonomy (NCBI): domain Bacteria; kingdom Pseudomonadati; phylum Pseudomonadota; class Gammaproteobacteria; order Pseudomonadales; family Pseudomonadaceae; genus Pseudomonas; species Pseudomonas sp. DC1.2. Next base: position 2,286,592 of record NZ_CP133782.1, on the reverse strand, counting down.
ACCTGCCGCAGGGTGGACTCTGCGCAGAGCTGAGGCTGAATGAACGGGGGGCTGACACAGCGTGACTGCCTGAGGGCCTATTTAGCCTCTCCGTTACGCGGTTTATAAAACAGAAACCGGCCGATCTCGACGGTCTTGATGTACGCCTTGGCCCACGCCGGGTTCACATTCCGGTCATGGAAGTACATCGCGCCATGGGTACGATCCGGCAGCTGTTTGTTAAGCGCCTTGCGCGCGACTTCCTTGGCTGTCGCGTAAGGCTCTGCTTCCTGGACATCATCCGAACGGCCGTCGCACCACCACGAAAACTGGCAGGCATGTTTTTCCGAGCCTTGCTTGACGATCCCGCACACCGTGTCGGGAAAGCCTTCGTGGCCCAAGCGGTTCATGACCACATTGGCCACACCTTCCATGTCAGCGGTGTCCTTGCCTTTGGCTTCCCAGTAAATAGAGCGGGCCAGGCAGGTAATCGCATCGTCCAGCGGCGCTTGGCCTGCCGGGTCGACAGCCTGCACTTCGGCAGGCGTAATGGCCTCGGCCTTCTTGGCCACCGGCGCCTCGCTGCCTTTTTCGGCGGCTTTTTGCTCCAGGACCTGGGCCTTGTCCACCGCCACTGCTTTTTTTTGCGCCTGGTCATCGGCGCTGGCATCGGCGGTAAACAGGCTGATGGCGAGGCAGGTTGCTATCCACGTTGAACGCATGGCGGTAACACTCGGTTAGGCATCAAGGGAGGCGCCGGGTTGGCACCACGGCGTCATTGTAGTAGCCAAATCGGTGCTTTCGACAAGCCACACGCTGCAAAAAGGCATTGCCCCGCTGGGGGTAAAATCGCGCATCATGGGCGCAGTCAGTTCAAGGGGGATTTCCATGCGTTTCATACCGTCCGTTTTGCGTTTTGCCGCGATTTGCGCAGGCTGGGTGTCCGCGACCACAGCCCTGGCCACCGATGAGTCGCAATTGATTGAATCGATCAATACGTACCGCAGCCAGGTTCAGCGCTGTGCCGGCCAAGCATCATCGGAGTTGCCACCACTGGCCGCCGATCCGCGACTGGTGCTGCCCATCCGCAATAGCGGCGATTTGCAACAGGCCATGGCCCGCGTGGGTTATCCGATGGTCAACGTCCAGGCCATCAGCCTCTCCGGTCCCCGCGATGCGCAGTCGGCCATGCAGGCGGTGCAGGAGAGCTTCTGCCAAGTGGTGCTGAACCCGCAATTCATCGATGTCGGTGTCAGCCGTGAAGGTCGTGAATGGCGCATCGTACTCGCGCGTCCGCTGCTCAGCAGTCGCCTCGGCGACGCTCAGGCCGAAGGCCAGAAACTGCTCGATCTGCTCAACGCAGCCCGCAGCCAACCACGCCAGTGCGGCGGGCAACCGTTTGCCGCGACTACGCCGCTGGCCTGGAACGCGACGCTGGGGACCGCAGCCGAAAGCCACAGCCGCGACATGGCCAACAATAACTATTTCGATCACAAGGACCGCAGTGGCGGTACACCGGGCGACCGAGCCGAACTTGCCGGCTACAGTGGCCAGCAGATCGGCGAGAACATCGCCGCCGGGCAAGACACCGTGCGCAAAGTGGTCGATGGCTGGCTGTCGAGCCCCGGCCACTGCGCCAACTTGATGAACCCACAGTTCCGTGAGTTGGGCGCAGCCTATGCGGTGGACCCGAAAAGCGATGCAGGGATTTACTGGACTGCCATGTTTGGCACGCCCTAACGGCTCGCCATTCAGTGCTCGGTCGGTGGCGGCCTTGGGCTTTAGACGGACGCCAAGGCTCGCGGAACACCAACACTGTAGGCGTCGAGAGTCGATGGCGTGTGCTCATCGCCGGCGACCTGAACCGGCCCATCACCGTGACGGTTAGCCGCTCGCCGGTACCTGAAAAAGGACAATCCCTTGAGCACTAAGACCTGCGCCCTAGAGCCGCCTCAACCAAAGCCACTGGCAATCCCCCTGCGCGAAGCCTTCCTCTTCTGGCTCAAGCTCGGTTTCATCAGTTTCGGCGGCCCGGCCGGGCAGATTTCGATCATGCATCAGGAGCTGGTAGAACGCCGCCGCTGGATTTCGGAACGGCGTTTCCTGCACGCCCTTAACTACTGCATGTTGCTCCCTGGCCCCGAGGCGCAACAATTAGCCACCTATATCGGCTGGCTGATGCACCGGACCTGGGGCGGTGTGATCGCCGGTGTGCTGTTTGTGCTGCCGTCGCTGTTCATCTTGATTGCGCTGTCCTGGATGTACATCGCGCTGGGTGACCTGCCCGTAGTAGCGGGGCTGTTTTATGGGATCAAGCCTGCGGTGACCGCCATCGTGGTGCAAGCCGCCCATCGAATCGGCTCTCGGGCCCTGAAGAACAACGGGTTATGGGGAATAGCCGCTGCATCATTTACCGCCATCTTCGCCTTCAACGTAGCGTTCCCCCTGATTGTCCTGGGCGCGGCGCTGATCGGTTACCTCGGCGGACGCCTGGCGCCGGAAAAGTTCAGAACCGGTGGCCACAGCGCCACGCAAAAATCATACGGTCCGGCGTTGATCGATGACGATACCCCGACACCCGAACATGCACGGTTCAGTGGTTTTAAACTGCTGCGCCTGACCCTCATCGGTGCGCTTTTATGGCTATTACCGATGGGCATTCTCTGCGCGTTGTACGGTTGGGGCGGCACCCTGACGCAGATGGGCTGGTTCTTTACCAAGGCGGCGCTGCTGACGTTTGGCGGGGCCTACGCCGTGCTGCCCTATGTGTATCAGGGTGCAGTCGATCACTTTGGCTGGTTGACGCCGACGCAAATGATCGACGGCCTGGCGCTCGGCGAAACGACGCCAGGGCCGCTGATCATGGTGGTAGCGTTCGTTGGGTTTATTGGGGCTTACGTGCATCAGGTGTTCGGCCCGGACCATGTGTTCCTGGCCGGCGCGCTCGCCGCCACGCTGGTCACGTGGTTCACCTTCCTGCCGTCGTTCCTGTTCATCCTCGTCGGCGGCCCCCTAGTGGAGTCGACGCACAACGAGCTGAAGTTCACGGCGCCACTGACCGCTATTACCGCGGCGGTGGTCGGGGTGATCCTCAACCTTGCGTGTTTCTTCGGCTACCACGTGCTCTGGCCCCAAGGCTTCAGCGGCCACCTTGACTGGCCCTCGGCGCTGATTGCGCTGGTCGCCGCAATCGCGCTGTTTCGCTTCAAGCGCGGGGTGATTGAAGTATTGATCGGCTGCGCACTGATAGGGATGACGGTGTTTCTCCTGCGCTAGCGGCGCCATTCACCCCGTCTCGCTTTGCCAGCGCGGTGCGGGGTGGGCGGCGGCCCGCGATCATTTCGCCGCGTGCTTGGGCTGCGCTTCAGGCATCGCCGAAGAGTGGTGATTGAGAATCTTCCACTGACCGTCGACCAGCTCGTAGATGAAGGTGTAGCGCGCCTGCACTTGACGGCTCTTGCCGGTGGCTTCGGTCAGGGTAAAGGTATAGACGCCGCTGTCCATGGCCACGTTGCTGCCCAGTTGGCGGATTTCGCGGTAGTTGATCTGCCCTACCGGCTTGAGGACCAGGAAGTGCTCAAAGTAGTTTTTGATCTGTGCTGGCGTGGTTCGCACCTGATTGGACACGGTGGGCTGCAACACCGCACCTGCCGCATAGAGATCGGCCACCGACTGGGCGTTACCGGTCTGCAACGCACTGTTCCAACGGTCAAACAAGCCGGCAATTTCACGGTCTTTCACATCAACGGGCTGCTGCGCCACGGTGCGGTAGACGTGCGGGGTCGCCTCTTCGGCGTAGGCCAACGGGGCGGTCAGGGCAAAAAACAGGACGAGGGCTGATGTCTTCAATTTCATTACGATGCTCCAGTGTTGATCCGTGAGCACACTTTGCCAACGCTCCAGCATCCCGGCATCGGCCAATCGGAATCATCGACGTATGCCATTCGGCAGATAGCGCCCTGCCCCGCTAACAAGGTTTAATGATGCTCCCGCGCACCCGCGGGCCTGTCTCGACGCCGGAGCCGTACCATGCAAAACCCTCCCCTCGACCCAGGGAATGCCTTGGCCATTCGCACCCAGTACCGGCAATTGCAAAGCCGCGCGGCGCGACTGCGGCTATTGGTGGACACCGGCCAAGAGTTGACCCAACTGGCACCCGTCGAGATGCGCGAGCGAGTGCTGGCAAGGGCCTGTGCTTTTTTGGCGATGGACCACGCGCTCCTGCTGGAATGGGACGCCGATGGGCGGATCAGAACCACTGCCAGCCAAGGTGATCATGAGCGGCTGCTAAGCCTCGATCGCCAGACCGACAGCACGCTGCGCGCAGCGTATTGGCAGGAGCGACCGGGAGCGGTTCTGCCTAATGTGTTGCGGGTGCCTTTGCGCGGTGGCGACGGCAATGCCTTTGGCGCCCTGATTCTGGCCAACAGCGTGAGCATCCGCGCCCCTGACAACGAAGACATCGAATCGCTGCAACTGCTCGCCACCCTGCTGGCGGCGCACCTTGAAAACGACCGACTGCTGACCACCCTAAAGGCTCGGGACCGCAGCCTGTCCGACCTGGTCAAGCGCTTGTTCCGGGCACAGGAAGACGAGCGCAAACGCGTAGCCTATGACCTGCATGACGGGCTGGCCCAAACCCTCGCCGGGTTGCACCAACGCCTGCAAGGGTTTGCCGGGCGCTGCCCGAACTTGCCAGGCACGCTGGACGAAGACTTGCAGGCCATTCTGAAGCTGGCCCAGCATTGCGTGGGGGAAGGCCGGCAACTGATCGGCGGTCTGCGCCCGACCGTGCTCGATGATTTTGGTTTGCTCAAAGCCGTCGACAAAGAGGCTGATCGCCTGCGTGAAGCCGGAATTCGCGTGTACTGGCATGCACGATGCGAAGCGCGCTTGCCCAGTCAGGTGGAAATCGCGCTGTTCAGGATTGCCCAGGAAGGCATCAACAACATCCTTAAACATGCCCACGCCAGTCAAGTCGACCTGGCGCTGGAGCTGCACGCCGGTCACGCCTCGCTGCGCGTAGAAGATGACGGCCAAGGGTTTGCCATCGAACAACCGCTCGACAACCGCGACATCCGGCACATGGGATTGGCGGTCATGCAAGAACGCGCCAACCTGCTGGGCGGTCGCCTGACGTGCATCAGCCGCGCGCAATCGGGCACTCAACTGAACATTACCGTGCCCTGTGATCTGGAAGGAGCCACTCAATGACAAACGTCCTGCGTCTGGTGTTGGCAGACGACCATGAAGTGACGCGCACCGGTTTCGTCGCCCTGCTGGCGGGACATCCGCAATTCGAAGTCGTCGGCCAAGCCAAGGATGGCCAGCAAGCGCTGGAGCTGTGCGAACGCCTGCTGCCCGACATCGTCATCCTCGATATCCGCATGCCGGTGCTTAACGGCCTGGGCGCGGCACGCCTTCTCCAGCAACGCCTACCGGCCCTGAAAGTGGTGATCTTCACCATGGACGACAGCCCCGACCACCTCGAAGCCGCGATGAATGCCGGCGCCGTGGGCTACCTGCTCAAAGACGCCAGCCGCGATGAAGTGATCGATGCCCTGCAACGTGTCGCCAGTGGTAAGGAGGCACTCAACAGTTCAGTCAGCGCACGCCTGTTGCGACGCATGACCGACCGCAATGCCAGCGGCGCGGCGCATGCCGAAAACCTGACGGCCCGTGAATGCCAGGTACTGGCGCTGGTAGCCAATGGTATGAGCAACCGCGAAATCGGTGAGGCTCTGGGCATTACCGCAGGCACCGCCAAGGCGCATGTCGAACGGGTCATCGGTAAGCTCGGTGCCGCCGACCGAACTCAGGCCGCAGTGCGGGGCATTGCGCTGGGCCTGGTGACACCGCCATGAGCTTTTTTTACGCACGACGCTGGGCCGATCTGCCTTTGCGCGGCAAGGCGCTGGTGGTTATTTCCCTACCGTTGGTGATCCTGCTGCTGTCCCTGGTGCTGATCTACATCACCGAGCGCCAGACGGCACAAGCCGAAGAGGATGTGCGCCGGGTGCTGTTGGTACAGGGCGACATCCAGACCGTACACACCCTGCTCGCCGAGTCGGCCGCCAGCATGCGTGGCTATCTGTTAACGCGCAGGGAGGATTTCCTGCCGGGTTACCTGAACGCCAAACCGTTGATCGCATCCGCCCTGGGAAGGCTGGACCGTAACGTGCGGGACAAACGCGTGCGTGCGCAGTTGGACGCCATCACGCCGTTGATCGACAGCAAAGTCGAAGGGCTGGAGGACATGTTCAATGATCGCAACCCAACACCGGCAGCGATCACCACGATCCTGATCAACAACAAACACATCCTCGACGAGCTGCGCGAACGCATCGGCACCATGCGCACCCTCGAAGATACGCTCTTGGCCGAGCGCACGGCCGCCGCCGCCGAAACCCGTCAGCGGTTGTTGTTCTCGACGTTACTGGCCGCCCTCTGCGGGCTGTTCGGGGCGGTGGTTGCCGTGCTGTTTTTGTCCAAGGGCATCGTCGCCAGGGTGCAGCAGGTGCAAGGCAACGCACAACGCCTGGCCCTCGGTCAGCCGCTATTGCCGCAACCGCCGGAGAACGACGAGATCGGTCAGCTCGGCACCCGCCTGGTGGAAGCCGGACGGTTGCTGGCCGAGCGCGAGCGGGCCTTGCGCGACAATGAAGAGCGCTTGCGGCTGATCATCGACGGCGTAAAGGACTACGGAATCTTCGCCCTCGACACCCAAGGCTTTGTCACCAGTTGGAACGCCGGTGCCGAGCGGATCAAGGGCTATACCGAGCAAGAAATCATCGGCCAACATTTCTCGGTGTTTTATCCGCCGCAAGACTGCCCGCAACACCCCGAGCGGGCATTACGCGAAGCCACTCGCGACGGTCACTACATGGAAGAGGCCTGGCGCAGCCGCCGGGACGGCAGCCGATTTTGGGCGAGCGTGGTGATCACCGCGCAATACGACAGCAGCGGCGCCTTGCGCGGATTTTCCAAAATCACCCGCGATATCACCGACCGCCGCGCGGCCGAGATTGCCCTGCGCACCGCCCGTGAAGAGGCGGAGCGCGCCAGCCGAGCCAAAAGCGAGTTCCTGTCGCGCATGAGCCACGAACTGCGCACACCGCTGAATGCCATTCTGGGCTTTGCGCAACTGCTCGACATGGACTCGCAGCCAGGGCAAAAGGCGCAGATCGGTCACATTTTGCGCGCCGGCCAACACCTGTTGACCCTGATCAACGAAGTGCTGGACATCGCCAAAATCGAAGCCGGGCGCCTGCCGCTGAATATCGAGTCAGTGCCCTTGGCCATCGCCCTGCAAGAAGCCTTGACGCTGGTCTCGCCGATGGCGGCCGACGCAGCTATCCACCTCGCCCCACTGCCGACACTGGCGGCCGACTGTGGGGTGGTCGCCGACCGCCAACGCCTGACGCAGGTGCTGCTGAACCTGCTGTCCAACGCCATCAAATACAACCGGCCACACGGCCACGTGAGGATCGAACTCACGCAGGAACGGCAACGTATTGCCGTGTCGGTCATCGATACCGGAAAAGGCATCGCAGCCGATCGGGTGGATCAGTTGTTCAAGCCGTTCGAACGTTTGGAGACCGACCCGAATATAGAGGGCAGCGGCCTGGGACTGGCGCTGAGCAAGAACCTGCTGGAAATGATGAATGGCCGTTTGACCGTGCAAAGTCAACTCGGCGAAGGCTCACGTTTCACTTTCGAATTACCCTTTGCACACTTGCCCTCCGAGGCGCCAAAAAACGTGGGTAACACCACGCCTCTGGCAACCCCGCCCCCCCGTGAATACAAGGGTAAAGTGCTGTGCATCGAGGACAACCTCTCAAGCCTGGCGCTGATCGAAACCCTGCTGCACCGCCGACCCGGCATCCAGTTGCTCTCAAGCATGCAAGGGCAAATGGGCCTGGACCTGGCTGCCCGCCATGCACCGCAACTGATTCTGCTGGATGTCTCGCTTCCGGACATTGACGGGGTCACCGTTTTGCAGCGCCTGCGTCAGTCTCCGATCACCCGGACCACGCCCGTGCTGATGATCACCGCCGACGCCAGCGAACTCACCCGTCTGGCCGTTTGCGAAGCGGGCGCGACAGCGGTGCTGAGCAAACCGATTCACATCCCTGCGTTCCTTGCCCACCTTGACCAGTACCTTCCGGAGCCCGCGTGAACACTGACCTGCGCATTTTGATCATCGACGACCAACGCCCCAATCTCGACCTGATGGAGCAACTGTTGGTCCGTGAGGGGCTGACCAACGTCCTGAGTAGCACTCAACCCTTGCGCACCCTGGACTTGTTCAACAGCTTCGAACCTGACCTGGTGATTCTTGACCTGCACATGCCGGAGTTCGACGGCTTTGCGGTGCTCGAACAACTGAACCGGCGCATCCCGGACAGCGAATACCTGCCGATCCTCGTCCTCACCGCTGACGCCACCCGCGACACCCGCTTGCGTGCGCTGGCGCTGGGCGCGAAAGACTTCATCAGCAAACCACTGGACGCCCTGGAAACGATGCTGCGGGTCTGGAACCTGCTGGAAACCCGAGCCCTTTACAAAACCTTGAGAACGCTGGTGCCGCCAGACCAAATCGACCTGCTACGCCACCCTGGGCCGAGGTGATGGGCTCTTCGAGGCAGGCCTACCTGTCAGCCATCTCCTGACCTATTTCCGGCCCCTCAGTCTCAGCTAAGTTTCAGCCCGTAGCCTCTCCGTTGCGCAAACTACAGCGCTGCACAGGAGAGGCGACCCCATGAATTCCACAACGGCCAGTTGGCTGAACAAAGTGCCCGAGGTGACGCTGTCATTCTGGGTGATCAAAATCCTGTCCACGACCGTGGGCGAAACCGGCGCGGACTTTCTGGCCGTTGATGCCGGCTTCGGGGCGGGCAAGACCAGCATCGCCATGGCCGTTTTGCTGGCAGTCGCACTGTCCTGCCAACTTCGCACCAAGGCCTACACGCCTTGGATCTACTGGCTGACCGTGGTTTTGGTGAGCGTCGTCGGGACACAAATCACCGACATTCTGACCGACAAACTGGGCGTCAGCCTGTACACCAGTACCGTCGTGTTTTCCGCGCTGCTCGCGATCAACTTCGTGATTTGGTATCGGATAGAGCACAGCCTGTCGATCCGTGAAATCGTCACGCCCCGCCGAGAGTTGTTCTATTGGGCGACCGTGCTCTGCACCTTTGCCCTTGGTACGGCGGCAGGCGACCTGGCCACCGAAGCCCTGGGCCTCGGCTTCACCTTGGGCGCCGTGATCTTCGGTGTGCTGATCGCCGCTACCCTGGTGGCTTGGCGCATGGGCGGTAACGTCGTACTGACATTCTGGATCGCCTACATCCTGACTCGCCCGTTTGGCGCCTCCCTCGGCGACTTGCTGACCCAGGCCAAAACCTACGGTGGCCTCGGCATGGGCGCCGCCTGGACCAGCGCTATTTTCCTCAGCGTCATCGTTCTTCTGGTCGCCGCCGCACAGTTCAGCGTCGGCCAGCGCAAAAACGTCACTCAATAATCGTTCAAAAGCCAATCAAGGAATTGTTATGCACACTTTTCAAACCCTGCTTCGCCGCGCAGCCATCATCTCGTCCATTATTGCCCTCAGCGTGACGGCCGGCTGCTCGAAACCTGCCGACAAACCCGCGACAGGCAGCACCTCGGGCGCTGTAACCTCGCAGAGCCTTTCGGGCTCGAAACTGGGCGACCTGTCTGAGTTCAGTAACATCGCGGCGGACGTCGCCGGCCTTGTCGATAAAAACGACCTGCCCGCCGCGAAAACCCGGATCAAGGACCTGGAAACTTCGTGGGACTCCGCCGAAGCCGGGATCAAGCCGCGCGCCGCCAGCGACTGGCACGTGGTAGACAAAGCCATCGACCGCGCACTCGAAGCGTTGCGCGCCAATAGCCCGAAACAGGCTGACTGCAAAGCGGCAATGGATGACCTGCTGAAGGCGTTCGATTCGATGAAAGGCAAATAATGCCCCCGACGCGGCGTTGATCCGACAGCGGACAAACGCTTGCTCAGGTGTTTCAATACAGCGCGACGGTCATGGCCGTCGCGCCTTATTTTTGCCGGAGCGCAACATGCGGATATTGCTGGTCGAAGACGACTCGATGATTGGCGAGGCGATCCAGGACGCGCTGAAGGATGCGAGCTACGCCACCGACTGGGTAAAGAACGGCCTCACAGCGCTTGCCGCGCTCGGCACGCAACACTATGACCTGGTGCTGCTGGACCTTGGCTTGCCCGGCAAGGACGGGCTGGACGTACTCGACAGCATTCGCGCCAGCAACAACCCCGTACCGTTGCTGATCATTACCGCCCGAGACAGCCTCGACGACCGCTTGCGCGGTCTCGACGGCGGCGCCGACGATTACCTGCTCAAACCTTTCGAAATGGCCGAACTGCTGGCTCGCATGCGCGCCGTGCTAAGGCGTAAAGGTGGCAGCGCCCTGTCATTGCTCGAAAACGGCGTGGTATCGCTGGACCTGGTCTCAAAGGAGGCCACTACCGCCGAACACCCTGGCGTGCGACTCTCCAGCCGCGAATTCGCCCTGCTCCAGGCACTGCTAATCCGTCCAGGCGCGATTCTCTCGCGCAGCGATCTCGAAGACCGCCTCTATGGCTGGGGCAATGAAGTGGAAAGCAATGCGGTGGAGTTTCTGATTCACGCCCTGCGGCGCAAACTCGGAAGTCATGTCATCAAGAACGTCAGGGGTGTGGGATGGATGGTGTCAAAAAACGCTTGAGTGACTCGGTGCAACGGCGATTGTCCGTCACGCTGTCGCTGGCCATCCTGATCGTGGCGGTCGTGGCCGGTATTTTTGCCTTCGTCTCGGCGTTCGACGAAGCTCACGAAATGCAGGACGCCACGTTGCGTCAAGTGGCCATGCTGTTGGACCGGCAACAAATGACCCTCAGCTACCCCGAAAGCGCCGGGCTCAATAATGACGACGAAGAGTCCCGCGTTATCGTTCAATACCTGGCCGACGGCAGCAAAGCCGTCGGCAACGATGATGCCGCGATACCGCTGCCCTTCCCCACCACCCTGACTGACGGCTTGTTGACCTTGACGGTCGCGGGCGAGGACTTCCGGGTGCTGGTCAAAACCACCGCCAATGGCAAACGCATCGTCATCGCCCAGGAAACCGGTGCGCGTGACAAGGAAGCCCGCGAGAGCGCATGGCGCAGCCTGCTGCCGTTTCTGATTTTGTTTCCGGTGCTGCTGCTGGTCGTCGGCGATCTGGTGCGCAAGCTGTTTCGCCCGATCGCAACCCTCTCAGCTGAAATCGACCAGCGCGCCGAGCAAGCGTTGCACCCCATCGATGAGAACCATCTGCCCGCCGAAGTCCGTCCCTTCGTCGTGGCGATCAACCGATTACTCACTCGCGTGGGGCAATCCATGGACACCCAGCGGCGCTTCGTTGCCGATGCGGCCCACGAACTTCGCTCGCCACTGACCGCCCTGTCGCTGCAAGCCGAACGATTGGCCGCCGCCGACATGTCGCCGCCCGCCCGAGAGCGCTTGGTGCAACTGCGCCAAGGCATCGAACGCAGTCGCAAACTGATCGATCAACTGCTCAGCCTGGCCAGGGCACAATCGGTGTCAAGCCAGCCGGCAGCCGTCGTGTCGGTACACGCGGTGTATCGCCACGTGCTGGAGGATTTGCTGCCTCTGGCCGAGATCAAACACATCGACATCGGCGTCGAAGGCGATCAGGACGCCCACGTACTGATGGCTGAAATGGACTTGATCACGGTGGTCAGAAATCTGGTCGACAATGCGGTCCGATACACCCCCGAAGGGGGGCGGATTGACCTCTCGGTCAGCCACGAAAACGGTAGGGTTCTGTTGCAGGTCAAGGACTCGGGACCGGGCATTACACCACCCGAACAGCAGCGGGTATTCGACCCGTTCTATCGCAGTCTGGGCACCGATGAAACCGGGTCCGGGCTGGGACTCTCCATCGTCAAGGCGATAGCCGACCGTACTGGAGCCCAGATTGAATTGAGCTTCACCGATGAGCAGCAAAAAGTTGGGTTGTGTGTGTCGGTCTGGATTAACGTTGCCGGCGTAAAAACGCCAACCTCATGAGGCCCGACCACGAGGGCCAGGCCCATCTGGGTGGATGGATCAGGCCGCCTCGGCGTCCTTTTTCAGGCTGTTCATATCAATCACAAAGCGGTATTTAACGTCGCCCTTGATCATTCGTTCGTAGGCTTCGTTGATGTTCTGAATGTCGATCATCTCGATGTCCGAAACAATCCCGTGCTTGGCGCAAAAATCCAGCATGTCCTGCGTTTCCTGGATGCCACCGATCAACGACCCGGCCAGGCTGCGGCGTTTGAAGATCAGGTTGAATACAGAAGGCGACGGGTGCGGGCTGTCCGGCGCACCGACCAGGGTCATGGTGCCATCGCGCTTGAGCAGCGAAAGAAAGGCGTCCAGGTCATGCGGTGCCGCCACGGTGTTGAGGATGAAGTCCAGGGTGTTGGCGAACTTGGCCATTTCATCCGGGTTTTTCGACACCACTACTTCATCAGCGCCCAAGCGCAGACCGTCTTCACGCTTGTTCGGCGAGGTGGTGAACAACACCACGTGCGCGCCCATGGCATGAGCGATTTTCACCGCCATGTGCCCCAGACCTCCGAGGCCCACGACACCGACTTTCTTGCCTGGGCCGACTTTCCAATGGTGCAGCGGCGAATACGTGGTGATACCGGCACACAGTAATGGAGCGACAGCCGCCAGGTTCGCCTCGCCATGGGAAATGCGCAGAACGAACTTCTCCTTGACCACGATGTTGTCCGAGTAGCCGCCGAAAGTGTTCTCGCCTCCAAACACCGGGCCGTTGTAGGTGCCGGTAAAGCCGTTCTCGCAATACTGTTCTTCGCCTTCAGCACAGGACGCACAGTGCTGACAGCTATCGACCATGCAGCCGACACCGGCCAGGTCGCCGACTTTGAATTGGCTGACATTGGCGCCAACGGCGGTCACTCGACCAACAATTTCATGGCCCGGCACCGAAGGGTACAGCGTGTTGTGCCACTCGTTGCGCGCGGTGTGCAGGTCGGAATGGCAAACGCCGCAGTACAGAATATCCATCTGTACATCGTCAGCGCCGGGGGCGCGACGCTCGAAAGTGAAGGGCTTGAGCGAGTCCTTGGGATCCTTGGCGGCGTAACTGTAAGTCTTGACCATTGCAATCACCTCTTGATTCGGACGTTGAGTACGAAGTGACCAGCATAGCCGCTGAATCGTTCAAGTAAATGAAGAAATTGGGCCATTTCGTCCCGCCTCTGCGCCGCTGCTGCCGGGCCTTATTCAGATCAAATAACTGCCGCTCACGTCGATCCGCGCCACTTGATCTACAGTCTGTGGGTCGGCGACGTGCGGCCCATCGACGCGCCCCTCGACACCTGCACAACAACAAAAATCACAGGAGCTGAAAATGTCCGAACTGAAACTTCACCCCAATGCCGCCGAGTCCTTACGCCAGTGGCACAACATGATCAACGCAGGCGACTTGCTTGCCCTGCCCGACTTACTGGACCCACACGCGGTATTGCGCTCGCCCATGGCTCACACGCCTTACGCCGGCATCAATGTAGTCACGATGATTCTCACCACGGTATTCAGCGTCTTCGAACAGTTTGCGTACCACCGTGAATTGGCGACAGCGGACGGACTGAACGTCGTTCTCGAATTCAGCGCCCGCGTCGGTGAGAAAGAGCTAAAGGGTATCGATATGATCCGTTTCAATGAACACGGAAAGATCATCGAGTTTGAAGTGATGGTCCGTCCCTTGAGTGGCTTACAAGCGTTGGGCAAAGAAATGGGCCACCGGCTGGGCGCGTACCTGGCGGCCAATAAAGCCTGACCTGGACAACTCGCGCGCAGGGATCAATCAACACGACCCCAAGCCTGTGCGCAAAGAAAGGGCCTGCCATCACGGGGCTGTTTTAGCCGAGTATTAAATCGAATGCTCGGTTGAAAGCCGGCGCGCTGTCGTTCCTAATACAGCGCACCTAAAACCGATATGAACAGCCCTTTGAGAGAACAGCATGATCGAGGTCACCGAGGTTTCCATTGCCCAACTGCGTGCGGCGCTCGAGTCAGGCCAGACCACCGCGGTTGAGCTGGTCCAGGCCTATCTCGCGCGAATCGATGCTTACGACGGCGCCGACACACCGACCGCCCTCAACGCGGTGGTGGTACGTAACCCCGAAGCGCTGAACGAGGCGCGGACGTCCGATGCTCGTCGGGCCAACGGCGCAACGCTGGGGCCACTCGATGGCATCCCCTACACGGCCAAGGACAGTTACTTGGTGAAAGGCCTGAGCGCCGCCTCCGGCAGCCCCGCTTTTGCCCACCTGACGGCTTATCGCGATGCGTTCACCATCGAACGGCTGCGCGGCGCCGGAGCGATCTGCCTGGGCAAGACCAATATGCCGCCCATGGCCAATGGCGGCATGCAGCGCGGGGCCTACGGTCGCGCCGAGAGTCCCTACAACGCTGACTACCTCACGGCACCGTTCGCCTCAGGCTCATCAAACGGTGCCGGCACCGCCACCGCCGCCAGTTTCGCCGCGTTCGGCCTGGCGGAAGAAACGTGGTCAAGCGGACGCGGCCCCGCGTCGAACAATGGTTTGTGCGCCTACACGCCATCACGCGGCGTCATCTCGGTGCGTGGCAACTGGCCGTTGACGCCGACCATGGACGTGGTCGTGCCGTTCGCCAGAACCATGGCCGACCTGCTTGAAGTGCTCGACGTGGTGGTCGCCGAAGACCCCGACACACGCGGCGACCTGTGGCGCATGCAGCGTTGGGTGCCGATTCCAAGCGTCGCCTCGGTGCGTCCCGTCTCCTATGCCGAACTGGCGGCAACCCCCGCGGCCCTCGCCGGCAAACGTCTCGGCATTCCTCGGATGTACATCAACGCCGACCCCGCAGCGGGCACGTCCGCAGCGCCGGGCATCGGCGGCCCCACCGGGCAGCGCATTCACACCCGTGCCTCGGTGATCGGGCTCTGGGAACAGGCACGCCAGGCACTCGAAGCGGCAGGCGCCGAAGTGATCGACGTCGATTTCCCGCTGGTCTCCAATTGCGAAGGCGATCGCCCGGGGGCGCCCACCGTGTTCAATCGCGCAATCGTCTCAAAAGAGTTTCTGCACCACGAGCTGTGGGACCTGACGGCGTGGGCGTTCGATGATTTTCTACAGGCCAACGGCGATCCGACATTAAACCGATTGGTCGATGTCGATGGCTCCCTGATCTTCCCCCACGACCCCGGTACGCTGCCTAACCGAGAAGGCGACCTCGCCGCCGGCATGGACGAATACGTGCGAATGGCCGAACGCGGCATCACCCCGTGGGACCAGATCAGCACCTTGCCCGACGGCCTGCGCGGACTTGAACAAACCCGTCGACTTGACCTTGAACACTGGATGGATCGGCTCGGACTCGATGCCGTGCTCTTCCCGACCGTCGCCGACGTCGGCCCCGCGGATGCAGACGTAAATCCGCAATCGGCGGACATCGCCTGGAGCAACGGCGTCTGGGTCGCCAACGGTAACCTCGCCATCCGCCACTTGGGCGTGCCCACCGTCACCGTACCGATGGGCGTCATGCCCGACATCGGCATGCCGGTCGGGCTAACCTTTGCCGGCCGTGCGTATGACGATTCGGCGTTGCTGCGGCTGGCTTCGGCGTTTGAATCAACCGCTAGCAAGCGGATGATTCCACCCCGCACGCCTGCATTGTCGGGTCGCTGACACCCATATCACCGGACACAGGTGCTGGTGGCTGCTCGCCAACGGCACATTTAATGAACCCTCATCGCCACCGCCCACCTAAGGAAATGACACTCAGGAGGTGGCCAATGCAAATCGAATACGTATGGATCGCACTTGCAGTAATTTTGGTAGTGATTGAATTGTGGGCAATCAACAAGGTGATCAAAAGCGCGAGCACAGCAGATAACAAGGGCGTGTGGATCGTAGTGATCGTGTTTGTACCCCTGCTTGGATTGATCGCCTGGGCGCTGGCCGGACCTAAGCACAGCACCCACGGCGCGCATTAGCGGCCCACCGGGCATCACCCCGGCTGCCGATTTCCTCAGGTATTCACCGACCCCGACTTATAAGGGTTGTGCCAGCGAACACATGACCTCAAGGCCCAGCGCAAGAGGTCATGGAGGAGCCCAGCATGTTCATGAGCCAAGTGCGGATCATGGGCCGACAGCGTTTGGAATGATCCGCAGTGTCGATTTTTCGGGAGACATGCACCCACTTTTGGCGACAGCCTGACTCACGCTGCTCAGTCGTCACTTGGCTTTAAACCCAGGATAACGAACAAACGCAGACACCTGATCGGCCATGAGTGGCAGTTGCGCTGCCAGATGTGTGGAAGTAGAAAAACCACCGCCCATCATTTGCACACAATTCGCCACCTCTGCACTAGTGAGCGGCATAAACGGCGCAAAAACCTTAAACCCCATTAACGCGTTTAAGTTTATTCGTCCGACTCCCACTTTAGACCTGGGAAGTTTTTTCTCTACCAACCGCCCATAATTTCTATTCACATCCGCATGCACAGGCCCAAGAAGCACCCACGCATTGGGAAGATTCCTCAGGGAAGCTTTGTGAACGAGATGATCAGCATCTAAAAAACTATCAAATTTCTCGATCAGCGCTGGGTCGCCTGATGCTGTATTGGCGGCGGCATTATTAGCTGAAATCTCAGCATCAACAATAAGCTTGGCCTTTAAGCGGAAATCGTCAGACAGATTTTTAAAAATACTTTTTGAAAGCAATGCACTATTCAAATTAGTAAAAACCTGAACAGCTGAGCGGTGCAACTCATGAATGCTACTGCCAGAGCGGTTCGCGCCGAGCCAATATTTAAATGCAGTACGGTACTGCCCCCACCGCGCGTTAACCCATAACTGAGGAACACCACAGTACGTGGACTGGAGATCATTACTGCGCAACGAAATGGCTTTTCTGTCGCCACAACGTGAAATATACAGATCGGTAGTTACAATGCCTTCGCCATAAGCCCAGTTCATAAGTTCGTCGTAAGACTCGAACATGACGGGCACGTCTTCTAGCTGGTTACCCACCCCTTCCCATATATAAACAAGCGCCCCTCTGTAACTACCCACCGCGGTAGTGTGAAAATCCCATACCGCTCCATTTTTCATGCCTACGGTTCTGAAAAAAGCCAGAAGAAGACGCTGTATCGTTATCCTTTTCAATACGTCTTACTCATCAATATAAAATCAAAAAAACCACAGGAAGCTAACTGATCAAACAACAACATAATTCTTTCTAGCGCTGTCGAACAATGAGCTGGCCACTCGCCAAGGACGACGTCTGCTATTTCCTTGAATAAGCACTCGCCCCAGCCACTTCAGGTTCACGTCCCTCTTGAGATCAAAAGTTCGCCGGCGTATTGGCACTAATAATCTCGGCCTCATCCGCCCCAATATTGCGAAACCGATGCGCCAGCGTGGTCGGGAAGTAATACCCATCCCCGGCATTCAACACGCTGATTTGTCCATCAACAGTGAGTTCAACCGTGCCACGGGTGACAAGCCCACACTCCTCCCCTTCCGCGTGAACGATAGGCTCTTCTCCCGAACTCGCCCCTGGCGCGTATTGCTCGCGCAGTAGGCGCATCTGCCGACTCGGCACTGAAGCGCCTATCAGCAGCAATCGCAGGCCATCGCGCCCGAGATCGGGCTGTTCGTTGGCTCGAAACACGTATTGATGCTCACGCGGCGGTTGGTCGAAGGTGAAGAAGTCCGCCAAAGACATGGGGATGCCTTCCAGCAGTTTTTTAAGGGAGCTGACGGAGGGACTGACACGATTTTGTTCGATCAGGGAAATGGTGGCATTGGTGACGCCGCTACGCCTGGCCAGCTCGCGCTGGGACATTTTGTAGCTTTCGCGTACTAATTTGAGTCGTGAGCCCGTGTCCATTGACAGCCTTATGTTGAGAACGACTTAAGGGGTAATGGGGGTGGATGGCGGGCGACGTATGGCCGCTTGGAACACCGCTTCCTTGTCCCGGAACCGTGAAAGGCGGGTATTAAATCACGTTTGCAGGTGTTGCTCAGCAGGTTCGATGGACGGCCCGTAAAAAATCCCGGCAGCCCGGATGCTGGTCAGTTTTGGTGCGCAAATTGTGCGGATGGTTGGCCGTGTCTCAAGGAATACCGGGAGCGGCCAGAAGGCTCTCATCGCGGGCAAGTCCCACAGGCTGATCGTGCGCACACACAAATGGGTGCTTGCCATCGACCTCCTGTGGGAGCCGCTCGGTTAGATCCCGAACCGATCCCGGAGCGCGTAATACGCGGCGCCCATGGCGGTGAGCGGGGCCTGGAAGGTTCGGCCACCGAACATCGGCATATGTGGCAGGGACGCGAACGCGTCGAAGCGTTCGGCGTCGCCGCGGATCATTTCCGAGATCAGCTTGCCGGCCAGGTGAGAGCAGGTGACGCCGTGGCCGCTGTAACCTTGCATGTAATAGGCGTTTTTCTCGACGCGGCCGAATTGCGGCATGCGTGACATGGTCAGCAGGAAGTTACCGGTCCAGCGGTAGTCGATTTTCACGTCCTTCAATTGCGGAAAGGTCTTGAGGATTTTCGGTTTGATCATCTGTTCGATATCGTCTGGTTCGCGGGCGCCGTAGACCACGCCGCCGCCGTACAGCAGACGGTTGTCAGCAGTGAGGCGGTAGTAATCAAGCAGGTAGTTGCAGTCTTCGACGCAGTAGTTGTTTTTGATCAGGCTGCGTGCAACCTGCTCGGACAGCGGTTCGGTGACGGCGATTTGCGAGCCGCAGGGCATGCTTTTGCGGGTCACACGGGCGTCGAGATTCTGAGGCAGATAGGCATTACCGGCGATCAGCAGGTACTTGGCCCGCACCACGCCTTTGGCGGTGCGCACGATGATCGGTTCGCCGTAGGTGATTTCCACCGCCGCCGACTGCTCATAGATCTTGCCGCCCAGGCCGATGATTGCGGCGGCTTCGCCGAGGGCCAGGTTCAGCGGGTGAATGTGACCGCCCTGCAAGTCCAGCAGGCCGCCGACGTAGTTGTCGCAACCGACTTCGCGCTTGATATCAGCGGCGTCGAGCATTTTCAGGTTTTTGTTGCCGTAGCGTTCCCAGCTGCTTTTCTGTTCGGTCAGGGCCTTGAGCTGTTTCTTGTTCAGCGCGGCGAAGATGCCGCCGGGGCGGTAGTCGCATTGGATGTCGTATTGTTTGATGCGCGAACGAATAATGTCGGCGCCCTCAAAGATCATGCTGCCGAGAACTTCGGCTGTTTTATCGCCGTAGCGCTCTTCGATGACATCGACGTCGCGGCTGTAGGAGTTGACCAATTGGCCGCCGTTACGACCGCTGGCGCCGAAGCCGACTTTGGCCGCTTCGAGAACGGTGACGCTGTAACCGGCTTCACTGAGGAACAGCGCGGAAGAAAGGCCGGTGTAGCCCGCGCCGATGACGCAGACATCGCAATCAACCGCGTCTTCCAGCGTCGGGAAGTCGCCGATAGCGTTGCGGGTCGCCGCGTAGTAGCTGTTTACATGAGTTTGCTTCATAGCGTTCTCCGATGGCCGCTGGCACACGCTGGCGGCCTTCGTTGTAGAAGTGTTAGAGCTTGATCCAGGTCGCTTTGAGTTCGGTGTATTTATCGAACGCATGCAGCGATTTGTCCCGGCCATTACCCGACTGCTTGAACCCGCCGAACGGCGCGGTCATGTCGCCACCGTCGTACTGGTTGATCCAGACACTGCCGGCACGCAAACCGCGAGCGAAGGTGTGGGCCTTGCTCAGGTTGCTGGTCCAGACCCCGGCGGCCAGGCCGAAGATGCTGTCGTTGGCAATCGCCAGGGCCTCTTCAGCCGTGTCGAAAGTGATCAACGACAACACCGGGCCGAAGATCTCTTCCCGAGCGATGGTCATGGCGTTGGTCACGCCGTCGAAAATCGCCGGCTCCACGTACAGGCCGCCAGTGTCTTCGAGGGTGCGACTGCCGCCCGCAATCAGTTGCGCGCCTTGGTCTTTACCGATCTGGATGTAGCGCAGCACGTTGTCCAATTGACGCTGATCGACGACCGCGCCGACGGTGGTCGCCGGGTCCAGGGCGTGCCCCGGTTGCCAGGCTTGCAGGGCTTCCACCAGCAGCGGAATGAAGTGTTCGCGAATCGAGCGCTCCACCAGCAAACGCGAACCGGCGGTGCAGACTTCGCCCTGATTGAACGCAATCGCGCCGGCGGCGGCTTGTGCGGCGGCGCGCAAATCCGGGGCATCGGCAAACACCACGTTCGGGCTCTTGCCCCCCGCTTCAAGCCAAACGCGCTTCATGTTGCTTTGTCCGGCGTAGATCAGCAGTTGCTTGGCAATCGCGGTCGAGCCAGTGAAGGCCAGCACGTCAACATCCATGTGCAACGCCAAAGCCTTGCCGACGGTGTGGCCGAAACCTGGCAGGACGTTGAACACACCTTTGGGAATGCCTGCTTCCAGCGCCAACTGGGCGATACGAATTGCAGTCAGCGGTGACTTTTCCGAAGGCTTGAGGATGAACGAGTTACCCGCAGCCAGGGCCGGGGCAAACTTCCAACTGGCCATGATCAACGGGAAGTTCCACGGCACGATGGCCGCGACAACACCCGACGGCTCACGCGTAATCAACCCGAGTTGATCGTGCGGTGTGGCCGCGACTTCGTCGTAAATTTTATCGATGGCCTCGGCGCTCCAACGGATCGCGTTGGCAGTCGCCGGGATATCGATGGCCATGGAGTCGCTGATCGGCTTGCCCATGTCTAGGGTTTCGAGCAGCGCCAGTTCTTCGTGGTGGGCCAGAATCAGGTCGGCGAAACGAATCAGAGTGCGCTTGCGCTCAGCCGGTGCCCGTTTGGCCCAGACGCCGGATTCGAATGCCTGCCGTGCAGCGGCGACTGCCGCATTCGCGTCGGCTTCATCGGTGCTGGCAACGTTCGCCAAGAAGCGACCGTCTACCGGGCTGATGCATTCAAAGGTGTCACCGCTGAGTGCCGAGCGGTATTGACCATCAATGAATGCCCGGCCTTCTATTGATAAGGACTGAAAGCGTTGCTCCCAGTCGCTGCGAGTGTTTGTCATTGTTGTGACTCGACGCAGGTGAAGAAGTAGAGGACTCAGTGCCGCTCAACCATGGACTTAAAATGCAGTGCATACAGTTGAGCGGATTTTCAGCCTGAATCCAGGGTTTAACCCATCAAACCGTATGCAAGTACCAGTTGTACTCAAGGTCAGAGATCGAGTTCTCGAACTCGGCCAGCTCGCTTTCCTTGCACGCCACGAACACGTCGATATACAGCGGGTCGATGTACTTGGCCATGACTTCGCTGTCGTCCAGCTCGCGCAGTGCATCGCGCAGGTTGTTCGGCAGGCTCTGTTCGTTTTGCTCGTAGCTATTGCCTTCGACGGGCGGCCCCGGCTCGATCTCGTTAGTCAGGCCGTGGTGGATACCGGCCAGGACTGACGCCATCAGCAGGTACGGATTGGCATCGGCGCCGGCTACGCGGTGTTCGATGCGCACCGAGTCGGCGGAGCCGGTTGGCACACGTACCGCAACGGTCCGGTTGTCGATGCCCCAGCTTGGCGAGTTCGGCACATAGAACTGCGCGCCAAAGCGACGGTACGAGTTGACGTTCGGGCAGAGGAACGCCATCTGTGCCGGCAGGGTCTCGAGCACACCGCCGATCGCGTGACGCAGTGCGGCGTTCTGCTCGGGATCCTCGCTGGCGAAGATGTTGTTGCCTTGCTTGTCGAGAATCGAAATGTGTACATGCAGCCCATTGCCCGCCTGGCCCGGATACGGCTTGGCCATGAAGGTGGTGTCCATCTCGTGGTCATAGGCGATGTTTTTCACCAGACGCTTGAGCAGCACCGCGTAATCACAGGCTTTGATCGGGTCAGAGACGTGATGCAAATTGACTTCGAACTGTGCCGGGGCGCTTTCCTTGACGATGGCGTCAGCCGGAATGCCCTGCTCTTTCGCACCTTCGAGGATGTCTTGCAAGCAGTCGACGTACTCGTCCAGATCATCGATCAGGTAGACCTGAGTCGAGTGCGGACGTTTGCCGGATACCGGCGAGCGTGGCGGCTGCGGACGACCGTTCACGTTGTCCTGGTCGATCAGGTAGAACTCAAGTTCAAAAGCGGCGCAGATGGTCAGGCCCATGTCGTCGAACTTGGTCACCACTTGGCGCAGGACTTCACGCGGGTCGGCAAAGAAGGGTTGGCCTTCAAGTTCGTGCATGGTCATCAGCAATTGCGCGGTGGGGCGTTTTTGCCAAGGCTCGATGCACAGAGTATCGGGGATGGGGTAGCAGATTCGGTCGGAGTCGCCGATGTCCAGACCCAGGCCAGTGCTTTCCACCGTCGAACCGTTGATGTCCAGAGCAAAGAGAGACGCCGGGAGGTTGATGCCTTTTTCGTAGACCTTATGAAGACTGGTGCGCTCGATACGCTTACCGCGCACCACGCCGTTCATATCCGCAATGAGAAGGTCGACGTACAAAACCTCAGGGTGTTTCTTGAGGAATGCGTTTGCTTCGTTGAGTTGAACGGCACGCAGAGGGACCGACATGATGCACCTATTGGCTGTTAATTATTATGTTCACTGCACTTTCGAGGGCCCAGTCAATCCGAAAGCCAAAGTGAAGTCAATAGCGAACACCTGGCCTCGCAGCGCTATTTTATGCGCCTTTTTGCTGGACTAGAGTGCTAAAGCAGCCTTGCTACCCTGTCGATACTGATCTCCGGACACACGGCGTTTAGAATTTTTTACATGAGAGTTGTTAATTAAAATCAACAAGGCTAAGCTCCGGAAAAGCTCGTTCAAGTGTGAAACTTCGAGGTGATAAAAATGGCACTCAAGCCATTGATCGGTGTGACTGCGTGCGTCAAACAGATTGGCCTGCACCCCTACCACGTCAGCGGCGACAAGTACTTGCGTGCTGTCAGCGTCGCGGCTTTGGGGTTGCCGGTGATCATTCCTTCGTTGGCTGAACTGACTGAAATCGATGACCTGCTCGCGCAGCTCGACGGTCTGCTGCTGACCGGCTCGCCTTCGAATGTGGAGCCCTTCCACTATCATGGCCCCGCCAGCGCCCCCGGCACGGATCACGATCCGGCGCGGGATGCCACGACCCTTCCTTTATTACGTGCAGCCATCGCGGCTGGGGTGCCGGTGCTCGGTATCTGTCGCGGTTTTCAAGAGATGAACGTCGCGTTCGGTGGCAGCCTGCATCAGAAAGTTCACCAACTGCCCGGCATGCTTGATCACCGCGAGGCAGGCCACCCAGAGCTAGCGGTGCAGTACGCTGCGGCGCATGCGGTCAATGTGCAGCCAGGCGGTGTGTTCCAAGCGCTGGGGCTGCCGCAGACGTTTGAGGTGAACTCAATTCATAGCCAGGGCATCGACCGACTGGCGCCCGGCCTGCGGGCTGAAGGCATCGCGCCGGACGGTTTGATCGAAGCGATTTCCGTCAAGGACAGCAAAGGCTTCGCTGTCGGCGTGCAGTGGCACCCGGAATGGCAGGTGCTGAGCAACCCTCCTTATTTGAGTATTTTTCAGGCGTTTGGCGACGCTTGCCGGCAACGAGCGGCACTGCGCAATTCGCGCTGACTTAAACACGATTGATCCATTTACTGCCCCCGTGGGCCAGGCGGGCGCGCTTTTGTGCGCCCGTCCCTCACGACAACAACACACTGCGATAACAACAAGTACGACCAGGCAGCCAGGACGGCGGCGCCGAATAAGCCCGGACAGTATGGGCCAGAGGGTCAACTTCCCCCCAGGGGATCAGCGATCTGACGGACTGGCACCGTATGACACAGGCTTGCAATCAACTATTAAGTCAGGCCGTGTTGGCCCGACGACTGAAACCTGTTGGGAGTTTCACATGGCAAATGCCTCCAGCACTTACAGGAAGGCTCTTGAAGGTCACCAAGCCCCGAAAAAGGTCTTGGTGAAAATCGATCGCGTCACCAAAAAATTCGACGAAACCACTGCGGTGGACGATGTGTCTCTGGAGATCCATCAAGGCGAAATCTTCGCCCTGCTCGGCGGCTCCGGCTCAGGAAAATCGACGCTGCTACGCATGCTCGCTGGCTTTGAACGCCCGACCGAAGGGCGGATTTTGCTCGACGGTGTGGACATCACCGACATGCCGCCTTACGAGCGGCCGATCAACATGATGTTCCAGTCCTACGCCCTGTTCCCGCACATGACCGTGGCGCAAAACATTGCCTTCGGCCTCAAGCAGGACCGTCTGTCTTCGAGTGAAATCGAGGCGCGGGTCGAGGAAATGCTGCGACTGGTCCACATGACTCAGTACGCCAAGCGCAAACCCCACCAGCTTTCCGGTGGCCAGCGTCAGCGTGTGGCGCTGGCGCGCTCCCTGGCCAAGCGGCCGAAGCTGTTATTGCTCGATGAGCCGATGGGCGCGCTGGATAAAAAGCTGCGTTCACAAATGCAACTGGAGTTGGTGCAAATCATCGAGCGGGTCGGCGTGACCTGCGTGATGGTGACCCACGATCAGGAAGAGGCCATGACCATGGCCGAACGTATCGCGATCATGCACTTGGGCTGGATCGCACAGATCGGCAGCCCGATCGATATTTATGAAGCGCCGGTCAGCCGCATGGTCTGTGAATTCATCGGTAACGTGAACGCTTTCGACGGCACCGTGGTTGATGATCAGGAAGGTCACGCGATCATTCACAGCCCGGACCTGGAGCAAAAGATTTACGTCGGTCACGGCGTGAGTACATCAGTGCAGGACAAGTCGGTCACATACGCCATTCGCCCAGAGAAAATGCTGCTCAGCACCGTCAAACCCGAGACTCGCTACAACTGGTCCCAGGGCAAGGTGCATGACATCGCCTACCTCGGCGGGCACTCGGTGTTTTACGTGGAGCTGCCTGGCGGCAAGATCGTCCAGTCGTTCATGGCCAACGCCGAACGCCGTGGTGCGCGGCCAACCTGGGACGATCAGGTTTATGTGTGGTGGGAAGACGACAGCGGCGTGGTGCTGCGCTCATGAAAACCTTCAATCAGCAATTCCTGAGGCTAGTCCCCAGCGGGCGCAAAATGGTGATCGGCATTCCGTTCATCTGGCTGTTCCTGTTTTTCATGCTGCCATTCTTCCTGGTAATGAAAATTAGCTTCTCCGAAGCGGCGCTGGCGATCCCGCCGTACACCGACATCTACAATTTCGTTGACCAAAAGCTGCAAGTGCTGCTGAACCTCGGTAACTACACGCTGCTGACCCAAGATGAGCTTTACATCTCGGCTTATCTGGGCTCGTTGAAGGTTGCGTTTTTCAGCACACTGATGTGTCTGGTGATGGGCTTCCCAATGGCCTACGCGATTACCAAGGCCAGCAAAGAAGCGCAAAACGTACTGATGCTGCTGATCATGATGCCGACCTGGACCGCAATCCTGATCCGCGTTTACGCGTGGATGGGCATCCTCAGCAACAACGGTTTGCTTAACGCGTTTTTGATGTGGACCGGGCTGACGTCAACGCCGATCGAGATCCTTAATACCAACACCGCGGTCTACATCGGCGTGGTGTACGCGTACCTGCCCTTCATGATTCTGCCGCTGTACGCCAACCTGGTGAAACACGATGGCAGCCTGCTGGAAGCCGCGTCCGACCTGGGCTCGAGCAACTTCAACAATTTCTGGAAAATCACCGTGCCGCTGGCCAAGAACGGAATCATCGCCGGGTGCATGCTGGTGTTTATCCCGGTGGTCGGTGAGTTCGTGATTCCGGAACTGCTGGGCGGCCCCGAGACGCTGATGATCGGCCGCGTGCTCTGGCAAGAGTTCTTCAACAACCGCGACTGGCCGGTGGCCTCTGCCCTGGCGGTGGTGATGCTGTTGATCCTGATTGTGCCCATTCTGTTGTTCAACCGCAGCCAGGCCAAAGAGATGGAGGCACGGGGATGAAACGCTTCGGATTTTCGAAATTCATGCTGGTGTTCGGCCTGTCGTTTATCTACCTGCCGATGCTGATTCTGGTGATTTACTCGTTCAACGCCTCGAAGCTGGTGACAGTGTGGGGCGGCTGGTCGGTGAAATGGTATGTCGGGCTGATCGACAACACGCAACTGATGGGCTCGGTAATGCGCTCGCTGGAAATTGCTTGCTACACCGCGATTGCGGCGGTGGCGCTGGGCACATTGGCGGCGTTCGTCCTGACCCGCGTCACGCGTTTCAAGGGCCGCACGCTGTTTGGCGGTTTGGTCACAGCGCCTCTGGTGATGCCTGAAGTGATCACCGGCCTGTCGCTGTTGCTGCTGTTCGTAGCAATGGCGCAGTTGATCGGTTGGCCACAAGAGCGCGGTTTGATGACGATATGGATCGCCCACACCACGTTTTGCGCCGCCTATGTAGCGGTGGTCGTTTCGGCGCGCTTGCGTGAGCTGGACCTGTCCATCGAAGAAGCCGCCATGGACCTCGGGGCGAAACCATTGAAGGTGTTTTTCCTGATCACCATTCCTATGATTGCCCCGTCACTGGCGGCCGGCGGCATGATGTCGTTTGCCCTATCGCTGGATGACCTGGTGCTGGCGAGCTTCGTCTCTGGCCCAGGGTCTACGACGCTGCCAATGGAAGTGTTTTCGGCCGTGCGGCTTGGCGTGAAGCCTGAGATCAACGCCGTGGCCAGCCTGATTCTGCTGGCAGTTTCCATCGTCACGTTCATGGTCTGGTTCTTCAGCCGCCGGGCCGAAGCCACACGTAAACGGGCGATCCAGGAAGCGATGGAGCAAACCGCCAGCGAGTCATGGCAGCAACCAAACAAGCAGCGGGTTGAAGCGACGGCCTAGGGCCGTCGCGTTTTACGCTTTTGCTTATCAGCTTAAAAAAACAAGAAGGGAATGGTACCGATGAAAATGTTTGGCAGGACTCTGCTGACACTGTCCTTATTGGGCGTGATCGCTAACGGCGCCCACGCCAATGACAACGTGCTGCGCGTCTACAACTGGTCGGATTACATTGCCCCGGACACCCTGAAAAAATTTGAAAACGAGACGGGCATCCGCGTGACCTACGATGTCTTCGACAGTAACGAAACCCTGGAGGCGCGGTTACTTGCCGGAAAATCCGGTTACGACATTGTGGTGCCGTCCAACAGTTTTCTGGCCAAACAGATCAAGGCTGGCGTGTATCAGACGCTGGACAAATCAAAGCTACCCAACTGGAAAAACCTCAACCCGGTCCTGCTGAAAAATGCATCGGCCAGCGATCCCGACAATGCTCACGCCTTCCCCTACATGTGGGGCTCAATTGGCATCGGTTTCAACGCGGCCAAGGTCAAGCAAGCGCTCGGCGCCGATGCACCGACCGACTCCTGGGACCTGCTGTTCAAACCGGAAAACGCTGCCAAATTGAAAGCCTGCGGTATCAGCTTTCTGGACTCACCCACGGAAATGCTTCCGGCCGCCCTGCACTATCTGGGCTACCCGGTGAACTCCCATGACACCGCGCAAATCGCTGAAGCTGAAGCGCTGTTCATGAAGATCCGACCGTCGGTGGCGTACTTCCATTCATCGAAATACATCTCCGATTTGGCCAACGGCAACATCTGCGTGGCGGTCGGCTACTCCGGCGACGTGCTGCAAGCCAAGGCCCGCGCCAAGGAAGCCGGCGACACGGTGAAAATCGACTACAGCATCCCGAAAGAAGGCGCTGGCAGCTTTTACGACATGGTCGCCATCCCACGGGACGCGGCCAACGTGGAGAACGCCTACCGGTTCATGGACTTCCTGATGCGTCCAGACATCATCGCCGAAGTCACCAACAGTGTCGGCTACAGCAACGCCAACGCAGCGGCCACACCGCTGGTGGATGAAGCGATCCGCAACGATCCCGCTTCGTATCCGTCGCAGCAAGTCATGGCGACGCTGTACGCCATTCCGGATTTGCCGATCGGTATCCAGCGGGTGATGACCCGAGGGTGGACGCGGGTGAAGCTCGGAAAGTAATGCTCGATGGGTTGATCGTTCCAGCGCTCACCAGGGAGCAATCAACCAAGCGCTGTGTGTTCCGTGCTGCGCTGGATCATGGGTCGATTGGCAGGATGGTCTTTTCGCGCGGATGCCAATCACCAGACTCGGCGCCCTACCCGGCCGGCGGTTCGACGCTGTTCGCCAGGCTGCCTTCGATTTGCGCGGCCATGTACAGCGTGCCCGCCATCACGCCGGTGGTCGGGTTGTGCAGCAATTTCAGCCAGGCCTGATCAAACGTATTACCCAAGCTGCTGCGAATCAAAGCCTCGCTGTCGGGACGGTCATTGGCCTGAACAATCGCGCGCACGCCGGCAACGCCAACGGTAATCAACCCCCCTGCCAGCTTTCCCGCCACCGCCGCCACTGCACTGGCGGCACCGCGTGGGGCCATTTCGGCCTGCATGCGTTGACTGGCACGTTTGGCCACCGGTGCCATGGCGGCGTCGGTCGCCGCGATGCCTTTGTCACCTCCGTCCTTGTGGATCTTGTCGATCAGCGCCGCGTAGGCCGGCAGCGTATTCAACGGTTCGGTAGTCACCACCTGAAACAGCGAAGCGTCGCGGGTGGACGGCGGTCCTAGCGCAATCGCAGGGATTTTCTGCACATGACCATTGAGCTGAGCCATCGGAATGCCATGGCGCTGCGCGATCACCTGCAATTGCTGGCCGACCAGTTGCACGTAAAACGCCGTGGACTGATCGAGGATCGCAGTGGGGTCGATCTCCACCGCTACCGGCGCCAGCACCCGCTTCTGATACTGCTCCAGCAGATAATCCGCCAAGCGCTTGGCCGAGGCATCCTGCTCGTCACCGGCACTCATGGAATACCAACTGACCTTCATCGACAGCCATTCCTGGGTCCAGTAGCTGCTGAACCAAGGGATGAATTTTTCCTCGGTCTGTTCGTAAATCCGCGTGCGCCAATGATCCATGGAGCCGCTCGCGAAGAACCTCGCCTGCTCGGAGGCCTGCTGCGAGGCACTGACAATCTCTTGATCGACCTGACGCCACGTACCCGGCGAAACCAGCACGGGCGCCACCACCGGGGCACGCGCAGACGTGGCACACCCGGCCACGATCACCAGCACGACGACGATCAGCGAACGCACGTTCAAGATCGCGGTTTCCTAAAGTCGGCCCCGAGCAAAATGCGCGGGGCTCATCAGCCTGCAAAGTTGAGTATAGGTGGTGGGATTGCCCTCCTCACGACCAGCTCCTCGGCACGCGTTTACACTAATTTGCGAGCCGAATGTAGTAGTTATGTAGCCCTGTTCGTCGTCTGCTCCTCGTTAATGTGTGCTGAGTCGATTTTCAATTTTTGCGCTGCCTCTCCATCGTCGTCGCAGCGCACTTTCATCACTCATAACGACAGGATGTCCCGGACATGAACGCTTCCCCGAACTCACTGCCGCGCTCCTCACCCGAGGAATTGCTGCGCCAGCTCAGTCTTCATACCCACGCCATCCAGCAGATGCTGATCTCCCAGCCTGTTTTCACCACGGTGATGGACGCCGAATTACGCCGACACCTGAACGCCCTCGCCCCCGGTGCAACGCTCAACCCCGACACCGTGTTCCTCAACGAGTACCGCTACGACGCCGCGCCGGTGGGTAGCGACGCGACCGGTGCTCAGGTGCCTCGCCTCACTCGCTCGCGTTCATTGATCCAGACCCTCCAGGACGCCATCGCCACCGGCAGGACACCGACCTTGCTCGCTAAAGAGCCAAGAGCCAGTGGCGAGGACCGGGCTGCGGGCTTCTACCGAGAAATTCGCCGCACGGGCCAGGACGGCGAAATCGCTGAACTCACGTTTACCCGCTTTAACACGCTGATCGAACAGCTTAGGCAAGACAGCCAGACCACTTACGAACGCCAGCTCCAGACATTCTGGTCGGCGCCACACCCATCCTCTTGCGGCCTCAGTGTCCTCGACGCCGTGAGCCAACGGCAACGTGAAGTGTTTCGCCTCGAAGCGGCCCTGAAGCTGGTCGAGGTCGAGCAACAAGTCACCGAAGCGACCCAGGCGCTGGCCGAACTCAGGACAACACACTCAGCAGGCGAACCCTCGATCACCCTCGCTCAACAAACGCTGGCCACGGCCAACGATCAACTGACGCTTCTGGCGACGGGTGCGCGGCTGATTGAAGCCCTTCTGAGCGACGAAGCAACCACCGATGGCCGCTTTAATCTCAGCCTTTACGCTGACGGCCAACCTGACTGGTCCGCGCCGATTGCCGGCGCCTTCGTACTTGCCGACCAACTGCACACGACGCACCCGGTGGTTCTTTACACGCCGCACTACGGGGTTGAGACCTTCGAAAATTTTTCCACCATGGAAAACAGGCTGCGACTCCGGCTGGTCAACGTAGCGGACAGAACCGCTCTGCTGACCAGCGTACCCATCAGCGAGCGGGGCCGCGCAACGGAGGTTTTACGCAGTGCTCAGTCCCTGCGCTATACCGCAATAACCGGACAGGTCTTCAGCGAAAACCTGCAGTCACAGCGAGACCAGCAGGAGGCCGATATTAGCCATGGCATGCGCGCTCTTCGCTCCACGTTTGAGGCCTTGAACGCTACTGTGCAAGCAACATTGGCGTTACCGCTGGGGGGCAATAAACACCTGCTGGCGCGCCATCCCGCCCCGCCCCCGCCCACTCTAATAGGGCAAAGCCTGCCAACTGACAGTGCGCGGCAGACACACCTGATACGACTTTGGAGCTCGCTTAACGAGCAGTTTGAGGCGGTGCTGGACAAAGCGCTTCATCCCTCGCTCAACACGGTGTTGCCGGAGCTGCTGCAACAGACCTTCCCGCAGCTGGCGACTGGGGTGGGCATCGAAACGCTGTATGTCAATCGCTACCGGACTGACCGCTCGGATATCCGCTACTTTGAATCGTCCAGGCCCCTGACAAGGGCGCTGTCAGATCTATTAGGGTGGGAAAACTCTTCGGAAGAGGTGGCTGTTGAAAACGGCGTGGAGGAAGGTGTCTTTCACAGCCCCACGGCGTTCAATAAAGCCGAGCAGGTCGCCCAAGAAGGCTCGCTCATGGGGTTGGCCGACAGTATTCAAACTCGGTTGCCTGCGCAAATCTCGGCGTTCTGGCGGACGCCGGTAGCGGCCGGGCTAACCTGCCCACAGGCGAGACTGACAGATATTCATCGCCAGTGCCTGGCGGCCCAGGCCCAGCTACGTTCGGCTGACCAGACACTCTCTCCACTGGCACGACTTCTGATTGATCGTGTAATGCAGTATCCGTCCCAGGCCCAGCGTGAGGACGTCTTCCGCCACGGTTCTCGCCCTGGGGTCTATCAATTGAGGGTGGAAAACGGCACGCCGGAAGGCGAAAGACTGGCCACAAGCTTCATCCTGACGCCCAGCGACGGCGCTTGGACAACAACACCCCACTGGCCGAGCGGGCATAAAAACGTCAGTACCAACGGGGTGGGTGGCAGCGTCGTCCATGGCCCGGTGGTGCTCTACACCCCAGGCAAGGGCTTTGAAGAATTTCCCTTGCTGGAATCGCTCCACCAAACGCTTGTAGCTCGAATTAATGGCGGCACAGAAGACGGTAGATTGCTCGGCAATGGCTTGCCGCTGTTGGTGGCGCTAACGAAAACCGGGATGTGGGGTGACGATCTACGCAGCACGTTTGTACCGATTGCAGGGGACTTTGTCGTCGACTGCGTACAGGCGTTACTGGACAAGCAGCAGCACGACATCGAGACGCAGCTAGGCCTGGGCGTAGACTTTATGGAGCAGGACAGCAACGCACTTGCCGAACTCGCAGAACAGCTGGACATGGCCGCGGCGTTTTGGGTGCGCAACCAACTGCTGCTGGAAAACAGCCGGCAGGACTGGGAGCGGCAGTTGAGTTCGGCGGACCAGACGACACTGAAAACCTATGCAAAGGCTGCCCTTATCGAAGAGCAAGCCCTGGTCAATTTGTGGCGAGCGATTCCCACGTTGCAGGGCTACGCCAAGGAAAAGGTACTGAACAAAATACAAGACTTCCTGATACGCCAATGGCCAGAGGGTCACGCCGAGGCAGACGCTTCCTCACAACGCATTGATCCAGACAAAGTCATTGTTACCCGCGTGACGGCAGTTCGCCTCAACCAAAGCGGCTTTGGGATGTTGCACGAAGGTCTTGAGCCCGTGGAACGGATGAGCCTGACCGACCTGACACTGAAAAATAACAAGCCGTGGGAGCGGAGCCTCTCCTGGACCGCAACGGACAGCATGGGCGCCACACTCACCAACGCAGCTGGTACGCCGGTGCGCGATCACCAGGGCAAGCCTCTCACTCTCACGAAAGACGTCCTTGAACAGTGGGTCAAAGACATCAATGTCGGTCCCAGCTACATCACTGACGTGCTCAAAAAAAAGCTCGACCCGGACACCACAACGGGCGAGCCCTATATCCTTAAGGCGGCTTGGAGTAGAACCCAGGCGGCAGCTCTGCGATATGCGGCGGCATTGGCCCGGCTCAGTCCAGACGCCTACCACTCATCACTGCCCACTGACGGCACAAAAAAACTGGGCGCAGCTTGGGTAGCGGCCGTCATTGCAGCGCCGGACGCGACACTACGCAACGGCGTGGCGGGTAAGGCCGTCGTCGCCAATGCGCTGATGTTTAATCCGGACAACGTCCCCGGAGGCCTACCGGAACAGCGGGTAAACGGTGTATTGGTGATTTCCACCGACGAGCATCAGGAGGTCATCCTGTACACGCCAAATGCGCCGGACGGGATGGCGTTCAGAGAAGTGAAGAGCGAGTCCGAAATGGCCAGACTGCTCCGAGCAACGGCCTGGCAGGTCTACCTCAAGGAGCGACTGCCGGCCGGAACGCGCTTGCTCAATATGCAACTGGCACCGCACACCGGAAATGTTCTGGACGGGATGTACCGACAGAACTTCTTGTACTTGATCGAGCAGACTGACGCTCAAACGATCAGTAATGCAGAGTTACAACGCCAGTCAACGTTCAACAGTGTGATGTTCGGAATTGAGGTAGCAACAGCGGTGATAACGATGTTCCCGTGGGCAACACATCAGACAGCCTCCGCTTTGGGGTGGTTGGGGAAAATCGCACTGAGGTCGGCACAGACCTTGCGCCACTTGGGGCAGAAAATTCCGGGGCTGATTACGCGTCAGGGGATCGCGGGCCGGCTCGTGATAAAGGTAGCAACCGAGACCGCCGCACGGGCAGGCGAAACCACAAGCATCGGAATCAAACCGCTCCGGGTGGCCAGTGTCGCGCGGCCTCTGACAGGAGCCAGTGCGGGAACACCGATGAGCCAAACCGCGTCGGCGACGCTGCATAACGCGTTCCGACAGCAGCGGCGCAACCTGGCGTTCGCGGGGGGCGTTCCTTCCGGTTCGTCCCTGTCAGAAGGAACCGGCATTTACCGGGCACCCGGCGGCGAACTGCTGATCCGCCATGTGAGCGAGATGGGCGATGAGGTGGTCTACCGTATCCAGAACTCGTTCAACCTGTACGGTAAAACCGGATTAGTCGCGAAAGTGCTTACCCCCAGTGGCGCTTCAACATCATTCAAACTGAGGCGACTGCCGAACAAAACGTGGACGCTGGACACACTGGAGCGCCTCCCAGGCGGGAAGCCGGAGAAAGTCAGCGCTGAACTGCTTCAGGAATGGCAGACAGCAGTCACTCTGTCACCGGCGCTCAAACCACATAACTTTTTTTTAACAAGAGGCATCACTTACCAAACCTGGGCCAAGCTCGTATCGGCGAAAAACGGCCGGCTAACAACGTTGGGCCTACAACGACTTAACCCCGGCGGCTTTAAAAAATTCACCGATGAGCTATTTTTGGAGTGGGTAGAGATGCAGGAGTTTAATGAAGCAGCCGCAACCGCGTTCAGAAATGAGCACCGAATTAAACTGTTGATTTGGAATCAATACCTCGACGCCAAAGGCGTACCGAATGCAATGGGCTTGGAGAAGCTCGCGAGACTGAAAAAACCTACAAAAAAAATTACAGACGCCCTATTGCTCGAATGGAAGGCACTGGCCCAGCAACCTGGTTATCAGAATCGACTCGCGGTGGAGAGCTTTGCCCGTGAGCACGACCTGTACTTGAATTCATGGTTAAAGTACGTGGCGAATGACGGAAGCTTCAGGCTGACACCGAGTACCCTGAATCGGTTTCAACGTCTGCAGCTTATCCCTGGGCCCTCACAGCCACGGGTCATCGATTAGACATTTCTTGCCATCTTCAAAGTCCTGTGTCGTTTGAACTTACGCCACCACACACGTCATGACGCTCATTAACTTCACACTTACTCCGTTATTGATCGACTGCTACAAGATCAACAACACAACTTTTTCGAGAACGTGGCGTTAAACTTTCACATACGTCATCAACTGAGTGAAATAACAAAGCCCGCGATCGAAATGTGATCGCGGGCCTTTCAACCGACAACATGCTTACATCGCTTCAGTTTTGTGT
This sequence comes from Pseudomonas sp. DC1.2, assembly GCF_034351645.1. NCBI lineage: Bacteria > Pseudomonadati > Pseudomonadota > Gammaproteobacteria > Pseudomonadales > Pseudomonadaceae > Pseudomonas > Pseudomonas sp. DC1.2. The sequence goes on along the minus strand of NZ_CP133782.1, from coordinate 2,252,050 downwards.
TCCTTGGCATTATTCAATACCACAGGATCACCCTTTGCTTCTTTGGCCGCATATGCCTGCACAGCCTGCTCTTTGGACGCCATCATTCTTTCAAACGTCTTGTCACCACCGCCCTCAGCCATTGCAAAAGAAGAGAGAACCATTGCACCTAAAAGCGCACATACCTGGATACGTTTCATGTTGACACCTCATATAATTGACGCTTTCAGATTATCAATTAGAACCTGTCACGACAGTGGCGCAGACATTACATATTCGTTATGTTTACTCGCGTAAAAAAAGCCACGGACTCTCGTGGCACCGGGCTGGGACTCGCTATTGTGCGGTCGATCATGAACCTGCATAAGGGGGTGACTGAAGTGCAAAACCATCCTGCCATCACGGTTTTCAGTTGGGTGTTTGCGCGCGCTTTTGCAGGCTTTTGAGACGCAGTGTCGCCCGCTGCACGGCGGCCATTTTCTCTGGCCGCTTCATTCGCTTCCACTTTCGGATGTCGTCCTTGGTGCGACCACAACTCACACATAACTCACCGCTCAACTGACAAACGGAAATGCACGGATTTTCGATGTCCTTGGCCATGGCTTAACTCCGGGACGAGCGTTTGCTCGCCAGGCGTTGCTGCCAGTCGCCACCGTTGGCGTGCTGACAGGCTTGTTCAGAATCGAACTGCACATGAGCCGCGACCGGGCTGAGCAGCACATCGGCTGCCGCTAACGCGATCGTCGTCAGTTCGACCATGCGCTCGCCCTGCCCGCTCGCCAGGGCCTGATCCTTGCTCAACTGCGTATCGAAGACCCAGACCACCCGCAAGCTTGATGGAAATCGCGCGTAATCGACCTCATGAGTCAGCCATTCAAACCCGACGATTTCGGCTTTGGCGGTTTCGCACGCCTCGGTCAGGGTAGCGACCAAAAGACGCTCAATGTGCGCCTGATCGCGTTTACTTAAACTCATTGACGGCACCTTGTGACGGCAAAAAAGGAACCATGATACGCGATACCTTGGGGAGGTCTTTCGGATCCTGACGCTGGCTTAAAACGATGTTCACTGGCTCAGGGCCATCGTCTGTGCATTAATGCCAAATCCCGCGTGTGCAACACCTCAATGTACTGATGTGTGTGCCTTGCAGCGTTTTCCGGAGCCCTGTCGTTCAATGACTCAGCCAGCCGTCCAGCCGTCTCTCCCCGCATCAAGCAAACTCACGCCTCGCGAATTACGTGGCCTGCTGGCGATTCTGGTGTCGATTGCCCTGGCGATCCTCGATACCGCCATCGCCAACACCGCACTGCCCACCATTGCCGCGGATCTGAATGCGTCTCCCGCCGCGTCGGTGTGGATCATCAACGCCTATCAACTGGCCGCGGTGGCGACGTTGCTGCCATTTGCGACGCTGGGTGGCATCGTCGGACAGCGCAAGGTATTCCTGGGCGGCATCATCATGTTCCTGGTGTCATCGGCCTTGTGTACGTTCGCCTGGTCGTTGCCGACCCTGACCATCGCACGCGTTCTGCAAGGCTTCGGCGCCAGCGCCATCATGAGCGTCAATGCCGCGCTCATCGGCCTGATCTTTCCCCCTGAACGCCTCGGCCGAGGCCTGGGCTTGAACGCGCTGGTGGTGGGCACGTGTTTCGCCGCCGGCCCCACCATTGCCTCGCTGGTACTGTCGGTCGCCAGTTGGCCTTGGCTCTTCGCAATCAACTTGCCACTCGGCCTGTTTGCCCTGGCCTTTGCCTGGAGTTCCCTGCCCGTGGGCAAACCTCAGGCGATGGTCTTCGACAAACTGACTGCGCTGCTGAATGTCCTCACGTTCGCAGCGTTGATTTTTTTCCTGGGCCAGGCAGCCCAGTTGGGATCGATGAACAGCGTGTTGATCGCGCTGGCGGTATTTCTGATCGCTGGTACGCTGATGGTGCGCCGCGAGGCTGGGCATCCAGCGCCAATGTTTCCGATTGACCTGCTCAAGCGCCCGATGTTCGCACTGTCGGCACTGACCGCGTTCTGCTCATTCGCCACCCAAGGGCTGGCGTTTGTCTCGCTGCCGTTTTTCTTTGAGACGACGCTGGGACGTGACCCGATCCAGACCGGTTTTCTGATGACGCCCTGGTCTGTGGTCGTGGCTGCCATCGCGCCGGTCGCTGGACGCCTGTCGGACAGCTATCCACCCGGCCTGCTGGGCGGAATCGGTTTGGCCGTGCTCAGTGTGGGCATGGTGTCCCTCGCGCTGCTGCCCAACGACCCGAGTGCGCTGGAGATCGTGATCCGCATGGTCATCTGTGGCATCGGCTTCGGTTTCTTTCAGGCGCCGAACCAAAAGGCCCTGATGACCAGCGCCCCCCGCGCCCGCGCCAGCGGTGCCAGCGGCACCATCGCCATGGCACGGCTGATCGGCCAGGCCACCGGTGCGGCCCTGGTGGCGTTGAGTTTTGGCCTGTCGGGCAGCCATGGCCCCGTGTTGGCGCTGAGCATCGGCGCCGGGTTCGCCGCCGTGGGCAGTATTGCGAGCGGGTTGCGCTTGGTGGCGCGCAAGCCGGTGGACTGAACCTCAGGCTTAGATGTGCAGCCAGGCCAACGTTCCCAGCACGACACTGGCGCCCCCGGCGGTATAGGCGAGTTTCTTCAGCCACTCCTTGCGCGTCAACAAGGTGATCGCGGCCAGTGAAATAGCAATCTGGATGGCCGTCATTGCCTGGGCCCAGCGATGATGCTGATGCATCGCCAACTCTGATTTTTCATCCCACTCACGCACCTTTTCCTCAAGCGCTTCAGCTTTCTGGCGCACCACTTCCTTTTCGTTTTTGTAGCGCAGCGCTTCGGCAACGTAATGCGCAGAATCTACGCCCGGAATATGGGACGCCAGCTCAGACAGATTTTGCCGGCTGGATTTGGCCTGGTAGTAATTCCACTGGTTGGAGGCTTCGGTTTTCTGGATAGCGGCGTTGTTCTTGTCCATCGCCGCCTCGCTCTCCGTCGAACCCGCCTGGTAGCTGAGCAACGCCCCCACGGTCGCCATGATCGCCGTCATCACTGCAATTTTGCTGGCAAAATTGTCGCCGTGGGCATGGGCGCTCTTTGTGGCGTGTTCAACATGTTGTTCATGCGGGCTTGGGACTTCGAACGCTTCAGACATGGCCGTTGATCTTTGGGAATGAAAGAGGGCTGGAGTGTAATGGCAGCCCGTGACAATGACGCTATCGGCTGGATGAAAATCCTGTCAGAAAGCAGATTTCCCAGCCTTGCCGACTGACGGCGTTGTACGGCGAGCCCACTGGCGATGGCGGATAGACGGTTTTCAGGTAAACGCCTTTCGCCGCCCCGTCGATAAAGCTTTATCATGGCCGCAGTTTTGCTGATCGAGTCCGCCATGAAGTTCGCCATCGCGCTGTTTTCCGCCGCCCATGCGCCCTCCTCGCGCCGCGCCCTGCTGTTCGCCCAAGCGGCACTGGCTGGGGGACATGAAATTGTCCGGCTGTTTTTTTATCAGGACGGCGTTTACAACGCGTCCGGCAGCCTCGTCACGCCGCAGGATGAACTGGACGTGGCCAAGCAATGGCGAACCTTCGTTACCGAGCATCAACTGGACGGCGTAGTGTGCATCGCTGCGGCCCTGCGCCGCGGGGTGTTGAACGAAGACGAAGCCCGGCGTTATCAGCGCGACGCGGTGGCCGTCGGCACACCGTGGGAACTGTCTGGCCTGGGCCAGTTGCACGATGCGGTGCAAGACGCCGACCGCCTGATCTGTTTCGGAGGTGCCTGAAATGGCCAAATCCTTGCTCATTATCAGCCGTCAGGCACCGTGGTCCGGGCCAAGCGCCCGGGAAGCGTTGGACATCGTACTGGCCGGCGGCGCCTTCGACCTGCCGCTTGCGCTGCTGTTTCTCGATGACGGGGTGTTCCAGCTCGTCGCGCAACAGAACGCCAAGACCCTGCAACAAAAAGACCTGAGCGCTAACTTGCAAGCCTTGCCGATGTTCGGTGTCGAGGAGCTGTTTGTCTGCGCCGACAGCGCCGCCGAACGTGGACTGGCCCCCTCGTCGTTGTCGCTGCAAGAAGCCCGCGTATTGACCGCCCAAGACGTCACCGCCCTTATCGACCGCTACGACCAGGTGATCACCCTCTGATGTCGACTTTGCATGTGTTGTCTCATTCCCCGTTCGGTGACGACCGCCTGAGCAGTTGTTTGCGTGTGATCGGCGCCGAAGACGCCCTCCTGCTGAGTGGCGACGCCGCCTATGCCTTGCAACCGGGCACCGCGCCTTTCAACCTGTTAAACGCGCGCCGGCTGACGCTGTTAGTGCTGGCGGAAGATGCTCAGGCTCGCGCACTTAGCGTTCCGGATTGGGCCAACGCCATCGACTACCCGGCCTTCGTCGCGTTGTCGATTGACTACGACAAGGTCAACAGTTGGTTATGAATTACCTGACGGTCGGCACCCGCGCCATCGAGTTGGATAAGGACGGTTTCCTGGTCGAACTGAGCGACTGGTCCTCTGAAGTGGCCAGCGCCCTGGCGGCGGCCGATGGCATCGAGTTGAGCCCCGAGCACTGGGAAATTCTCGAACTGCTGCGCCACTTTTATGCCGAATTTCAGCTGTCACCGGCGACCCGTCCGCTGATCAAGTACACCGCGTTGAAACTTGGCCCGGACAAAGGCAACAGCCTGCACCTCAACCAACTGTTCAAAGGCACCCCTGCCAAACTCGCCGCAAAACTGGCGGGCCTGCCCAAACCGACGAATTGTTTATGACCGACTATCCGGCACTGACCCTCCAAACCCCCGCTGAACACCCGTTCGCCCAGTTCGTGCGCATTCTCGGCAAAGGCAAACGCGGCGCGCGCGACCTGACGCGTGAAGAAGCCCGGCATGCCATGGGCTTGGTGCTTGACGACAAAGTCGAGGACACTCAGCTCGGCGCATTTTTGATGCTCTTGCGACATAAAGAAGAAAGCGCAGAGGAGATGGCTGGCTTCACCGAAGCGTTGCGTGAGCGGTTAAAGGCGCCAGCGTTCAGTGTCGATCTGGACTGGCCGACCTATGCCGGCAAAAAACGTCACCTACCGTGGTATCTGCTGGCGGCCAAATGCCTGGCCCAGAACGGCGTGCGGATTTTCATGCACGGCGGCGGCGCACACACCGCGGGGCGGCTGTACAGCGAGCAACTGCTGGACGAGTTGAACATTCCGTTGTGCCGCCACTGGCAACAGGTCGGTGAAGCACTGGACAACGGCGGTCTGGCATTCATGCCGCTGGTGGACTGGGCGCCACAATTACAACGCATGATCGATCTGCGCAACACGTTGGGCCTGCGTTCGCCCATCCATTCCCTGACACGGATTCTCAATCCATTGGGCGCCCGTTGCGGCCTGCAAAGTATTTTCCACCCCGGCTACCAGGCCGTGCATCGCGATGCCAGCGGCTTGCTCGGTGACACGGCGATTGTGGTCAAGGGCGATGGCGGCGAAATCGAGATCAACCCGGATGCCGACAGCCACCTGTACGGCACCCACGGCGGCGAAAGCTGGGACGAAGAATGGCCACAGCTGTCGGCGCAACGCCACGTCAAACCGGCCAGCCTCGATCCTGAGCACTTAAAAGCGGTGTGGCGCGGCGACGTGGTCGATAGCTACCCACAAATGGCCCTGATATCGACCATGGCCCTGGCCTTGCGCGGCCTCGGCCAGACGCGCGAGCAAGCCTTCGAAACCGCCGGACACTACTGGGATGCACGGGACAAATCGATTTAACCGATCATAACTGCCGAACCTTTGCGCTTTTTGTTCGAACCTATCCGAATAGACTCCGCTCCAACGCTGACAAGTTGAGGAGTCTTGAACATGGGTTTACTTGTTGAGGGCCGCTGGCACGACCAGTGGTATGAAAGCAGCCAAGACGGCGCGTTTCAGCGCGAACAGGCGCAACGGCGCCACTGGCTGACCGCCGACGGTCAACCGGGCCCGACCGGAGTCGGTGGTTTTGCCGCAGAGGGCGGTCGTTATCATCTCTATGTGTCACTGGCCTGTCCATGGGCCCACCGCACGCTGATTCTGCGCAAACTCAAAGGCCTCGACAGCCTGATCGACGTGTCGGTGGTGAGCTGGCTGATGCTTGAAAACGGCTGGACCTTCGACCGGCACCTCGGCTCCTCCGGTGACACGCTCGATCACTTCGACTTCATGCACCAGCGCTACACGGCCGATGCCGCCGACTACACCGGCCGCGTCACCGTCCCCGTACTCTGGGATAAACAGCAAAAACGTATCGTCAACAATGAATCAGCGGAGATCATCCGCATGTTCAATAGCGCGTTCGACGCGTTGACCGATAACGACCTGGACTTCTATCCGGCACCACTGCGCGCAGGGATCGATGCGCTGAACGAGCGGATTTATCCGGCAGTGAACAACGGCGTGTACCGCGCAGGATTTGCAACGTCGCAGAAAGCCTATGAAGAGGCATTCGATGAGGTGTTTACCGAGCTGGATCGGCTGGAGCGGCTATTGGGCGAAAACCGTTACCTGACGGGCCAATACCTGACCGAGGCGGACCTTCGGCTGTTCACCACGTTGATTCGCTTTGACGCGGTGTATTACGGTCACTTCAAGTGCAACCTGCGCCGAATTGCCGACTATCCGAATCTGTCGAACTGGCTGCGGGAGCTATACCAGTGGCCGGGGATTGGCGAAACGGTGAATTTTGAGCACATTAAGAAGCACTACTACGCCAGCCACAAAACCATCAACCCGACCGGGGTTGTACCCAAGGGGCCGGCGCAAGATTTTAGCGCAGCGCATGATCGAGCCCGCTTGAGTGGAAAAGGGGTTTGGCGCAAGAGCAACGCCTGACAGACGATCATTCCCACGCAGAGCTTGGGAATGATCAACCAAGACGCGGCGAGCGAGTTTGATCGCGACAGGCGCAACTCGCTCCCTTTAGACGTGCGTCTGAGCGCCTTCAAACCACGCCAGTTTCTCGCGCAATTGCACCACTTCCCCAACGATCACCAGCGTCGGCGCATGCACTTCATGCTCTGCCACCAATCGCGGCAGATCCGCCAACGTCCCGGTAAACACCCGCTGATTGACCGTAGTACCCTGCTGGATCAACGCTGCCGGGGTATCTGCGGCGCGACCATGTTTGATCAACTGTTCGCAGATGATCGGCAAACCCACCAGCCCCATGTAAAACACCAGGGTTTGCGCTGGCGAAACCAAATCGGCCCACGGCAAATCGGTGGAACCGTTCTTAAGGTGCCCAGTGACGAAACGCACCGATTGCGCATAATCGCGGTGGGTCAGTGGAATCCCGGCATACGCCGCGCAACCGCTGGCCGCTGTAATCCCCGGCACCACTTGAAACGGAATACCGTGGGCCGCCAGTTCTTCGATCTCTTCGCCGCCGCGACCGAAGATGAACGGATCACCGCCCTTTAGCCGTACCACGCGCTTACCCGCCTTGGCCAGATCCACCAACTGCTGGTTGATCTGATCCTGCGGCACCGCGTGATCGGAACGACGCTTACCGACATACACTCGCTCGGCGTCGCGACGGCACAAGTCGAGAATGGCCGGTGCGACCAGACGGTCGTAAAGCACCACGTCAGCTTGCTGCATCAACCGCAAAGCGCGAAAGGTCAGCAGGTCAGGATCACCCGGCCCAGCGCCAACCAAATACACTTCACCGGTGGTTTTCGGCGGTTCGCCAGCAATCTTCGCCAACAGCAGGCGCTCGGCTTCAGCGCCCTGCCCGGCCAATTGCCGGTCGGCAATCGGCCCCTGGAAAACATCTTCCCAGAACCCCCGACGCTGCTGCACATCCGGGAACAGACCTTTGACCTGACTGCGAAAACGCGCCGCCAACCCGGCCAGTTGACCGTAGGTGGAAGGAATCCAGGTTTCAATTTTGGCTCGGATCAGCCGCGCCAGCACCGGCGCATCGCCGCCGCTGGAGATCGCAACGATCAGTGGGGAACGATCGACAATTGCCGGGAAGATCACACTGCACAGCGCTGGCGCATCGACGACGTTGACGGGCACGCAACGCCGATGGGCATCGGCGGAGACTTGCGCGTTCAACGGCTCGTCGTCGGTAGCCGCAATGATCAGCCCACAATCGTTTAGATCCGACTCGACGTAACCGCGTAACACGCACTCGCCACCGCTGCCGATGACCAGTTCACGCAGTTGCGGTTCAATTTCAGGTGCGACCACCCGCAGCAGCGCACCGGCTTCGGCCAGCAGGCGGGATTTGCGCAAGGCAATTTCCCCGCCGCCGACGACCAACACACGACTGCCGCGCAGGTTATGAAACAGCGGCAGATAGTCCATTTAGCCGATAACCTCAAGACCACCCATGTACGGTTTCAACACATCCGGCACACGGATCGAACCGTCAGCTTGCTGGTAATTCTCCAGCACCGCGACCAAGGTACGACCAACGGCCAGACCCGAACCGTTCAGCGTGTGAACCAGTTCAGGCTTACCGGTTTCCGGGTTACGGAAACGCGCTTGCATGCGACGGGCCTGGAAATCGCCGCAGTTGGAGCACGACGAAATTTCGCGGTATTTGTCCTGGCTCGGAATCCACACTTCCAGGTCGTAGGTCTTGACCGCGCTGAAGCCCATGTCGCCGGTGCATAGCGCCAGGGTGCGGTACGGCAGCTCAAGCAGTTGCAGCACTTTTTCGGCGTTGGCAGTCAGACCTTCCAACGCGTCCATCGACGTCGATGGCTCAACGATCTGGACCATCTCTACCTTGTCAAACTGGTGTTGACGGATCATGCCGCGGGTATCACGGCCCGAAGCGCCGGCTTCACTGCGAAAGCACGGCGTGTGGGCGACGAACTTGATCGGCAGCAGTTTCGGGTCGAGGATTTCGCCTGAGACAATGTTGGTCAACGACACTTCAGCAGTGGGGATCAGGTACAGATCGGCTTCGCCTTCACGCGAGATTTTGAACAGGTCTTCTTCGAACTTCGGCAACTGACCGGTGCCTTGCAACGCAGGCGCCTGCACCAAGTACGGGGTGTAGGCCTCTTCGTAACCGTGTTCGTTGATGTGCAGGTTGATCATGAACTGCGCCAGCGCACGGTGCAGGCGTGCAATCGGCCCACGCAACAGCGCAAAACGGGCACCAGACAATTTGGCGGCGGTTTCGAAATCCAGCCAGCCAAACTTCTCACCCAGGGCTACGTGGTCCTGAACCGGAAAATCGAACGCGGTCGGTGTACCCCAGCGGCGCACTTCGACGTTGCCCTCTTCATCGGCGCCGATTGGCACGGATTCGTGCGGCAGGTTCGGCAGGCCCAGCAGGATTGCATCCAGATCGGTCTGGATCGCGTCCAGCTCGACTTTGCCGGCACTCAATTCGTTCGCCATGCGCTCGACATCCGCCATCAGCGGCGCGATATCGTCGCCACGCTGCTTGGCCTGACCGATGGATTTGGAACGCGCATTACGCTCAGCCTGCAGTGCTTCGGTGCGGGTCTGGACGGTCTTGCGCTGTTCTTCCAGCGCTTCGATGCGCGCAACATCCAGGACAAAGCCACGGGATGCCAGGCGGTCCGCTACGTCCTGAAGGTTGCTACGTAACAGTTTGGAATCGAGCATGTCGGTCTCTCGTTTATCAAAGTTTGGTCAAGGACAGGCCAGCCCAGGTGGCGAGCAGCCCGCCGAATACGCTGATGGCCAGATAACCGAAGGCTATCGGTGCCTGCCCGCTTTCCAGCAAGCGCAGCGTATCCAGTGAAAAGGATGAAAAAGTCGTCAGACCGCCCACAAAGCCGACGATCAGGCCGGCACGAATTTCGATCGGTACTTCCGGGCGCGTCAGAAACAGCCCGTACAGCACTCCGATAATCAGGCAGCCCACCAGATTGACCGCCAACGTCGCCGCGTAAAAATACCGCGGCCAATTAGCGCTGACCCAAGTGCTGGTGGCGAAACGCAGTAATGTACCAGCGATACCGGCCACGGACACCGCAAGAATCGTTCGAATCACTATTTTCTCCGCTGTCGGGGGCTTAGACGGTCAAGTTGCGCAAGGTGATTCAGTTTTTCACCGATCTTCAACTCCAGGCCACGAGGCACCGGCTGATAGAAAGGCTGGGGGTCGAGTTCTTCCGGGAAGTAGTCTTCGCCCGCCGCATAAGCATCCGGCTCATCGTGGGCATAACGGTACTCATCACCGTAACCCAGTTGTTTCATCAGCTTGGTCGGCGCGTTGCGCAAGTGCAGCGGCACTTCCAGCGAGCCATGTTCGGTGGCGCTGCGCATGGCAGCCTTGAAGCCCATGTACACCGCGTTGCTTTTCGGCGCGCAGGCCAGATACGTGATGGCCTGGGCCACGGCCAATTCACCCTCGGGACTGCCAAGGCGTTCCTGCACGTCCCACGCCGCCAGGCACAAGCTCAGGGCGCGGGGATCGGCGTTACCGATGTCTTCACTGGCCATGCGCACCACTCGCCGGGCCAGGTACAGCGGATCACAACCGCCGTCGATCATTCGCGCGAACCAATACAGCGCGCCATCAGGGTTGGAGCCACGCACTGATTTGTGCAGCGCGGAAATCTGGTCGTAGAACGCTTCGCCACCCTTATCGAACCGCCGCCGGGTATCGCCCAGCAAGCTTTGCAGCAGATCGACGCCGATCTCGCTGTTGTCTTCGGCCAGGTCAGAGGCGTTTTCCAGCAGGTTGAGCAATCGCCGGCCATCACCGTCAGCGGCGGACAGCAGCATCTGGAAGCCCTCATCGCTGAGGGTCAGTTGCCGCTTGCCCAGGCCACGCTCTTCGCTCAGCGCCCGCTGCACCAACTTGCGCAGGGCTACTTCATCAAGGCTTTTGAGCACGTACACCCGCGCCCTGGACAGCAGCGCGTTGTTGAGTTCGAAGGATGGATTTTCGGTGGTGGCACCGATAAAAATCAGCGTGCCGTCTTCAACGTAGGGCAGGAACGCATCCTGCTGCGACTTGTTGAAGCGATGTACTTCATCGACGAACAGGATGGTGCGCTTACCGTACTGCCCGGCCTGCTGCTTGGCGACTTCCACCGCCTGACGAATTTCTTTCACGCCGGCCAGTACCGCCGACACCGTTTCGAAATGAGCATCCGAGACTTCCGCCAGCAACCGAGCCAGGGTGGTCTTGCCCACCCCCGGCGGTCCCCAGAAGATCATCGAATGCAGAGCGCCCTGCTCCAGCGCTTCGCGCAGTGGCTTGCCGCGAGCGAGCAGGTGTTCCTGACCGACGTACTCGTCCAGATTGGCCGCACGCAAACGGGCGGCCAAGGGCTGAGCAATCGGGGCACTGCGAAACAGGTCCATCACGTACCGTTAAAACCTCAGGTTACTGGCAATGCCATTCGGTTAAGCGAAACCCTTGTGCGAGCGAGCACGTGCGCTCACACCGGTATGGCGGTTTATTCCTGGATCACGTCGGCACCCTTAGGGATGTCGAACTTGAACTTGGACGCCGGGATCGGTTCATTGGCCTTCACGCCGGTAAACAGGATGTTGGTGCGCTGGCCGACGCTGTCGATCAGTTGCATGTCATTGACCAGCCCATTGCGAAACGACAGGCGCAGGCTGTCGAACAGGGTGTCCTTGGTTTTCGGCTTAAGGGTGAAGTCGATCACGCCACCCGCTTCCTTGGAACTGATGTCGAAACTCTGGCTGATCTTGGACACGTCACCGGACAGCAACAGTGCCGGGGTCTGGGTGAGACGCTGGTCGAGGGTCTTGATGGTGACCTGTTCCAGGTCAGGGTCCCACAGCGAAACTTTCTTGCCGTCAGAGACCATCAATTGTTCGGCCGGCGCGTCGGTGTGCCAGTAGAACAGGCCAGGACGCTGCAACGACATTTCACCGGCGGTTTCCTGTAACTGGGTGCCGCCACCATCGAGGGTCAACTGCGAGAAGCGCGCAGTCAGGGTCTGGGATTTTTCCAGCAATTGGGTCAAGCGTGCCACGTCCTTGTCATCGGCATGGGCCGAGAGCGTGGTCAAAGCCAATACCGGCAGCAACAGCATGCGGATAAGACGCATGGGAGTCCTCTTAAACATTTAGGGGGAGCGGGCAGCACGTCATTGCGCTGCCCCTTTTCAATTCAGATCAATCGCGCACTGGCCCGGGGGCCAGGACTTCACGGGAACCGTTGGTGTTCATGGACGTCACAACCCCGGCCATTTCCATGGACTCGATCATGCGCGCTGCACGGTTATAGCCGATCTTCAGCTTGCGCTGTACCGCCGAGATGGACGCACGACGGCTTTCCAGAACGAACTGCACCGCTTCGTCATAGAGCGCGTCAGTTTCGGCATCATCGTCACCACCACCGCTATTTTCGAAGCCGCTGCCGGCTTCTTCGACGCCGGCCAGGATATCGTCGTTGTATTCCGGGGCACCGCGCAGCTTCCAGGCTTCAACCACCCGATGAACCTCTTCATCGGACACGAACGCGCCGTGTACACGAATCGGCAAACTGGTGCCGGGTGGCATGTAGAGCATGTCACCGTGGCCCAGCAGTTGCTCGGCGCCACCTTGGTCAATGATGGTTCGCGAATCGATCTTGCTTGAGACCTGGAACGCCATACGGGTCGGAATGTTGGCCTTGATCAGCCCCGTAATCACGTCAACCGACGGCCGCTGAGTGGCTAGGATCAAGTGAATACCGGCCGCACGCGCCTTCTGCGCAATACGCGCGATCAGCTCTTCAACTTTTTTGCCGACGATCATCATCATGTCGGCAAACTCATCCACCACCACGACGATGGTCGGCAGCTTGGTCAGCAGCGGCGCTTCATCGTGAATGCTCTCGCGCTTGTACAGTGGATCGGTAAGCGGCGTGCCCGCGTCTTGAGCTTCCTTGACCTTGGCGTTGAAGCCCGACAGGTTACGCACCCCCATCTTCGCCATCAGCTTGTAGCGGCGCTCCATCTCGGCAACGCTCCAGCGCAGGGCGTTGGCCGCATCTTTCATGTCGGTGACCACCGGACACAGCAGGTGCGGAATGCCCTCGTAAATCGACAGTTCAAGCATTTTCGGGTCGATCATGATCAGCTTCGCGTCTTCCGGACCCGACTTGAACAGAATCGACAGGATCATCGCGTTCACGCCAACTGACTTACCGGAACCGGTCGTACCCGCCACCAGCAGGTGAGGCATTTTCGCCAGGTCAGTGATCACCGGTTTGCCGCCGATGTCGTGGCCCAGGGCCAATGTGACCGGGGACTTGAAGTTATCGTACTCGGGGGTCGACAACACTTCGGAAAAGCGCACGATCTGCCGATCTTCGTTGGGAATCTCGATACCGACCGTCGTCTTGCCCGGGATCACTTCCACGACCCGCACGCTAGTCACGGCCAAGGACCGCGCCAGGTCTTTGGCCAGGTTGGAGATGCGACTGACCTTGACCCCTGCTGCCGGCTGAATTTCGTAACGGGTAATGACCGGGCCTGGGTGAATCGAATCCACCGAGACCTCAACCCCGAATTCCTTGAGTTTGATCTCCAGCAAGTGGCCGACCGCCGCCAGGGACTCAGGCGAGTAATTGAGCTTTTTCTTTTCTGCCGGATCAAGAATCGAAATCGGCGGCAACGTGCCTTCTACGGCGCTGTCGACGAACAGCGGCGCCTGCTTCTCTTTCTGCACACGCTTGCTTGGCTCGGGCGCCATCACCGGGGCGGGAGCAATGACCGGTGGCACCTGTTTCTCGCGCTCGGACATGTGCTTGCTCAGCGCCTGCTCACGCTCGATCAGGCGCTCCTTGACCTTGGCCTGCTCGCGTTTGTCGGTCACCGTCGGTGCGACGACATCGTGGACACGATCATCGACTTCACGTAACTGGGCAACCAATTGCTTGCGTTCAGTGCGCGCCTCCCACCAACGATTGGCCGCGCCCTGGAACAACTCGAACAGGTCGAGGGTAATCTTGCCGGTGACATCCATCACCTTGAACCACGACAGGTCGGTGAACACGGTCAGGCCGAACAGGAAGAGCGCGATGAACAACAGCGTACTGCCCTGAATGTTCAGTGCGTTCCTGGCCAGGTCGCCAAGGCTCTCGCCCAACGCGCCACCCGCACCGGCCGGCAGACCGGTGGCGGCGTGGAAATGGATGTGCGCCAGCGCGGCACCCGACAGCACCAGGAACACCAGGCCAATCAGGCGCCAGGAAAACAGCCAACCGCTCCACTGCCACTGTTCGTGGCGCTGACGGAAGATCTGATACGCCTTGACCGCCAGCAACAATGGGAAGATGTAGGCGAAATAGCCGAGCACCATGAACAGGATATCGGCGCTGTAGGAGCCCGCAGGACCACCGAAATTCTGCACACCTTCGATTTTGCTGTTATGACTCCAGCCCGGATCGTCTTTGCCATAGGTCAACAAGGCCATCATCAGGAACAGGCACAAGGCGCCGATGGCGATCAGCGCACCTTCCTTGAGTCGGTAGTGCAAGTGCTGACGCCAGAGCGGAACAACGGTTTTAGGTGCTGCGGTGGATTTCTTCAAAACGCTACTATTCCTGCGCCTGTGGCGCGTCCATCTGTTGAATGACTATAAAAACTGCCCAATCCAGGCAGGTAAAAAAGTGAACAGCTACAACTGTGACTACTTTTAACACTGCACCTGCGTGTTTCGAAACACGACACGCACTGCTTTATTTCTGCCGGCTTTGCTACCGGCACGCATTGTACGGGTTTGTGCGCCCGATGCCATGCTCGCCGCCCTTGGGTGTAGCATAGCCAACAGCGTATCGAATGCGGTCCAATTTGAGCATGCATTCTCTTTTGTGACAAAGGCTTATGAGGTGTTGTTATGAGCGAAGCTAAGCATTCACGCCTGATCATTCTAGGCTCCGGCCCAGCGGGTTACAGCGCAGCTGTTTACGCCGCCCGTGCCAACCTCAAACCCGTCGTCATTACAGGGTTGCAGGCAGGCGGCCAGTTGACCACCACCGTCGAAGTCGATAACTGGCCCGGCGATGTGGAGGGCCTGACCGGGCCGGTGCTGATGGACCGCATGCAAAAACACGCCGAGCGCTTTGACACACAGATTGTTTACGACCACATCCACACGGCCAAGTTGCAGCAACGCCCGTTTGAACTCATCGGCGACAACGCCACCTACACCTGCGACGCGCTGATTATTGCCACCGGCGCCTCGGCGCAGTACCTGGGTTTGCCTTCGGAAGAGGCCTTTGCCGGTAAAGGGGTTTCGGCCTGCGCCACCTGCGACGGTTTTTTCTACCGCAATCAGGTGGTGGCGGTTATCGGAGGCGGCAACACTGCTGTTGAAGAAGCGTTATACCTGTCCAATATCGCGAAGGAAGTTCACCTGATTCACCGCCGAGAGACGTTACGCTCGGAGAAAATCCTTCAGGACAAGTTGTTCGAGAAAGCCGCTAACGGCAATATCCGCCTGCACTGGAACCAGAATCTTGATGAGGTACTAGGGGATGCCAGCGGCGTGACCGGCGCTCGTCTTCGGGACAGCCATACCGGACAAACCAGTGATCTTGCGCTGACCGGCGTGTTCATCGCCATCGGCCACAAACCCAACACCGATCTGTTCCATAACCAACTGAAAATGCGTGACGGTTACCTGTTGGTCAAGGGCGGCAGTGAAGGCAATGCCACTGCCACAGAAATTGCAGGCGTGTTTGCCGCCGGCGACGTGGCTGATCACGTTTACCGTCAGGCCGTGACCTCTGCCGGGGCCGGCTGCATGGCCGCACTGGACGCCGAGAAATACCTCGACGCGATTCCAACTGCTTGACCCTTACTTCCGCGGCACGCCCACCCGCCTGCCATCGCCCTCCCCTTCTGCAAGCCTGAACGCCATGTTGACTTGGTTACAACGCAACACCCTGACCTTCCCTCCGCTGGAAAGAGCCATGCGCGACCCCAACGGGTTGCTGGCTGCGGGCGGCGATCTGTCCGCTGATCGCTTGATCCAGGCCTATCGCCACGGCTGCTTTCCATGGTTTTCCGAAGGTCAGCCCATTCTCTGGTGGTCGCCAGACCCACGCACCGTATTGTTTCCCGACGAACTGCACGTATCCCGCAGCCTGAACAAGTTGCTGCGCCAACAACGCTATCAAGTGACCTTCGATCAGGACTTCGCCAGCGTCATCAGCGCCTGCGCCGCGCCACGCGATTACGCCGACGGCACATGGATCACCGAAGCGATGCAAACGGCGTATCTCGAACTGCACCGGCGCGGCTTCGCCCACTCAGTGGAAGTCTGGGACCAAGGCGTGCTGGTGGGGGGACTGTACGGCTTGGCGATGGGTCAGCTATTTTTCGGTGAGTCGATGTTCAGCCGCGCCGACAACGCCTCAAAATATGGCTTTGCCACACTGGTGCAACATCTGAAGGACTCGGGGTTTGTGCTGATCGACTGCCAGATGCCCACCGAGCACTTACACAGCCTGGGCGCGCGCTCGATCCCGCGCCGCGAGTTTGCCGACTACCTGTCGCGACACCTGGACCAACCCAGCCGCGCCACTTGGGTTTGCTGAGCGACTTTCGCGTGCGTGGCTTACACTTATTCAAAAGCTTATCCGAGGGTTGATCATGACCGAGTTGGCGCGTTTAAAGTTCTATGCCACTCAACCCCACTCTTGCAGTTATCTGCCCGAAGAGCAGGCCACCACGCTGTTTCTCGACCCTAGTCAGCCCATGGATGTGCATGTTTACGCAGACCTGTCGGAAATGGGTTTTCGTCGTAGCGGCGATCATCTCTACCGGCCGCATTGCCAAAACTGCAATGCGTGCGTGCCGGCGCGTATTCCTGTGGCGCAATTTTTGCCCAACCGCCAGCAAAAACGAATTTTCAAGCGCAACATCGACTTGCAGGTGAGCCCCGCGCAACCGCAGTTCAGCGAAGAATACTTCGATCTTTACAAGCGCTACATCGAACAACGACACGCCGACGGCGACATGTACCCACCGAGCCGCGATCAGTTTTCGACGTTCCTGGTGCGTGACCTGCCGTTTTCCCGCTTCTACGAGTTCAGACTCAGCGGCCGCCTGCTGGCCGTGGCCGTTACCGACTTGCTACCCAATGGCCTGTCGGCGGTCTACACCTTCTACGAGCCCGCAGAAGAGCGTCGCAGCCTGGGGCGCTATGCAATCCTGTGGCAGATTGCCGAAGCGCAACGACTGGGGCTTGAAGCGCTTTACCTCGGCTACTGGATCAAGAACTGCAAAAAAATGAGCTACAAGACCCAATATCGCCCCATCGAACTGCTGATTAATCAGCGCTGGGTGATCCTGAACGAGTGTCAGCCTTAAACCCCTTGGCTTAAACCCCATTTTTCGGGCACAATGCACGCCGCTTTTGCCTGGCGCAGTTGCACCGGGCCATTCATTGGATACCGAGGGCTTTACTGCATGTCGAAAGAAGACAGCTTCGAAATGGAAGGCACTGTCGTCGACACCCTGCCCAACACCATGTTTCGTGTGGAGTTGGAAAATGGGCACGTCGTAACCGCGCATATTTCCGGCAAGATGCGCAAGAACTACATTCGTATTCTTACCGGTGACAAAGTGCGCGTCGAGCTGACGCCCTATGACTTGAGCAAAGGGCGCATCACTTACCGCGCTCGCTAATCAAGTCAATACAGAACGCCCGGTTTATGCCGGGCGTTTTTGTGTGCGGATCGTTCCCACGCTCTGCGTGGGAACGATCACCGCGAGGGCGCGGCGAATAGACACACAGCAAAAAGGCGCCTTCCGGCGCCTTTTGCTTTGTTGCGGTTAACGTCAGGCCATTTCTGCCGTGGTCTCAAACTCAAAGGTCAACTCGCCATCTTTGAGATCGATATGAACCACCCCACCATGGTCGGCCAACTCGCCAAAGAGGATCTCTTCGGCCAGCGGACGCTTGATCTTGTCCTGGATCAAACGCGCCATTGGTCGAGCGCCCATCGCAGCGTCGTAGCCACCCGCTGCCAGCCAGCTACGTGCAGCATCAGTCACTTCCAACTGCACGCGCTTGTCTTCCAACTGCGCCTGAAGCTCGGTAAGGAACTTGTCCACCACGCTTTTGATGACCTCATGACTGAGGCGACCAAACTGGATAATGGTGTCCAGACGGTTACGGAACTCTGGCGTGAAGCTCTTTTTGATCACTTCCATCGCATCAGACGAGTGGTCCTGATGGGTGAAACCGATCGAAGCACGCGCTGCGGTCTCGGCACCGGCGTTAGTCGTCATGATGACGATCACATTACGGAAGTCCGCCTTGCGCCCGTTGTTATCGGTGAGCGTGCCGTGGTCCATGACCTGCAGCAGCAGGTTGAAGACTTCCGGATGCGCCTTCTCGATCTCATCGAGCAACAACACGCAGTGAGGCTGCTTGGTAATGGCTTCAGTCAGCAGACCGCCCTGATCAAACCCGACGTAGCCTGGAGGCGCACCGATCAAACGCGATACGGTGTGACGCTCCATGTACTCGGACATGTCGAAACGAACCAGCTCAATGCCCAATGCCTTGGCCAACTGACGCGCCGCTTCGGTTTTACCGACACCGGTAGGCCCGGCGAACAAGAACGAACCGACAGGCTTGTCAGGCGACTTGAGGCCGGCGCGGGACAGCTTGATCGCCGTCGACAATGAGTCGATGGCAGCATCCTGACCAAACACCGTCAGCTTCAGGTCACGCTCAAGGTTACGCAGCAACTCTCTGTCGGAGGTGTTGACGTGCTTAGGCGGAATCCGCGCAATTTTCGCTACGATATCCTCGACCTGAGGCACTTCGATGCGCTTCACGCGTTTCTCGACCGGTTGCAGGCGCTGGTAAGCTCCCGCTTCATCGATAACGTCGATGGCCTTGTCCGGCATATGACGGTCATTGATGTAGCGTGAGGCCAGTTCGGCCGCCGCACGCAGGGCTTCATCGCTGTACTCGATGCCGTGGTGCGCTTCGAAACGCCCCTTCAGGCCACGCAGGATGCTGATGGTGTCCTCGACCGAAGGCTCGGACACATCGACCTTCTGGAAACGGCGTGCCAAGGCACGATCCTTCTCGAAGATCCCACGAAACTCCTGGAACGTAGTCGAACCGATGCAGCGGATATCGCCGGAAGACAGCAGCGGCTTGAGCAGGTTCGAGGCATCCATAACGCCACCGGACGCGGCACCCGCACCAATGATGGTGTGAATCTCGTCGATGAACAGAATGGCCTGCGGACGTTTTTTCAGCTCATTGAGCAACGCCTTGAAGCGCTTCTCGAAATCGCCACGGTATTTGGTCCCAGCCAGCAAGGCCCCCAGATCAAGGGAATAGACCACGCTGTTGGCCAACAGGTCCGGGACCTGATTGTCGACAATGCGCTTGGCCAAGCCTTCGGCTATCGCGGTTTTACCCACACCCGCCTCGCCGACCAACAGTGGATTGTTTTTGCGACGACGCGCCAGGATCTGCGCAACGCGCTCGACTTCCAGCTCGCGGCCGACCAGCGGGTCGATTCGACCCTGGCGCGCTAGCTCGTTGAGGTTGCTGGCGTAAGCATCCAGAGGATTGCTTGAAGAAGACGACTCACCACCTTCTTCATCCTGCATATCTTGTTCACCTTCAGAGTGATCGCCATGCCCCGGCACTTTGGAAATACCATGGGCGATGTAGTTGACGACATCAATGCGCGCAACGCTCTGCTGCTTCAGCAGGAACACCGCCTGACTCTCTTGCTCACTGAAAATGGCAACCAGCACGTTAGCACCAGTGACTTCTCGCTTGCCCGAGCTCTGTACGTGAAAGACAGCACGCTGCAGAACACGCTGAAAGCCCAAGGTTGGCTGGGTCTCGCGATCCTCGTCATGGACGGGGATCAACGGCGTCGTGGAGTCGATGAACTCCTGCAGGTCATGTTTGAGTTTGTCGAGGTTTGCGCCGCAAGCGCGCAAAACAGTGGCGGCGGCCTCATTATCCAGTAATGCCAACAGGAGATGCTCGACGGTCATGAATTCATGACGCTTCGAACGAGCCTCCTTGAAGGCTAGATTGAGGGTGACTTCGAGCTCGCGGTTTAACATAGCTTCACCTCATACCCAAGTGGTCGGAGTTAACCGTCCTTCTCGATTTCACAGAGTAGCGGATGCTGGCTTTCCCTGGCGTACTGGTTGACCTGCATGGCCTTGGTCTCGGCGATGTCGCGGGTAAACACTCCACATACTGCCCGTCCTTCTGTGTGAACGGCCAACATGACCTTGGTCGCCAGCTCGCGATTCAGGTTAAAAAACACCTCGAGCACTTCGACGACGAAATCCATCGGTGTGTAGTCATCATTGAACAAAACCACCTTGTACATCGGCGGCGCCTGTAATGCAGGCTTTGCTTCCTGAACAGCAATGCCTGCGGAATCGTCGTCGTCTGTCTCCGAATGATCCTGATGGAGAGCCGGGCGATCCTGATTGAATGTTAGTCGAATCTGGCTGATTGCATGCATGGAAAGAAAGGTTCGTCAGTTGTGCGAATACAGTGGTGGGGGCGGCTATGGAGGATTTCAACTCCGACTGCCCGGTCACCTTGACTATCGGGAAAACGGTGTTACAACCAATAGAGCCCACAGTGGGTAAAAAAGGTCCGTGGAGTCAATCTTATTTGCAAGATTTGGCTGCGGATGAACTGGATGATACTCCAGTGATGGAGTCTGTTGCAGAGGGATATGAGCATGGCAGTCGGCAAGGTCAAATGGTTCAACAATGCCAAGGGGTATGGCTTCATCATCGAGGATGGCAAAGATGAAGATCTTTTTGCCCATTTCTCCGCGATAAAAATGGAGGGCTATAAAACCCTCAAAGCCGGACAACCTGTGACCTTCAACATCATTCAAGGTCCCAAGGGTTTGCACGCCATCGACATTGCATCGGCCGACGCACTGCAAGACCAGTCCGCGCCCATTATTCAAAAAGAAACGGTGCAGGGCTGAAGTAACTCATCATCCAGAAATAAAAACCGCCCGACTCAATCATTTGAGTCGGGCGGTTTTTTGTTCCTGAATTCGCTTACATGTGCGAGATCAGGGCATCGCCGAACGCCGAAGACGACAGCAATGTCGCGCCATCCATCAAACGGTGGAAGTCGTAGGTCACTGTCTTGGCCGAAATGGCGCCATTGGTGCCTTTGATGATCAGGTCAGCCGCTTCGGTCCAGCCCATGTGACGCAGCATCATCTCGGCGGACAGGATCAAGGAACCCGGATTGACCTGGTCCTTGCCGGCGTACTTCGGCGCCGTACCATGGGTCGCCTCGAACATGGCGATGGTGTCGGACAGGTTAGCACCCGGTGCAATACCGATACCGCCCACTTCCGCTGCCAGCGCGTCGGAGAGGTAGTCACCGTTGAGGTTCAGGGTCGCGATTACATCGTATTCGGCCGGACGCAGCAGGATTTGCTGAAGCATGGCGTCGGCGATGGCATCTTTAACGATGACGTTTTTGCCGGTTTTCGGATTCTTGAACTGCATCCAGGGACCGCCGTCGAGCAGGGTCGCACCGAACTCTTCAGCCGCTACTTCGTAGGCCCACTCCTTGAAGGCACCTTCGGTGAACTTCATGATGTTGCCTTTATGCACGATGGTCAGCGAATCACGGTCGTTATCGACCACGTATTGCAGAGCTTTGCGCGCCAGACGTTTGGTGCCTTGCAGCGAAACCGGCTTGATGCCGATGCCGCAGTTTTCGTCGAAACGGATCTTGGTAACACCCATCTCTTCTTTAAGAAACTTGATGACTTTGGTCGCTTCCGGCGAGCCGGCCTTCCACTCGATGCCGGCATAGATGTCTTCCGAGTTCTCGCGAAAGATCGTCATGTCGACGTCGCCTGGCTTTTTGACCGGGCTCGGCACACCTTCGAACCAGCGTACCGGACGCAGGCAGACATAAAGGTCGAGTTGTTGACGCAGGGCTACGTTCAACGAACGAATACCACCGCCGACCGGAGTTGTCAGAGGGCCCTTGATGGAAACCACGTAATCCTTGACCGCGTCCAGGGTTTCCTGAGGCAGCCAGGTATCCTGATCGTAAACCTGAGTCGCTTTTTCCCCGGCATAGACTTCCATCCAGGAAATTTTGCGCTCGCCGCCGTAAGCCTTCTTAACAGCAGCATCGACAACCTTGATCATGACCGGGCTGATATCAACACCGATGCCATCGCCTTCGATAAAGGGGATGATCGGGTTGTTAGGAACATTGAGAGAATGGTCCGCGTTGACGGTGATTTTGTCGCCGACGGCTGGAACCTGAATCTTCTTGTATCCCATGCTGAACTCCATTGTTTGATTAAACATCTGGCCTCGTTCGAGCGTACCCCAGTTAAATCGGCGCGCAAACCCTATGTTCCACCCATCTGCCGCAAAGCGATGCAGTTCGTGATCTACAAGCCTGAAAGCAAAGGGAAAAGCGCCAAACTCAAGCACGGTGCAAGACTCTACGCCCCACACTCCCCTGCGACCTTTAGACCAATGGACGAGCATCACCACCTATGATCCATCGGCAGATTGCCAGCTACCTATGTATAATGCCGCCGCTGACCGAAGGGTCACACAGGCCGAGCCCTCTATTACGAGACTTTCAGCCAGATTGAAGCCGGGCTGTTATCGCAGCTCAACCGCTTGACGCTCTACTGATGCACCCAACATCACCGCAAAGAAACCTCGACATTCGGCTCATGGATGACTTTGAACGAACGCGCTTACCCGGCGCCCCTCGAGTTTCTGCGCACGCTTTAGCAAAGAAGAGAGAGTTAATCCGAATATGCCCACCCGCTCGAAGATCATCTATACCTTCACCGACGAAGCCCCAGCCCTCGCCACCTATTCACTGTTGCCTATCGTAGAGGCCTTCACCGCCTCCGCTGATATCGCCGTTGAAACCCGCGATATCTCTCTTGCAGGGCGTATTTTGGCCAGCTTCCCCGAGCAATTGGGTGACAAAGCCGTAGCCGACCACCTCGCCGAACTGGGCGCCCTGGCCGTTACGCCTGAAGCGAACATCATCAAGCTGCCGAACATCAGCGCGTCGGTTCCGCAACTGCAAGCCGCGATCAAAGAGCTGCAAGACCACGGCTTCGCACTGCCGGACTACCCGGAAACCGTGACCAGCGACGCCGACAAGCTCGCCAAATCGCGTTACGACAAGATCAAGGGCAGCGCCGTAAACCCGGTCCTGCGCGAAGGCAACTCCGATCGCCGCGCGCCGCTGTCGGTCAAAAACTACGCGCGCAAGCACCCACACAAAATGGGCGCCTGGGCAGCAGACTCCAAGTCACACGTCGCACACATGAGCACTGGCGATTTCTACGGCAGCGAAAAAGCTGCCCTGATTGACGCCGCTGACACCGTTAAAATCGAACTGATCGCTCAAGACGGCACGACCACCGTCCTGAAAGAAAAAACCACCGTGCAAGCCGGTGAGATCCTCGATTGCGCGGTCATGAGCAAAAACGCTCTGCGCAACTTCATCGCTGCCGAGATCGAAGACGCCAAGCAAAAAGGCGTGCTGCTGTCGGTTCACCTGAAAGCCACGATGATGAAGGTCTCCGACCCGATCATGTTCGGCCAGATTGTTGCCGAGTTCTATAAAGATGCACTGGCCAAGCATGCTGACGTTCTGGCGCAGATCGGCTTCAACCTGAACAACGGCATCGGCGACCTGTACGCCCGCATCAAAGCTTTGCCTGCCGAGCAGCAAGCGCAGATCGAAGCGGACATGCAGGCGGTCTATGCAGCTCGCCCATCGTTGGCCATGGTCAACTCGGACAAAGGCATTACCAACCTGCACGTGCCGAGCGACGTGATCGTCGACGCCTCGATGCCGGCGATGATCCGCGACTCCGGCAAAATGTGGGGCACTGACGGTCAGTTGCACGACACCAAGGCCGTGATCCCTGATCGCTGCTACGCCACGATCTACCAAGCGGTGATCGAAGACTGCAAGCTGCACGGTGCTTTCGACCCTACCACGATGGGCAGTGTGCCAAACGTTGGCCTGATGGCGAAAAAAGCCGAAGAATACGGCTCCCACGACAAGACGTTCCAGATCAAGACTGACGGCGTGGTTCGGGTGTGCGACAGCGCTGGCCGGACCTTGTTGGAACAAACCGTGGAAGCCGGTGACATCTTCCGCATGTGCCAGACCAAAGACGCGCCGATCCAGGATTGGGTCAAACTGGCCGTTAACCGTGCTCGCGCAAGTGCGACCCCGGCGATTTTCTGGCTGGACCCAATGCGTGCCCATGACGGCGTAGTGATCGAGAAAGTCCAGACTTACCTGAAGGACCACGACACTTCCGGCCTGGACATCCGCATCATGTCGCCCGTCGACGCAATGGCCTTCACCCTGGGCCGCACTCGCGAAGGCAAAGACACCATCTCGGTGACTGGCAACGTATTGCGCGACTACCTGACTGACCTGTTCCCGATCATGGAACTGGGCACCAGCGCCAAGATGCTGTCGATCGTTCCACTGATGAATGGCGGCGGCCTGTTCGAAACCGGCGCTGGCGGTTCGGCACCGAAGCACGTTCAACAGCTGCTGGAAGAGAACTTCCTGCGCTGGGACTCCCTGGGCGAGTTCCTGGCCCTGGCCGCTTCCCTTGAGCATCTGGGTGTGACCTACAACAACCCTAAAGCGCTGGTATTGGCCAAGACTCTGGACCAGGCCACTGGCCAGTTCCTGGACAATAATAAGTCGCCATCGCGCAAAGTCGGCAACATCGACAACCGCGGCAGCCACTTCTACCTGGCGCTGTACTGGGCTCAGGCCCTGGCCGCCCAGACCGAAGACACCGCGCTGCAAGCGCAATTCGGTCAACTGGCCAAGACCCTGGCCGAGAACGAAGCGACCATCGTCGCTGAGCTCAATGCCGTTCAGGGCAAGCCAGTGGACATCGGCGGTTACTACCACGCCAATGCCGAGCTGATCAGCAAGGCCATGCGCCCAAGCAACACCTTCAACGCGGCGATTGCTGCGCTGGTTTAAGGTTGTAAGGGAACATCACAAGCCCCGGCCCCGTGCCGGGGTTTGTGTTTGCACCCAAGATCAAAAACACCAGAGGACAAAGCATGACCTGGCAACCCCACATCACCGTCGCCACTATCGTCGAAGACAACGGCCGCTTTCTGATGGTCGAAGAGCTTAAGGGCGGCCGCGCCGTGCTTAACCAGCCCGCCGGGCACCTCGACCCGAACGAAACCCTGATCGATGCCGCCGTGCGCGAAACCCTCGAAGAAACTGGCTGGGACGTTGAGCCCACGGGCGTGGTGGGCATCTACCTCTACACCGCACCGAGCAACGGCGTGACCTACCAGCGCGTGTGCTTCACCGCCAGGGCCGTGAAACACCGCCCGGACTATCAACTGGACGACGGCATCCTGTGCGCCCGCTGGCTGACACGCGACGAGCTGATGGCCCTGCGCGAGGACTGGCGCAGCGAGCTGATCATCCGCTGCATCGACGATTATCTGGGCGGCAATCACTTCGGTCTCGAACTGATCCGCCCTTCTCTTTAGCCTTGCGGGCCGGGGCCTGCTAGAATCGCGTCCTTTTTCAAGACACTCGTTGAATCCCTATGCGTGATCCAGCCCCTTCTGACACACAAAAGAAGCGCGTCATTGTCGGCATGTCCGGCGGCGTGGACTCTTCCGTTTCCGCTCTCCTGCTGCTCGAGCAGGGTTACGAGGTGGAAGGCCTGTTCATGAAGAACTGGGAAGAAGACGATGGAACGGAATACTGCACCGCGATGGATGACCTGGCGGACGCCCAGGCCGTGTGCGACAAGATTGGCATCAAGTTACACACCGCCAACTTCGCTGCCGAATACTGGGATAACGTGTTCGAGCACTTCCTGGCTGAATACAAGGCCGGTCGCACGCCGAACCCGGACATCCTGTGTAACCGCGAGATCAAGTTCAAAGCGTTCCTCGACTACGCCATGATCCTCGGCGCCGACCTGATCGCCACCGGACACTATGTGCGCCGCCGCGACATCGATGGCCGTACCGAGCTGCTCAAGGGCCTGGACCCGAACAAGGACCAGAGCTACTTCCTGCACGCCGTCGGCGCAGAACAGATCGCCAAGACGCTGTTCCCGGTCGGCGAGCTGGAAAAACCCGAAGTCCGCGCAATCGCCGAGAAACACGAACTGGCCACCGCCAAGAAAAAAGATTCGACCGGGATCTGCTTCATCGGTGAACGCCGCTTCAGCGACTTTCTCAAGCAATACCTGCCCGCCCAACCGGGCGAGATAAAAACCACCGAAGGCGAAGTCATCGGTCGCCACCATGGTTTGATGTACCACACCATCGGTCAGCGTCAGGGCCTGGGCATCGGCGGTTTGAAAGACGCCGGTGACGAACCATGGTACGTACTGATCAAAGACCTGGAACACAACGAACTGATCGTTGGCCAGGGCAATGATCACCCGTATCTGTTTTCCCGCGCCCTGCTCGCCTCTGACATCTACTGGGTCAACCCGATCGACTTGAGCGAGCCGCGCAAGCTGACCGCCAAGGTTCGTTATCGCCAAGGCGACCAACCCTGCACCCTTGAAAAGACCGCCAACGGCTACCGTGCCACCTTCGATGACCCGCAACGCGCAGTCACCCCTGGCCAGTCCGTGGTGTTCTACGACGGTGAAATCTGCCTCGGCGGTGGCGTGATTGAAATTGCGCAGCCGTGGACGAGCAAAAGCACCCCTCAAGGCACGCAGCAATGAGCCCGACTCAGGAACAACTGACAGCCCTTGGCGGCGTGTTTCTCGCCGCCGTGCTAGTCGACAAGATCGCCAAGACCGGCCAGACCTCCGAAGCCGGCCTGACATGCATGCTCGGCAGCCTGCTGATTCGCGACCCCAAGGACACCCTGGAAGTCTACGGGGGCGATGACCTCAACCTGCGCGAAGGCTATCGCGCATTGGTTGGCGCCCTGGAGCGCGACCCCAGCACTCTTCAACGCGAACCGCTGCGCTATGCACTGGCGATGCTCGGCCTTGAGCGTCAACTGGCCAAGCGTGGCGACATGCTCGACGCCATCGGCAAGCGGTTGCCGCAAATTCAGTCCCAGGTCGAACATTTCGGCCCGGCACACGAAAACGTCATCGCCGCGTGCGGCGCCCTGTACCAAGACACCTTAAGCACCCTGCGCCAACGGATTCAGGTCCACGGCGACATGCGCAACCTGCAACAACCGAGCAACGCGTCTAAAATTCGCGCCTTGCTGCTGGCCGGGATTCGTTCAGCGCGCCTATGGCGGCAATTGGGCGGTCATCGCTGGCAGTTAGTGATCAGCCGTCGCAAGTTGCTCAAAGAGCTTTACCCGTTGATGCGTAACGAATAAGTCGCATCAACAGGCCCTTTACATCGTGTTACGCGTAATACGCCGGTCAGTTGGCAGCGGACCGGCGAATTTTTTCATGTATGATACGCGCCCCATTTCGTTGCCCGACTGTCCGAGAACACCCCATGCAGCTTTCTTCGCTCACTGCGGTTTCCCCTGTTGACGGCCGCTACGCCGGCAAAACCCAGGCCCTGCGCCCAATTTTCAGCGAATACGGCCTGATCCGTGCTCGCGTTCTGGTTGAAGTACGCTGGCTCCAACGCCTGGCCGCTCACCCTGGCATCAGCGAAGTGCCGGCGTTCTCCGCCGAAGCCAACGCGGTGTTGAACACCCTCGCAGAAAACTTCGCTCTGGAGCACGCCGAGCGCGTCAAAGAGATCGAGCGCACCACCAACCACGACGTTAAAGCCATTGAGTACCTGCTCAAAGAACAGGCGGCCAAGCTGCCGGAACTGGCCAAGGTCAGCGAATTCATCCACTTTGCCTGCACCAGCGAGGACATCAACAACCTGTCCCACGCACTGATGCTGCGTGAAGGCCGTGACGACGTGATGCTGCCGCTGATGCGCCAGACTGCCGAAGCGATCCGCGAACTGGCGATCCGCTTCGCTGACGTGCCAATGCTGTCGCGCACCCACGGTCAACCGGCATCGCCGACCACCCTGGGCAAAGAACTGGCCAACGTGGTTTACCGCCTGGAGCGTCAAATCGCTCAAGTTGCTGCCGTGCCGCTTCTGGGCAAGATCAATGGCGCGGTTGGCAACTACAACGCGCACATCTCGGCCTACCCGCAAATCGACTGGGAAGAAAACGCCCGCGCCTTCATCGAAGACGAACTGGGCCTGGGCTTCAATCCGTACACCACGCAAATCGAACCGCACGACTACATCGCCGAGCTGTTCGATGCGATGGCACGCTTCAATACGATCCTGATCGACTTCGACCGTGACATCTGGGGCTACATCTCGCTCGGCTATTTCAAACAGCGCACCATCGCTGGCGAAATCGGCTCGTCGACCATGCCACACAAGGTCAATCCGATCGACTTCGAAAACTCGGAAGGCAACCTGGGCATCGCCAACGCGCTGTTCCAGCACCTGGCGAGCAAACTGCCGATTTCCCGCTGGCAGCGCGACCTGACCGACTCCACCGTATTGCGCAACCTCGGCGTGGGCTTTGCACACAGCGTGATTGCTTACGAAGCCAGCCTCAAAGGCATCAGCAAACTGGAGCTCAACGCACAGAAAATCGCGGCCGACCTGGACGCTTGCTGGGAAGTCCTGGCTGAGCCAATCCAGACCGTGATGCGTCGCTACAACATCGAAAACCCTTACGAGAAACTGAAAGAACTGACGCGTGGCAAGGGCATCAGTCCTGAAGCGCTGCAAACTTTCATCGACGGCTTGGACATGCCAGCCGCAGCCAAGGCCGAGCTGAAACTGCTGACTCCAGCGAACTACATCGGCAACGCTGTAGAGCAAGCCAAACGCATTTGATCGACCGCTGGACCCTTTTGAGACGCCCGGCAGCGCCGGGCGTTTTTATTCCCGTCTGAAAAGTAATTTTTTTCAATAGGTTACACATGAATCCTGATATTCCTCTTCAACTTCTGGGCGGCATCACGGCACGCGAATTCCTGCGCGATTACTGGCAGAAAAAACCGCTGCTGATCCGTCAGGCCATCCCTGATTTCGAAAGCCCGATCGACGCCGATGAACTGGCCGGCCTGGCGCTGGAAGAAGAAGTCGAATCGCGCCTGGTGATCGAGCACGGTGAGCGCCCTTGGGAACTGCGCCGCGGCCCGTTCGCCGAAGATGAATTCAGCAAACTGCCGGAACGCGAGTGGACCCTGCTGATTCAAGCGGTCGATCAATTCGTTCCTGAAGTCAGTGAACTACTGGAAAACTTCCGCTTCCTGCCGAGCTGGCGCATCGACGACGTGATGATCAGCTACGCAGCCCCTGGCGGCAGCGTCGGCCCGCACTTCGACAACTACGACGTGTTCCTGCTGCAAGGCCACGGCCAGCGCAACTGGAAAATCGGCCAGATGTGCAACTCCGAGAGCCCGCTGCTGCAACACGCCGACCTGCGTATCCTGGCCGACTTTGAAGCCACCGATGAATGGGTTCTGGAACCGGGCGACATGCTTTACCTGCCGCCGCGCCTGGCTCACTGCGGCGTCGCCGTCGACGAATGCATGACCTACTCGGTCGGCTTCCGCGCCCCGAGCGCCGCTGAAGTGCTGACCCACTTCACCGACTTCCTCAGCCAGTTTCTCCCGGACGAAGAGCGTTACACCGACGCTGACGCGCTTCCGGCGGTCGACCCTCACCAGATCCAGCACGACGCCCTTGATCGCTTGAAAAGCCTGCTGGCCGAGCACATGAGTGACGAACGCCTGCTCCTGACCTGGTTCGGCCAGTTCATGACCGAGCCGCGCTACCCGGAGCTGGTGGTAGGGCCGGAAGAAGTCGAGGAAGACGACCTGCTGGCCAGCCTGGAGCAAGGCGCGGTACTGATCCGTAATCCGAGCGCACGCATGGCTTGGTCCGAAGTCGATGACGACCTGCTGCTATTCGCCAGCGGCCAAAGCCGTTACCTTCCAGGCAAACTGCGCGAATTGCTGAAAATGATCTGCGCCGCCGACGCCCTGCACACCGACAACCTCGGCGACTGGCTGAGCGACGAAGATGGCCGCGGGCTGCTGTGCGAACTGGTCAAGCAAGGAAGCCTGGGGTTTGCTGATGAATAAAATTCACGTACGTGTCGCAGACTGGCAAAAGGACAACGCCGAGATCCGGCGCATTCGTGAGACCGTGTTCATCGCCGAGCAATCCGTTCCGCCTGAGCTGGAGTGGGATGCTGATGACGCAACAGCAGTGCATTTTCTGGCCTTCGAAGGCGACTTTCCGATTGGTACTGCGCGCCTTTTGTCCGATGGTCACATCGGCCGGGTGTCGGTACTCAAGGATTGGCGCGGCTTGAAAGTCGGCGATGCGCTGATGCAAACAGTGATTGGTGAAGCCGAGAACCGTGGGTTGAAGCAGCAAATGCTCAGCGCACAAGTGCAAGCCACGGCGTTCTACGAGCGCCTGGGGTTTACCGTGGTCAGCAGCGAATTCCTGGAAGCCGGAATTTCGCATGTGGACATGGTGCGCCATTCAGCTCAGTAGCTGATCGTTCCCCCGCTCTGCGTGGGAGCGTTTACGCCCCGGCATTCTCGGATGCCGGGGCGTTTTGCTGTCTACGATTCAACTTGCTCCATCCAAAGCCGACAAACTGGCACTATCAAAACTTTAGAACGCGGAGATAACGGACATGTCCCTACGCACCCTCCTCACGACGCTGCTGCTGGCCTGCAGTTTTTCGGTCGTGGCCGCCACCGAGATCGTGCCCATCAACTACCGTACCAGCGCCGACTTGCTGCCTGTAGCACAGAATTTTATCGGCAAGGACGGCCAGGTCAGCGCCTACGGCAATCAACTGATCGTCAACGCCGAGCCCGGAAAAATTGAAGCACTCAAAACATTTCTCGCACAACTCGACACAGCACCCAAGCGTCTGCTGATCACCGTCGACACCAACGAAAATAATTTTCAGGGCGATCAGGGCTATTCAGTGAACGGCTCAGCACCGAGCCAGACGCGCATCATCAACCGCAGCACTGACAGCCGTGACGGCGGCATTCAGCAAGTCCAGGCCAGCGAAGGCACTCCAGCACTGATTCAGATTGGCCAGAGCGTGCCGCTCACCAGCACGCAGACCGACACCTATGGACGCCAGCAGAGCCAAACCCAGTATCGCAACGTCACACAAGGGTTTTACGTGACCGCAAGCGTCACCGGCGACATCGTCCACCTGGCGATCAGCACAAATCGTGACCGCATGAGCCAGGAACGTCCCGATGTAGTGAATGTGCAAAGTACCGACACAACTGTCACGGGGCGACTCGGAGAGTGGATCACCCTGGCCGGTGTGAATCGCCAGACTCAGGCCGACAAACAGGGTATAACCCGCAGCTACTCTACTCAGGGCCGAGATGACATGACCCTGCGGGTCAAAGTCGACACTTTGGACTAAAGCACCAAAAACTGACTGATTAGTCGTATTAGACTAAAGATGTAGTGCCATAAAAAAAGCACTACAAAATGTTTGACGAGTCAAAAAAGCGAAGGCATGATGGCCTCGCTCCCGCTAATCAGGGGCCCTGGCAAGGGCCTTCGAGTCGCCGCCCGCACCTATCCCGCGAGCCGATTCGTGTCTGTACCGCCTACAAGGTGTGTTTGACGAGGTTGTCGACTGGAACGAAGTTGTCCCGAGGGACGGAAGCGTAACTAGGTAACCCGGCATCACACTGAAGTTCGTATAAAGGCCCACGATGCCCGAATCCGCTCGCCAGTCCGCCCTTACCTGCTCACTTCCCCTCGAGCCTATCGTTCATCCCGTCGCCTTCCCCGCCAAAACCGACTTGACCACCTAAGCTTCTGGTCAGCGAGCAGCCTCTTACGCCTTATTTGACAGGCGTAGTTGGCAGGAGCAGGAATTTTCCAACCCAGACCTATGCGACGAGGTTTATCTCCATGGCACTGACACGCGAACAGCAAATTGCAGCCCTTGAAAAAGATTGGGCTGAAAACCCGCGCTGGAAAGGCGTGACCCGCGCTTACTCTGCTGCTGACGTCGTCCGCCTGCGTGGCTCGGTTCAACCTGAGCACACCTTTGCAAAATTGGGCGCCGAGAAGCTCTGGAACCTGGTAACCCAGGGCGCCAAGCCCTCCTTCCGTCCTGACAAAGATTTCGTAAACTGCATGGGCGCCCTGACTGGCGGCCAAGCTGTACAGCAAGTTAAAGCCGGTATCCAGGCGATCTACCTGTCGGGCTGGCAAGTTGCCGCGGACAACAACTCTGCCGAATCGATGTACCCAGACCAGTCGCTGTACCCGGTGGATTCGGTTCCAACCGTGGTCAAGCGCATCAACAACTCGTTCCGTCGTGCTGACCAGATCCAGTGGAAAGCCGGCAAAGGCCCGGGCGACGAAGGCTACATCGACTACTTCGCGCCAATCGTGGCTGACGCTGAAGCCGGTTTCGGCGGCGTTCTGAACGCTTACGAACTGATGAAGAGCATGATCGAAGCAGGCGCCGCCGGCGTTCACTTCGAAGACCAACTGGCTTCCGTGAAAAAATGCGGCCACATGGGCGGCAAGGTACTGGTTCCTACTCAGGAAGCTGTACAGAAGCTGACCGCTGCTCGCCTGGCTGCTGACGTTGCCGGTACACCGACCATCATCCTGGCCCGCACCGACGCTAACGCCGCTGACTTGCTGACCTCCGACTGCGACCCTTACGACATGCCATTCGTGACCGGCGAACGCACTCAGGAAGGTTTCTACAAAGTGCGCGCAGGTCTCGACCAGGCAATTGCTCGCGGACTGGCCTACGCCCCTTACGCCGACCTGATCTGGTGCGAAACCGCCAAGCCCGATCTGGACGAGGCTCGTCGCTTCGCCGAAGCGATCAAAAAGGAATACCCGGACCAACTGCTGTCGTACAACTGCTCGCCTTCCTTCAACTGGAAGAAAAACCTGGACGACGCGACCATCGCCAAGTTCCAGCGCGAACTGTCCGCCATGGGTTACAAGCACCAGTTCATCACCCTGGCCGGCATTCACAATATGTGGCACAGCATGTTCAACCTGGCGCATGACTACGCCCGCAATGACATGACTGCCTACGTGAAGCTACAAGAGCAAGAGTTCGCCGATGCCTCCAAGGGTTACACCTTCGTGGCTCACCAGCAGGAAGTGGGCACCGGCTACTTCGACGACATGACCACCGTGATTCAAGGTGGCTCGTCTTCGGTGACCGCGCTGACCGGTTCGACTGAAGAAGAACAGTTCCACTGATCTGCTTCACCTGAGCAAACGGCCTTTGCGGACCGATTAGAAAGCTAACCGCAAAGCCGCCCATCTGACGCCCCGACTGGTTCGGGGCGTTTTTTTGCCCACAATTCAGCAGTCGCTGCAAAACCTGCAGGAACGCATCGAATTTCCCGATTGTGCAAAAAATATTGATCCAGAGCAGTATTAGCATCAGAAAACTCGGCTAAAACGACCTCGACTGCTACTTGCAGTAACGGCCATATAAGACAACTTCTTGGTCACCCACCCGTTAAACAGTTTAAAAATCATCGCAAACAGTATTGATTATCATTTAGCGACAACTATGTTCGTTACATTCCCCACAAAACATAATTGATGAAATGCCGGCTAATGCCCGCAACACATGGGCTGCAGGTCTTTGGAGGAGCGCTATGTCCTTATTCCAATAAATAATTTCGCTATAGGAATTTTACTTGCACAGTGTTTAGCCATAAAATCACCGCGGTTGATTGCTGCGACATATCGTCACTGCCTTATTTCTTTTCAAGCTCAGAGACCTTTGCTCTCTGTTAAGGATTACCAGCATGCCCGAAGCGACAGGACTCATGGCCCACAACTGGGGCTTTGCCATTTTCCTTCTGGGCGTCGTCGGCCTCTGTGCCTTCATGCTCGGCGTCTCCAGCCTCCTCGGGTCAAAAGCTTGGGGCCGCAGCAAAAACGAACCGTTCGAGTCCGGCATGCTACCCACAGGTGGCGCCCGCTTGCGGCTTTCGGCCAAATTCTATCTGGTCGCGATGCTCTTCGTGATCTTCGATATCGAAGCCCTTTTTCTCTTTGCATGGTCTGTGTCCGTTCGCGAAAGCGGCTGGACCGGATTCGTCGAAGCTCTCGTTTTCATAGCAATTCTGTTGGCAGGTCTTGTCTACCTGTTCCGAGTGGGCGCCCTTGACTGGGCTCCGGAAGCTCGTCGCAAGCGGCAGGCGAAGCTGAAACAATGAGGCTTTGGCAATGCAATACAATCTCACCAGGATCGACCCCGATGCTCCTAACGAGCAGTATCCGATTGGCGAGCGGGAAACCGTTTCCGATCCGTTAGAAGATCAAGTTCACAAAAATATTTTCATGGGCAAGCTCGAAGACGTGCTTAACGGCACGATCAACTGGGGGCGCAAGAACTCCCTGTGGCCGTATAACTTCGGTCTTTCGTGCTGCTACGTGGAAATGACCACCGCCTTCACGGCGCCCCACGACATCGCGCGCTTTGGCGCCGAAGTGATCCGGGCATCGCCGCGTCAGGCGGATTTCATGGTTATCGCCGGTACCTGCTTCATCAAGATGGCGCCGATCATTCAGCGTCTGTACGAGCAAATGCTCGAACCTAAGTGGGTTATCTCCATGGGTTCGTGCGCCAACTCCGGTGGCATGTACGACATCTACTCCGTCGTTCAAGGGGTGGACAAGTTCCTGCCCGTGGACGTCTACGTGCCTGGCTGCCCGCCCCGTCCTGAAGCTTTTCTGCAAGGCTTAATGCTCTTGCAAGAGTCGATTGGACAGGAGCGTCGTCCGCTTTCCTGGGTCGTCGGCGATCAAGGCGTGTACCGCGCCGAGATGCCTTCGCAAAAGGATGCGCGCCGCGAACAGCGAATCGCAGTCACCAACCTGCGCAGCCCCGACGAAGTCTGATCCAGATCTGCTTCTTTTATAGAACGAGACGCTGGCTTCATTCTTTACGTTGACCGAAAGCGATAAATAACCATGACTACAGGCAGTGCTCTGTACATCCCGCCTTACAAGGCAGACGACCAGGATGTGGTCGTCGAACTGAACAACCGTTTTGGCCCTGAGGCGTTCACCGCCCAGCCTACCCGCACCGGCATGCCGGTGCTTTGGGTTGCCCGCGCCAAACTCGTTGAAGTCCTGACCTTCCTGCGCAACCTGCCCAAGCCGTATGTCATGCTTTATGACCTGCACGGCGTGGACGAGCGTCTGCGTACCAAGCGTCAAGGGCTGCCAAGTGGCGCCGACTTCACTGTGTTCTATCACTTGATGTCGCTCGAGCGTAACAGTGACGTGATGATCAAGGTCGCCTTGTCCGAGAGCGACCTCAGCGTGCCGACCGTTACCGGGATCTGGCCGAACGCCAACTGGTACGAGCGTGAAGTCTGGGACATGTACGGGATCGACTTCAAAGGTCACCCGCACCTGACCCGCATCATGATGCCGCCGACCTGGGAAGGTCACCCGCTGCGCAAGGACTTCCCTGCGCGTGCCACCGAGTTCGACCCGTTTACCCTGACTCTGGCCAAACAACAGCTTGAGGAAGAAGCCGCGCGCTTCAAGCCTGAAGACTGGGGCATGAAGCGCTCCGGTTCGAACGAGGACTACATGTTCCTCAACCTCGGTCCCAACCACCCTTCCGCGCACGGTGCGTTCCGCATCATCCTGCAACTGGACGGTGAAGAGATCGTCGACTGCGTGCCGGACGTTGGTTACCACCACCGTGGTGCCGAGAAAATGGCCGAGCGTCAGTCCTGGCACAGTTTCATCCCGTACACCGACCGTATCGACTACCTCGGCGGCGTGATGAACAACCTGCCTTACGTGCTCTCGGTCGAGAAGCTGGCCGGCATCAAGGTGCCCGAAAAGGTCGACGTCATCCGCATCATGATGGCCGAGTTCTTCCGGATCACCAGCCACCTGTTGTTCCTGGGGACTTACATCCAGGACGTCGGCGCGATGACTCCGGTGTTCTTCACCTTCACCGACCGCCAGAAGGCATACACGGTGATCGAAGCCATCACCGGTTTCCGTCTGCATCCGGCCTGGTACCGCATCGGCGGCGTCGCGCACGACCTGCCACGCGGCTGGGAAAAACTGGTGAAAGACTTCGTCGAGTGGATGCCAAAGCGTCTGGACGAATACCAGAAAGCTGCACTGGACAACAGCATCCTCAAAGGCCGGACCATCGGCGTCGCTGCCTACAACACCAAAGAAGCCCTGGAATGGGGCGTCACCGGTGCTGGTCTGCGTTCGACCGGTTGCGACTTCGACCTGCGTAAAGCGCGTCCATACTCGGGCTACGAGAACTTCGAATTCGAAGTGCCGCTGGCGGCCAATGGCGATGCCTACGACCGTTGCATCGTGCGTGTCGAAGAAATGCGCCAGAGCCTGAAGATCATCGAACAGTGCATGCGCAACATGCCAGAAGGCCCGTACAAAGCGGATCACCCGCTGACCACGCCGCCGCCGAAAGAACGCACGCTGCAACACATCGAGACCCTGATCACGCACTTCCTACAAGTTTCGTGGGGCCCGGTGATGCCGGCCAACGAATCCTTCCAGATGATTGAAGCGACCAAGGGCATCAACAGTTATTACCTGACGAGCGATGGCGGCACCATGAGCTACCGCACCCGGATTCGCACCCCAAGCTTCCCGCACTTGCAGCAGATCCCTTCGGTGATCAAAGGCGAGATGGTCGCGGACTTGATTGCGTACCTGGGTAGTATCGATTTCGTTATGGCCGACGTGGACCGCTAAGCATGAACAGCACGCTTATCCAGACAGACCGTTTCGCCTTGAGCGAAACCGAGCGCTCGGCCATCGAGCACGAGCTGCATCACTACGAAGACCCGCGCGCGGCGTCGATCGAGGCCCTGAAGATCGTCCAGAAGGAGCGCGGCTGGGTGCCTGACGGCGCGCTCTACGCTATCGGCGAGATGCTGGGCATCCCGGCCAGCGACGTAGAAGGCGTGGCTACTTTCTATAGCCAGATTTTTCGTCAGCCGGTCGGCCGCCACATCATTCGCGTCTGCGACAGCATGGTCTGCTACATCGGTGGCCATGAGTCGGTGGTCAGCGAAATCCAGAGCAAGCTCGGCATCGGCCTGGGTCAAACCACCGCCGACGGTCGTTTCACGCTGCTGCCGGTCTGCTGCCTCGGCAACTGCGACAAGGCGCCGGCGTTGATGATCGACGACGACACGTTCGGTGATGTGCAGCCTGCTGGCGTCGCCAAATTGCTCGAGGGCTACGTATGACCCTGACTTCCTTCGGTCCTGCCAACCGCATCAAGCGTGTCGCAGAGACTCATCCGCTGACGTGGCGTTTGCGTGACGACGGCGAGGCTGTATGGCTCGACGAATATCAGGCCAAGAACGGTTACGCTGCTGCGCGCAAAGCCTTCGCCGACATGGCCACGGACGACATTGTCCAGACCGTCAAAGACGCCGGCCTCAAAGGTCGCGGCGGTGCAGGCTTCCCCACGGGTGTTAAGTGGGGCCTGATGCCCAAAGACGAATCCATCAACATCCGCTACCTGCTGTGCAACGCGGACGAGATGGAACCGAACACCTGGAAAGACCGCATGCTGATGGAGCAACTGCCCCATCTGCTGATCGAAGGCATGCTGATCAGTGCGCGCGCACTGAAAACCTACCGGGGCTACATCTTCCTGCGTGGCGAATACACCACCGCCGCCAAGCACCTGAACCGTGCCGTGGAAGAAGCCAAGGCAGCCGGCCTGCTGGGCAAGAACATTCTGGGCAGCGGCTTCGATTTCGAGCTGTTTGTCCACACCGGCGCCGGGCGTTACATCTGCGGTGAAGAAACCGCACTGATCAACTCCCTCGAAGGCCGCCGCGCCAACCCGCGCTCCAAGCCGCCCTTCCCTGCCGCCGTTGGCGTGTGGGGCAAACCGACCTGCGTGAACAACGTTGAAACCTTGTGCAACGTCCCGGCGATCATTGCCGACGGCGTGGACTGGTACAAATCGTTGGCCCGCGAAGGCAGCGAAGACATGGGCACCAAGCTCATGGGTTTCTCCGGTAAGGTCAAGAATCCTGGCCTGTGGGAACTGCCATTCGGCGTGCCGGCTCGCGAGTTGTTCGAAGACTACGCCGGCGGCATGCGCGACGGTTACACGCTCAAGTGCTGGCAGCCTGGCGGCGCGGGCACCGGTTTCCTGTTGCCGGAGCACCTGGACGCACAAATGTACGCCGGCGGCATCGCTAAAGTGGGCACCCGGATGGGTACCGGCCTGGCCATGGCGGTGGACGACAGCGTGAACATGGTGTCGCTGCTGCGCAACATGGAAGAGTTCTTCTCGCGCGAGTCGTGTGGTTTCTGCACCCCATGCCGTGACGGTTTGCCGTGGAGCGTCAAGCTGCTGCGCGCCATCGAGAACGGTGAAGGGCAAGCCGGCGATATCGAGACCCTGCTGGGTCTGGTCGGTTTCCTCGGCCCTGGCAAGACCTTCTGTGCTCACGCACCGGGCGCCGTGGAGCCATTGGGCAGCGCAATCAAATATTTCCGTCCAGAGTTCGAAGCCGGCATCGCGCCCACCAGCGCCGCCGTCCCGCCTCTGGCAAGGCCGATCGTAGTCGGCGCTTAACGCTTAAAAAGGCGAAGGGTCCGTGCCCTTCGCCTTTCGTTCGATGACGCCTTTTCCGGGCTGTTTGGATTCGAACGAATAACAAGATTCCATTAGCCACGCCCGCTGACACCGGGCCAACGAAGAACTTTGAACCATGGCCACTATCCACGTAGACGGCAAAGCGCTCGAAGTCGATGGGGCAGACAACCTGTTACAGGCGTGTCTGTCGCTAGGCCTCGACATCCCTTATTTCTGCTGGCACCCCGCCCTTGGCAGCGTTGGCGCTTGCCGCCAGTGCGCGGTCAAGCAGTACACCGACGCCAACGACACCCGTGGTCGGATCGTCATGTCCTGCATGACGCCCGCCACCGACGGCAGCTGGATCTCCATCGAAGACGAAGAAGCGAAAGTGTTTCGCGCCAGCGTCGTCGAATGGCTGATGACCAACCACCCTCACGACTGCCCGGTCTGTGAAGAAGGCGGTCACTGCCACCTGCAAGACATGACGGTAATGACCGGCCACAACGAGCGCCGTTACCGCTTCACCAAGCGTACCCACCAGAACCAGCAACTGGGCCCGTTCATTTCCCACGAAATGAACCGCTGCATCGCTTGCTACCGCTGCGTGCGTTTCTATAAGGATTACGCAGGCGGCACCGACTTGGGGGTATACGGCGCACACGACAACGTGTACTTCGGACGTGTAGAAGACGGCGTACTGGAGAGCGAGTTCTCCGGCAACCTCACCGAGGTCTGCCCGACCGGTGTGTTTACCGACAAGACTCACTCCGAGCGCTACAACCGCAAGTGGGACATGCAGTTCTCACCGAGCATCTGCCATGGCTGCTCCAGCGGTTGCAACATCTCCCCAGGCGAGCGCTACGGTGAACTGCGCCGTATCGAAAACCGTTTCAACGGTTCGGTAAACCAGTATTTCCTGTGTGACCGTGGCCGTTTCGGCTATGGCTACGTCAACCGCGAAGACCGCCCGCGCCAGCCATTGCTGGCCAACGGCGCCAAGCTGAGCCTCGACGAAGCGTTGGATAAAGCCGCTGAGCTGCTGCGCGGTCGCAACATTGTCGGTATCGGTTCGCCGCGCGCCAGCCTCGAAAGCAACTTCGCCTTGCGCGAACTGGTTGGCGCCGAGCACTTCTACTCGGGTATCGAAGCCGCCGAGCTGGAGCGCATTCGTCTGGTCATGCAGGTGCTGAAAGACAGCCCGCTACCGATCCCGAACATGCGCGATATCGAAGACCACGACGCGATCTTCGTCCTCGGCGAAGACCTGACCCAGACCGCCGCCCGTATGGCGCTGTCCTTGCGTCAGTCAGTCAAAGGCAAAGCCGAAGACATGGCCGACGCCATGCGCGTTCAGCCTTGGCTCGACGCTGCCGTGAAAAACATCGGCCAGCACGCGCTGAACCCGCTATTTATCGCCAGCCTGGCTGAAACCAAGCTCGACGACATCGCTGAAGAATGCGTTCACGCCGCGCCAGACGACCTGGCCCGCATCGGTTTCGCCGTGGCTCACGCCCTCGACGCCAGCGCACCGGCCGTTGAAGGCCTGGACGCGGAAGCCGTTGAACTGGCTCAACGCATCGCCAATGCCCTGCTGGCCGCCAAGCGTCCGCTGATCATTGCCGGTACGTCGTTGGGTTCCAAAGCGCTGATCGAAGCGGCGGCGAACATCGCCAAAGCCTTGAAGCTGCGCGAGAAGAACGGCTCCATCAGCCTGATCGTGCCAGAGGCCAACAGCCTCGGCCTGGCCATGCTCGGCGGCAACTCCGTCGATGACGCGCTGCAAGCGGTCATCGACGGCCGTGCTGACGCCATCGTCGTGCTGGAAAACGATCTGTACACCCGCACCGACAAAGCCCGTGTCGATGCTGCCCTGAACGCCGCGAAAGTGGTGATCGTGGCGGACCATCAGAAGACCGCTACCAGCGATCGCGCGCACCTGGTTCTGCCCGCCGCCAGCTTCGCTGAAGGCGACGGCACGTTGGTTAGCCAGGAAGGCCGCGCCCAGCGCTTCTTCCAGGTGTTTGATCCGAAATACATGGACGCCAGCATCCTGGTTCACGAAGGCTGGCGCTGGCTGCATGCCCTGCGCGCTACCTTGCTGGGTCAGCCAATCGACTGGACCCAACTGGACCACGTCACCGCTGCCGTTGCTTCGAGCACGCCGCAACTGGCACGCATCGTTGACGCTGCACCGTCCGCCGCGTTCCGTATCAAGGGCATGAAACTGGCCCGCGAACCGCTGCGTTACTCCGGTCGTACCGCCATGCGCGCTGACATCAGCGTTCACGAACCGCGTACCCCGCAAGACAACGACACCGCGTTTGCCTTCTCGATGGAAGGTTACTCGGGCTCGGTTGAACCGCGTCAGCAAGTGCCATTCGCCTGGTCGCCGGGCTGGAACTCGCCGCAAGCCTGGAACAAGTTCCAGGACGAAGTCGGTGGTCACATCCGTGCTGGCGATCCGGGCACCCGCCTGATCGAAAGCACCGGTGATTCGCTGAACTGGTTCGCCAGTGTTCCGCGCGCGTTCAACCCGGCTCAAGGCACCTGGCAAGTCGTGCCGTTCTTCCACCTGCTTGGCAGCGAAGAGACCTCGTCGAAAGCCGCGCCGGTTCAGGAACGCATCCCGGCCGCCTACGTCGCTTTGGCTAAATCGGAAGCCGATCGCCTAGGGGTCAACGAAGGTGCCCTGCTGAGCTTGACCGTAGAAGGCCAGACCTTGCGTCTGCCGCTGCGCATCAACGAAGAGCTGGGCGCCGGCCTGGTGGCATTGCCTGCGGGCATTGCCGGTATTCCAGCGGCAATCTTTGGCAAAACCGTTGACGGTCTGCAGGAGGCAGCTCAATGACTTGGTTCACGCCTGAAGTGATCGACGTGATCATCGCGGTGGTCAAGGCCATCGTGATTCTGCTGGCCGTGGTGGTTTGCGGTGCGCTGCTGAGCTGGGTCGAGCGTCGGTTGCTCGCCCTTTGGCAAGACCGTTACGGTCCGAACCGCGTCGGCCCGTTCGGCGCGTTTCAGATCGCCGCCGACATGATCAAGATGTTCTTCAAGGAAGACTGGACCCCGCCGTTCGCCGACAAGGTGATTTTCACCTTGGCGCCGGTCGTGGCCATGAGTGCCTTGCTGATTGCCTTCGCCATCATCCCGATCACCCCGACCTGGGGTGTAGCGGACCTGAACATCGGCATTCTGTTCTTCTTCGCCATGGCCGGTCTGTCGGTCTACGCGGTGTTGTTCGCCGGTTGGTCGAGTAACAACAAGTTCGCCCTGTTGGGCAGCTTGCGGGCCTCGGCACAAACCGTGTCGTATGAAGTGTTCATGGGCCTGTCGTTGATGGGCATCGTGATCCAGGTCGGTTCGTTCAACATGCGCGACATCGTTGACTACCAGGCCCAGCACCTGTGGTTCATCATTCCGCAGATCTTCGGTTTCTTTACCTTCTTCATCGCTGGCGTCGCCGTGACTCACCGTCACCCGTTCGACCAGCCGGAAGCGGAGCAGGAACTGGCTGACGGTTACCACATTGAATACGCCGGCATGAAATGGGGCATGTTCTTCGTCGGTGAGTACATCGGCATCGTGTTGATTTCGGCGCTGCTGGTGACCTTGTTCTTTGGTGGCTGGCACGGTCCATTCGGCATTCTGCCGCAGATCCCGTTCATCTGGTTCGCACTGAAAACCGCGTTCTTCATCATGATCTTCATCCTGCTGCGCGCCTCGATTCCGCGCCCACGGTATGACCAAGTGATGGACTTCAGCTGGAAGTTCTGCCTGCCGCTGACCCTCGTCAACATGCTGGTGACCGCTGCGATCGTGTTGCTCAACACGCCCGCCGTCGCGGCTCAGTGAGGATAGAGAATCATGTTCAAGTATATTTTTGACATCATCCACGGCACCTACACCCAGTTCCGCAGCCTGGTGATGATTTTTGGTCACGCGTTCCGCAAGCGCGACACGTTGCAGTACCCGGAAGAAGCCGTGTACCTGCCGCCGCGCTACCGGGGCCGCATCGTCCTCACCCGTGACCCCGACGGCGAAGAGCGTTGTGTAGCTTGCAACCTGTGCGCCGTCGCGTGCCCGGTCGGCTGCATCTCGCTGCAAAAAGCTGAAACCGACGACGGTCGCTGGTATCCGGAGTTCTTCCGCATCAACTTCTCGCGCTGCATTTTCTGTGGCCTCTGCGAGGAAGCCTGCCCGACCACCGCAATCCAGCTGACACCGGATTTCGAGATGGCCGAGTTCAAACGTCAGGACCTGGTTTACGAGAAAGAAGATCTGCTGATCTCCGGCCCCGGCAAAAACCCTGATTACAACTTCTATCGTGTTGCAGGTATGGCGATTGCCGGGAAGCCGAAAGGCGCCGCGCAAAATGAAGCCGAACCGATCAACGTGAAGAGCTTGCTGCCTTAAGGAAGAAAGATGGAATTCGCTTTCTATTTCGCATCGGGTATCGCTGTAGTGTCCACGCTTCGCGTGATCACCAACACCAACCCCGTGCATGCCCTGCTCTACCTGATCATTTCGCTGATCGCCGTGGCCATGACGTTCTTTGCCCTCGGCGCACCGTTTGCCGGTGTACTGGAAGTGATCGCTTACGCTGGCGCCATCATGGTGCTGTT
Source organism: Pseudomonas sp. DC1.2 (assembly GCF_034351645.1). NCBI lineage: Bacteria > Pseudomonadati > Pseudomonadota > Gammaproteobacteria > Pseudomonadales > Pseudomonadaceae > Pseudomonas > Pseudomonas sp. DC1.2. Next base: position 2,208,816 of record NZ_CP133782.1, on the reverse strand, counting down.
CGTGTTTGTGGTGATGATGCTGAACCTTGGCCCCGCCTCGGTTCAGCAAGAGCGCGTCTGGCTCAAACCGGGCATCTGGCTCGGTCCAGTGGTGCTCGGTGCATTGCTGCTGGGTGAACTGCTGTATGTGCTGTTCAGTCATTCGAGCGGCGCTGCACTGGGTCACACCACTGTAGACGCCAAGGCCGTGGGCATTAGCCTGTTCGGTCCTTACCTGCTGGTGGTCGAACTCGCCTCGATGTTGCTGCTCGCCGCAGCCGTCACGGCGTTCCACTTGGGCCGTAACGAGGCTAAGGAGTAAGTCATGCCTGCTATCCCTCTCGAACATGGATTAGCCGTTGCCGGCATCCTGTTCTGCCTCGGTCTGGTCGGCCTGATGGTGCGCCGCAACATTCTCTTCGTGCTGATGAGCCTGGAGATCATGATGAATGCCTGCGCACTGGCCTTCATCGTTGCCGGTAGCCGCTGGGGTCAGCCGGATGGACAGATCATGTTCATCCTGGTGATCAGCCTGGCAGCCGCCGAGGCCAGTATTGGTCTGGCGATTCTGTTGCAGCTGTATCGCCGCTTCCACACTCTCGATATCGACGCTGCCAGCGAGATGCGCGGATGAATCTTCTCTATCTGACGTTCGTATTCCCTCTTATAGGTTTCCTGCTGCTGTCGTTCTCACGCGGCCGCTTTTCGGAAAACCTTTCGGCGCTGATTGGCGTCGGTTCCATTGGCCTGTCTGCCATTGTCGCGGCTTACGTGATCTGGCAATTCAACGTCGCCCCGCCAGAAGGCGGTCACTACACCCAGGTGTTGTGGCAGTGGATGGCGGTGGAAGGCTTTAAGCCGAACTTCGCGCTGTACCTGGATGGCCTGTCGGTCACCATGCTCGGTGTCGTGGTAGGCGTTGGCTTCCTGATCCACCTGTTCGCGTCGTGGTACATGCGCGGTGAAGACGGTTACTCGCGCTTCTTCGCGTACACCAACCTGTTTATCGCCAGCATGCTGTTCCTGATCCTGGGCGATAACCTGTTGTTCCTGTACTTCGGCTGGGAAGGCGTGGGCCTGTGCTCGTACCTGTTGATCGGTTTCTACTACAGCAACCGCAACAACGGTAACGCCGCTCTCAAAGCCTTTATCGTCACCCGTATCGGTGACGTGTTCATGGCCATCGGCCTGTTCATCCTGTTCCAACAGCTGGGCACGCTGAACATCCAGGAACTGCTGGTCAAGGCGCCTGAGCACTTCAAGGTCGGCGACTTCTGGATTGTGCTGGCGACCCTGATGCTGCTGGGCGGCGCTGTCGGTAAATCCGCGCAACTGCCACTGCAAACCTGGCTGGCGGATGCGATGGCTGGTCCTACCCCGGTGTCGGCACTGATCCACGCCGCCACCATGGTGACCGCCGGCGTTTACCTGATTGCCCGTACTCACGGTTTGTTCGCCCTGGCGCCGGACATCCTGCATCTGGTCGGCATTGTTGGCGGTGTAACCCTGGTACTCGCCGGTTTTGCCGCACTGGTCCAGACCGACATCAAACGCATCCTCGCCTACTCGACCATGAGCCAGATCGGCTACATGTTCCTGGCGCTGGGCGTAGGTGCCTGGGAAGGCGCGATCTTCCACCTGATGACCCACGCCTTCTTCAAAGCGTTGTTGTTCCTTGCCTCTGGTGCGGTGATCGTTGCGTGCCACCACGAGCAGAACATCTTCAAGATGGGCGGTCTGTGGAAGAAGCTGCCACTGGCCTACACCAGTTTCATCGTCGGCGGTGCGGCACTGTCTGCCCTGCCACTGGTGACCGCAGGTTTCTACTCCAAGGACGAAATCCTCTGGGAAGCGTTCGCCAGCGGTAACCACGGTCTGCTGTATGCAGGTCTGGTCGGCGCGTTCATGACGTCGCTGTACACCTTCCGCCTGATCTTCATCGCGTTCCACGGTGAAGCGAAGACCGAAGCCCACGCCGGTCACGGCATCGCTCATTGGCTGCCCCTGTCGGTGCTGATCGTGCTGTCGACTTTTGTCGGCGCGATGATCGTTCCACCGCTGCACGGCGTGTTGCCAGAGAGCGTCGGCCATGCCGGCGGCGAAGCCAAGCACAGCCTGGAAATCGCCTCGGGCGCCATCGCCCTGGCCGGTATCCTGCTGGCCGCGTTGCTGTTCCTCGGCAAGCGGCGTTTCGTCACCGCCATCGCTAACAGCGGTATTGGCCGCTTCCTGTCAGCCTGGTGGTTCGCTGCCTGGGGCTTCGACTGGATCTACGACAAACTGTTCGTCAAGCCGTACCTTGCGATCAGCCATGTACTGCGCAAAGACCCACTCGACCAGACCATCGGTCTGATTCCGCGTATGGCCAAAGGCGGTCACACCGTCCTGAGCCGCACCGAGACCGGTCAATTGCGTTGGTATGCCGCCTCGATGGCTGCTGGTGCCGTGCTGGTTATCGGCGCCATCGTGCTGGTAGCGGTCTGATATGAACCTTGCGAACTTGCGAAAGGAAACGAGCCCGTCATGATTCTGCCTTGGCTAATCCTGATCCCCTTCATCGGCGGCCTGCTGTGCTGGATGGGTGAACGCTTCGGCGCCACCCTCCCTCGCTGGATTGCGCTGTTGACCATGACCCTGGAACTCGCGCTCGGCCTCTGGCTGTGGGCCCACGGTAACTATTCATTTGCTCCGGCGCCGGGCGCCGATCCGACCTGGGCGCTTGAGTTCAAGCACATCTGGATCCAGCGCTTCGGCATCAGCGTGCATCTGGCGCTCGATGGTCTGTCGCTGTTGATGATCCTGCTGACCGGTCTGCTGGGTATCCTCTCGGTACTCTGCTCGTGGAAAGAGATCCAGCGGCATGTTGGCTTCTTCCACTTGAACCTGATGTGGATCCTGGGCGGTGTCGTCGGCGTGTTCCTCGCCCTCGACCTGTTCATGTTCTTCTTCTTCTGGGAAATGATGCTGGTGCCGATGTACTTCCTCATCGCGCTCTGGGGTCACAGTTCTTCGGACGGCAAGAAAACCCGGATCTACGCGGCGACCAAGTTCTTCATCTTCACTCAGGCGTCCGGCCTGATCATGTTGGTGGCGATCCTCGGTCTGGTACTGGTCAACTTCAACAGCACTGGCGTGATTACCTTCAACTACGCCGACCTGCTGAAAACCAAGATGTCGCTCACCACCGAGTACATCCTGATGCTCGGCTTCTTCATCGCGTTCGCGGTGAAGCTGCCGGTTGTACCGTTCCACTCCTGGTTGCCTGACGCTCACGCCCAGGCACCGACCGCCGGTTCGGTCGACTTGGCCGGTATCTTGTTGAAGACGGCGGCTTACGGTCTGCTGCGTTTTGCCCTGCCGTTATTCCCGAATGCCTCGGCCGAGTTTGCGCCGATCGCCATGACCCTTGGTCTGATCGGGATCTTCTACGGTGCATTCCTGGCCTTTGCCCAAACCGACATCAAGCGTCTGATTGCCTTCTCATCCGTTTCCCACATGGGTTTCGTGCTGATCGGCATCTACTCCGGCAGCCAACTGGCGCTGCAAGGCGCGGTAATCCAGATGTTGGCGCACGGTGTGTCGGCGGCGGCACTGTTTATCCTCAGTGGTCAACTGTACGAGCGCACCCACACCCGCGACATGCGTGAAATGGGCGGCTTGTGGTCGAAGATCGCCTACCTGCCGGCCATCAGCCTGTTCTTTGCAGCCGCGTCCCTGGGCTTGCCGGGGACCGGTAACTTTGTCGGAGAGTTCCTGATCCTGATCGGCACTTTCGCCAGTGCGCCATGGATCACTGCGATTGCCACGTCCGGTCTGGTGTTCGGTTCGGTTTACTCGCTGATCATGATTCACCGTGCGTACTTCGGGCCGTCAAAATCGGACGCGGTGTTGCATGGCATGGATGCGCGTGAACTGATCATGGTGGTCGGCCTTGCGATGCTGCTGATTTACATCGGCGTGTACCCGCAACCGTTCCTCGACACTTCTGCCGCGACGATGCATGGCGTGCAGCAGTGGCTCGGCACCGCCTTCACTCAACTCGCTTCGGCCCGGTAAGAGCGCTATGGAATTCACGACTCAACACTTTATCGCGCTCGCGCCGTTGTTGATCACCACCGCCACGATCATCGTGGTGATGCTGGCCATCGCCTGGCGCCGCAACCACTCGCAGACCTTCCTGATTTCCGTGGCGGGCCTGAACCTGGCATTGCTGTCGATCCTGCCAGCCTTGAAAGTCGCGCCTCTGGCCGTGACCCCACTGCTGCAAATCGATAGTTTCGCCTGTCTGTACATGGCGCTGATCCTGGTCGCCACCCTCGCCTGTGTCACCCTCGCCCACGCCTACCTTGGCGATGGCGGCACGGGTTACCCTGGCAACCGCGAAGAACTGTACTTGCTGATTCTGATGGCCGCCGCCGGTGGCCTGGTTCTGGTCAGCGCGCAGCACCTGGCCGGTTTGTTCATCGGCCTGGAACTCTTGTCGGTGCCGGTCTACGGTCTGGTGGCTTACGCCTTCTTCAACAAACGTTCGCTGGAAGCCGGCATCAAGTACATGGTGCTGTCGGCCGCCGGCTCTGCGTTCCTGTTGTTCGGTATGGCGCTGCTTTACGCTGACGCAGGCTCCCTGAGCTTCGTCGGCATTGGCCAGGCCCTGGCGGCCACCGGCCTGCCAAGCTCGCTGGCGCAAATGGGCCTGGGCATGATGCTGATCGGTCTGGCGTTCAAGCTGTCGCTGGTGCCGTTCCACCTCTGGACCCCGGACGTTTACGAGGGGGCTCCGGCGCCAGTGGCGGCGTTCCTTGCCACCGCGTCCAAGGTCGCGGTCTTTGCGGTCATGGTGCGTTTGTTCCAGATCTCGCCGGCTGCCAGCAGTGGTGTGCTGAGCACCGTGCTAAGCGTGATTGCGGTCGCCTCGATCCTGTTCGGCAACCTGTTGGCACTGACCCAGAGCAACCTCAAGCGACTGCTGGGTTACTCGTCCATCGCGCACTTCGGTTACCTGTTGATTGCTCTGGTGGCGAGCAAGGGTCTGGCCATGGAAGCCATCGGCGTGTACCTGGTCACCTACGTGATCACCAGCCTCGGCGCCTTCGGTGTGATCACCCTGATGTCGTCGCCGTATAAAGGGCGCGACGCGGATGCCCTGTACGAATACCGTGGCCTGTTCTGGCGCCGTCCGTACCTGACCGCTGTCATGACCGTGATGATGCTGTCCCTGGCCGGCATCCCGCTGACCGCAGGCTTCATCGGCAAGTTTTACATCATTGCTACCGGTGTCGAGTCGCACCAATGGTGGCTGGTCGGTTCACTGGTAATGGGCAGCGCCATCGGCGTCTTCTACTACCTGCGCGTGATGGTCACCCTGTACCTGATCGAGCCGAACCTGCGTCGCCATGATGCACAGTTGCACTGGGAGCAAAAAGCAGGCGGCGTGATGCTACTGGCCATCGCGGCTTTGGCGTTCTTCATTGGGCTGTACCCACAACCGTTGCTGACCCTGGTTCAGCAGGCCGTGCTCGCGGGTTAATCGTTCAGCGACACTCGGTAGAAAACAGAAACGGCACCTTCGCAGATTGGGTGAAAACCCAGTAATCTGCGAGGCGCTCAAAGAAAATGCTCCGTATTGAAAAATATGGAGCATTTTTCGTTGTGGCCGGCTTCGATAAAGCACTGCCCAAAAGCACCGCTCGCCCCTCTTATAATCCTGCCGATCAGCTAAAACTCTAACTCTACGGTTATATCCCGCGGATTCGCTCATCGCGGCGTCTCGAAGCTGAATGCCAGCGCAACATCGACGTGATGGGGTTGATCAACCGGCTCAAGCCCGACTTCAAAACCATCGCTGACTTTCGCAAAAACAACAAACTCACCTTTGTGCCTACGCACCGTGCCTTCGTCCGGTTTTGCCGCACAGCCGGTCTGATCGCCGGTGAGTTAGTCGCCATCGATGACAGCAAATTCAGGCTCAGTGTGTTTTCACACAGTCTGTGCGGGCGCCTTTTTGCGTTTGGCTGCCGGGGCGCGGTTCTTTGAAGTGTCGTCAAACGCCATAGGAAAAGTCATTGGAGGCGCCGTGAAAAAGTGCCAAACGCTCAAACACTGCGATTGCCCCGGGGCACGCCGCTGAAATCTCCCACAGCTGCATGAGAGGAAAACATGAGGGGCGGTAAGTGTTTCTAACACTTTCGCTTCATACCCAAACACTTCAGTCACCGGGCAACCGTTGATGGCTCGACGCAGGCCACAAGAAACGCGACATCACCTTTTGAAAACGGCTCATATCGTCATGCCAAAGTAGTCAACCTGAAGATTGATATGTACATATTTCAGCCCCCCCTGAATGACGACTTTGAAACTTCCCGTCATTTTTGACGAAGCCAACGCCCGACTTATACAGTCGTTCCGTGTTCGAAACAGCACATCCAACTACTAACAAGAGAGTTTAATCATGGGTTACATGAGTGCCTGGAACGCCAACAAAGTGATCGACCTTGAACAGCAGGAAGCCCCTACTGCCGAGCAAATTGAAGAACTGCAACTGACCGAGGACGAACAAGACGAGCTCGAAGCTGCCTAACAATCGGGGGGCCATGGCCCCCCGTTTCTCAAGGGAACGAATCATGGACACGTTCACTATTGCCGAACGAGAACTGGCGCTGGAACAGGCTGAACAGCGAATACTGGCGGATCTGGAGGCATTGGGACTCAGCGTCGAGACCCGCACACTCGGTCAGCGGATCGTCGCGGTGCAGGCCGCCGTCAGTGCGACCGACCCTCCTCGCATCGCCAGGGGGGCGGGCAAGGGATACCCGCAACCTGCCCGTATCGGCGCGCTGTACGAAACCCTGGAACACTACTTGAGTGAGCACTTCACTGGCCCGGGCATTGACTATCTGAATCCTCAGTATTTTTCCCAGAAGCCACTCTTCGCCGACGATAGCGTACTGTCTCTTATCACCGCACAACTCGACGCCGTGACCGCATGCCGGACGTTCACCGACGCCATTACACACGCTTCGTTTTATTACCCAATGGCGCTGTGCATCCCAGGCTATTCACGTCAGCCCCTGCCTCAAGACACCACCAACTATCGCGCTCTGCAACGTTATGCCAGCAACAGCGGAACAGCGATTGGCGCTACTGACAACGAGGCGGTCCTGCACGCGACGAATGAATGCATCGAACGCGATGCAGTGTCGTTGTTTCTGCTGGATCAGTTTTACTACGAAAACCACGCGCCCCTGCGTCTTGTTGCAAGGCCCGCCGATCATGAAGCGCTGGGCCGACTGTGGTCGGACGCCGAAGCAGAAATCGGGTCGGGCATTGTGCTTGTCGATATCAGCAGCGAGTTCCTGGCGCGAACTTTCCTGGCCTTTTCTACCACGCCTGGCCCCCTTCCCAAGGTCTTCGGCAGCGGCTGCTCCCTCAACGCCCGACACGGTGCGTGGCGCGCCCTGACCGAACTGGTTCAGTTGCATCACACGGCCTTGGAGCCTGAACTCAACCACTATCTGAGCAATGCCCAACGTCATTTAATGAACTTCCCCCGCTTACTGCGTTGCCTGCGATTCGATCCCTACCCGCTGCTGCAACTGTGTGAACAACAAACCGTTGAGTTGCCCGAAGCGGCTATTGAACAACCCTTAGCCGAGCAGATTGACCTGCTGGCCAAAGACCTGCTCCGCCATGGGCGTTCTCTGGGTATTTCACGCGTTCACCGGACTGCACTTGGCACCACGTTGGTCAACGTTGTGATTCCGGGGTTGGAACGCTTTTTTGTGGTATCCAGCGGCAATGTCGTAGTCGCTCAAGCCCGGGGACGGCGCCTGGAAAACAAATACAGGGGCGCGCAATGAACACACAATTTGAAGCCGGCGAGCTCAATCGCCACCTCGAACCTCTGGGCCCCGGATTGCATCATCTGTTTGTCTTGCGAGTAAACGGCAGCGACTGGGTTGGCCGAAAAATCCTGCAACAGGATCACTGTGGCGGGCGCTACATCAGCAGCCTGCTCAAACCGTGGATGTTGCTCGGACCGCTCACGCAACTGCATTGGAGCAATGAAGGCGTCGCCGTCTATTTTCGGCAGGTCACCCTGCAAGATAAAGAAACAACCTTCAACATCGCACAGGCTCAACCTGACAGCGAGATCTGCTTCCCGTTTCCGGTCGTTGATGACGCCGGGCTGGAAGAGGTGTGCCCTTTGCAGTACTGGCACTGCGACGAGTCGCTCGCCAAGCAGCTGGATGCCGACGAAACGCATTTGCGCCAGTACTGCGCGACCTTGCTCAAAACGATGGCGAGCCCCGGCGCGGTGATCCATGACCCAGCCTGTTCGACGGGTGAGTTCATTGCCCACCTAGCCCGAGAACTCCCGGATCGCCGCTGCCTGGGGTCTGATCGTTCGCCGTCGATGATCGACCATGCCAAGCTCCGTCACGGTTGTTCATCTGTCGATTTTTTCTTGAGCGATGCCTGCAATATCGCCTCGACAGGCATTCGCTGTGATGTGTTAATCGCTCGCTTCCTCAACGCCGAAGTCATGACCCGCAAGCAAGCGCAGCGGACATTGCAGGCCCTGATTCCCTGTGTAAAACCGGGCGGTACGCTACTGATTTTCGGTCACACACCGGTACTGCTCGCCATGCCCTACCTTGCGCAGACACTCAAACTGCACCTCATCTCTAGCGTCGCCGCCCGTGAAGGACAATCAGAGCTGTTCGAGTTTTATCAGCTACGGGTTCCTGCCTGATGCTGACTTCCCCGAACATTGGCTACTTCCCGACCTGTGATGGCCACCAGCTCTATTGGGAGCGGCATGGCACACCCGGCACCGAACCGGTATTTTTCCTGCACGGGGGCCCGGGAGGTCGCAGTTCCCGCCATCACCTGGAGTTCTTCGACTTGTGCTGTTTCGACATCATCCTGTTCGACCAGCGCGGCGGCGGTCGCTCGATGCCCCAAGGCCAGCTTCAACACAACAACACTGGGCAATGCGTCGAGGACATCGATGCCCTGCGGCGATATTTCGGCTTCCAAAAAATCAGTTTATTGGGAGTCTCCTGGGGCAGTTGGCTGGCCATTCAATACCAGCAACGCTACCCGGACGCCCTGCTGAAGACCACGCTGGTGTCGGTATTTGTGCCGTTTGCGCAGAATGTCCGCGCCTATGACAAGACCTTGAGCGATGCTTTAGCCGGGCCCCGCGCACGTTCGATCTACCAGATCCTGAACAACGGTTGCGAAGCACAACAACGTCAAGCTGCCATTGGCTGGTTGAAGGCTATTTTAAAATTGAACGGGCAATCGATGGACCCAAGCGCACTCGAACACTTCGCCGACCAGGAAGCGGTCCGGGCGATTCGCCTGGAATTGCACTACCACGTTAATCACTACTTCTTTACCCATACGGACGAGGGTCTGGTCGTCGATGCCAACACCGAAGTCATACAAGGCACGAAAGACCGTTTTGGCATGGCGAGCCTGCGCTGGCTTCGTCAACGCCAAAGCATACGTTGTCGATTGCTTCACGCCGGGCATAACGCTTTCGACCGGGCGATCGTGAAAACGGTGCGTCACTCACTGAAGCGAGGCTGCGGCACTAACAAAAAACGGCTTCCGAAGGTGCAGTAAAACAAGGTTACGGCGCTGTTTTACTTACGCGCATTCACCCACGATTTCAGCAATTCGTTTTAGCAACCGTCGGGCCAACAATTTGCTGGGCAGCAGTCTGTCGCGAGTCAGCGTCGAGCGTTTGTTCAAGGTGTAGGATTAGAAGCGCAGACCAATCGGCATAGGGGACGGCCTTCACAGGCCGTTCCGCTGCAACACCACCCGGCATGCGGGTCCGCACCGGGCGGTTCGAGAGATTGAGGTTATGAGAGTCGCACCAGTCCCAGCCTGTCGAACCACGCAATATCCAGCACACGATTCAGCTCAAAGCGGCTGTTACGCCACCAGCTACACGAATTGGCCGCTACTTTCCGGGCGGATTGACTGCTGGCTTCCAAGGCCCGCAGTTCGTGATAGATCGTCGTCCCACGGTTCTCGACAACCTGTCGCATACTGCGACCGCCTGAGCGACGAGTGAGTTCGCGTATCCGCTGTTTGAACTGCTTGCGCGCCTTGACCGCCACTGCTCTTTTGACGCCTTGTGGAGATGCCCAGAAAGCGTGGCCCAGAAACTTGCGACCAAACGCACTGGCCACCGCACTTTTGCTCTCGTTGACACTCAAGTGCAGCTTCTCATACAGACGCCTGAGCAGGGCCATGACTCACTCGCCTGCCTTCCGGCTGCGAACATAGACGTTCGCATCGTCGGCATAGCGCACCCTCATGCAGTTGCGCTTCACTTCGTTCGCTGTGGCCAGCTTACGGCGGGACTTTCACCCGCAAGATTGCGCCCATGCTGGGCGCATAACATAAACGGCACCTTCGGGGGCCGTTTTTGCGTTTGGGTTTTTATTGATTTCCCCTCCTGACTCCACCACCGGGGGGGACTAATCCGTTGTCGATTGGCGAGCGTTCAATGCAAATTTTGTTCTGCAAAACACCTGCGCCTATCCGTGAGTTGACTGCGCCAGCTAAACGTGACGAAATGTTTCTGCGTTTAGACCTGCTTGTCTTGAACCAAACACCTCCCTCCCCTCTTATTCTCACAGGATAAGTGCTTTGACAAACATCTGTTCCGCCGGCCTTGATATCGGCTTCGCCTCTCTGGATTACCTGCAAATCGGCATCCTGGGCATCATTCAAGGCATCACCGAGCTGTTACCCGTGTCTTCCACTGCGCACATGCGAATCGTACCCGCCCTGCTTGGCTGGCCTGATCCTGGCTCGGCGTTTTCCGCCGCCATGCAACTGGCCGCACTGGCGGCGGTGGTCAGTTACTTCTGGCGGGATGTGAGGCAGGTTGTTACCGGCAGTGTAGGCGCCGTGCGCCAGGGAGATTACAACAACCAGTGGTTCAAGCTGGCCGTTGCCATCGTGCTGGCGACCATTCCGATTGGTATCGCAGGGCTTGCCTTGTCATCGACGCTCAATGCCTGCAACTCGCCGTTGAGAGGCCTGATGGTGATCGGGATTTCATGCGTGGTGATGGCCGTTCTAATGGCCGCTGCCGAACTCAGTTGCCGGCACCGCCGCACCGTTGGCGAAATGCGCCTGCGGGATGCGTTGATTGTCGGTATTGCTCAAGTCGGGGCGCTGATCCCTGGGGTTTCCCGTTCCGGCTCAACCCTGACCGCTGCATTGTTCCTCAACTTCAAGCGCGAAGAAGCAGCGCGCTTTTCGTTCCTGCTGGGTCTGCCCGCTATCGCTTTGGCCGGCCTCAAAGAACTGTGGGTGTTGTTCCATGCGCAGCTCCCGGCGGAGGCCTGGGCCCATCTGATTTTTGGTCTGGTAGTCGCCAGTGTCTCGGCGTTCTTCGCCATCTGGGGCCTGATGAAGTTCCTGGAAAAGTTCTCCACCTGGCCGTTTGTGATTTACCGCGCGGCGCTGGGGATTTTCCTGATTGTGGCTGTCAGTACCGGACTCTTGAGCTAAGTCACCGCAACGACCATAGCGCTACGCCCCAAAAAAAACCCGCACAAGGCGGGTTTTTGTTTGTAACGAATAACCCAATCAGTCAGCCAGACGCCAAGTTGTGCCGCCCTTGCCGTCTTCCAGCACCACGCCCATGGCGGTGAGCTGGTCGCGGATGCGGTCGGATTCGGCCCAGTCTTTACCAGCACGTGCTGCCAGACGCGCCTGAATCAGCGCATCAACCTCAGCCGCGTCAACCCGGCCTGCAGCGCCAGCCTGCAAAAAGTCATCGGCTTCGAGCTGCAACACACCCAGCACGCTGGCCAGTTCCTTCAAGCGTGCCGCCAGACCTGCCGCTGCATTGAGATCGCTCTCGCGCAGACGGTTGATTTCGCGGACCATCTCGAACAGCACCGCACAGGCTTCCGGCGTGCCGAAGTCGTCGTTCATCACCTGAGTGAAACGCTCGACAAACGCCTCGCCCCCGGCCGGCGCCACGTTCGGCAGACCTTTCAGCGCGTGGTAGAAACGCTCGAGTGCGCCTTTGGCGTCCTTGAGGTTGTCTTCCGAGTAGTTGATGGCGCTGCGGTAGTGGCTCGACACCAGCAGGTAACGCACGACTTCCGGGTGGTACTTTTCAAGCACATCGCGGATGGTGAAGAAGTTGTTCAAGGACTTGGACATCTTCTCGCCATTGATGCGAATCATGCCGCAATGCATCCACGCGTTAGCGTAGGCCTTGCCGGTCGCGGCTTCGCTCTGGGCAATTTCGTTTTCATGGTGCGGGAACTCAAGGTCGCTGCCGCCGCCATGAATGTCGAAGGTTTCGCCCAGGCAGCAGGTCGACATCACCGAGCACTCGATGTGCCAGCCCGGACGCCCCGCGCCCCATGGTGATTCCCAGCTCGGCTCGCCCGGTTTGACGCCTTTCCACAGCACGAAGTCCAGCGGGTCCTGTTTCGACTCGTCGACTTCGATGCGGGCGCCGATGCGCAGGTCTTCGATTTTTTTGCGCGACAGCTTGCCGTATCCCATGAACTTGGCGACGCGGTAATACACGTCGCCATTGCCCGGTGCGTAGGCGTAACCCTTGTCGATCAGGGTCTGGATCATGCTTAGCATGCCCGGAATATGATCGGTGGCCCGCGGCTCCATGTCCGGCTTGAGGATGTTGAGGCGTGCCTCGTCCTCATGCATCGCGGTGATCATGCGCTCGGTCAGCACGTCGAACGGCTCGCCGTTCTCCTTGGCCCGATTGATGATCTTGTCTTCGATATCGGTGATGTTGCGCACGTAAGTCAGGTTGTAACCGCTGAACCGCAACCAGCGGGTCACCAGGTCAAACGCGACCATGCTGCGGCCGTGGCCAATGTGGCAGTAGTCGTACACGGTCATCCCGCAGACGTACATGCGCACATTGTTGCCATCCAGCGGTTTGAAGACTTCTTTGCTCTTGGTGAGCGTGTTGTAGATCGATAGCACTTTAGTCATTTCCTGGAATCACTGGCCCCACGAATCACGCAAGGTCACGGTACGGTTGAATACCGGAGCGCCCGGTTTCGAGTCCTTGATATCCGCGCAGAAGTAACCTTCGCGCTCGAACTGGAAACGGTCTTCCGGCTGTGCATTGCCCAGCGAGGGTTCAGCACGACAACCGGTAAGAACTTGCAGCGAGTCAGGGTTGATGTTGTCCAGGAAACTGGCGCTGTCTTCGGCCTTCTCAGGGTTGGCCGAACGGAACAGACGATCGTACAGGCGCACTTCGCACTCGACGCTGGCCGCCGCCGGCACCCAGTGAACCACGCCTTTGACCTTGCGACCTTCAGGGTTCTTGCCCAGCGTTTGCGGGTCGTAGGAGCAGCGCAGCTCGACGATATTGCCATCGGCGTCCTTGATCGCTTCGTCGGCGCGGATCACGTAGCTGCCGCGCAGACGCACTTCGCCGTTGGGTTCAAGGCGTTTGTAGCCTTTTGGCGGCTCTTCCATGAAGTCATCGTGGTCGATGTAGATTTCACGGGCGAACGGCAGCTTGCGCACGCCTAGTTCTTCTTTCTGCGGATGACGCGGCAGTTCGAGGTTCTCGACCTGATCTTCCGGGTAGTTGGTGATCACCACCTTCAACGGGCGCAGCACGCACATGGCGCGCGGAGCGTTCTGGTCCAGATCCTGACGGATGCTGAACTCGAGCATGCCGAAATCGACAACGCCGTCAGAACGGTTGGTGCCGACCATGTCGCAGAAATTGCGGATCGACGCAGGCGTGTAGCCACGGCGGCGGAAGCCCGACAGCGTGGACATGCGCGGATCGTCCCAGCCGAACACGTGCTTTTCATCGACCAGTTGCTTGAGCTTGCGCTTGCTGGTGATCGTGTAGTTCAGGTTCAGGCGGCTGAATTCGTACTGACGCGGGTGTGCCGGCACTGGCAAAGCGTCGAGGAACCACTCGTACAGCGGACGATGGCTTTCGAACTCCAGGGTGCAGATCGAATGGGTGATGCCTTCGATGGCGTCCGACTGACCGTGAGTGAAGTCGTAGTTCGGGTAGATGCACCACTTGTCACCGGTCTGGTGGTGGTGAGCGTGACGGATGCGATACATGATCGGATCACGCAGGTTCATGTTCGGCGAAGCCATGTCGATCTTGGCCCGCAGTACACGTGCGCCGTCCTGGAATTCGCCAGCCTTCATGCGGGCAAACCAGTCGAGGTTTTCTTCTACGGAGCGGCCGCGGAACGGGCTGTTCTTGCCTGGTTCGGTCAGGCTGCCACGGTATTCCTTGGCTTGTTCCGGGCTAAGATCATCGACGTAGGCCTTGCCGGCCTTGATCAACTCGACGGCCCAATCGTGCAACTGGTCAAAATATTGCGAGGCGTAGCGCACTTCTCCGGACCATTCGAAGCCCAGCCATTTGACGTCGCTTTCAATCGCGTCAATGTACTCCTGGTCTTCCTTGGCCGGGTTGGTGTCGTCGAAGCGCAGGTGCGTGACGCCGCCAAACTCCTGGGCCAGGCCGAAGTTCACACAAATCGACTTGGCGTGACCGATGTGCAGGTAACCATTGGGCTCAGGCGGGAAACGGGTGACGATCTGCGTGTGCTTACCCGAGTCCAGGTCCGCCTGGATGATCGGGCGCAGGAAATTGACCGGCACGGCAGGGCCAGTCTTGGAATTCGAGGTAGGGTCGACAGTGGGCTTGCTCATAGGATCCTTGAACAGACAAGTGCGCGGCCACAAGAAGGGCCAGACAAAACAAAGCCGCTATCATAGCCGATGCGTTCAAGCACCTGACAGAGCAGGTCCTAAAACAGGTGCGTTTAATGCACCTGTTTTGAAAAACAGCCTCGAATTTCGCGCCCGGCACGCTAAACTGCGCACCTCGGCCGATACTGGCCGGACCGGTGAGGGGTTCAAATGCCCCGAAACCCACGAATTCATTGAAAACGCTTCTCCTTAAAAGAGTACCGATCATGACCCAAGTCAAACTGACGACCAACCATGGCGACATCGTCCTGGAACTGAACGCTGAGAAAGCACCGCTCACCGTTGCCAACTTCATCGAATACGTCAAAGCCGGCCACTACGAAAACACTGTTTTCCACCGTGTCATCGGCAACTTCATGGTCCAGGGCGGCGGTTTCGAGCCAGGCATGAAAGAAAAGAAAGACAAGCGCCCAAGCATCCAGAACGAGGCCGACAACGGTCTGCCAAACGAGAAGTACACCGTGGCCATGGCGCGCACCATGGAGCCGCATTCGGCTTCCGCCCAGTTCTTCATCAACGTGGCGGATAACAGCTTCCTGAACCACAGCTCCAAGACGACTCAGGGCTGGGGCTACGCCGTATTCGCTAAAGTCGTTGAAGGCACCGACGTCGTCGATAAGATCAAAGGCGTGGCGACCACCTCCAGGTCTGGTCACCAAGACGTTCCGGCAGACGACGTGATCATCGAGAAAGCCGAGATCATTGAGTGATACTGCTGATTTCAGACTTGCATCTGGAAGAGGAGCGCCCGGACATTACCCGGGCGTTTCTGGATTTGCTTGCCGGACGCGCCCGCTCCGCGCATGCGTTGTACATTCTGGGCGACTTTTTCGAAGTGTGGATTGGCGACGACGCCATGACACCGTTCCAACGTTCTATCTGCCAGGCCCTGCGCGAACTTAGCGACAGCGGCACGGCCATTTTTTTGATGCACGGCAATCGTGATTTTTTGCTCGGCAAGGCCTTCTGTAAACAGGCTGGCTGCACCCTGCTGAAAGACCCGAGTGTCGTGCAGTTCAACGGCGAGCCCGTGCTGTTGATGCACGGCGACAGCCTCTGTACCCGCGACGTGGGTTATATGAAGCTGCGTCGTTACCTGCGTAACCCCATCACACTGTTTATCCTGCGCAACCTGCCGCTACGTACCCGGCACAAACTGGCGCGCAAGCTGCGCAACGAAAGCCGTGCGCAGACGCGCATGAAAGCCAATGACATTGTGGATGTCACGCCGGAAGAAGTACCACGGGTGATGCAGGAATACGGCGTGAAAACCCTGATCCATGGGCACACCCATCGTCCGGCCATTCACAAACTGCACATTGCTGACCAAGCGGCCAAGCGCATTGTGCTGGGCGATTGGGACAAGCAGGGTTGGGCGTTGCAGGTCGATGAGCAGGGGTTTGAACTAGCGGCGTTTGACTTCGCCAGCCCGCCTTTGGCGCTGCCTGGCACTTAACTGTCAGACACCCGTGGTGAGAGACACCTCAGCCCCTAAGACACACCGAGGTAATGCCATCGCAGGCCAGACCGATGTCGGTCTTTCAATCAATGGCCTGAAGCCGTCCGCCCCGCTTTCGCGGTAAACGGCGGCTTAGCCAGGAGGGGCAACGCGGTGCCCTGAGCCTCGTAGTCAGCACCTTCTACATGAAGGCAGCCGTCGAATGAGTCATGGCACACCCATCACCAATACACCGTTACCGCTTATGGCCCCGGCGACAGGCAGGGACCCTGTTCTTTTGACAAGGGCAAACGTCACATCGTCGCCCCCCGTACTGTTAGTAATCTGGGTCAGGAACGAACCGTTGACTCGAACCGCAGACCCCGCCCGAACAAGGGCCGTCCCCACATCCGGGTTGCTCATTACCAGCAGATTAGTGTTGAACGAGGACGGAGTGCCTTTGTAAGTAATGGTTATCGGTGTGGTAATCCCGCCATCCGGGCATGCGTAGGTGAGCCTGCGGTTGGTACGGATGGACGTTGTCTGTGGATCGGTGCCTATTGCCCTCTGGTGTACGTCGCCGAAGTTGATCTCGATCGGGTTGTTGTTGTTGATCGTGCATGTTGACGGGGAGACGACGAAGTTGTTGGCGGCGCTGTACGTGATCGTGAGCCCGTTTCTCGTTGAATCATAATTGTTTGTCTGGTTTAGGCGTAACACTCCAAGGGTGTCCCCTATTCGAATATCGAGAGGGTTCGTCGGATTATTGCGTATTAAAATATAGGGCGTGACATCGACGCGGACACCCACACCGTTATTGGGCAGCGTAGACACCCGAATACCATCCGGGACAGGGGTGTTTAGATACGTCCCGTTTATTCGTAGCCCGGTGCCTTGGCTGGCGAGTTTTGGGCCAGGCGTCCAGGCAGGACCGACTTGTATCGACGTTGACCAGTAGTCCTGCCACCAAGGTGGGGTACCTGGAAAGGGAGAAAATAGGCACTCTATGTTCACCCCTTCAAGGATGATGCGGGTGGGGTCCGCGCTCGGGCGGACAAACACGGGGACCTGTAGTTGTAGAGTCGCGCCATCGTGTATCGGCCCCCAAGGTCCGCCATTCACACGGCAATCAGCGGCGCTCACGGTTGTAGTCACACCCACCAGGGCCAGAAGCACGATGGCTCCATATAATCGTTTCATTTTGATCTCTCGTTGCTCTCCATCCAGGCATTGCCCAACGAACAGTCAGTCCGCGCCTTAACACTGCCCAGAAGAGATTTGAGGTTTGTCTGAGGCTGTTTTCAGCCTATGAATTACGATTCACAACTACGGATAGTCCAGTGTAAAAGTCGAGGTCACCGTGTAAGCACCCAGCCCAATGGTCTGATCCCTGATTGCACTCGGCTCACCCTGCACATAGGCCTTGAGTTCAATCACATTGTTGCCGTTCGACAAAATCTGTTCGTCGCTGACTGTATTCACGGGCAATGGCTTATTACTCAGCGTCTCTATACCTAGTCCAATACCTGAGGCACCGCTTCCACCATCAAGCGCGAACAATCCTGGAAGCTCCCGGTTTTGCGCGCCACCAAAGGAGATGGTGACCGTTTCACTGATAGTGATGTCGCAAGCATCCAGGTGCAGCTTGAAACCTTTGCCCACGGAACGCGTGTTGATGTAAAGGTGCTTACTGGTGAGGTCCCAGAGCTCCAGCGTGATTGCCTCGTCGCCAGGACGAATCGTGCAGGCCTGTTCAACCAGGTTGCCTTTAAAACGCAGGTTGTCCGCCGCATGCCCCGTTGGGATCAGGCCGAGGGTCAGGAGCAATGCCAGCCCTGCACGTGACCACCCCTTGTGAACAATTTCATGTCGCATGGACTCGACTCCTACTGGTATTCGGCCAACAACGTGGCCACCGCCGTAAACCTTGCGGGGACCAAAATAGAACCTGGCCTTTTCACGGGTACAACTTCCAATATCGGTTGTGACGACAGGGTGATGTCCAGTGGTGTATTGAGCAGAAACGGCACGTTGTTTTGAAACAGCCGGATGCCCAGTTCAGGCACGCTGGTCTGCACCGCCGAGCCATCAAACGCCGTTGCTGTGCCGTTAATACTGAGCTTAAGCACCCATGGGAGCGTGTCGGTGCCGCAGTTGATGGTGTAACCGACACCCCTTCGGTATTTCACCCCGTCGACTCGTCTTACCCCCACATCCCCAAAGTCGACTTCAATCGTTCTTCCGCCGTCAATCGTGCAGGGCGGCGGTTCGTTCAGCGTTCCGCTAAACGTCACGTTGGCCGACGCACCACTGCAAAGGCCGATGGAACACAAGGCGAACAACGCTCGCCACCAAAATGTCATGGGTCGTTCCTCATTATTGGTACTCGATCACAAGGGTAGCGGTGGCATCAAATGCCCCCCCCGTCAGGTTGCTATTCGCGCGTTTGACAGGCACCGCCTGCACCACCGGAAAATTGGGATGCGTGAAATTCACCGCCGTATTCAGAGGCCAGTCAGCACCATTGATGAACAGCTTTACCCCCAGATCCGGTTTGCGGGTCAAGAGTACGTTCCGATCGAACGAAGCCGCTGTCCCCTTGAGTTCGAGTGTCATGGCGTTGTTGAAGGGTGAATCACAGGTGACGGTATAAGGCACGTCCCGACGATAATTAACGCCATCGATCCGTGAGGTCAGCAGGTCATTCCCAAAAGGCACATTAAGCGTGCTCCCGCGGTTAATGATGCAGGGTGGAGGCGCGATGATGGTCGCGCGGATAGTCAGATTGGTATCGGCCTGCACACCTTGACTGACCGCCCACAACAGTCCCCCACCGATAAAAATGGCCCGCGAGCCGGTTAACCTAGCCATCGTTCTGTCCTCACTCATAATTGAGCCTGAAATCCACCACGGCTCGAAATGCCCCGCTGGTCAATGGCGCAGAGGTGCGAGTGGGCTGGACATACCAGGTTTGAGTGTTGCTGCCCAAGGGCAAAAACAAAGGTTCGCCCCTTGAGCCCAGATGCACATCGCGCCCCAGGGCATCGGTCAACCGCAGGCCCATCCCGGTGATACCTTGCACTTTGACCAGCCGTGGATCATCGGCATCAGCGGGCGCGATAAACATCACCGACACCACGGGTTGATAG
The DNA here is from genome assembly GCF_034351645.1 of Pseudomonas sp. DC1.2. Classification (NCBI taxonomy): domain Bacteria; kingdom Pseudomonadati; phylum Pseudomonadota; class Gammaproteobacteria; order Pseudomonadales; family Pseudomonadaceae; genus Pseudomonas; species Pseudomonas sp. DC1.2. The sequence goes on along the minus strand of NZ_CP133782.1, from coordinate 2,189,466 downwards.
GCGCTCCATGTCAGGTTGCCTGTACGCTCACTGGCGATGCCGCCCGCAGTGCGCTGGCAATCGGCAAAACGCAGTTGAAATGCCTGGCGTGTCGCCTGATCGCCAGGCCGTTGCAACTGGCCTGCCGATAGGGCGCCCAGGTCAATCGCTTGATGGCGTGATGTCATTTCCAGACTGCAAGGGGTCTCATACATGGACCCGACAATGTTCAGCATTCCAACCATGCCCTCGACATCCTCGTCATCCTCGGCGTGCGCCCGCCCCATCAAGGCCAGTAACAGACAGCCCAAGACCTTCACATTGTGCAACTTCATGACTTTCTCCGGCGTCAGGCACTACTGAATAGACGCCGAGGCTTGCCCATTCACTCGGCACGTTTCGCCAGTGCAGGTGAAAGGCAGTAACGGGCGTCCGCCGTAATCGTTCACATAGGCCAAATAGGGCGTTGTGCCGAGTGCTTTGGCCGTTGGGCCCAAGACCTGCACGCCTTTGGGCGGGATCATCAGCGGCTCGAAGCCCGGCACGGTTTTGCCGTCTTTGCTGCTACGCGCATCCACCAGGGTCACGTAGTAAGGCGTGGGGTTATTCACCTGATAACGGTCGCCTTTGAGGGTAAGGGTCAGCTTTTCTTGCCAAGGGTTGGACAAGTCTTGCTGGCTCGGCGCAATGGCTTGCGGCCGGTAAAACAATTTGATGCGGGTCTGTAGCGCAATTTGCAGAGTGTTGGCCTTGTCGCTGCGCGGCGGAATTTCCCTCAAATTGAAGTAGTAAACCGTCTCTCGATCCTGGGGCAGCAACTTGGCCGCCGGCAATGCCTGAACTTTCACCTGACTTTGTTTCCCGGGTTCCAATCGCTGAACTGGAGGCAGCACGATCAAGGGTGTGGTAATTTTTTTGCCTTCTTCGTCCTCAATCCAGCCCTGAGCCAAATACGGCAACTGGGTATTGTTGTTGGTGATATTCACGCTGGTGGCGTCTTTGCCTCCATCAAAAATCACTCGGGTACGATCCAGGCCTATAGCGGCGTTAGCGCTCTGGCTCAAGCCAAGAACCAGCAGCGCGAAAGCCTGATAGGTAAGGCGCATGTTCAGCATCATGAGGATGTGTTCTCCATAGCGTTATACGTCGGGGCCAGCGCTGCTGGCTCGGGTACAGATTGATCGGTGGCCACCATCTGGCAGCGCAGTTGCAGGGCATCGGTCAAGCCATCGGCTGGCAAAATGACTGGGAGCGTGAGGACACATCGCTCGGCCCCTCCCCAACTGACCCTCATCTGCTCGCCGGCCTGAATGCCGCTGAGGTAGACACTCCCGCCATCATTCACAATCCCGGTGTCCTGCTGTTTCATGTTCCTCACCGTCGCGCCGAAGGGCGGCGTACTGCCATCCAGCAGGCGAAGAACAGCCATGGCCTTGCTGCCGGAAATCACTTCCAGCAGTCGATAGCCAATAGCGCCTTCGGTGAGTGTCAGTTGGGTCACTGATTGAGTGGCTTCGACATTACTCGGCAAGCGCTCCAGATCAACACTGGCCGCAGTACGCTGGTAGCTGTTGACGTCGGCGATGACCGCCTTGCCGAAGGTGTTACTGCGGGTCGAGTTGCCGTAGCCCCGCACAGGTACATCGGGCACACCACCGGTATCGACCATCAGACGAGTACCGCCCGTGCTATTGGTACGGTGGAGTGCCGCACCGTAAGGAGTGAGCGTGCCACCGCCGCGAACAGACGCCCCAAGGGTTCTGTTACTCCCTTGTTGCGTACTGGCGCTGAGATCGATGTCGGCCCTGTCACCGATATGACTTAGATAGCCACCGGCGGAGTTGTCACTTGCACTAAGCTGGTAGCTGTTACGCTCGTCGAGGCGATCGTTGTAGCGCGTTGAAAAACTGTTATCGCCTGCGGCTCTATTAGCGTCCAGCGACAGTGTGCCGGTGCGCCCCAACGGCAAACTGACCGTCAGCGACATTCCGTTATCCTTATAGAGGTATTCGTGAGTTCGGTAGGCATTCAGCGACATGTTCATGTTTTTGATTGTCCCCACACTAAAGTATCGTGACGCAGATAAGTTCCAGCGCTGAGTGGCCGAACGCGTCCAATACGTTTGTTTGTTGTAACTTGCGTAGACCGTGGCCCCCAAGTCACGGAATTGCTTATTAACCGTCACCGTATAAAGTGCTTTGCTGCCGCCAATAGGCCTCCAATGTTCCAGGTAATCGCCATGTTCGTCGTACACTCCGCGCCCGCCAAGTTCGCCGTTCATCCCGTAATAACGGGCATCCAGGTACTCACTCATGCTCAAGAAGTTTCTTTCGGAAAATCGATAACCGGCGAAAGTCACTTGACTGTCGTACTGTTCAAATTTCTTGGAATATTGAAGGCGGTAGGATTTACCGGAGAGCGTTTCATTCCACACACTCGCGCGGGACTGTGTCACATCCACAGAGATGGCACCGAACGCCAACAAATCACGACCCACCCCCACAGACAGCGCACGGTAGTTGTTATCGGTTATACCGCCGCCCAACAGCGACCAGCCATTACTGATGCCCCAGGAGAACTCGCCGGTGCCGAAAAAGTCACCGCCTGAGCCGTACTGAAGATTGGACGGCCGTCCAGCCGCAAGCTTGTAACGAACCTGCCCCGGCCGCGTCAGATAAGGAACGCCTGCCGTATTGATCTGGAATTTGTGTACCGAACCGTCCTGCTCTTCAACCCGCACATCCAGCGTACCGGACACTGCATCATTGAGATCTTGAATGCGAAAAGGTCCAGCCGCGACCAGCGTTTCATACAGCACGCGCCCCTGCTGGCTGATAACGACTTTGGCATTGGTTTTGGCAACTCCGGCAACTTCCGGTGCATAACCACGCAAGTTGGGTGGCAGTTGGCTTTCATCTGATTTGAGCCCGGCACCGGTAAACCGAAAGCTGTCAAACAGGTCTGAGTACAGGTAGTCCTCACCCACCGCCAGGCGAGCTTTCAGCGCAGGAATTGCGCGATACGCGTAGTAACGACTCCACGCTAGTTTTTGATCTACAGACGCCCCATTTCGGTCCTTTTCGACACGCCCCTGCCAATCAGCCCTCAGGCGCCAAGCTCCGGCATTGGCTCCGACCGTTCCGTTACCACTGAGATCATTGCGCGTCCCGTCATTTTTGCGGTAGCTGGACTGCGCTGTCATGTTGTAGTCGATCAGCAGCCCGGGCACACCCTCATCCCAGCGGGAGGGCGGATCCCAGTTGATGGCGCTGTACTCCAGATAAGCCTGGGGCAGACTGATGTTCAGTGTGGAGGTGGCCAAATCTGCACTGACCTCCATGCCAGGTAAGCCTTGAATATCCAGGCACTGCCCGCCTTTCCACCATTTGAGTTTCGCAGCGTCGGATGTTTTAAGGCCCAACTGTTCAACGAGATCGGGCGATAAACATGCCTGACTTCCTTTGGGATCATTATCGGGCGCATAGAACGCCACCGATTGCTCAGAAATAACCTGAGTATTTATTTGCACCACCATCGAATAGCTGCCAGGCAGGATGAACCCACTGCGCGCAAACCGAGACAAGTCAATATTGGTGCGATCACTCAGGTCAAGCACGTCGGTATTAAACTCAATATCCTCGGAACCCATTGCAGTTCCTGTCAGTGATATCAAACCGCCAAAGAGGCTTGAGCGAAGCGTATTTATAATTTTCGACGCATTCAACATGCAAGCAACCCACCAATCTTCAAAAATATTCCAACTTAAACCGCACCGCGGCACTGTGGGGCCCAGCGAATAGCGGAACGCCATTGCCGACCAAGCGAAGCGTGTAGTTGAGCGTCATGTCCCCATCCACTAACGGGTACAGCGCCATCGGCCGCCCCGGAATACTCTCTTGACCCGCCGCGTCCTCAATATGGAAGGCCACCCCCTGTGAGCTACCAAAGGCCGCAAAGGAGCGCCCTTCTCTATCGGTCGGGCCGTCGAACGTCACGCGCAGATGCTCCCAATCAGGCAGGCTGGCACCGGGGCGCGACGGGTCGGGGCGGCTCAATGAGCAATTGATCAGGCGCAACTGGAAGGGATGCAATTGCCCCCTCCCGTCTCGTAAAAGCCGACCGATTGGTTCGGGGGTCATCTCGATGGTTTGATCGAAAGTGGCCGCTTCCAGCCCGCAGGCTGAGTCGATGACCTCTCCTCCCAGCGTGACGACCCCTTCGCCTTGCGCAGCGTCCTGCGCGAAGACCCATGGGCTGATGAGCATCGTCAATGAAGAGGTGACAGCGAGACTTATGAATGTTTTCACCTTTACCTCCCGTCAGAATCCCCCCGCCACCCTTATAAGTGGCGGGGGGAAAACTTACTGATAAGCCAAAGTGAAATTGGTGACCGCGCTGAAATCACCAGGAACGACTGGCGCCGTAGCCGTAATGGCGCCTTGTACATAAGCGCCGAACTCCAACGTGTTATCGCCAGTGGAGATGACCTGAGGGGTCGTTGCCGTACCCAATACAACGGCTTTGCCGCCATGGGTCATCATGATGCCCACGCCACCCGCGCTGCCGACAGTACCGATTGCACCAGGAACAGTGCTTGATGGCGCGGCGGTGAAGGTAGTGGTCACCGTATTATCGGTAAGGCCTGTCAGATCGCAGCCTTCAAGTTCGATCAGCACACGACGGGCTTCAGACTTTCCGCCATTGTCCAACTGATGCTTTGCGATCGCGCCGAGGCGAATCGTCTGGTCGACGGAGTCAGGTTTAATAGAGCAAGCACCCGAGTGGACCGATCCCAAAAAAGTAACCGTTCCATCTGCCGCATGCGCAACAGACATCGCACCCGCTAACAGCCCGACAGTTAACAGCGCAGCTTTTACTTTAGTTTTCATTTTCAGAGGCTCACAGAGATTGAATATCACAACGGAATCCTGTCGCAGTTGCGCACAGAATTTATTGAACACGCGAACGCACGGCTTCCTGAACGCGTTGGAAAATTTAATTTTTCCAACTATTGGTATTGCCATTCAGCAAATCATTACGAAGCCCGGTGATTGTCCATGAGTATCTGGAATTATAAAGCCATCCGATTCGCATAATTGCGTAGTATTACGCCATAGCATAAATAGGAACTTTATAGCTTTTTTAAAAAATATTAAAAAGAACTGTAAGATCCAGACTACACTAGCATTAATGAGAATAATTCAGAGAGGATAAAGTGTGTAGGAACTGTATTACACACTCTAAAAAATAACAGCAATTACTTGAGCAGGCACACTAAAGAATCAATAGAGTATTTACTCTGGCTTCAGCGCACGGCTCGATGATCGTGTCGGCTGCACGCAAGGTGCTGAGGTGATTGAAATCGTCAATGCGGCGAACGGCAATCATTGCAATGTGCCGTCGGTGTAGACGTAATCCAGGTTTAGACTTGCCCGCGAAAAAACGAGAACACTACGTAAAGCCTGGCTTTGCGCATCATCGCTAACGTTTTTCGCGAGCACCTGCACGGCGCAGCGCGCCCTTACATCAATGCCCGCTCGCCGCCGGCCCGGCCTTCGCCGCAAACGGAGGTTTGGCCAGCCACACGATCAACATCAAGCCCATGAACCCCCAGCCCAGCAGCGTGAAGTAATCGACGGTGGATAGCATATAGGCCTGACTGGTCAGCACATGATCGAGTTGCGCATACGCCGGGGGGCCCGCCCCGCCCAGGGTGTTCAAGGCATCCCGGGCCGGTTGGTCATAGGCGGTGATGCTTTCACTCAAGTAGGCGTGATGTTGATCCGCCCGGCGAATCCAGATCCAAGTGGTCAACGACGCTGCGAAACTACCGCCCAAGGTCCGCAAGAATGTCGCCAGGCCTGCGCCATCGGCGATCTGGCTGGGCGGCAGGTCCGACATCAGAATGCTCAGGGTCGGCATAAAGAACAGCGCCACGCCGATCCCCATGAACAACTGCACCAGGGCGATGTGCTGGAAGTCCACCTCATTGGTAAACCCGGCGCGCATGAAGCAACTCAAACCGATGGCAAGGAACGCCAGGCCGGCCAGCAACCGCAGGTCGAACTTGTTCGCGTATTTGCCAACAAACGGTGACATCAACACCGGCAGAATCCCGATCGGTGCCACCGCCAGCCCGGCCCAGGTAGCGGTGTAGCCCATCTGGGTTTGCAGCCATTGCGGCAGGATCAGGTTGATGCCGAAGAAACCGGCATAACCGAGCACCAACACAATGGTGCCAATGCGGAAGTTGCGGTAAGCAAACAGCCGCAGATTCACCACCGGGTGCTTGTCGGTCATTTCCCATATCACGAATACAGCCAGCGCAATCGCCGAAATAGCCGCGCCGATGACGATGAAGTTCGACTCAAACCAATCCAGGTCATTGCCCTTGTCGAGGATCACTTGCAAGGCACCGACACCGATGATCAAGGTGATTAACCCGACGTAATCCATCGGCTGACGACTGGTTTCCACCGGACGCGCCTTGAGTTGCTGACGCACCACCATGACCGCGAAGATGCCAATGGGCACGTTGATGAAGAAAATCCACGGCCAACTGTAGCTGTCAGTGATCCAGCCACCGAGGATCGGGCCGGCAATCGGCGCCACCACCGTGACCATCGCCAACAACGCCAGGGCCATGCCGCGCTTGGCCGGCGGATACACCGCAATCAACAGCGTCTGGGTCATCGGGTACAACGGCCCCGCCACCAGACCTTGCACCACGCGGAAAATAATCAGCTCCGGCATCGAGGTCGAGATACCGCAGAGAAACGAGGCCAGCACGAACAGAATCGTGGCCCATAGAAACAGTTTCACCTCACCGAAACGCCGGCTCAGCCAACCGGTCAGCGGCAACGCAATGGCGTTACTGACGGCAAACGAGGTGATCACCCACGTGCCTTGCTCCGAACTCACGCCCAGGTTGCCGGAAATGGTCGGCAGGGCCACGTTGGCGATGGTGGTGTCGAGCACTTGCATGAAGGTCGCCAGCGACAGGCCGATAGTGCTGAGCAGCAGGCTGGGCGGCGTGAAAGACGCGTTATTGCTCATCGCGAATCCTTTGAAACCGGGTGGGCGCTGCGCCGTTCAACCGGCACAGCTAACGGATAGGCGAATCAGCGTTGCGCGGTTTTGCTGGCCGCGGCGCTGTTGTCGTGGATCAACTGCGTGATCATCGCGTCGGCCTCGATCAACTGCCGGTCATACACGTTGGTGCTGAACGACGCTTTTAGTGGCGCCTGTTGCGCGAGTACCGGGCCACTCTGGTCGTGCAAGCTCACATCGACCTGAGTCGACAGGCCGACCCGCAAAGGGTGCTTGGCCAGTTCCTCGGCGTTGACGTGAATACGCACCGGCACCCGCTGGACGATTTTGATCCAGTTACCGGTGGCGTTCTGCGCGGGCAACAAGGCAAACGCACTGCCGGTGCCGGCGCCGAGGCTGTCGATAGTGCCGCTGAATTTCACGTCACTGCCATACAGATCGGTCTCAATTTCCACCGGCTGGCCGATGCGCATGTCACGCAGTTGGGTTTCCTTGAAGTTGGCGTCGATCCACAGCTGATCCAGTGGAATAACCGCCATCAATGCCGTACCCGGCTGGACCCGCTGGCCCAACTGCACAGTGCGTTTAGCCACGTAGCCGGTGACCGGCGCGATCAATGTGCTGCGGGCATTGTTCAGGTAGGCCTGACGCAATTGTGCGGCGGCGGACATCACGTCCGGATGGGACGAGACGACGGTGTCATCCACCAGCGCGCTGGTGGTCTTAAGCTGCTGTTGAGCATTGGCCAGTGCGTTTTGCGCCGAGGTCAGGTCATCGCGCGCGTGTGACAGTTCTTCCTGGGAGATCGCTCCGCCAGCCGCGAGGTTCTTCCGGCGGTTGAAGTTATCCTGGGCTTTTTGCACGTTGGCCTGCTGAGCGTTGACCTGAGCCTTCATGCCATCGACGTTGCTATAAAGGCCGCGAACCTGGCGCACGGTGCGGGCCAGGTTGGCTCGGGCACTTTGCAGGCCGACTTCGGCGTCGTTCGGATCGAAGTTGATCAGCACTTGGCCTTCATGGACCAGATCACCATCGTCAGCACCGATGCTCACAACGGTGCCGGTGACCAGCGGGGTGATTTCCACCACATTGCCGTTCACATACGCATCGTCGGTGCTTTCGCTCCAGCGTCCGTAAAATTCGTGATACGCCCAGACACCCACGCCGGCGAGGATGACCAGAATTGCCAGCACCGTGAGCATGACTTTGCGTTTGCGCGGGTTACTGGTGTCTTGAGCGTTGTCTGGAGTCTGAGTTGTTTGGGCAGTGGCCATGGCAGGTACCTTGAAATTAGTTGTTCAGCTTGGCGGGAGCTGGGGTGGCCGAGGCGATGGTTTCACTTTGAAAACCGCCGCCCAGCGCCTGCATCAGTTGGATCGACAAGTCGATTTGCTGGCCATTCAGGCTGGCCAGCTGGCGCTGGGCCTGGAGTAATTGCTGCTCGATACTGAGCACGTCCAGGTAGTTGCCGATGCCTGATCCGTAGCGCTGGACCACTGTGTTGTAAGAATCCTGGGCAATCTCGGTAGCGTGCTGTTGAGCGCCAATTTGGCGGCCAATGTCACGTAACTGATTGAGGGTGTCACTGACATCCCCCAGCGCCTTGACCAGACTTTTGTTGTACTGCGCCACCGCCAGGTCATAGTCGGCGTCGCGGGCATCGAGGTTGGCGCGCAAGCGGCCACCGTCGAAAATCGGCACCGAAATCGTCGGCGCAATGTTGAAGAAACGACTGGCCGAACCGAACATCGCGTCACCCAATAGGGACTCGGTGCCCGCCGCCGCACTGAGGTTCAGGTTGGGATAGAACTGAGTCTTGCTCGCCGCGATGTTCTTGCTCGCGGCCTCGACCCGCCAGCGTGCTGCCACCAGGTCCGGTCGCCGGCCGAGCAGTTCAGCCGGCAGCACCGACGGCAGCGCCACGGCGCTGGCCTGAAGAATGTTGGGCCGGGCAATTTCGTTGCCCCGGTCCGGGCCTTTGCCCAGCAGCACAGCCAAGGCAATTTTCGCGCTGCTCAAACGCTTCTCGGCGTCGATCAGGCTGGCTTCGGAGGTCGCTTCCAGACTTTCGGTCTGTTGGTACTGGTACTGGCTGTCGATCCCGGAGTTCAAGCGACGCTGGCTCAAATCAAGCATTTGTCGGGTGCGTTTGAGGTCGTCGTTGGCCAGGTCATAGACGATATGCGCTTGCCCCAGATCGCTATAGGCACGTGCAACATCGGCGGCCAGTGTCAGCCGCGCGGCCTGCTGATCGACTTCGGCGGCACGGGCCTGGCCGAGTGCGGCTTCCCAAGCGTCGCGCTGACCGCCCCAAAGGTCGAAGTTGTAATTGAACGTGCTGCTGATGTTACGCACGGTGGCGTAAGCATCGCCCTGCCCCCGAGGGTCCTGATCCTTGGCCAGGCGCGAGCGGCTGACGCCGGCGCTGGCATCCAGCGTCGGCATCCGCGCGGCGTCGGCGGCATACGCCGCAGCACTGGCCTGATGGGCACGGGCTTCGGCGATTTGCAGGTCGGGGCTGTCGCGCAAAGCTTCACGGATCAGACCGTCGAGCTGCGGGTCGCCGAGGCTTTTCCACCAGTCGTTACTGGGCCACGCGGCCGGCGACAGGGTCACGCCCGTGAGCGATTGCCCGGCCTTGAGGCCCTTGCCATCAAGGCTGACGGCCTGGGTGTTTAAACCGCTGTAACTGGCGCAACCGGCCAGGCTCATGGCCAACAGCACCAGGCTCAGGTTGCCCCTTAAGGTTTTACCGCTCATTGATCACCTACCCGTAGCAACGTGATCGAATCACCCGCTGCCACCAAGATTTTCTTCAGAATCTGTTCCAGAGTTTTCAACTCGTCCGGGCTGATGGCACCCGCCAGTTCATTCATGGCGTCGGCGCCGATATGTGGCAGACGGTCGGCGAGCTTCTGGCCCTCTTCGGTCAGCCTCAACTGAACCTGACGGCGATCAGCCTCGGAGCGTTGTCGAGCGAGGAAGCCTTTTTGCTCCAGACGATCAAGCATGCGGGTCATCGAACCGCTGTCCAGAGACAGGTGACGGCATAACTCAGCAGGGGTATCGACGCCGAACTGGGCCATGATGATCAGCACTTTGAACTGCGCGGCGGTAATGCCGTGGGGTTCCATATGCGCGTCGATGATTCGGTCTTTGAGCAGCGCAGCGCGCCCGAGCAGGAGACCGAGGTGGCAGTTCTGAAAAGCGTCCGGGGTGAAATGTTTCATCTGTCCACCATTTAGCTGCCTAGGCAGAGAATGTATGTCGAGATGTTACTGCCTAGGCAGCGAATGTCAACGTAATAGTTAGGTTGCTTTGTAATTGACTGATCAGCTGCGGGGGGAAATGGCGGGGAATCGATGACCCAGTGACTGCATTTTAGTGATCGACGGCCGGAGCAAGCCCACACGGTGATCGTGGGCTTGGCCGCCGACTTGGGATAAACGAGACGGCTTACATCAACGGGATTGTATAGCTGACGATCAGACGATTCTGATCCTGGTCGCGGGCAATATCGCTTCGAGACATCGCGTTACGCCAGCCGAAACCAACGTTCTTCAGCGCCCCACTTTGAATCACATAGTCCAGCGAGATGTCTCGCTCCCATTCACTCGCATCCTTGCCGCTGGTCGTCTGGATGTTGTCCCCCTTGAGGTACATCACCGACGCCTTCAGGCCCGGAACGCCCGCGGCGGCGAAGTCGTAGGCGTATTGGGCGAAGGCAGTACGCTCGCCGGCCTGAATAAAGGTTTGAATGGTGCGGTCGGTGTACAAATAGAGACTGGCACCGCCCTCACCTTTGCCCACTAGCCCGCCCTGATTGAGTTGCGCAAAGTTGCTGTCAGCGGAAACGCTTTGATAGCCCGCGGTGATTGCATGACCACCCAACGAGTAAATAAATGCGGCGCTCCAGGTGTCGTTATCAATTTCACCGGTGCCACCTTTGGTGTAACCACCGAACTTATAACCACTGGCACGACCGGCTGCACTGCTGTTCTTGCCATCGGAAGTGGTTTTGAAATAACGCAGGTCAGTTTTCAGCGAGCCGTATTCACCCAACGGCAGTACATGCAACAAACCGGCGAAATGCTGTTGGTAATAGTCTTCAAGATTGGCGTAGTAATACTGAGCGGTCAGGTCTTTAGTCAGTGTGTAATCACCGCCGGCATAGGTGAATTTGTTGCTTTCCTGAGTGCCACCTGCAACGGCCAGGCCCGCGCTGTCGCTGGAGCCCCGCCCCGTCGCATGCTCAAGTTGGCCAGCAGTAAACGTCAGGTTATCGATTTCTTGGCTGCTGACCTGTCCCCCCTCAAAGGTCTGCGGCAGCAGTCGGCCATCATTCGACACTAGGATCGGCAACTTCGGCTGTAAGGTGCCATAGCGCAACTCGGTCTTGGAGAACCGCATCTTTGCCGTGGCGCCGACACGCCCCCATTGGTCGGCGGCTTTGTTGCCATCGTCGGGGATCATCGAGCTGCCGACGTGCCGCCCCTCACCGCTGTCAAGTTTGATGCCGAGCAAACCGATCGCATCCAGCCCGAAGCCCACCGTCCCGTCGGTAAACCCCGACTGATAGTTGAGCATGAAGGCCTGTCCCCACTCTTCGGTTTTAGAAGGCGCAGCAGCGCCGTCACGGTTGTCGTTATTGAAATAGAAGTTACGCAAGGTCAAGTTGGCTTTGCTGTCATTAATAAAATCAGCAGAAGCCAGTGGACTCAGGGCCATGCCCAAACTACCGGTCAAAAAACTTAATACTTGAAACGAGGCTTTCATCAGGGCGAACTCCAGCGCAGAAGGCATGTTCTGTGCGCAGTAAAAAGACAGCAGGAAGCATCAAGCCCATCAAGGGATAGGCCCGTGCATTTAAGTCATCATCGAGATAAACGTCGTATAAGTGCGCTAAGTGACCGTGATTAAAACCTCCCAAACAGGCATAAGAACAGTGTTGTCAACGTCTTGATGTTATCAATCGATCAATCCATGGGCGTCATAAAACGGATAGGGCCCGGCGTATTCCCCAAACACGGCGTTGTGGGTTACCAGACCGTGCTGCGGATGCCAGCGATGCACCAGATAACCCGCGGGTTCCAGATTGAAATGCGCCGGTGCGGCATCTTCCAGATCGAGCACAATCTGGTGAGAAGTGCCAGGGCATACACAACTCAACGTGCCACCGAAACGTCGCTGCATCGGCCGATGCAAATGCCCGCAGAGCAGGCGCTCTACTTGCGGATGACGAGCGACCACGGCCTCCAGCGCCGCCGCATTGATGAACGGCTCGCGGTCCATGTGGCCGATACCGGTGATGAAAGGTGGGTGGTGCAGGATCAGCAGCGTCGGCACCTCGGGACGAAAGGCCAATTGCTCATTAAGCCAGCGCAACTGGCTGTCCAGCACCTGCCCGCCATGGGCACCCGGGATGGTCGTGTCCAAGCCGACAAGGCGCACCGGGTGCTCCTCGACCAGCCAATCCAACGGCACATGGGCGCGGGTCGGCAGGTAGACATGATCGGTAAACGCCGCCCGCAAATGCTCTCGATCATCGTGATTGCCGGGCACCAGGTAGAACGGCATGTGCAACCGCGCCAGTTGCGACTTCAGTACGGCGTATTCATCGGGACGGCCAAAATCCACCAGGTCGCCGCTAATCACTACGATGTCGGGGCGCGGCCGGCTGGCATTCAAATGATCAACCGCACGCCGCAACGCGCCCAGGCTATCGACCACACCGTAGGTCAGCTTTTGATCGGCTTTAAGGTGCAGATCGCTGATCTGCGCAATGAGAAAAGGACGGTTCAAAGTAAGCGCTCTAAAAAAGACATTACGAATGCAGGGTGAACAGCACTTGCGGTTCAACGGCCAACGCAATCAACGCACCCGTGGCATAAATTACGCTGTCGGGACTGTCGACCAACAACGGCTGCGCCGCTCCGACGTCCACTAACAGGCGACTTTGTGCCCCCTGGAAAAACTGCCCCACAAGACGTCCGCGCACGTGTCCTTCGCCATCCATCACGCGCAAATGCTCGGGGCGGCAGTAGACCACGGTGGGCGCATGAAGGCCCTTCCACGGCAGTTCGCCGCCGCAGACCTTCAGGCCATGAGCTGTAGGTTCGATCACTGAAAACACATTGAGGTTGCCGACAAAACTGGCAACAAAGGCATTGGCCGGCTGCTGGTAAATTTCTCGCGGCGTGGCCAATTGCGCAATGCGACCGTGCTCCATGACCAGGATTCGATCCCCCAGCGCCATGGCCTCGCCCTGGTCGTGAGTGACGAACACAGAGGTGATACGCAGGCTGCGCAGCAATTGATCCAACTCGCTGCGTAAGCGTTCACGCAACTGTGCATCCAGCGCCGCCAGCGGTTCATCGAGGAGCAACACCCGAGGCCTGGGTGCCAACGCACGGGCAAGCGCGACGCGCTGGCGCTGACCACCGGACAACTCATGAATGCGCCGTTTACCGTGGTCCTGCAGGCCGACCAGTTCCAGTAACTCGGTGCAACGCTTGTTGCGCTCAGCGGGCGACTGGCCACGAATTTTCAGGCCGTAAACAATATTGCCGGCCACGTCCAGGTTCGGAAACAACGCGTAGTTCTGAAACACCATGCCCACGTCACGGCGTTCGATGGGCAGGCGCGTGACGTCGTTGTCGGCAAAGAAAATCTGCCCGGCATCCGGGCGTTCCAGGCCCGCGATCATGCGCAACGTAGTGGTTTTACCGCAACCAGACGGGCCGAGGATCGCCAGGGTTTCCCCAGCCTCAATGGTCAGGTTTAAATCATCCACCGCAACGGTGCCGTCAGAGAACACCTTGCGGCAAGCTTGCAGGCGAATAGGGGTTGCGGTCATCGACGCTCTCCACGAGACAGACGGGCGCTGATGGCCTGCAACGCAATCAGCAGCGGCACGATCATCAACAGAAATATGAGGGTGTAGGCACTGGCCACTTCCAGCCGCGCCGAGGCATAACTGTCGGCGAGGCCCACCGGCAAGGTTTTGGTCATCGGTGTGTGGAGCATCCAGGTCAGGTTGAACTCTCCCAGCGACAGGGTGACGACCATCAGCACCCCGGCCAGAATCCCGGCACGGCAGTTGGGCACCACCACACTGAAAAAGCGCTTGAGCGGCCCGGCGCCCAGGCTCGCGGCGGCTTCTTCAAGCGTCGGCAACTGCTGGCGCTGCATCACCGCCATCACCGGCCGCACTAAAAACGGCAAAGTAAACAGCACATGCCCGACCAGGATGAACAGCCAACTGCGACGAAACCCGCCGAACTGGCCATAGGTCAACAGCAACGCCAAGGCACTGGCCAAACCCGGCATCGCCACCGGCAGCACCATCAGTTCCTCGAACGCGCGACTGAAGCGGTTGTTCATCCGCACCAAGGCATAAGCCGCCGGAACACCCATCACGCAGACGCACACGGCGCAGGCCACGGCTAATTGCAGCGACAGCCAGACCGTCGGCGAATAGGCCTGCCAGACCTGAATCAACCAATCAAAGGTCAGGCCACTTTTCACACCCACGAAGTAGTTGCGCGTCAGCCCGGCCAGTAACGACATCAGCACCGGCACCAACATAAAGGCACAGACCAACAGGGTAAAAACCAGCTGGGCGATAAACAATGTTGAGCGCTTCACAAGACCGTCCCCGACTGTTTGGCCAACCGCCGTGCCAGCAATAGCACCGTCCACGTGACGGCGCCGAGGACGACTGACAGCGCAGCGGCCACGCTGAAATTGGCGTAGTTGGTGAACACGTTATAGATCGCCACGGGCGTCACGTTCAGCCGTGTGCCCAAGGTGAACGCGGTGCCAAACGCCCCCATCGAGGTTGCGAAACAAATAGCCCCGCAGGACACGAGCGCCGGCGCCAGCCCCGGCACGATCACATCGCAGACCACCCGCCAATGCCCGGCGCCGAGTGAATGTGCGGCTTCTTCCAGGCTGCGATCAAGGCTTTCACACGCGGCCATCACCGTGAGGATCACTCGCGGAATCGAGAAATACAGATAGCCGATGAACAACCCCGTCAGCGAGTAAGCGAAAATCCAGCGCTCCCCCGCCAACTCCAGGCCCAGCGCGGCAAACAGTCCTTGACGGCCGGCCAGCAGAATCACCAGAAAGCCAACCACCACACCGGGAAAGGCCAGCGGAAACGTCAACAAAGCGACCAACGCCGAGCGCCCGAAAAAATGCTGACGAGCAAGAAACAACCCACTGATGCCGCCGACCAGCAACGCCGCCAGTGTCACCACTGCCGCGAGAACGCAGGTTTGCGCCAGGCTGCCGAGGTATTGCGCGCTGCTCAGCACTTGCCAATAGCCGCTGTCGCCGCCCTCGCGACGTTGCCCGCCGAGCACCATCAACTGCGCCAGTGGCAGCAGCCAGAACGCAAACAGCACCGTTGCCGCCGGGGCCAGCGCCCAAGCAGCCGTTGGTCGCAAGCGCTGTAAAACACGGCGGTGGGACCAGACGTCCCGCGCATTGACCCGCACAGTCGTCACTTACTTGACCTCACTCAGATAACGCGCCGCAAAGGCTTCCTGCACCGCCGCCATTTTTTCGTAATTGACCACCCCGGCGCGCGCGTAGTCGCTGTCCGGCAGGAACTGCGCGGCGACCTCGGCCGGCATCTTCATGTCTCGAACCGGGCGCAGATACGCCTTGGCCCACAACGCCTGGCCTTGGTCGGACAGCACAAAATCAAGAACCTTTTCGGCGTTGGCACGATGGGGCGCGTTGCCGACCATGCTCATCACATAAGGCACGCTGATGCTGCCTTCTTTAGGGATCACGAACGCGACGTTAGCCTGGTCTTTATAGCGGGCACGGTAGGCATTGAAGTCGTAGTCGACGAGGATCGGCAGCTCACCGGAAAGCACCCGCGCATACGCGGTTTGCTTGGGCACGATGGGAGCGTTTTTTGCCAGCTTCTGGAAATAATCGATGGCGGGGGCAAAGTTGTCCAGGGTGCCGCCCATGGCTTGGTTAATCGCGACGGCCGAGACGTAACCGACAAACGCACTGGACGGATCAAGGTAACCGACCATGCCTTTGTATTCAGGTTTGAGCAGGTCGGCCCAGCTTTGCGGAACCGGCAAGCCCCCCAGCGCATCGACGTTGACCATGATCCCAAGCGTGCCCGAATGAATTGCAAACCAGTGCCCCTCGGGGTCTTTCAAACCGTCCGGAATCTGCTCCCAACCCTTGGGTTTATAGGTCCCGACCACCCCGGCTTTTTGCGCTTGCAAACCGAACGTCACACCGTAATACACCACGTCCGCCACCGGAGCGGCTTGCTCTGCGACCAACTGTGCCAAGGACTGGCCGGAGTTTTTGTTGTCCAGCGGCACCTGCACGCCCGTGGCGTCGTCAATCGCCTTGAGTTGCGTGCCCCAGTCCGCCCACTCCGGCGGGCAGTTGTAACAAATCGCTGTTTCAGCGGCCTGGGCCAGGCTGGCCACACCACACAGCAGTAACGCCGACAGGGTTTTAGTGAAGCGGATCATCAAGCGTCTCCTCGTAGGGTTGAGTACTTTCACCTGGCCGGACATGGCAAGGCAGGCAATGAGAAATGGGGGCGCCGCCAGCGATCTGCGCCAACAACTGATCAATCACGGTGCTGGCCAGCGTCGCGATCGGCTGCACCACGCTGCACAGCGTCGGGTGCATCTGCGTGCCGAGAGCGATGCCATCAAAACCGATCACCGACAGTTGCCGCGGAACGTTCCAGCCGTGGCGCCGCAGCTCGGCGATCAGGCTGATCGCCAGCAAATCGTTGGAGCAGACCAACGCGCTCGGTGCTTGCGGTCCCAACAACAACGGTTCAAGGGCGGCGAAATCGGCCTGGGTATGAGCGGGCATTTCGATCACCGACAGGCTGTCGAGCCCGCGCTCACGCATGGCGTCGCAGTAACCGGCGTAACGCAGGCGCGCGCGGTCAGACTGCAACGCCGGACCGGCGACCATGCCAATGCGCCGATGCCCTGCGTCCAGCAAGTAACGTGTAGCCAGCGCCATGCCGGCACGGTTATCGACAGACACGGCGCTGTAGTGCGGATTACCGGGTTGGTGATAGGCCAGCACGAAGGGTGTGTCCTCGCTGGCAAGGCTTTGCAGCACGCGGTTGCTTTCGGCGTCGGTGACGGTCAGCACCAAGCCATCGACGCGTTGTCGCAGCAGTTCCTCGACCACCGCGCTTTCGCGCTCGCTGCTGTAGTCGGTGGTCGCCAACAACAAGTTGTAGCCCTGCAAGCGCGCCGCCCGTTCCATGGCCTGGAACTGCTCGGCGAACACCGGATTCAGCAGGTTGGGGACCACCACACCGATCAGGTTGGTGGTTTGCAGGCGCAGTTGACGGCCAAGGCGATTGGGCCGAAAACCCAGTTCGCGGGCAGCGGCGAAGACTTGCTCGCGGGTCGCCGGACGCACCACTTCAGGGGAGGCAAACGTGCGCGCGGCAGTCGCCCGCGAGACACCTGCCAGTCGTGCAACCTCTTTTAAATCAGTCATTGTCACTCGCTTGAGATCGATCTCATTGGCGAGAACATTACTCAGCGAACATGGCGTTCACGCGATGAACAGATGACATTTTGATGTCGGGAACGACCGTCGGCAGCGGCACAATCGCGGACGGTGCCTGGAAATGATTGGGTGAAAGGCCGGCCGGTCAGGCCCGAGGTGCTGCCAACAGAAAATTGCCTTGGCTGGGCGCCGCCCCCGCGTCCAGCGTGCGCATCGGCGCGTCGT
The DNA here is from genome assembly GCF_034351645.1 of Pseudomonas sp. DC1.2. NCBI lineage: Bacteria > Pseudomonadati > Pseudomonadota > Gammaproteobacteria > Pseudomonadales > Pseudomonadaceae > Pseudomonas > Pseudomonas sp. DC1.2. Next base: position 2,171,679 of record NZ_CP133782.1, on the reverse strand, counting down.
CCTTCAAGTTGACGCCGGATAATTTCCGACGCCAGGCTTCACGCATCAGGTAGTGCAATTTATGCGCGGCCATCGCGTAGCTCATGCCCTCCAGACGCACATTGGAAATACAGTTGCGCGAGGCGTCGTTCAAGCCTGTTCGCGGGGCGAAAGTGAAGTACAAACCGAGGCTGTCCGGCGAGCTGAGACCCGGCCTTTCGCCGATCAGGATCACCACCATTCTGGCGCCCAAACGCTCGGCGATTTCATCCGCCACGGCCACCCGCCCCTGCGCCACCAACACCACCGGGGCCAGGCTCCAGCCTTCGGCGCGAGCCAATTCGTCGATGCGTTCGAGCATCGGCAGGCTGTGACGCGACGCTGCCAGCGACGACAAACCGTCGGCCACCACCAGCGCCAGATCGTAGCCACCCGCATGCTGTAGCGCATGGGTGCAAAGCTGCTGAACCGAGGCGTCACACAACCGGCGCCCGAGGTCCGGACGCTGCAAGTACGTGTCACGGTTCGGTGCAGCACTGTGTAGGGTCAAGGTTTCGCGTTGACGGCCAGCGAGGTTTTCCGTAATCGCCCCAGGATCGAATGGCAGATGCACCGCGTCGCGTGCCTGGGCATGCGCAAACTGGAAATCCAGTTGAGCCGTGCTGGGCAGGCTGGTGCCCGCCTGCCCCAAGCCAATGCGCGCCGAGGTCAGTTGGCGCAGCGATCTCCAGACGTCCAGGTGCAGCGGATCTTCAGGGTCTTGCATGGCAGTTCCTCACGTTAGCCGCGCCAGTGCCTGACGGAATATCGGCGGTACGCCACCGCCCAGACGCAAGCCGTTATCGTCCTGACGCAGGATGTCCATGCGCGCCAGCCATGCCTCGAACTCCGGCGCCGGGCGCAGCCCCATGGTCTTGCGCGCATACAGTGCGTCGTGAAACGAGGTGGTCTGGTAATTGAGCATGATGTCGTCAGAACCCGGGATGCCCATGATGAAGTTGATCCCGGCTACACCCAGTAACGTCAGCAGCACGTCCATATCGTCCTGATCGGCTTCGGCGTGGTTGGTGTAACAAATGTCACAGCCCATGGGCACGCCCAGCAGCTTGCCGCAGAAGTGATCTTCAAGGCCCGCACGGATAATTTGCTTGCCGTTGTACAGGTACTCCGGGCCGATAAAACCGACCACGGTGTTAACCAGAAACGGGTCGAAGTGCCGGGCCACAGCATAGGCGCGGGCTTCGCAGGTTTGCTGGTCGACGCCAAAGTGCGCATTGGCCGACAACGCACTGCCCTGCCCGGTTTCGAAATACATCAGGTTTTTGCCCACTGTGCCGCGATTCAGGCTCAGACCCGCTTCGTAGCCTTCGCGCAAAATTTCCAGGCTGATACCGAAACTACTGTTCGCCGCCTCCGTGCCCGCGATGGACTGAAACACCAGGTCCAGTGGCACACCCTTTTCAATCGCCGCCACCGATGAAGTGACGTGGGTCAGCACACAGGACTGAGTGGGAATCTCGTAATGGCGGATCACGCCGTCGAGCATCTTCAACAATTCGCTGATCGCACTGAGGCTGTCGGTGGCCGGGTTGATCCCGATCATCGCGTCGCCATTACCGTACAGCAGGCCATCGAGGACGCTGGCGGCAATCCCGGCCGGATCATCGGTCGGGTGGTTGGGTTGCAAGCGCGTCGACATCCGCCCCCGCAGGCCCACCGTATTGCGAAAGCGCGTGACCACCCGAATTTTCTGCGCCACCAGCACCAGGTCTTGCACGCGCATGATCTTCGACACCGCAGCCACCATCTCCGGGGTCAACCCCGGCGCCAGTGCCTTAAGGCTGACGTCGGTGGCCTCGTCGCCCAACAGCCAATCGCGAAACCCGCCCACGGTCAGGTGACTGACCGGGGCAAAGGCGACTTGATCGTGGCTGTCCATAATCAAGCGCGTGACCTCATCCTGTTCGTAGGGGATCAAGGCGTCATTGAGAAAACGCTTGAGCGGCACATCGGCCAGCGTCATCTGTGCGGCGGCACGCTCGGCATCGCTGGCCGCCGCGACTTGCGCAAGGAAGTCGCCAGAGCGCGCGGGACTCGCCTTTGCCATTAATTCGCGCAAGCTTTCAAAGCGCCAGGTCATCCCGCCAATGCTGTGGGAGAAGCTCATCGACAGCGTCCTTATATTACTGAGCGGCCAAGAGTGCGACGGCACCGCGGCGGCGGACCACTTTAGAGAACAGCGCGCCCACCACCATCAGACCGAGGAAGATCGCGCCGATGACGAGGTTGAACCAGATCATCGCTGCCAGGCACACCACGGCCAGGACCAAGGCGATGGCCGGGACGAATGGGTAACCTGGGGCACGGAAGCTGCGTTCCAGATTCGGTTCGCTTTTACGCAGTTTGAACAGGCTGAGCATGCTGATGATGTACATCACAATGGCGCCGAACACCGCCATCGTGATCATCGCAGCCGTCAGGCTCATGCCCTGCAAGCTGATCACTCCATCGCTGAGAATCGAGGCGATGCCAACCAGGCCACCGGCGATGATCGCCCGGTGTGGCGTCTGGAAACGTGACAGTTTGGCCAGGCTGGCGGGCAGGAAACCGGCACGGGCCAGGGCGAAGAACTGCCGCGAGTAGCCAAGAATAATTCCGTGAAAACTGGCGACCAGGCCAAACAAGCCAATCCATACCAGCATGTGCATCCAGTTAGAGTTGCTACCAACGACTGTTTTCATCGCCTGTGGCAGCGGGTCGTTGATGTTGGACAGGGTCCGCCAGTCGCCGACGCCGCCGGCCATGACCATCACACCGATCGCCAGCACCACCAGGGTCAAAATACCCGCGATGTAGGCCCGAGGAATGGTGCGCTTGGGATCCTTGGCCTCTTCGGCAGCCATCGCGACGCCTTCAATGGCCAGGAAAAACCAGATGGCAAACGGAATCGCCGCGAACATGCCGCTGATGGCCGGCGCGCCGAACGTGTCAGAGCCGGCCCAGCCGCCCAACACGAAGTTACTGAAGCTGAAGCCAGGCGCTACCACGCCCATGAACACCAGCAGTTCTGCAACGGCGAGTATGGTTACCACCAGTTCAAAGGTGGCGGCAATGTTCACGCCCACGATATTGAGGGTCATGAACACAACGTAGGCCCCCACTGCGGCCCACTTTGGATCAAGCCCCGGATACTGGACATTGAGGTAGGCGCCAATGGCCATCGCGATGGCGGGCGGTGCGAAAACAAATTCAATCAACGTGGCCAGACCGGCAATCGTCCCGCCAGTGACACCGAACGCTCGCAGGCTATAAGCGAAAGGACCGCCCGCATTAGGGATTGCGGTTGTCAGTTCGGTGAAGCTGAAAATGAAACAGGTGTACATCACTGCCACCATCAGGGTGGTGCAGAGAAAGCCCAGCGTGCCTGCCGTTCCCCAGCCATAGCTCCAGCCAAAGTATTCGCCGGAAATCACCAGCCCTACGGCCAGTCCCCATAAATGCAGGGTGCCCAATGTCGGTTTGAGTTGTGAAACAGTCATGTCGTGTACCCCGAAAGCCAAGCGAAGGTCATTGCCTGGAATCGAGAATAATCACGCCAACCGCCTCAAGGCTTGACCCGAGAACGCCGGTTTTGTGCTGTGCGGTCAAGTTTCCGGCCACCTGTAGCCCCGTGCTGCAAGGCGGCGCATGAATCGTCGGTCATGCCTCAAATCAGGTCATCGATGAGCGCCTGCAACGCGCTTTTTTACCTTGTGTTACCGCCAGTGGACAGACATTAACCGGCTGGGTACGTAACAAGGTATGACATTTGCTTGAGCTTCATTCATACACTTAATTACGGCTGCTCCCCTCATGCACCCGACCCTGTTTTCGTCTTCTCCAGTGAACGCGGTGAACGCAACCGGCGCTGGCAATTGCGGTGTGCTGTCGGCGGCGGCCAATGGCCTGGACGGTTTTATCGTTGAGCATGGCGGCGATCTGGACCGGATCTTCGGCCATGCGGGCATTGACCCCGAACAGCTCCTGCACCCGACGCTCAGCCTGCCCCTGCCCAATTACTGCGCAGTGCTGGAAGAAGCCGCTCGGCAAACCCATTGCGACAACTTCGGCCTGCGCTATGGCCAGCAATTCCAGCCGCAAGCCCTCGGTTTGCTCGGCTACATCGGCCTGTGTTCGGCCACGCTGGAACACGCATTGATCAACTTCGCCGACGCCTTCCCGTTCCATCAACACAGCACCTTGATTCAGTTGGTGGACCAGGGTGATTGCTACCGCTTCAATTATCAGGTGCGTCACGGGGCCATCAACCAACGTCGCCAAGACGCCGAACTGACCATGGGCATGGCCACCAACCTGATGCGCAATGTGCTCGGACAAAGCTGGGCGCCTCGGGAAGTGACATTCGAACATGCCAAACCACAGGACTGGCAAGAGCATCGCGAACACTTCGGCGCTGACGTGCATTTTGCTCAGGACTGCAACTCGTTGCTGATCCCCAAGCAAGACGTGATCGGTAAAGCCATGCCCGGCAGCGATCCCATGCTGCTGATGCTGATCAGGGATGCCATCCGCCAAGTGGGCGACAGCGGCTGTGAGGTCAGCCTGCGGGATCAGGCAAGCCAAGCGATTTTGGCCATCCTGCCCCTGGGCGAACCGACCCTCGAACAGGTGGCACAGGCCTTGGACCTGTCCGAATGGGCACTGCAACGCAAACTGCGCGATCAGGGTTTGAGTTTCACCCAGTTGTTGGACCAGATTCGCCAGACCTGCGCCATGGCGCACCTAAAGCAGCAAAACATCAGCATCACCCAACTCGCCTCCCGCCTGGGTTACTCCGAAACCAGTGCTTTCTCCCGCGCCTTCAAACGCTGGTTTGGCCTCAGCCCAAAGCAATGGCGCAGCGCCTGAAAATCGGGTACCAGACGAGCGTCAGACTAAGGCTCTTTTGCGCAGGTGGGGGCGAAAAATCGCCTTCGGCATGGGCGAGTATCCGTCATATTTTTGCAATGTTCAGCCGCTTAAAAGAAAATGTAACAGTTAGTGAATTTCATTGAACGGCCCTGCACCGGTAGTGTCACTATGATATCAACGCGCCCTTATCCCCCGATCATGGCTCAACGCTAACCCCGGCATAGACCCTCCCCCGAGTTCATTAAATGAATATTTTGAGCCGCTCTAAATTCTCGACAAAACTGCTGGCTGCATTTGTTTTCTGCGCGCTGATTACCCTCCTGGTGGGCGCTGGCGGCATATTGGGCATCAATAAATTGTCCGCAGCGCTGGCCCTGACCTTCTCCAACAACCTGGTTTCGGTGGCCAAGACGGCAGAAACCCTGACCAGCCTGACCGCACACAACCGCGGCCTATACCGTCTGCTGGATGCACACACAGAGTCGGTGGCAGACGCCGAAAATCAGCGTCTGCGCGACGCACTGGTCAACGACTTGAACGCCGCAAAAAAAGCCTATTCGACCTACCGAGCCACGCTGCTTGAAGACGATGAACGCGCCGCGGGCGACAAGCTTGACCTGCTCTGGCCTAGCTACGACAGCACCGCGCAGCAAGTCATTGAACGGATAAACGCCAAAGACCTTGAACAAGCACGCGTCATCCTCAACGGCACTAACAACATCGCCTTCCGTGAAGCGCGGAGCTTGCTGCGGGTGATGATCGAATCCAACAACCGACAAATAAGCGAAGGCGCCATCGCCGCAGGGGAGTTGCGGAGTAGCGCCACGATATCGCTGCTGGGTGGCATCATTGCGGCGTTCATCACGGCCATTGCCTTGGGCATCCTCATCACCCGGATGATCACTCGCCCCCTGGCGGTCGCCGTATCGTATGCGCAAGAGATCGCCGGTGGTGACCTCACTCGCCAGATCAGCGGCAACAGCCATGACGAGGCTGGCCAGTTACTCAATGCCCTCTCAGACATGCAGGGCGGCCTGAAGCGCACCATCACTCAAATCGCGGACGCCTCGGACCAATTGGCCTCGGCCGCCGAAGAGCTGTCAGCCGTCACCGAAGAAAGCACGCGTGGGCTGACCCGTCAGAACGATGAAATCCAGCAGGCAGCCACAGCGGTCAACGAGATGACGGCGGCGGTTGAAGAAGTGGCGCGTAACGCTGTCACCACCTCACAAGCGTCGAGCAGCGCCAGCACCGACGCGATTAACGGTCAATCTCAAGTCAAGCAGACCGTAAATGGCATCAGCAATATGGTGGCCGAGATCAATGGCTCCAATGCCGCGGTGAGCGAACTGGCCGGCAATGTGCGAGAAATCAGCAAGGTGCTGGAAGTGATTCGCAGCATCGCTGAACAGACCAACCTGCTGGCCTTGAACGCCGCCATCGAAGCAGCCCGTGCGGGCGAGCAAGGTCGTGGTTTTGCCGTAGTGGCCGACGAAGTCCGCGCCCTCGCCCATCGAACTCAAGCGTCCACGGTGGAAATCGAAGGCATGATCGCAACGGTGCAGCGCGGCGCAGACGGGGCCGTCGCCGCCATGGGCAAAAGCCTGGCACTGGCCACTCAAACTCAGGGTTTGGCGGAACATGCCGGTTCGGCGCTGGAGAAGATCACCGCAGGGGTATCGACGATCAACGAGCGCAATATGGTGATTGCATCGGCCTCCGAGGAACAGGCCCAAGTCGCCCGTGAGGTGGACCGTAACCTGACGAACATTCAGGACCTTTCGACCCAAAGCGCCGCGGGCGCCAATCAGACCGCGGCCTCGAGCCAGGAGCTGTCGCGCCTGGCGGGGTCGTTCAACACCTTGGTCGCCCAGTTCAAGCTGTGACGGGCATTCTGCGGACGTGTCTGCACGGCGTTAACGGAATGTTCAGACGGAAAAACCGCCGTCAATGGTTAGGCTCGCACCGGTGATAAAGCCTGCCTCGGGGCCGGCGAGGTAGGCCACAAAACTGGCGATCTCATGATCTTTACCGTACCGACCCAATGCCATCAATGCTGTCAACTGGCTGGCAAATTCACCTTCGGCAGGGTTCATGTCGGTATCAACGGGACCTGGCTGAACGTTGTTCACCGTGATACCGCGTGGCCCCAGGTCACGCGCCAAACCTTTGGTCAAACCGACGATGGCTGATTTGCTCAGGGCATAGATCGCGCCTCCGGCCACGGGGACCCGGTCGGCATTGACACTGCCGATGTTGATAATGCGGCCGCCATCCGTCATATGCCGTGCCGCCTCTTGGCTGGCGACAAATACGCTGCGGACATTAATCGCCACTGACCGGTCAAAATCTTCCAGCGTCATGTCCTCAAGCGGGCCCCAGACCAGAACGCCTGCGTTGTTGACCAGAATATCCAGAGCACCAAAATGATCCGTCGCCTGGCGTATGGCTGCCTGCAAAGCGTGCGCATCCGCACTGTCGGCGCGAATAGCAATGGCTTTGCCCCCGGCAGAGACAATGCCCTGCACGGTTTTTTCGGCTTTTTCCAAAGAAGAGAGGTAGGTAAAGGCAACGGCGGCGCCTTCATCAACTAGCCGCTGGACAATGGCCGCCCCAATACCACGAGAGCCGCCCTGCACAAATGCAACCTTGCCTTCAAGAGAACGCGCGCTTTTCATGTATTACTCACTGATTTAGTTTGCCCACAAGGGGGCTGCGTGGCCGGTTAGAGCGCGGATTGAAACGCTTAGCCGCAGAACATTAACCGGCACTCAATTGGCCAGTGCCGATTGCGCACGCTTGTTTTGTATCACAGTCAATCAATGACGCTTTGAGATCTGTCTCAAGACAGTTCAGCGGCGCCAGGCGCTCGAACCACAGACGGTCCGCACGATGCTCCCGTTTATGGGCCTCTTCACGGTGGGTTCGCCACCCGCCCTGCACCAGAAACGCATCTGTGTCAGGGCTTGTCTGCCGGAGGCTTCGCGGGTTCTTGACGGGGCGGTTGATCCGAGCGCAGCGCCTGCCCCTTTAAAGCAGCCGAGGCATAGCGGCAGGCTCGTTTAACACCCGCGTACACGCTGTACCAGCCCGCCGGTTTGGGCTCGATAGCGGCATTCAAGGCGCGTGCATAGTCGAGTAGCAGTCCTGGGGTCCAGGCCATGGCCTCTGCGCGTTTACGCAGTTGGGCCGCCACCCAAAACTCTGGACTCATGACCACCCGGAAAAAATCCATCATGCTCGAATGGCCACGGTTCATGGCGCCCTCAAGCGCCGCCTCCAGGCAACGCGCTACCGCACTTGAACAATTTCGGCTGGTCAGGTTGTACGTGGTGTCCTGCCGATAATCGCGCCAAAACTCCCTCAGCCGCTCACTGTCGTAACGTCCAAAGCGCACCTGCACCGAAGACTCGCACCACTCGGCAACCTCGCCGACATAGCTGGGCAGGAACCGGCCGACCACATTGTTGTTCGGTGTGGCCCGCAACAGCCGCACGAAGTCTCCCGCCGAATGATCAATATCCACTTCGGGGTAATGGCTGACGTAGATCTCAGGCGCACACTCCAGCGCGGCATGACCGGCCGAGACGACGCCGTTGATATCAACAGCAGCGATGTAGCGGTTGAGCAGTGGATTGCTCACCAAACTGTTGTCAGCCGTACCGCTGGGCGTCCAGACGTGGATCACCAACGGAGCGGCGCACGTTTGTACTGTTGAGAGCGGGTAAACGCCGCATGCCGTCGCTTTCGAACGTCGCCCTTTCAATCGAAACGATTGCCGCAGCAAAACACACCCTGAGAGGAAAATACTCATACCGATGCAGTACGGCACGGTTCCAGCGTAGAGCGTGGGGTACGGTTCGAGAATAAACACGGCAAAGGTTATTTCAAATAACCCCGTCAGCAATGAGAGTGGCCAACCGGCAAAGCGCACCACCACGGCGGCCGCAAGACGAAAGCAACCGTCGGCAAAAAAGGCCACACCAAAAAGCACTGCCAGAATCAGACTCGCCACGTGATGTGAATCGACAATCAACAGACCCAGGACCAGGAACCCAACCCCTCGTGCCTTGCGCAGGGCTGACGCGGTGTCTGTTTGCGGTGCCGGCACGACCAAAATGATCACAGCTTCGGCCAGCAACAGGTAGCCGAATACATGCAATGGGAAATAGGTAACACCGTCCAGCGCATCAATGAAAATCGCTACGCCTGCTATCGCCCAGACAACCCCCACCAACGCGAGGGTCGACCAACGCCGACGGACGAAATCGTGACCGAGCAAGATCATACTCAAGCGGACCATATGACCCCTTCATGGGCAGTGGGGACGGGCGCCATAAGAGCGACCGCTGAACCCCGCAGAGTCTAATACATCCCGAGACTGTCGGACGCTGCGCGAGCAGTGCCCGGTGGACTCGACCGCCGGCCTAGGCAACGCAAAATCATTGAGGGCACAGGCGCTAGAAGTCACGCTTGTAGAAAATATCCAGAGAGCTGGCCACGCCACTCGCGACTTCGAGGTAGACCTTCTTGCTCAGCTTATAGCGCAAAGCAAGGGTGTTGGCCGGCTCGAACACACCGACGCCGTAACGCAGGCTGAGTTTCTCGGAGATATTGCCGCTGGCGACCACGGCCGTGGTGGTGCCGCTGCCCTGGGTGTCCAGCTGGAAGTCCTGAATGCCCAAATCCTTGGCCAAGCCGCTGGTAACTCCAGAACTGCCCATCAACCCCAGGCCAAGCGCCGCCTGGGCGAGCATGTTGTTGTCTTCACCGTTGCTACTCAAGGGACGTCCGAGTACCAGATAGGACAACGCCTGCTCCTGACTCATGGCCGGCTCCGAGAAAATTTCCGTGGTCGGTTGCTCGGCGCTGCCGCTCAGGCGAATACCGGCCGTCACGTCGTCCGTCTGGCGTACCGCTTCGATGTCGAGGTAAGGCTGATCGAGGGGGCCGGCAAACAACAAACGTGCCCGACGTACTGTCAGGCGCTGGCCATAAGCACTGTAGCGACCGTCGTTGAGCCACAGCTCGCCCCGAGTGTCCAGGTTGTCGCCGATGTGTACCTGGCCTTGCAGATTCGCGGTCAGGCCGAACCCGGCGAAGCTGAGCGTGTCTTGGCCAACCACCACATCAATGTCCATTTTCATGGCCATCGGCGGTTTGCCTTGTTCTGTCTGCTGGCCAACGATCACTGTGTCGTCAGAGACTTTGACCGTCGACGGTGGCAATTCGCGCACGGTGATTTCACCCTTCGGCACCCACACTTTGCCGGCGATGGACAGTTCGTCACCTTTCATCGAAATTTTCAGGTCCGGCGCCACTTCCAGTTTGGCGTAAGGTTCGACAGTCACCGGCAGTTGCGTGCCTTTAAGCGCCAGATCCACAACCAGTGCCTGCCCCCAGGCGATGTTGCCGTTGAGGCTGCCCTGCCCGGTCTTGCCGCTTTTCCAGCCGCCGTTCAGTTGCACGGTTTCGCCCGCAATCAACGCTTGAAGCTGCAAAGCCTGAAAGTCCATCGGCAGCTCAGCACCGGAAATCTCGCCGTCGCTGAGCAGCAGATTGCCATTGACCAGTGGCGCCAGCAGTCCACCGGACAACGTGCCGCTGCCATTCAAACGCCCGCTGAGTTTCTCCACCATCGGTACAAACGGCCGCGCCACTGAGAGGTCCAGGCCATTAAGGCGGAACGAGCCGGTCAGCGGTTTATTCTTCGGCAACGGGTTGATCTGCGCCTGCACCATCAACTCCCCGAGCTTGTCGCCGACGAAGTTCAATTCGGTGTCGATGCGTTTAGGCGTGAGCTTGCTGGTGAGTTTCAGGGTCTGGTAGGGGAAATCCAGCCACTGATCTTTCTCTTTCATGCGCAGGGTGCCGCCGCTGGCATCAATGCTGATCTGGCCGTTCGGACCGCTGGCTGGCACGTCCAGTTGCAGGTCAGCATTGAGCTTGCCCTGCCAGGCGAAATCCTTCGGCAGCCACTGGCCCAAACTGTCGATGGGGAACTGTTTGAGGTGATACCGCAACTTCGGCTCAGGCATCAGGCGCTGGTCCTGGCCGCACAAACTGGCCGGGCCGGACATCCAGCAATGGGCGCCGAAATTGATTTTGCCGTCCGCCAGCCGTTCAAGTTTCGCCGGACCTTGCAGCTTCCAGTCCTGGCCGCCAGCCTGGATATCGCCGCTGGCCAGTTGCCCGCGCCAGTTGCCTTTGTCCAATGCACCATCCAGTCCAAGCGCCAGTTTGAGCATGGGCCCTTGCAGGTCGAGGGCGAGTTTCTGATGCCTGATATCGCCTTGACCACTAACGGTCAGGGCGCCCAGGGAAGTATCGCCAGCCTGAATGCCGCTGCCCTTGAGATCGATATTCGCCCGCTGGGCACCGTCGAGGGTCGCGTCCAGATTGAGACTTTGCAGGCGATTGTCTTCGAAGAACAGTTGCGAGCCTTGCAGCCCAAGCTTGCCTTGCGGGGCTTTGAGCGTGCCGGCGACATCGACCCGGCCATTGAGCTGACCGCGCAGTTGCGGCCACAGCTGGGCCAGGCGCGGCAGCTTGATGTCGAGCTGCCCGGCAAGGGTCTGTTGCAGGCGGCCCTTGCCGCTGATGCTGTTGTCGCCGAGACGAACTTGCAAGGCGCTGAGGTTCCATTGCTCGCCGCCGCCATCCGCCTTGGCCTGGATCACGGCGGGTTGGCCGCGCAGTTTGCCTTTCAAGTCGAGGTCGGCAGTCAGGCTAAGCTTTTCATTCTTCATCTCACCTTTGCTGCGTAACGGCCCGGCCAGCGTGCCCGGCAGTTCCGCCATCCAGTACGCCGGGTTGATTGCTGACAGGTCGAGCGCGGTGTCCCAGGCGATGCCATCGGCGAATTGCAGGTTCAGGTGGCCTTCGGCCTTGCCCTGCCCGGCTTCGAGCTGGAATTGTTGCAGGTAGATTTTCGTCAGGTCGCCACTGAACGGGCTGCTCAGGCTGAACGCCCCGGCCGGGCCATCCAGCGCGGCTTTGAAGTTACCGAGGTATTTGCCGTCGGTGTAAGAGACTTCGCCGTTGAAGCTGCGCAGCGCGACTTGCGGTTCGTCGATCAGCGGATAGAGCCGATGCCACGGGAAGTCCAGCCAGTCGATTTTTGCCTCGGCGCTGAAACCTTTGCTCCAGTCGAGGTTGCCGGTGAGTTTGAGGCTTTGTTTGTCGCTCGCGCTCAGGTCGAGCCCGGCAATCTGCGCGCCTTTGGCGTCGACCTTGCCTTGCAGCAACAGCGCGACCGGGCCTTTATCAGCCGGCAACACGGCTTTGCCGAATAACTGGTAACCGTTTTTCAGGTCGCCGTCGCCGGTGAGCTCCAGTTGATTGAGTTGCAGGGTGTCCGGTAGATCAGCGCTGGGTTTAAAGCCGTCAGCGGTGATCCGCACCTTGGCGGGCAGGTTATCCGCCAGCGGTTGCAGCTCGCCGGTCAGTTGCCCGTTCAGGTAACCACTGCTGTCGGCTTTGAGGTTCAGGGTTTTCAGCAGGTCGCCGTCAACCTTCAAGGCCAGCGCCCAAGGTGCGGGCCTCGACATTGTTAGCGTGCCTTCGGCAGTCAACGGCCAGTCGCCGCCAGGTTGCAACAGACCGTAGAGGTTCAGGCTCAGGTCATCGCGCTGCAATTGCACCGAGTCGATCTGCAACCCCTTGGCCGTCCAGTGTGCGGCCAGTTGCAGACCTTTGAGTTGTTCGCTGCCGTTGAACAGCAGGCTGCCGACTTTGACGTCGCCCAGTTCAATGGTCAGGGGCAGCTTCAAGTCAGGGAGTTTGATCGGGCCGCTGCTCGCTGCTTCAGCGCTCGGCGGGAATTGCAGGCTGACCTGATCGGCCTGCAATTGCTCGATGCACAGGGTCAGGCGCGTGAGGCACAGCGGCGACCAGGCGAAGATCACTTTATTGAGTTCAACCTCGCTGCTGCCCTGCCGCCACAGCAGATGATCGGCGCTCCATTGCCCGCCCAAACGGCCCTGAAAGTTCTCCACGGTCAAACCCGGTACAAAACCGAGCGCCCAACGGCTGCCTGCCGCCGAGCCGAGTACCGTGGTCACGGCCAAAACGATCAGCATCAACAACGCCAGCATCGTCAGCAACGTTATTTTCAAACCACGATTCACAGCTCAGGCCCCATGGAAAAGTGCAGTCGAATACCACCGTCGTCGTCCAGCGCGTGGGCCAGGTCGAGGCGAATCGGCCCTACCGGCGAGATCCAGCGCACGCCGACACCGACACCCGTTTTGAGGTTGGGCAGTTCGAGCTTGTTGAAGGAATTGCCTTGGTCAACGAAGGTCGCGACCCGCCATTTCTCGGCGACGGAGTATTGATATTCGACGCTGCCGGCGACCATGTAGCGCCCACCGATGCGGTCGCCATTGGAGTTTTCCGGGGACAGGCTTTGATAGTCGTAACCGCGCACACTCTGATCGCCACCGGCGAAGAAGCGCAGCGACGGCGGCACGGACTGATAGCCATTGGTGGCGCTGCCGCCCACCTGCACCCGAGCAAGGAAACGGTGGTTATCGAAGACCGTGGTCAACCCTTTGACCAGCGCGGTGCCGTAGACCAGATTAGTGTCCGAACCCAGCCCTTCCTTGGCCACTTTGGTTTCGAAGGTCAAGCGGTAGCCGTTGTGCGGGTCGATACGGTTATCGCTTTTGAGGTACGAATAGCTCACGCCGGGCATCAACAGCGTGCTCAGCCCCGAGTCATCGCCGAGGGTATATTCCTCGCGCTGCCACTTTAGCGACACCACCCGTTGCCAGCCACTGGGCAACTTGCTGTGCCATTCAGGGCCGAGGGTCAGCAGCTTGCTCTGGGAGTCACTGCCGGCGATGTCTTCATATTGATAGCCGGCGGCCCAGCGCAATTTGTCGGTCAAGGGCGGGTCCAGCGGCACGTCGTAAAACACCCCGACGTTCTGCCGTGGTGCCGACAGTTCGGCTTCCCAACCATAGCTGTCACCCTGCGGATTGACCCAATGCCGGGTCCAGTTGGCCTTGATCCGGGGGCCAACGTCGGTGGAGTAACCTAACCCCAGCCCCATGGTGCGCGGCTTGCGCGTATCGAGTTTAACCGCCACCGGGATCACGTCGTCCTTGGACGCCGTCGGTGCCGCGTCCACGCGCACCGCCTCGAAATAGCCACTGGATTGCAGGGCCCTATTGAGTTCGGCAATGAGTTCGGAGTCATACGGCGTGCCAGCCTTGAACGGCACCATACGTTGCAGCAGGTCCTCGTCGAACGGCGTGTCGCCCTCGAATTGAACCTTGCCCAGCGAGTAACGCGGGCCGCTGTCGTAGATCAGCTCGATGTCGGCGACGCCCGCGCGCGGGTCCACCGACAGTGTCTGACGGGTGAAACGCCCGTTGAAAAACCCGTAGCGCGAGGCCTGATTCTGGATCAGGCGCTTGGCGTCTTCGTAGTGGCCATGATTGAGCACCGCACCTGGCTTGAGCAGTTCGGGCGGCGGCACACGAAAAGCCTTAAGGGAGGCGGCAGGGCCGTCGATGCGCACGGTAACGTTACGCAGATGTACTGGCTCTCCGGGGTCAACATTCAGGGTCAGGCGCGGTGAGCTGCCACCCTTCACTTCGCTGTCGATATGCGGTTGGTAATAACCCAAGGCCTGAGCAGCCTTGCGCGCCTGCTCCTCGGCACCACGACTGAAGCGCAGCAGCGCTTCTTCATCACGATCGCCGAGGCTGCCGATATAGCCCTCTATATTGGCCTTCAGTTCATCGTTGGACGGTTTGATCCGCACATCCAATTCACTTTGCGCCAGCGCCGCACAGCTCGACAACAGCATGAGCACGCCACTGGTAAATCTTCCTGGGAACTTCATAGGCGCGAATGCTATCACGAGCTTGGGAGCGTGATAGAGCCTGAGGTGCAGGTAAAGTTCGACCGTTAAGACATTGCTGTTTGTAACACCTGCGGATTGGCGTGGAAAAATACGTGCTCGCGAATCGGCCCTACAGCCACCTCGCCGATTTCCTCATAACCCTGACGCTTATAGAAATCCAGATAGCGCGGATTCCCGGTATCTAAAATCACGCCTTGCGAATGTTCATCCACGGCGCACCAGTTGTGGACGGCTTGCAGCAACTGCTCACCATAGTGCTTGCCCTGGAACTGCGGGTGAATCCCCAGCAGTGGCAACACATGCACCGCGTCAGAAGGCACGCAGGCTGTCACGGCATCGTGGTATTCGAGGTAACGCCGAGTGCAGCGAAACCCGGTGCTCAGCACCATGCGTAACCGCCACGCCCAGCTTTCGGTGATCCCCAGACGCCGCTGCGGTGGCGCGATCAGAGCAATGCCGATCAATCGGTCGTTGACCAACAGACCGATGGCCGGTAAGTCTTGCAAAAAGTGTTGCTTGACCAGTTCACGCACGGTGGCACGAACCCGCTGTTCGTAACCGGCGCGCTCGGCCTCAAGCAGGTAGCCGAAGGTCGGTTCATGGCGGTAGGCCTGATACAACAAGGAACGCGCTTCGCGGCTGTAGCCGCTGTCGAGCAAGTGGATATCGGCGATGGCAGTCGAGGTTTCAGGCATTGCGGTAAATCTCCCCGGGGCACCGTTAAATGACGGCACTCTTCTGGTTACGAGCCTAATAGCGCTGTCACAGTTCCCTGTTGATCCGAATCAGTAGGGGCCGCACGGGCCTCTTCGTCGATTCACCGCCCGGAACACGCTCGCTCCCACAAGGTATAGACCATAACCTGCTTGCAAAGCGGCCATAGCTGAAGGCACAGGACTGACTGCCCAGCACTCATTCCCTCACCCCGCACTGGCCCGTTGCCTACATGTCAGCTAGCATCGCGCTTTTGCCAGGACTGCCGACCATGAAGATCGTCTCCTTCAACATCAACGGGCTGCGCGCTCGCCCTCATCAGTTGGCAGCGCTGATCGAAAAGCACCAGCCGGATGTCATTGGCCTCCAGGAAACCAAGGTGCATGACGACCAGTTCCCACTGGCAGAGGTTCAGGCGCTGGGCTACCACGTGTATTTCCATGGGCAGAAAGGTCACTACGGCGTCGCGCTGCTCTCGCGTCAGGAACCGCTTGCACTGCACAAAGGCTTCGCCACCGATGAAGAAGACGCTCAGCGGCGTTTCATCTGGGGCACCTTCGCCGACGAGAATGGCGTGCCGGTGACGATCATGAACGGCTATTTCCCACAGGGCGAAAGCCGCGATCACCCGACCAAATTCCCGGCCAAACAGCGCTTCTATAACGATTTGCAGCACCTGCTGGAAAGCCAGTTCAGCAATGACCAGGCGCTGGTGGTGATGGGCGACGTGAATATTTCACCGCAAGATTGCGACATCGGTATTGGCCCGGACAACATGAAACGCTGGCTGAAAACCGGCAAGTGCAGCTTCCTGCCGGAAGAGCGCGAGTGGATGGCCCGCCTCAAGAACTGGGGGTTGGTGGACAGCTTCCGACATCTGTATCCGGACGTTACCGACCGTTTCAGTTGGTTCGACTACCGTAGTCGCGGATTCGAAGATGAGCCCAAGCGTGGTCTGCGGATCGACTTGATCATGGCGTCCCACGGCTTGCTACCACGGGTGAAGGATGCGGGCGTGGATTACGAACTGCGCGGAATGGAAAAACCGTCAGACCATGCGCCGATCTGGCTTGAACTGAGCTGATCCGACTGTAAAACCTGCACAAATCAACGGTGTGAACGAGCTTGCTTGCTCACACATTGGCAGCTGTCATCTTTCGGAAATCTTACTGACTTATTCTCCCGGCACTTCCTATGTCCTTAAAGGTACCGGCATGACCCTGCGCGTATTGTTCCTGTTGATGGCCTGCATCTGGCTGCCGTTAACGGCCACCGCCAGTGACCTACCGACGCCGCAACAAGGCTCCGTGCTGCGTATCCAGGGATCAAACACCATTGGTGCAGCCTTGGGGCCGGCGCTGGTCGAAGGCCTGATGCGCGAACAAGGTCTGTTGAAGGTTCACAGCGAAGCCCCGGACACCGCTAACGAACTGCACATCGTCGGCCAAACCACCGAGGGTCGCCGCGTGGTGATCGAGGTGGCGGCCCACGGCTCCAGCACCGGATTCAGCGCACTGAAAACAGGCAATGCCGATTTAGCCGCGTCCTCGCGCCCGATCAAGGACAAGGAACTTGCAGACCTCAAAACGCTGGGCGATCTGAAGGGCCCCGGTGCCGAGCAAGTTATTGCCATCGATGGCGTGGCAATCATCCTTCACCCAAAAAATCCGCTGAATCAGCTCAATACCGAACAACTGGCCCGAATCTTCAGCGGCGAAGCCAGCACCTGGGAAGCGCTCGGCAGCCACGGCGGACCGATTCATCTTTACGCGCGCGATGATCAATCGGGCACCTACGACACCTTCAAGGAGTTGGTCCTGAGCAGTCATGGGAAAACGCTGAGCGGCGCGGCAAAACGGTTCGAGTCCAGCGAGCAATTATCCGACGCCGTCAGCCTCGATCCTCAAGGTATCGGTTTTATCGGTTTGCCCTACGTGCGACAGGCCAAAGCCGTGGCGATCATCGACGGTCAGTCGCAGGCGATGTTGCCGCTTAACAGCCTGATTGCCACGGAAGACTATCCCCTCTCTCGTCGGTTGTTCTTTTACCTGCCACCCAATGGGAATAACCCTTGGGCTCAGGCACTGGTGGCGTTCGCTCAAAGCAGCCAAGGACAGGAGATCGTCGCGGCCAGTGGTTTTATCGCCCAGACCGTACACGCCATGGCCGTCACGCCAAACGCACTGATGCCCGAGGGGTATCAGGCCTTAAGCCGTCATGCGCAGCGTTTGACGGTGAATTTTCGTTTCGAAGAAGGCAGCGCGATCCTCGATAACAAGGCCAGACAAGACCTACCCCGGGTGCTCGACTATATAAAGCAGCACGACAAAACCAATCGGGAGGTCACGCTAGTCGGGTTCGGCGACGCCAAAAGCGACCCGGCACGCGCTGATTTGCTGTCGAAGTTGCGGGCGATGGCGGTGCGGCGGGAACTGGTAAAAAGCGGCGTGGTGTTCCGCGAGATACGCGGTTTTGGCGCAGAGATGCCGGTGGCCGCCAATAGCGCGGATGAAGGTCGGATCAAAAATCGGCGGGTTGAGGTTTGGGTGTATTGAGCCAGCCGATCGTTCCCACGTGCAAAGTGAGAACGATCTACAGGTCTTAATGACTGCTACGCATCATCTCTTTCGGCACGTACTTGCCGATTTCGAACTTGCCAATCGCCGCGCGATGCACTTCGTCCGGACCGTCGGCCAGGCGCAGAGTGCGCTGCATCGCGTACATGTAAGCCAGCGGAAAGTCGTTGGACACCCCTGCCCCGCCATGAATCTGGATCGCTCGATCAATCACCCGCAAGGCCACATTGGGTGCAACCACTTTGATCTGGGCGATTTCACTTTTCGCCACTTTGTTGCCCACGGTGTCCATCATGTACGCCGCTTTCAACGTCAGCAGCCTTGCCATGTCGATTTCCATTCGCGAGTCGGCGATCTTGTCGATATTGCCGCCCAACCGCGCCAAGGGTTTGCCGAATGCCGTGCGGCTCACCGCACGTTTGCACATCAACTCCAGCGCACGCTCGGCCATGCCAACCGAGCGCATGCAGTGGTGAATCCGTCCCGGCCCAAGGCGCCCCTGAGCAATTTCAAAACCGCGCCCCTCACCCAGCAGAACATTTTCATAGGGCACGCGTACATTCTCAAACAACACCTCCGCATGACCATGGGGTGCGTCGTCGTAACCGAACACCGGCAACGGACGGACAATCTTCACGCCTGGGGCATCCACCGGTACCAGAATCATTGAATGCTGGGCATGACGCGGCGCGTCGGGGTTGCTCAAGCCCATGAAGATCAGGATCTTGCAACGTGGGTCGCAAGCGCCTGAGGTCCACCATTTTTTGCCATTGATCACCCATTGGTCGCCATCACGCACGGCGCGGGCCGCCATGTTGGTGGCGTCGGACGAGGCGACATCAGGCTCGGTCATGGCGAACGCCGAGCGAATCTCGCCGCGCAACAGTGGTTCGAGATAACGCTGCTTCTGTTCTTCATTGGCGTAGCGCACCAACACTTCCATGTTGCCGGTATCGGGCGCGGAGCAGTTGAACGGCTCAGGACCGAGCAACGAGCGGCCCATGATTTCGGCCAGCGGCGCGTATTCAAGGTTGGTCAGGCCCGCACCGAGTTCGGACTCAGGCAGGAACAGGTTCCACAATCCTTCGGCCTTGGCCTTGAGTTTGAGTTCTTCCATGATCGCGGTCGGCTGCCAGCGATCGCCTTCGGCGACCTGACGCTCAAACACCGCTTCAGCAGGGTAAACGTAGGTGTCCATGAACGCAGTGACGCGCTCACGCAGTTCCTGAACCTTGGGCGAATACGCGAAATCCATGAGCAGCTACCTTCTTGGGAGAGGTTGTTTAGGTCATGCAATCGATGCTAGAACAGCGCTGATAATTTACCTAGCCTATTCTCGGCGTGTATTAACATTCATCACCGATATATGATCGGCTGATCGCCCAGGCTAAAACCGCCCCTACAACAAGAGAGCCGCGTAATGAATCTGAGCAAGGTCGACCTCAACCTTTTCATCGTCTTCGACGCGATCTACACCGAAGCCAACCTGACCCGCGCCGGGCAGATTGTCGGCATTACTCAGCCCGCAGTCTCGAACGCTCTGGCCCGCCTGCGCGAGACCTTCAACGACCCGTTGTTCGTGCGTACCGCCCAAGGCATGGTGCCGACCCCGATGGCCCAGAACATCATCGGTCCAGTGCGTAACGCGCTTTCGCTGCTGCGGGTGTCGGTGCAGGAAAGCCGCATTTTCAACCCGTTGCAGGCGGTCAAGACCTACCGCATAAGCATGACCGACCTCACCGAAGCGGTCATCCTGCCGCCGCTCTTCCAGCGTCTGCGCCGCCTCGCGCCGACCGTCATCATTGAAAGCTTCCTGTCTAAACGCCGGGAGACCACCAAGGAACTGGCCGCTGGGCGCCTCGATTTTGCAGTAGATGCGCCGCTCAACACCGACCCGCAAGTACGCCACGTCAAGCTGATGGAAGACCGTTACGTGTGCGCCATGCGCAAGGGCCATCCGTTGGCGGGCAAGGAAAAATTCACCCTCGAGGATTATCTGTCGCTGACCCATATTCACATCTCCAGCCGCCGCAGCGGACTGGGGCATGTCGACCTGGCGCTGGGCAAAATGGGGATTCAGCGCAAGATCGCGTTGCGTTCCCAGCATTACCTGATGGCGTCCCAAGTGTTGCAGCAGACTGACATGGTGATGACCGTGCCGGAACGCTTCGCCCGTCGTAACGACCTGCACGCTTTCAGCTTGCCCGTGAACGATGTGCCACCCGTGGAAACTCACCTCTACTGGCACGAAAGCACCGATCAGGATCCGGCAAACCGCTGGATGCGCGAGCAGATGATCGAGTTATGCCAGCAGGTCACAGCGCATGAGAAGAAGCTCGACAAGCTGTAGGGCTTTGCACTGCGTGATCGCTCTTCGCGGGCAAGCCGGTCGCCGCACTCGAGTCCCAAGCCGCTTGACGTAAACGTCAAGCTGACATTAGCTTAGCGTCATGACTTTCTTCGAGTGCTTTCATGAGCAGCCAGACCTACAGCATTTCCGACCTCGCGCGCGAGCTCGACATCACCACCCGAGCCATTCGTTTTTATGAAGAGCAGGGTTTGCTCAGCCCCGAGCGTCGTGGCCAGGAACGCATCTACTCACCCAGGGACAAGGTCAGCTTAAAGCTGATCTTGCGCGGCAAGCGCATCGGTTTTTCCCTGGCCGAATGCCGCGAATTGATCGAACTCTACGACCCCACCGGCGGCAATCAGAAACAGTTGCAAACCATGCTGGTCAAAATTGCCGAGCGCCGCGAACAGCTGGAACAGCAAATGCTCGACATTGAACAGATGAAACTGGAGTTGGACACCGCCCAGGAGCGCTGCACGCAGGCGCTGGAACAGACGATCAAAAACCAGCAACCGATTGAGTAATTGATCGTTTGATCCTTCCCATACTCTGCGGGGCAAGGATCTCTAACACAGGTGAAATTGCTTATGTCACTCCCCTCCCAGGTACGCCTGATCGAAGTCGGCCCCCGCGATGGCCTGCAAAATGAAGCCCTGCCCATCAGCGTCGCCGATAAGGTGCAACTGGTCGATGCCCTTAGCGGCGCGGGGCTGGGCTATATAGAGGTCGGCAGTTTCGTGTCACCCAAGTGGGTGCCACAGATGGCCGGGTCCGCCGACGTCTTCGCGCAGATTCAGCGCAAGCCCGGTGTGACCTACGGCGCATTGGCACCGAACCTGCGCGGGTTCGAAGATGCCATTGCCGCCGGGGTCAAGGAAGTCGCCGTGTTCGCCGCCGCGTCCGAAGCGTTCTCCCAACGCAACATCAACTGCTCGATCAGCGAAAGCCTTGCGCGCTTCGTGCCGATCATGGACGCCGCCAAACAGCACGGCGTGAGCGTGCGTGGTTACGTGTCCTGCGTATTGGGCTGTCCCTATGAGGGTCACATCGCGCCGGAACGGGTGGCGCTGGTTGCCCGCGAGCTTTACGCCATGGGCTGCTACGAAGTCTCGCTGGGTGACACCATCGGCACCGGCACCGCAGGCGCGACCCGCAAGATGTTTGAAGTGGTCGCGGCTGATGTGCCGCGAAACAAACTGGCCGGACACTTCCACGACACTTATGGCCAGGCCATGGCCAACATTTACGCCAGCCTGCTTGAAGGCATAGCGGTGTTCGACAGCTCCATCGCCGGCCTCGGCGGCTGCCCTTATGCCAAAGGCGCCAGCGGTAACGTCGCGACCGAAGACGTGGTGTACCTGCTCAACGGCCTGGGTATAGAGACCGGTATCGACCTCGACGCCTTGATTCTGGCTGGCCAGCAGATTTGCAATGTACTGGGCCGCTCGACGGGCTCGCGCGTAGCCAAGGCTCGAAGCAGTCAATGAGTAGGCGGATGTGTCCGGGTGTTACCGCTATGTCTGAGGTGCGGGTACAAACGAGTAACACGGAAACAAAATGCCTGTCTTGAACAGATCGGAAGAACCACAAAAAATCACAAGTAATTGTTTTTAAAGGATATTTAAAAGTTGGCACGGCTTCTGCTATCTCTATGGCATAACAAGAATAAAAAGCAGCAAACCAATAAAAATAAGACGTAACGACTCTGACATAACAAGAACAACACGGCAGAGACGCAGCTAACAGATTTTTTTGGAGAAGATGTGCTTTTCAGGGTGCTTTTCGAAGTGACCCGCAACCGGGCAGAGAACAATAAAACTACCGTCAGGTAGCCCCCCGAACTGGTTGGATCGTTCAGCGAAAAAGCAAATCAGCGCTCAAAAAAATACGTTTGCTCTTGATCCCGGATGGGGATCGACAAAAACAGTGGTAAAGGGCAACGGCTGCCAAAAACAACAATAGGCCGCCCCTCAATAATAAAAAAGAGCACGCAACGACAAATTAAAGGGGAGCTTCGGCTCCCTTTTGTGCTTTCTCTCATCCGGATACTGGGCAGCATCGTCGGTCAGTGGTGAAGTGTCGGATGACCTGCACTAAACGCATGAAATCTCGCCGTCAGTGTCCCCGCCCCTCATAGCAATGCAAGTCTTTACACCGCCGCCGGTCTTGACCGTGAATTCTCGGGCGCTTCGGTTGCGCAGCCGGGTGAGCGAGTAGTTTTCACAACGTCGCCGTGCGCCGGCAACCGTAGCATTCTCTCGCTGCTGCGTTCAGCAAAACCGGTTCCTACGGTATCGCTTTGAGTTCCTCGATACTGATCTCACGCATCCGGAATTTTTGGATTTTGCCGGTCACAGTCATCGGAAACTCTTCCACGAACTTGAAGTATCGCGGCGTCTTGAAGTGCGCGATACGCGCCTTGCACCAGGTTTTCAACTCCTCTTCGGTAGCACTGTGGCCGGGGTGAAACTTGACCCAGGCAACGATCTCTTCACCGTAGCGTGAGCAGGGAATGCCGATCACTTGCACATCCGCGATGGCCGGGTGAGTAAAAAAGAACTCTTCCAACTCTCGCGGGTAAATATTCTCACCGCCACGGATGATCATGTCCTTGTTACGCCCGGCGATGCAGACATAACCCTCTTCATTCATGGTCGCCAAGTCACCGGTGTGCATCCAGCCGGCCTCATCGATGGCGTCGCGTGTGCCTTGCGGGTTATTCCAGTAACCGAGCATCACGCTGTAACCCCGAGTACACAACTCACCGACTGTACCGCGAGGAACCACGTTACCGGCCTCGTCGAGAATCTGGCTTTCCAGCTGCGGCTGGGTGCGACCGACCGTGGTGACGCGTAATTCCAATTCGTCTGACGGACCGGTCTGCAAAGACACCGGACTGGTTTCCGTCATGCCGTAGGCAATTTGCACTTCACTCATGTGCAGGTCGCTGATGACTCGACGCATCACCTCGATAGGGCACGTGGCCCCGGCCATGATGCCGGTACGCAGGGTCGACAGATTGAATTCGGCGCGCCGAGGTTGATCGAGTATCGCGATGAACATGGTCGGTACGCCATACAGCGCGGTGGCTTTTTCTTCGTCAACGGCGAGCAGAGTCAGAAGCGGATCGAAGGCATCGCTGGGGTAAATCATCGTACTGCCGTGAGTCACACAGCCGAGGTTGCCCATGACCATGCCAAAGCAGTGATACAGCGGCACCGGGATGACCAGCCGATCATTGGCGGTCAGGCCCAGACTTTCGCCCACCATGTAACCGTTGTTGAGAATGTTGTAGTGACTGAGGGTGGCACCCTTGGGAAAACCGGTGGTGCCGGAGGTGTACTGGAGGTTAACGGGCTGATCGAAATGCAGACTGCGCTGACGTTCGTCCAACCGAGCGACCGAGACGCTGGCCGCTACATCCGCCAGTTGCGACCACGGCAGGAAGCCCGAGGGTGGCTGCGCATCGAGGCTAATCACCCCGCGCAACTCCGGCAAGCGCTCACTGTGTAAATGGCCAATGGATTGCTCCGCCAGCTCCGGCAGCAACCCTTGCAGCATGGCGTGATAGTTGGAGGTCTTGAAGGCCCCTGCACATACCAGCCACTGACAGCCAGACTGCTTCAACACGTAATCAAGTTCAGAGCTGCGGTAGGCGGGATTAATGTTGACCAGAATCACGCCGATTTTCGCGCTGGCGAATTGGCTGATGCACCACTGGGCGCAGTTCGGCGCCCAGATGCCGAGGCGGTCACCGGTCTGCAAACCCAGCGCCAGCAGGGCTCGGGCGTGAAGATCGACGGCGTCTGACAATTGCCGCCAGCTATAGCGTATGTGCTGATGGCGCACCACCAGTGCGTCCCCGTGCGGGTAGTGCGCGACGGTGTGATCGAACGCCTCGCCGATGGTCATCGTCAGCAAGGCCTTGTCCTGGGAACCTCGGGTATAGCTGCGTTGCGGGCTTGCACTGGGTTGATTCATGACGCCCCCTATTGTCTTTATTTATGGGCCGCCGCCGGTCACGTGTGGGAGCGTGCCTGACGCACATTCAACAGTGATGTCGACTGATCCGATGCTTTCGCGAGCAAGCTTGTTCCCACAGGATGGGTCCGCTTTTCTATCTTGAACGGGCTCTACTCTCGCCTAAGTTGACGTTAACGTAAAGGGTGATTGACAGCGTTTGTTTGCAGGCTTACGTTAACGTCAAGGTGAAAGCCAAAGCACGGCGTTCTCCACCCAACAAAAAATCAAAAGGTGACCCATGAGCTACCCATCCCTGAACTTCGCCCTCGGTGAAACCATCGACATGCTGCGCGATCAGGTACAGTCCTTCGTCGGCAAAGAGATCGCCCCGCGCGCCGCTCAAATCGACATCGACAACCTGTTCCCAGCCGACCTGTGGTGCAAGTTCGGCGACATGGGCTTGCTCGGCATTACCGTGCCGGAAGAGTACGGCGGCGCGGGCCTGGGTTACCTGGCGCACGTGGTAGCCATGGAAGAAATCAGCCGGGGCTCGGCCTCCGTTGCTCTCTCCTACGGCGCCCATTCCAACCTCTGCGTCAATCAGATCAATCGCAACGGCACTCACGAGCAGAAAACCAAGTACCTGCCGAAATTGATCAGCGGTGAGCACATTGGGGCGTTGGCCATGAGCGAACCGAATGCTGGTTCCGACGTGGTCTCGATGAAACTTCGTGCCGACAAACGCGGCGATCAGTATGTCCTCAACGGCAGCAAGACCTGGATCACCAACGGCCCCGACGCCAACACCTATGTGATCTACGCCAAGACCGACCTCGACAAGGGTGCCCACGGCATCACCGCGTTCATCGTTGAACGTGACTCGAAAGGCTTCAGCCGCAGCAAAAAATTCGACAAGCTCGGCATGCGCGGCTCAAACACCTGCGAACTGTTTTTCGATGATGTGCATGTACCGGAAGAAAACATCCTCGGCGTGCTCAACGGCGGCGTGAGAGTGCTGATGAGTGGCCTCGACTACGAGCGCGTGGTGCTTTCAGGCGGTCCGACCGGGATTATGCAGGCCTGCATGGACCTGATCGTCCCGTACATCCATGACCGCAAACAGTTCGGCCAGAGCATCGGGGAATTCCAGCTGATCCAGGGCAAAGTCGCCGACATGTACACCCAGCTCAACGCTAGCCGAGCCTACCTTTACGCGGTGGCACAGGCTTGCGAGCGCGGTGAAACCACGCGCAAGGACGCCGCTGGCGTGATTCTCTACAGCGCAGAACGAGCCACCCAAATGGCTCTGGACGCGATTCAGATTCTGGGTGGCAATGGCTACATCAACGAATTCCCGGCCGGGCGCCTGCTGCGTGACGCCAAACTGTATGAAATCGGCGCCGGCACCAGTGAGATTCGTCGCATGCTCATCGGTCGCGAACTCTTCAACGAAACCCGCTAAACGGAGCTGTCCATGGCTATCCTGCATACCCAGCTCAACCCCCGTTCGGCAGAGTTCGCAGCCAACAGCACGGCGATGCTCAAACAAGTAGAGGCCCTGCGTACCCTGCTCGCACACGTGCAGCAAGGGGGCGGCCCAAAAGCCCAGGAACGCCACACTTCCCGTGGAAAATTGCTGCCTCGCGAGCGTATCAATCACCTGCTTGATCCGGGCTCGCCGTTTTTGGAGATCAGCCAACTGGCGGCCTACGCGGTGTACGGTGAAGACGTTCCGGCCGCTGGTGTAATTGCCGGGATTGGCCGAGTGGAAGGCGTCGAGTGCATGATCGTCGCCAACGATGCCACGGTGAAAGGTGGCTCGTACTACCCACTGACGGTGAAAAAACACCTGCGCGCCCAGACCATCGCCCAGCAAAACCGCTTGCCGTGTATCTATCTGGTGGACTCCGGCGGCGCCAACCTACCGCGTCAGGATGAAGTGTTCCCGGACCGCGAGCACTTCGGCCGAATTTTTTTCAACCAAGCCAACATGAGCGCCATGGGCATTGCGCAGATCGCCGTGGTCATGGGCTCCTGCACCGCCGGGGGTGCCTATGTGCCGGCCATGGCCGACGAAGCCATCATGGTCCGCCACCAGGCAACGATTTTTCTCGCCGGGCCGCCGCTGGTAAAAGCGGCGACAGGTGAAGTGGTCAGCGCCGAAGAGCTGGGCGGCGCCGATGTGCATTGCAGGATTTCCGGGGTTGCCGACCACTACGCCGAAAGCGATGAACACGCGTTGGCCATTGCCCGACGCAGTGTCGCCAACCTCAACTGGCGCAAACTCGGCGAACTGCAACAACGTGTCCCTGTCGCGCCGCTGTACGCCAGTGACGAGCTATACGGCGTGGTCCCGGCTGATGCCAAACAGCCGTTCGACGTCCGCGAAGTGATTGCACGGCTGGTGGACGGTTCGGTGTTCGATGAGTTCAAGGCGTTGTTCGGGGCCACGCTGGTCTGTGGCTTTGCCCACTTGCACGGTTATCCAATCGCAATCCTCGCCAACAACGGCATCCTCTTCGCCGAGGCCGCACAGAAAGGTGCGCACTTCATCGAACTGGCCTGTCAGCGCGGCATTCCCTTGCTGTTCCTGCAAAACATCACCGGGTTCATGGTCGGTCAGAAGTACGAGGCCGGCGGCATCGCCAAACACGGCGCGAAACTGGTGACGGCCGTAGCGTGCGCCAAGGTGCCGAAATTCACCGTGATCATCGGCGGCAGCTTCGGCGCGGGTAACTACGGCATGTGCGGCCGCGCTTACGATCCACGCTTCCTGTGGATGTGGCCAAACGCACGCATCGGTGTAATGGGCGCCGAGCAAGCCGCAGGGGTCTTGGTGCAGGTCAAGCGCGAGCAGGCCGAGCGCAATGGCCAGGGCTTTAGTGCCGAGCAGGAAGCCGAGATCAAGCAACCGATCCTCGATCAATACGAAGAACAGGGCCATCCCTACTATTCCAGCGCACGCCTGTGGGACGACGGCGTCATCGACCCCGCACAGACCCGCGACTTACTGGCCCTGGCCTTGTCCGCGTCGCTGAACGCGCCCATCGAACCGAGCCGCTTCGGCGTGTTCCGGATGTGATCGAGAAAACATCATGAACGACTTCAATACCCTCGAACTGCTAATCGACCCACGGGGCTTCGCGACCCTTTGGCTCAGCCGTGAAGAAAAGAACAACGCCTTCAACGCTGAGATGATCCGCGAACTGATCCTCGCCCTGGAAAAAGTATCGAGCGATGCCAGCGTGCGTTTTTTGCTGCTGCGCGGACGCGGTAAACATTTCAGCGCCGGTGCAGACCTGGCCTGGATGCAACAATCGGCCGAACTCGATTACCACACCAATCTCGACGACGCCCGGGAACTGGCAGAACTGATGTACAACCTCGCCAAGCTAAAAGTTCCGACCCTGGCGGTGGTGCAAGGCGCCGCCTATGGCGGCGCCCTGGGGCTAATCAGTTGCTGCGACATGGCCATCGGCGCCGATGATGCGCAGTTCTGCCTATCGGAAGTGCGTATCGGTCTAGCGCCGGCGGTGATCAGTCCGTTTGTCGTGCAGGCCATCGGCGAGCGCGCGGCGCGGCGCTATGCGCTGACCGCCGAGCGATTCGGCGGGCAACGGGCGCGGGAAATAGGCTTGCTTTCAGACAGCTATCCTGCGGCTGAGCTGGAGCAAACAGTGGAACAGTGGATCGACAACCTGCTGCTTAACAGCCCGGCGGCCATGCGCGTCAGCAAAGAATTGCTGCGTGAAGTCGGCAACGGCGCGCTGACCCCGGCGCTGCGGCGCTACACCGAAAATGCCATCGCACGTATCCGCGTCAGTCCCGAAGGCCAAGAGGGCTTGCGTGCGTTTCTGCAAAAACGTCCGCCGAACTGGCAAGCCGCAACTACCCCCAAGGAGCCACGTTGATGAGCACACCTGTTCTCACCACCCTGCTGGTGGCCAACCGTGGCGAAATCGCTTGTCGAGTGATGCGTACCGCCAAGGCCTTGGGCCTGACCACTGTCGCGGTGCATAGCGCCACCGACCGCGACGCTAGGCACAGCCGCGAAGCGGACATCCGCGTCGACCTGGGTGGAAGCAAAGCCGCCGACAGTTACCTGAAAATCGACAAACTGATTGCCGCCGCCAAGGCCAGCGGTGCGCAAGCGATTCACCCCGGCTACGGTTTTCTGTCGGAGAACGCCGGGTTCGCGCGTGCGATCGAAGCCGCCGGCCTGATTTTCCTCGGACCACCCGCCTCGGCCATCGATGCGATGGGCAGCAAGTCCGCCGCCAAAGCGCTGATGGAAACCGCTGGCGTACCGCTGGTGCCGGGCTATCACGGTGAAGCCCAGGACCTCGACACTTTCCGCGACGCCTGCGCACGCATCGGTTATCCGGTGTTGCTCAAGGCGACTGCTGGGGGGGGCGGCAAAGGCATGAAAGTGGTTGAGGACGTCAGCCAATTGGCCGAAGCCCTGGCCTCAGCCCAGCGCGAAGCGCAATCATCGTTCGGCGATTCGCGAATGCTGGTAGAGAAGTACCTGCTCAAGCCTCGCCATGTGGAAATTCAGGTATTCGCCGATCAACACGGCAACTGCCTGTATCTCAACGAACGTGACTGCTCGATCCAGCGCCGTCACCAGAAAGTCGTTGAAGAAGCACCCGCGCCTGGCTTGAGTCCGCAGTTGCGTCAAGCGATGGGCGAGGCTGCTGTAAGGTCGGCGCAAGCCATCGGCTATGTTGGCGCGGGCACTGTGGAGTTTTTGCTGGACTCGCGGGGCGAGTTCTTCTTCATGGAGATGAACACGCGCTTACAGGTGGAACACCCCGTCACCGAAGCCATCACCGGTCTCGACCTGGTGGCGTGGCAAATTCGGGTAGCGCTCGGTGAAGCGCTGCCGATGACCCAGGCGCAAGTCCCGCTGATCGGCCATGCCATCGAAGTGCGGCTATATGCCGAAGACCCGGGCAATGATTTTCTGCCGGCGACCGGGCGACTGGAACTGTATCGTGAGTCGGCAGAGGGCCCTGGCCGCCGGGTGGACAGCGGTGTTGAAGAAGGCGACGAAATTTCACCGTTCTACGACCCAATGCTCGGCAAGCTGATTGCCTGGGGGGAGAATCGTGAACAGGCGCGCCTGCGGTTATTGACCATGCTCGATGAGTTCGCGATCGGCGGCCTCAAGACCAACATCAACTTCCTGCGCCGGATCGTCGGTCATCCGGCGTTTGCGGCGGCAGAACTCGATACCGGGTTTATTCCGCGTTATCAGGCGCAACTGCTGCCAGCTTCTGCTGACTTCAGTGATGAGTTCTGGCAAGCGTCAGCACAAGCATTTGCGCAAAGCCTGCCAGGACTGCCCCGTGCCGATGACCCGGCTTCGCCATGGGCTATTAACAGTGGTTTTCGAGCAGGACTGCCCAAGGAAATCACCCTGCATTTGAGTTGCGAGGGCCAGAACCGCGCGCTGACGTTGGGTACGGTGAGCGGCGCACAACTCAAGGGCGAACACCTATGGGTCGAGCAAAATGGGCAGCGGCGCCAGCATCGGGCAATCCGTCGTGGCGCCCTACTGTATCTGCAATGGGACGGCGAGCTGCGCCGCATCGAATCCTACGACCCGATAGGCGCTGTCGAAGCCAACCACAGTCATCAAGGCGGCCTTAGCGCACCAATGAATGGCAGCATCGTGCGGGTACTGGTGGAGGCCGGGCAAACGGTCGAAGCCGGTGCGCAACTGGTGGTGCTGGAAGCGATGAAGATGGAGCACAGCATCCGCGCACCTCATGCCGGCGTGATCAAGGCGCTGTTTTGCCGGGAAGGCGAGATGGTCAGCGAAGGCAGTGCGCTGGTAGAACTGGAAGAGGCCTGAAATGAAGACCGGTCCTACGCACTGCGAGGACCGGTCTGATTAGAACTTTGCTGTTGCCTGAACCACTACACCGATGATTCGACACTCGTCAGTAAAAAGAACCTTCGGAAAAGTTGGATTGAGCGGGACCAGATAACGCTGCCCGCCCTCTTCGATCAGTTTGCGAAAAGTCGCCTCGGCGCTCCCGGACCATTGTGCGATCACCAGTTTGCCGGGCACGGCCTCCAAGGCCGGATCCACCAAGATCAACATGCCCTCGGCAATACCGATACCACTGGGCGCCGCCATCGCGTCTCCCGTCACCATGAGCCAGAAAGCCGCGCCCAAGGCGTGATAGTCGGTCAGTTCGAATTGTTCCTTGCCATAAACCGTTCGCTCTCCGTCGCGCACCTCAGTGGTCTGCCGCCAGTCACTGACCGGGTAGCGAAAATAGGAGTTGTACTTGTGCGCCAAGGGCATCTCATTATCCGGCGAAGCCTCTGGCTCGCGGATCACCATGGCCACCTCCAGAAAATCCATCCCCAGTGCCTGCAGAACACGGTTCATGTCGTCGATACCGGGCTGACGGCGTTTATTCAGCCAGTGACCAATGCCGCCCTGGGACATCCCAAGTCGCTCGGCGAGTATCTCTTGAGTGACTTTGAGTTCACCCATCTTGGCCTTGACCAATTCAATCCATTTATCCATGTGCGGCACGATACGTGGGGGACTCCGACCATCAAAACACAAATTGTAGTATTTAAATCCTCGTCACAAATACACTACGTACTAGGATTGTTTTACGGATCTGAATCTATCACGGAGTTCGCCATCGCCATGACAATCCCCTGCAATGACCTGCAAGACCCGCAAGAACTGCAAATGGACACCACGTTCACCTCGCCAAAAGGCTTTGCCGCGGCTCAGAGAGCCCTGGACTATTACTTGAAACCAGCTGTTTCAGAAGTGGAGATGGAAGAACGCTTCTTCAACGTGAATCGCAACATCAGCAGTGAAGAAGCGCTGGTCCATGCCTCGGATTTGCTGCGGTGTGCCGCGGCCACTGCGCACGAATCGGCCGAAAACCTGCACGGTGCCAAAAGAGACCTGGCGTTGTCAGTGGTTCACATGATCGACATGGCGCAGGCAATGGTCGACCGATCCCTGGATGGAGATCAGAACACCTGAAACGGGCGCGGTTTCGAGGACGACGGGAAAGAGTTTTCCAATCGATCAGATAAAAGCATTTGACTTGCAAATGATAATGATTATTATTGCATCCAGCTGGTCGCGAGATCAGTGGATGGACCAGGGACCTTGAATCGGTTTCCTGGGCTATCTCCTCATCAGGCTAATCACGGTTTTTGACCCGGCTTTTGCCGGGTCTTTTTTTGCCATTTATTTTGGTTTTTACTTCAGGCGAATGAAGTCTGTCAGTGCTGCAAATGCAGCAGGGCACAGGCTATCAACCGAATACTTGTAGGCAAGAGAAGCCCGCGGCGCTGGGCCAACACTAATGCTAAATAGCACTTGAGAATCAACTACACAGTCTCTAAGCTGCTACGGCGTCAAGGACGACGCCCCCTTATTCCCCCGTAATATTCCCCCGATTCCCGCTTCCCTTGCGTGTAAAGTAGCAGCCACAAAATCATATTCAGGAATCGACTATGACCGTGGCTAAATCCTCTTTCGACATCAGCGCCAATTTCGACAGCGGCAACATTGAAGTGCTGGACATCAGCAATCCGCTGCAAGCCTTGCTCGCCATCAAGCCAGATACCCGTAGCGCGCACTTCCAGTGGTTCCACTTCAAGGCCAGCGGTCTGCATGTCGGCCAAGAGCATTGGTTTCGCCTGAACAACGCCAGTAAATCCTCTTACAACAAAGCCTGGGACGGCTATCAGGCCGTGGCGTCGTATGATCACGTCAACTGGTTCCGGGTGCCGACCATCTTTGAGGGGGACTGCCTGCGCTTCAACCTCGAAGCCACCGCTACCCACGCCTGGTTCGCCTACTTCGAACCCTACAGCCGAGGTCGTCACGACTGGCTGATTGAGCAGGCGCTGACCAAAGCCGGCGCGGAGCTGCTGGCCACCGGCAAAAGCGCTGAAGGCCGCGATATCCAATTGCTGCGCAAAGGCAACGGCGCCGAAGGCCAGCGCAAAGTCTGGATCATTGCTCAGCAGCACCCCGGCGAACACATGGCCGAGTGGTTTATGGAAGGCGTGATCGAACGCCTGGAAAAACACGACGACCCGGTGTTGCACAAACTTCTGGCCAGCGCTGACCTGTACCTCGTCCCCAACATGAACCCTGACGGCGCGTTCCATGGCCATCTGCGCACCAATGCCATGGGCCAGGACCTGAACCGAGCATGGCAGAGCGCCAGTCAGGAAATCAGCCCGGAAGTGCTGTTCGTTCAGCAGCAAATGGAACAATACGGGGTCGATCTGTTCCTCGATATCCACGGCGACGAAGAAATCCCCTACGTATTCACCGCCGGCTGCGAAGGAAACCCGGGATATACACCACGCATCGAAAAGCTTGAAGAGCATTTTCGCAGCCACCTGAAACACTTGACCAAGGACTTCCAGACCGCTCATGGCTACACCCGCGACTTGCCGGGCAAAGCCAATATGACGCTGGCCTGCAACAGCGTCGGCGAAAAATTTGACTGCCTGTCGCTGACCCTTGAAATGCCCTTCAAGGACAACAACGATGCGCCAAATCCTCTGACAGGTTGGTCGGGCAAGCGCTCCAAACAGCTGGGCAAGGATGTGCTGACAACCGTCGCCGACATGGTAGACACGCTGCGCTAATCACGCCTGAAGATCAAAAGATCGCGGCCTGCGGTCTTTTGGTCGTTTACTCAGCGCTAATCCGCACGCAGTCCTCAGGCCCCAGCAAACGCCCCTCCTTGGCGCGCAACTCCAACGGGCGTAATAGCTGACCGTGAGCGCGGTCGACAACCCGTGAGTGCGTCTCCCCCGTCGCATAGAAAAACGCCTCCCCCCACTGCCGCAGACCGATGATCAACGGGAACAGGCGTTTGCCTTTCTCCGTCAGCACATACTCCTGATAAGCGCTGCCATCCAACGCCGGCACCAAATCGAAAATCCCGTGGGCTGTTAATGTCCGTAGCCGTTGGTTGCTGATCGCAATGGCATTGACCGGGTTGTTAGCCGTCTTGACTTAAGCACTGGTGGCCTATGCCGCGACGCTGGCGCTTCCCGCCTAGCGCGGGCGGGTGGTGAGCGTGGTCACCAGCGGCATTGTCATCGGTATTCGGCTGACCAGAACGGCTGTAGGTGGGATGGCCAATCTGGCCGGTTAGCGCTCGATTTATTTCTTGTCGGCCGGATTGACCTGGATGATCGCCGTGCTGTTGTGGCGTCTCTTGCCCCGCTCTGAAGCCCGACAACCCAGCCATTCCTTCCCCGTCTATTGGTTCGACGGCGATGTACGCCTGGGCAGGATGGAACGGCGTCTGCCTGCTGGGTGCGGGATCAATGCCGACGCGTTGATCTATTGATGGCAAACGCTGGCCCGCAGAACACAACAATCCTTTGCCGAGGGCGCTTGCCCCCGCTCGGTGGCGCAGCCGTTGTAGACACGATCAACGCAAAGCATTTGATGCAGCACGTTGATCAGATCCCGGAAGCGGCTGCGCAAACCAGCGCGCAGCCTTCTCGCCACCATGGCTCAAGGCTTTGATCAGTGGCGATCCTCGCCCCGCACCATGCTGTCCAGCACATCATCGCGACGCACCCAGCAATGGAACAACGCCGCCGCCAAATGCAGCAGTACCGTCAGAAACAACAGGTACGCCAGGTATCCGTGAGCCTTGCGCAGCAACGCAAACACCTGCGCATTAGCCGGCAGAATCGACGGCAACTGCAACGAACTGCTGAGCATTACCGGGTCCCCCGCCGCAGAAATCATCGCCCAACCCAGCAGCGGTAAAATCAGCATCAACGCATACAGCAAGACATGGGAAGCCTTGGCCGCCAGCACTTGCCAACCCGGCAAGTCCGCCGGCAACGGCGGTTGCCGGGTAGAAAAACGCACCCCCAAACGCACGACGACCAGCAGCAAAATCGCGATGCCCAAGGGCTTGTGCAGGTGAATCAGCCACTCATGGCGCTCGGATACCGAGGCCACCATGCCCGCGCCGATGAACAGCATGGCGATGATCATCAGGGCCATTAGCCAATGCAGCAACCGCGCCAGCGGTGCGAAATGGTTCGATTGAGCGCTCATTGGCGAGCCTCCTGTTTAGCGGCGGGCAACTGGCTGACTGCACTGGTACGACGCAAGTAGGAACCGGCGTAACCTGCGGAACGGGCGGCGAGCAACGGGTCGTCGGAACCTTCGATACCACTAGGTAGCACCAGCGGATCGTAGTTAATGTCGCGGCATTCACCATTGAGTTGCGGCTGAGTGCTTTCAAGCACCAACGTC
This sequence comes from Pseudomonas sp. DC1.2, assembly GCF_034351645.1. Taxonomy (NCBI): domain Bacteria; kingdom Pseudomonadati; phylum Pseudomonadota; class Gammaproteobacteria; order Pseudomonadales; family Pseudomonadaceae; genus Pseudomonas; species Pseudomonas sp. DC1.2. Next base: position 2,137,012 of record NZ_CP133782.1, on the reverse strand, counting down.
CCGGCGTTCAAGACTTTCCGCCCCTCAGGCCAGGACTTGCTGGCATCGTTGACCGGGTCGCCAGGGTTGGCGAGGATAATGTTCAACTGCCAACGCAGCGGACCTGAGGACATACGTTGCACCAGGTCTTTCTCCAGAAAATCACCGCCCTGCGGCGCCGTGGCACTTGCAACACCTGCGGCATCCTGAGCCATCGGCACCATGCTCCAGCGCACCGCTTGCCGCTGCCCCGCTGCGTTTACCAGGTAAAACGCGTTGACGCTGTTGTACGTTTCCGTCACAAAACTGGCAGACGGCTTGGCGGTCTTGACCCATGCCAGGAACGGCGCGGCTTCCGGATGTGAACCAAAGAACGCCGGAACGGCGGCAGGGTTCGGTTTGCCTGTAGCCGGGTCCGGCGATTGAGCTTGCTGCAACTGATAGAACGCCTCGGGCGTGCCCACCGGGAACACCGGCATGCTGTTCATCCCGGTGCGCCACTGCTGACCGTTGGCCTGGGTGAAACGCAGCGCCAGGCTGCGAATCGGCACGCTGCTGTCCGGTGCATAGGGATTACCGGCCGGCAGCGCAAAACGCCCCACTACCGGGGTCCGCGCGGCGCTGAAGACCTGGGCGCTGGAGTATTCACGCGCCGCGGCGCTGCTCTCGAAATGGCCAATCACGCACACGCCTTTGGCGTGATTACGCCGAAACCCGGGGTACACACCGTTGTTTTTTTCCAGCACATTGATCAATGCTTTCGGCGTCAAGCGCTCTGGGTCGAGGGTGCCGTTGACGTAGGCAAATGCCCCGGCCATTGCTGCAACGACCACCGCGATACCGGTCAGACGCAACGTCAGGCTCGCGGCACTCAACGGTGGCGGGGTGGGCCCGGTTGACGGTGATGAGCGATCTACCATGAAAGACTCCAGGGCCATCGGCCACAAGTGAGAAGAACTTAGCAGACGCCCCCCAAATCGGTTTATTCCATCCTCCGGTATTTATTTTTCCGGGCGTGGAATAACCTTTAATGCCGGGCGTCTTCCTAGTCCACAGCTTAGTGACTAGTCAGAACTTCATGAACGAGATCGACGAACAGCTAAGGGAAATCATTCCCAGATTGCGCCGATTTGCCCTGTCCCTGACGCACAACCCCAGCAGCGCCGACGACTTGGTACAGAGCAGCCTGGAGCGGGCGCTGTCGAGTTGGGGCGATAAACGCCCCGACGGCGACCTGCGTGCCTGGCTGTTTTCGATTCTCTATCGGCAGTTTCTCGACGCTCACCGACGCGCCCGGCGCTATGCCCGAATGCTCGAGTTTTTCACTGGCCGTGACGACGCGCAGCCATCAGCAGAACGCACGGTGATCGCCCAGACGACCCTGCAAGCGTTCGACCGACTCAGCACCGAACAACGCGCCCTGCTGCTTTGGGTGTCGGTTGAAGGCCTGAGCTACAAAGAGGTCGCCGAGATTCTCGACGTGCCTACCGGCACCGTGATGTCGCGTCTGTCCCGTGCCCGCCAGGCGTTGCGCGAACTGAGCGACGGCGAAATCACGCGCCCTTCCCTGAGGAGACTCAAATGATCAGCATGCCCCCCAGCGAGCGCGACCTTCACGCTTACGTCGATCACCAACTCAGCGAGCCAGACCGACATCTGGTGGACACTTTTCTGGCCAGTAACGCCGACATATCTGCCAAGGTCCGCGCCTGGCAGCAGGACGCCCAGTACCTGCGCGCGGCCCTCGGCGGCGCCTTGCAGCAACCCGCCAACCCGGCGCTTGACCCGACGCTGATTCGCCAGCGCCTAAAACGTCAGTCCCGCCGTCATCTGGCGAGCGCCGCCCTGCTGCTGATTGCCGTGGGTGTGGGCGGCTTAAGCGGCTGGCAAGCGCGCGAGATGACACTTGTCAGCGCTGCGCAGCCGATGACAGATGCCCTGCAGGCGTACCGTTTGATTGCGCAACAAGGCATTTTGCCGGCCGACTACAAGGTCAGCGACACCAGCGATCTGCAAGGCTGGCTCGACCGCTACTTCACCCAAGCCAACCGCGTGCCTGACCTGTCGAGTGCCGGCTTCAAACCCGTCAGCGCACGCTTGCTGAGCACCGACCAAGGACCGGCGGCGATGGTGGTTTACGAGGATCAGGGCGGGCACAAGGTCAGCTTCTACGTCCGTCCGCCAGGTCCGAAAAACTACCTACTACCGCGGGGCAGTCGCCGCGATGGCGAGTTACAAGCCGATTACTGGTCAGGGCCCGGCTACAACTATGCGATGGTCAGCCCGACTGACACGCCGGCAGCGCAAATGCTCAAGCAAACCGCGCAATTCTGACGCCACCGCCCGTCAAAGTTGGCAGCGCTCAGGCCGGTCCAAACACTTGGGAAGGCCTGCGCAGCAACGGATCAAACGGATTAATCCGCGGCCCGATCAACGCGGCTTCGCGCTTGAGCATTTCGACCACTGTCGGCAAACGATCCGGCCCCAACCGATCGCTCACGGTGGCCACGCTCAACGCCGCCACCGCCCGCCCGTCTCGATCCAGAATCGGCACCGCCACCCCGGCCATGCCCTGCAACACACCGGTATTACGCCCGGCATAACCCAGCGTCCGTACACGCTCGACTTCCGAACGCAGGAACACCTCGTCATACAGGTGAAAATCCTTGAGCCGCGGCAGGTTGTAGTGAATCACCGTGTCCCGCTCCTCTTCCGGCAAAAACGCCAGGATCGCCAGACTGCCCTGACCGACACCCAGCGCCACACGCCCGCCAATGTCTCCGGTAAAGGTGCGGATCGGAAACGGCCCTTCACTGCGATCGAGGCAAATTGCATCAAAACCACTGCGCGCCAGTAAAAACAACGAATCCCCCAACGACGCCGACAACCTCAACAACGCCGGACGTGCCAGCTCACGCAGGTTACCGGTGTTTCCCGCACGAGCCGCCAGGGCGAAGAAATCCAGGCTCAGGCGATAGCGTTTACTGCGCACGTCCTGCTCGACCATCCCCTCATCCATCAGGCTGCGCAGCAATCGGTGCGTGGTCGGTTGCGACAAACCGATGCGCAGGGCCAGTTGCGTCACGCGCTCACCGCCCTCGACGGTGTCACCCAGGCTGCGCAAGACGGCAAATAGTCTGGAGACCGCACCGACTCCGACTTCATTTTTGTTTTTATTCCGCTCAATGGAATCTGACATGCATTTTCTCGACTAATAATTTACTCACTGAATGAAACTAAAAATAATTATCTTCTCAGTGAAATAGGCCATTGAGCCCATCCTATTCTTCGCCCTACTCTGCGTCCACACAGGGGCGATTCGAACAACAGCGGCAGCCGACTCAAGTCGAGCGCCAACGCACCCCGCAGCATCCTTTCGTATCTGCCCATACAAAAAAGCGCGATCCCAGGCCGTGCATAACAATCTCAGGTGGAGCGCAGCTATGGCATTCGTGCAACTTGAAAACCTCGGTAAACGTTACGGCGAAATCGATGCAGTCGTCGCCACCAACCTCTCGGTGGAGAAAGGCGAGTTCGTCTCGCTGCTCGGCCCGTCCGGCTGCGGCAAGACCACCACCCTGCAAATGATCGCCGGCTTCGTTGACGTCAGCAGCGGAAGCATTGTGCTCGACGGTCGTGACATCACCCACGCCAAACCCGCCAGCCGTGGTTTGGGCGTGGTATTCCAGAGTTACGCGCTGTTCCCACACATGACCGTCCAGGACAACGTCGCCTTCGGCCTGCGGATGCGCAAAGTGCCCAATGCCCAATTGCAGCAACGGGTAGACCGAGTGCTAAAACTGGTCAGGCTGAATCAGCACGCCGGGCGTTATCCACGGGAATTGTCTGGAGGCCAGCGGCAGCGAGTCGCGTTGGCCCGCGCCTTGGTCATCGAGCCGCCGGTGCTGCTACTCGACGAGCCGCTGTCCAACCTCGACGCCAACCTGCGCGAAGAGATGCAATTCGAGATCCGGCGCATCCAGCGTGAAGTCGGGATCACCACGTTGATGGTCACCCACGACCAGTCCGAAGCGCTGTCCATCAGCGACCGGGTGGTGGTGATGCAAGCCGGGCGCATCACCCAGATCGACGCGCCGTACACCCTTTACGAACACCCGCGCACCGAGTTCATTTCCGGATTCGTCGGCAAGGCCAATCTGTTACCCGGCGAGCGCGACGCTGCGGGCGTAGTCAAGGTGCAACAGGGCGGCGACCTGAGACTCAGCCTGCGCCCGGAAAAAATCGACCTGCGGGAAAAAGATCACGGCCGTCTGCAAGGCCACATCGTCAGCCGCTTCTTCCTCGGCAGCCAATGGTTGTACGGCGTCTCGACGCTCCTGGGCGAACTCAGTGTGGTGCGTCGCAATGACGGCTCGGCACCGCTGGCCGAAGGCACCGCTGTTGGCCTTGACTGGAACGTGGCGCTGCTGAGGGTGCTGAGTGTTGATGAGGTATCGGCATGAGTCTGCTCGCCCATCTGCGCCAGGGACGTCAGGGGTATTGGTTGTCGGCGCCGGCCCTGGCTTTGTACCTTGGCCTGTTGATCATCCCGCTCGGCTTGACCTTTGTGCTGTCGTTCAACGTGTTCGACTACAACGCGGGGATCAACAGCAACGCCTACACCCTCGACCACTACGGCAGCCTGCTGAGTGATCCGTATTTCTACGAGATTTTTCTGCGCACCTTGTGGATCAGCGCGTTGACGACCTTGCTTTGCGTAATGATCGGTGTGCCCGAGGCCTACATCCTCAGCCGCATGGGCGCGCCGTGGCGCTCGATTTTCCTGATTGTGATCCTCACCCCGCTGCTGATTTCGGTGGTGGTGCGCGCCTTCGGCTGGAGCTTGTTGCTCGGCGCCGACGGCCTGGTCAACCAGACCCTGCAAGCCCTTGGCGGCTCGCCGATGAAATTGCTCTACACACCGTTCGCAGTGGTGACTGCGCTGGTTCACGTGATGCTGCCCTTCATGATCATTCCCGTCTGGACGTCGCTGCAAAAACTCGACCCTGCCGCCGAACAGGCCGCGCTGTCCTTGGGTGCCAGCCAGCTCACGGTGATGCGCAAAATAGTCTTGCCGCAAATCATGCCTGGTGTGTTGTCCGGCACCTTGATCGTGTTCGGCCTCGCCGCCAGCTCTTTTGCGATTCCCGGATTGCTCGGTGGACGTCGATTGAAAATGGTTGCGACGCTGATTTACGACCAGTACCTGTCGGAGCTGAACTGGCCGATGGGCGCGGCGATTGCCGTGGCGCTGCTGCTGCTCAACCTGCTGATCATGCTGTCGTGGAACCGAATGATCGAAGGCCGCTACAAGAAGTCATTGGGATAACTCGTCATGTCCAAGAACGGTCCTTTCGCCCTGCTGTTTCATACCCTGGTGGTGCTGTTCATGCTTGCACCACTGGTGGTGGTGTGCCTGGTGGCTTTCACCCCGGAAAACACCCTGAGCCTGCCGACTACACACTTTTCATTGCGCTGGTTTCGTGCGGTGTTCGAGCGCGCCGATTTTGTCGATGCGTTCTACAACAGCCTGATCCTGGCGTTCTGCGCCGCGACGTTGGCGACGCTGATTGCCGTGCCTGCGGCGCTGGCCATTACCCGCTATGAGTTTCCAGGGCGCGGTTTTTTCAATGGGCTGTTCCTGTCACCGATCATCATTCCGCACTTGGTGCTGGGCGTTGCATTGCTGCGTTTATTTGCGCTGATGGGAGTGAATGGCAGCTTCGGCTGGCTGATCTTCGCTCACGTCCTGGTGATCACGCCGTATGTGTTGCGACTGGTGCTGGCGTCGGCGATTGGCCTCGATCGCAGCGCCGAACACGCCGCGCAATCGTTGGGTGCCGGGCGCTTCACGCTGTTCAGGCAAATAACCTTGCCGATGATTCTGCCGGGGGTCGCCGGTGGCTGGCTGCTGGCCTTTATCAACAGTTTCGATGAGGTCACGTTGTCGATTTTCGTCACCTCGCCGGCCACGCAGACCTTGCCGGTGCGGATGTACGTATACGCCACCGAATCCATCGATCCGATGATGGCGGCGGTGTCAGCACTGGTCATCGGATTAACGGCATTGACAATGATTCTGCTCGACCGGGTCTATGGCCTGGATCGAGTTCTGGTGGGCAAACAATGAGGGCGCCATGGCTCTGCTGAAACGACTGGCCGAAGGCGACCGCCCGGCACTCGATTTTACCCTCGACGGTACGCCGGCCAGCGGCCTGCTTGGCGACACCGTGCTAACCGCCGTGCTGACGTGCAGTGAACACCTGCGCGGCAGCGACTTCAGCGCCGAACCCCGCGCGGGCTTCTGCCTGATGGGCGCCTGCCAGGACTGCTGGGTTCGCCTGGGCGACGGCCGCAGGGTGCGAGCCTGTTCGACTTTGCTCGAAGCCGGCCAGCACATTAGCCGCGAACCGGGACGATCACTATGAATACCCTATCGACCTGCCAACCCTGGATCCCTTGTGCAAGCGAGCCTGCTCACGATAGCAGCCTGCCTGCCGCCACCGCTGTTGGCTGTGCCGCCGCCCTCGCGAGCAGGCTAACTTTCACCGGGTGCGGGGTATGAGTTCGGTGATCATCGTTGGCGCCGGACCTGCCGGGATCCGTGCCGCGCAGACGCTGGTGGCGCACGGCGTGCGGCCTATTTTGCTGGACGAAGCCGCGCGCGGTGGCGGCCAGGTTTATCGGCGACAACCGGCACACTTCAAGCGTTCAGCGGCCACGCTGTATGGCTTCGAAGCGCGCAAGGCCAGCGCGATTCATCAGACGCTCGACGGACTGCGCGAACAGCTCGACTACCGCCCCGAAACGCTGGTGTGGAACGCAGAGGCCGCCGCCCTCGACACCTTGCAGGATGGCCGCGCTGCACGGCTGGCGTTCTCCAGGGTGATCGTTGCCACTGGCGCCACGGACCGGGTTCTGCCGGTGCCGGGCTGGACCTTGCCGGGGGTTTATAGCCTTGGCGCGGCGCAAATTGCGTTGAAGTTCCAGGGCTGCGCGATTGGTGAGCGAGTGGTGTTCGCCGGCAGCGGCCCCTTGCTGTACCTAGTGGCGTATCAATACGCTAAGGCTGGGGCGAAGGTTGTGGCGGTGCTCGACAGCTCGCCCTTCAGCACTCAGGCCCGCGCCTTGCCAAACTTGCTGGCGCAACCGGCGACACTGGCCAAAGGCATTTATTACCGCAGTTGGCTAACCGCCCACGGCATCGCGGTACACCAGGGGGCCAGCCTGACTCAGGTCAACGGCGAACAGCGCGTGCAATCGCTGCACTGGCGCAACGCAAAAGGCCCACATCAAATCGACTGCGACGCCGTCGCTTTCGCCCATGGCCTGCGCAGCGAAACCCAGCTCGCCGATCTGCTCGGCTGTGAGTTCGCCTGGAACCCGCTCAACCGCGCCTGGCTACCGCTACGTGACCGCGCCGGTCGCAGCAGTGTCGCCGAGGTTTACCTGGCCGGTGATGGCGCCGGGATCATGGGCGCTGATGCTGCCGAAATGGCCGGTCAGCGCGCGGCGCTGGCCCTGCTCGAAGACAGCGGTTGCCTGATCCCGACAGCGCGTACCGTAGCGCTAGAACAATCACTGGAGCGGATCGGCAGGTTCCGTGAAGGGCTGGAGCAAGCCTTTGCTTTTCCCGAAGACTGGGTCGCCCACACCCCCGATAACGTGATTGTCTGCCGCTGCGAAGAAGTGCGGGCCGGCGATATCCGCCAGGTGGTGCGCGAAGGGCATTGGGAAATCAACCGGGTCAAGGCGCATTGCCGGGTCGGCATGGGTCGCTGCCAAGGCCGAATGTGCGGTGCAGCAGCGGCAGAAATCATTGCCTGCGAAAGCCAGCGCGCCGTGTCGGATATCGGTCGGTTGCGCGCTCAATCACCGATCAAACCCCTGCCGTTTGGCCTGGAGGTCGAGCCATGATCGACGTCGATGCAATCATCATTGGCGGCGGGATTGTCGGCGCCTCGGCCGCACTGTTTCTGAGTAAGGCCGGCCGCCGCGTGGCGTTACTGGAACGGGACTTTTGCGGTTCCCACTCCAGCGGCGTGAACTACGGCGGCGTGCGCCGTCAGGGCCGACCGCTGTGCCAACTGCCGCTGTCGCAACAGGCTCACGAGATGTGGGGACAGCTGCCGCAGTTAATCGGTATCGACGGCGAATACCAGCGCAGCGGCCACCTGAAACTGGCCCGCAGCTTCGACGACCTGCGGGCTTTAGAGAACTACGCCGCCAGCAGTCAGGGCTTCGGCCTGGCGTTGCAGATTCTGGATCGTGATCAGTTACGCGCCCAATTCCCGTGGGTCGGTGAAGTGGCGGTGGGCGCGTCGTTCTGCCCCGACGACGGCCACGCCAACCCGCGATTGGTATCCACGGCGTTTGCCCAAGCGGCGCGGCGCCACGGTACGCAAGTCCATGAGCAATGCGCGGTAACGGCGGTGGAGCACGACGGCCAGCGCTTTCACGTCAGCACTCAAACCGGCCTCAAACTTCGCTCACCCTGGCTATTGAATTGCGCCGGCGCCTGGGCCGGCAACCTCGCCGCTCAGTTTGGCGAAGCGGTGCCGATGCACGCAGGGCATCCAGCAATGCTCGTCACCGAACCGTTACCTCAGGTGATGAACGCCAGCACCGGCGTCGAGGGCGGTGGCATCTATGCCCGCCAGGTCAGCCGCGGTAACTGCATACTCGGCGGCGGCCAGGGCTTTGCCCTCGACGAAACCCGCGCCCGACCCGGTCAACACGCGGTACTCGACGTCCTGCGGCAAGCGGTCGAGCTCTATCCGTTTCTTCAGGGTGCGCAAGCAATTCGTACCTGGAGCGGCACCGAAGGTTATCTGCCTGATCGCCAACCGGTGATCGGGCATAGCGGCACCCAACCCGGTTTGCTACATGGGTTTGGCTTCGCCGGCGCCGGTTTTCAGATCGGCCCAGCGGTGGGCCAGGCCCTCACCGAGATCATCTGCAGCGGCGCCGCCAAGACGTCGCTGGATGCATTTTCCATCACCCGGTTTCACTCCATCTCCGTTGCTTGATAGAGGAAGGTTGCGCCAATGAATAACGTCAAACGCACTGCACTGCTCGGACTGTCCTGCTTGGGCGCCCTACTCACGATCACACAGGCGCAGGCCGAACCGACGCTTTATCTGGGCATGAACGGCGGAACCATGGAGCGGCTTTACGCCGATAAGGTGCTGCCGGTTTTCGAGAAGGCCAACAACGTCAAAGTGGTGATTGTGCCGGGGACCTCCGCCGACATTCTGGCCAAGGTCCAGGCCAGCAAGGGCAACCCACAGCTACACGTGATATTCCTCGACGACGGCATCATGTACCGCGCCATCTCCATGGGCCTGTGCGACAAACTCGAAGACAGCCCGACCCTGGCGCAAATTCCGGCCAAGGGCCGCATCAAGGAGCAGGCCGTGGCGGTCAGCCTCGGGGTCACGGGGCTGGCCTACAATACACGGCTGTTCAAGGAAAAAGGCTGGGCAGCGCCGACGTCGTGGATGGACATGGCCGACCCGCGCTTCAAGGACAAAGTGGTATTCCAATCGATGGCCTCCTCGACGTTCGGCCTGCATGGTTTCCTGATGTTCAACAGGATTCAGGGCGGCAGCGAAACCGACGTCGAACCGGGTTTCAAGGCGTGGCCGAACACCGTGGGACGAAATGTGCTTGAGTACATCCCGAGCTCGGCGAAGATTTCCGAAATGCTCCAGACCGACGAAGCCGCCCTGTTCCCGTTGACGCCCACTCAGGTAACAGCGCTGAAACTCAAAGGCATGCCCGTGGAGTACGCGCAACCGAAGGAAGGCGCCGTGGTGCTCAACGTCGCAGAATGTGCGATCGCCAACAACACTCAGCCGGAACTGGCGCAGAAACTCGCAGCGTTCCTGCTGACACCAGACGCCCAAGCCGCTGCGCTTGAGGATGGCGACCAGATCCCGTCCAACCCCAACACCCCGACTACCGCCAAAACGCGCGGCCAGGTTCAGGCGATGCAGCAATACCTGGAGACCGCGATTGCGATTGACTGGGACCAGGTGAATGAACAGCGTCCAGCGTGGAACGCGCGATGGAATCGCAGTATCGAGCGCTAGGCATATCAATAACCGCCTATGGGAACGGGCTCGCTCGCTCCCGCAAGGCGATCAAACGCCAACGCCGCGCACTGCGCGACGGTTGGATCCTTCAACGTGGAGGCGCTTGCATCGAGTGGCTGGAAAATTGCCGGCGCAGCGACGGAAAAAAACGGTATCGACAGCCGATTCACGTCGGACGTCCCTTGGCTAAGTCAGCACAAGTTGTAGGGTAATTCCTCATCTGGTTAAACTACACCGCCGCTGCTCAGTGAGCCGGCCTGCAGAACCCAGGGGTGACATTATCGTGGCCGCTCGACCGCCAATACGCTCGCGACTCACACCACGCTGGCCCGCACTGCGTCGTTTGTTGGGCAAAGCTTTTGCACCGGCTGACAACGGGGCCGGCCACCAGCGGGTGATCCACGACTACTTTCACCACAAGGCACTCACCCAGGGCTACACCCTCAGTCATAGCCAGCAGCGGGTGATCGAGTCCATGGACCAGTATGCGACGGCACTGCTCGGTACTTCGGTGAAAACCCTGCCCGGCTTATACCTGCACGGCGCTGTCGGTCGCGGCAAAAGTTGGCTGCTGGACGGTTTTTTCCAGGCCATCCCCCTCGCGCAAAAACAGCGCCTGCATTTTCATGAGTTTTTCGCGCAATTGCACCAGGGTATGTTTACCCATCGCGACCATCCCGATGCCTTGGCGAGCACCCTGGATGAGCTGCTGCAAGATTGTCGGGTGCTGTGTTTCGACGAGTTTCACGTCCACGACATTGGTGATGCGATGCTGATCACCCGGCTGTTCAAGGCGCTGTTCCGCCGTGGAATGCTGCTCCTGGTCACCTCCAACTACCCACCGCAAGACTTGCTGCCCAACCCTCTCTACCACGCACGTTTCAAACCGGTGATCGACCTGATCAACGCACGCATGCAGGTCATGGAAGTCGGCGGTCCTCATGATTATCGCGGCCAGGTACGGAGCCACACTCAGCAGGTGTTTACCCAGGGGCATTACGTCTGGCCAGCGACGCAAGCCCAGCGCCAGGCGTTGAAACTGCCTGAAAGAAGTTCCCCCCTGACGTTGCCGGTCGGCACACGGCAACTGCGAGCCCAGCACTGCGAAGGGCGAACCGTCGGTTTTACCTTCAGCGATCTGTGCGACCAACCCACGGCGGTCATGGATTATCTGGAACTGTGCCGGCATTTCGATCATTGGATCATCGATGAACTGCCCAGCCTGAGAGAATGCTCGATCGCGGCGCAGCAGCGGTTTATCAACCTGATCGACGTTTTGTACGATCAGGACAAGCACGTGGTACTGCTGGGGCAGTGTTCGTTGCGTGAGAGTCTGGAGGGGGATGCCATTGACTTGGCGCGCACGCGCAGTCGTTTGGGGCAGTTGGTGGCGTTCAGAGAACATGTTTGACCGATAGATTTGCGGGTTGGGCCGAGCCTCCTCGCGAAGGTGGCCTGACCTGCACCGCCACTTCCAGCTATCATGTCGCCCATTTCCAGGGCCCAGCGCCCGTCTCTCGATCAATAGCGAATCCGTTCATGAATACCCTTGCACAACTGCGGGCCGGTGAGCTGAAAGGCATCACCCGTCTGGACCTGGCCTGCGGCCTGACTGAGTTCCCACGGGAAATTTTCGACCTGGCAGACTCGCTGGAGGTGCTTAACCTCAGTGGCAATGCCTTGAGCAGTCTGCCGGATGACCTGCACCGCCTGAACCGTCTGCGGATTCTATTTTGCTCGGACAACCGGTTCACCGAACTGCCCGTGTGCCTGGGCCAATGCCAGGCACTGAGCATGATCGGCTTCAAAGCCAATGGCATTACGCGAGTGCCGGGGGCCGCGCTGCCGCCGCTGTTGCGCTGGTTGATCCTGACCGACAACTGCATCGAAGCGTTGCCAACCGAACTGGGTGAGCGCGCGCTTCTGCAAAAATTGATGCTGGCCGGTAACCATTTGCAGCGCCTGCCCGAGAGCCTGCGTGATTGCCATCGGCTTGAGCTGATCCGCATCGCCGCCAACCGTTTCACTGAACTGCCTGAATGGCTGCTGACCCTGCCGGCCCTGACGTGGCTGGCCTATGCCGGTAACCCGCTGGAAACCGAAGCCGATGCGGCCGCGCTTGAGGCGACGCCGAGCATCCCGTGGTCAGAGCTGCGCCTGGAACAGCAACTGGGCGAAGGCGCTTCCGGGGTGATTCATCGCGCCGCGTGGCAACGACCGGGACACGCGGCTACTCAGGTTGCGGTAAAGCTTTATAAAGGCGAAATGACCAGTGATGGTTCGCCGCTGCACGAAATGAACGCCTGCATCACCGCCGGCCTTCACCCCAACCTGATCCGCGTCGAAGGGCGAGTCACCGGGCATCCGCAAGCGCAGGCCGGGTTGGTCATGCAACTGATCGATCCGAGTTATCGCAATTTAGCCGCCTTGCCGAGCCTGGCCTCGTGTTCGAGGGACATTTACCCCGACGACACCCGGTTCAGCGCGCCAGTTGCGTTGCGCATGGCCAGCGGCATTGCGTCGGTAGGCGAGCATTTGCATCAACAAGGCATTACCCACGGCGACCTCTATGGCCACAACATTTTGTGGAACGAGCACGGCGATTGCTTGCTCGGGGATTTTGGCGCGGCATCGTTCCATGCCACCTCGGACAGCCTGGAAAGCCGTGCGCTGCAACGGATCGAAGTGCGGGCGTTTGGTGTGCTGCTGGGAGAACTGCTGGCGCGGATCGACTCGGGGCTGAGCGATGACAACCGACTGACGCTTGAGGACCTGGAGCAGCGTTGCTGTCAGGCGCAGGTGCTGGCGCGACCAGGGTTTAGCGAAATTGTGCGGGAACTGGAGAACCTGTGATCGCCTCGCGGTCAGTCGCGAGCAGGTTCGCCCCACAGGGGATTTGTGAACGCCACAGATCCAATGGGGAGCGAGTCTGCTCGCAACAGCGGTATCACTGAAAAATCAGATCAACCCGCCAACCCGACGAACATGTCCTGCACGTCATCGTGGTTATCGAGGCCTTCCAGGAAGGCTTCGACTTCAGCCATCTGCTCATCGCTCAAACCACTGACCGGGTTCTTCGGCTGGTAGCCCAGTTTGGCCGACAACACGGTGAAACCTTGTTCAGGCAAGGCTTTCTGCACCGAATCCAGGTCCGCTGGCTCGGTCAGGAACAGCGTCGTACCCTCTTCTTCACCCGGCTCGAAATCCTGGGCGCCGGCTTCGATGGCGGCCATTTCGGAATCGGCATCAGGGCTGTCGGGAGACGCCTCGATCATGCCCACGTGATTGAAGTCCCATGAAACCGAGCCGGAAGCGCCTAACTGGCCCTTGCGAAATGCCACGCGGATTTCAGCGACGGTACGGTTGATGTTGTCAGTCACGCACTCAACGATGAGCGGCACTTGATGGGGGGCGAAGCCTTCATAGGTCACGCGATGGTATTGCACGGTTTCGCCGAGCTGACCGGAGCCTTTCTTGATCGCACGTTCCAGGGTTTCGCGAGGCATGGAAGCTTTTTTCGCCTGCTCAACCACCAGCCGCAGGTGTGCGTTAGTGGCAACATCGGCACCGTTACGGGCAGCAATCGTGATTTCTTTCACCAGCTTGCCGAAAATTTTGCCCTTGGCGTTGGATGCCGCTTCTTTGTGTTTAACCTTCCACTGTGCGCCCATTACTCACTCTCTTGATCTGTGGCGCCGAGACATCTATTGGCCGACGCAGGGCGCAAGTTTATACGGCCTAAAGTTGGCAATCGACCAAAAATTCCACTCAACCCATCGACGCGTTGAATCGACATATTCAACAGCACGCGTAGGGCAATTCTGAAAAGTCTATTTACAGTGTCTATTTAGGGCTGCGGTTTCGTACCCTCTGCGCCCGGTATTTGATGGAAGAAGCGCAGTCGATGCATAACGACAAGGAAAGTCCCTTCACCCTGACACTCGTCAAGGGTGATTTGATGCTGCACGTTGTGCAGTTCAGTGGTCATGAATGGACTGGCCCCTATCAAACCGGACACCTGCACCCCGTTAAATTGATGCCGCTGCCAAACGCCTAAACTCCCGTGGTGAACGGTATTTCAGCGCGCTGTGCGGATGCTCCTCGTTGTAATGCTCAAAGGCAATCGTCAGGTTACGCAAGGCTGTTTCCCGGTCAGGTTTGGGCATGTGCGCGACGTAGTCGCGTTTCATCGTTTTGACGAAGCTCTCGGCCATGCCGTTGCTCTGCGGGCTACGCACCGGTGTGGTCACCGGTTGCAAACCGATCTGTCGGGCAAACTGGCGTGTCTGTTCAGCGATGTAGGCCGAGCCATTGTCGCTCAGCCATTGCACCGGGGTGGCAGGCGCCTCTTCACCGAAGCGTTTTTCCACCGCCTCCAGCATCAGATCACGGATATCGTCGCCGCTGTACCCGGTCGGGCTGGCCACCCAACCGATGGCTTCGCGGTCGCAGCAGTCCAGGGCAAAGGTCACGCTCAGCTTGGCGTTATCATCACAGCGAAACTCAAACCCGTCCGAGCACCACCGGGTATCGCTGGTGGCCACGGCAATTCGGCCTTCGTGACGGCGTGCCACACCCGGTTGTTTAATCCGTCGCTCCAGCAGCAACTGATGATCGCGCATGACGCGATAAACCCGCTTGACGTTGATCGGCGCCTGACTCTGCTTTTCACGCCGACGACGCAGCAACCCCCACACACGGCGGTACCCGTAGCTGGGCAGTTCACTCACTTCAGCCTGAATTTCTTCGACCAGTGCGGCATCGTCCAGCGCAGGGCGACGCCGCTCGACCTGAGCATTTGGGTTGAGTCGAACCGTCAATTGCGAGCGCGCTACACCGAGACTTTCACTGATCAGCTTCACTGGTCGTCCCCCGGCAACAAGGGTGAGTGCGCAATCCATTTTCGCGACCGAGCAATCTCCACAGCTTCCTGAAGGATCTCGACCTGCATGGTTTTCTTGCCAAGCATGCGCTGTAGCTCGCGGATCTGCTTGAGCGCATCGGCCAGCTCGGAAGCGGGCACCACGCTCTCCCCAGCACTGACAGCCGAGAGACTGCCGCTCTGATAGAGCTTGCGCCACTGAAACAACTGGTTGGCATTCACGCCATTCTGTCGAGCCACCACCGAGACGCTTTGCCCCGGTTGCAGGCTCTCGCGAACCATGGCCAGTTTTTGCTCCGGGCTCCAGCGGCGACGCCGCTCCTGACCCAAAAGCTCCCCACCCTTATCGTTTCTATTAGTCATATACACAGTCGTTTGCCTATCCCTTATGTTAAGGGGGAAACGGTGTCCTGTCTTTCAGGGGGCTCGTCCAATGAAGGTCTCAACCGGCCTTATCGATTCGACATCGAAGTGATCAGCCTGGCCCCGACCATCGGCCTGGATCGATTGTTGCGACAATCGGCATTTCTGAGCCTGGGCAATGGCCAATGCATTCACGGCCTGGTGTACAGCGCTGGCCGAGAGCATCGTGGCCCGCACCGCATTCATTACAACCTGGTGCTGGTGCCGTACCTCCAAATCCTGGAGCAACAGCGCAGCCGCCGGGTATTTCATCGTCAGAGCGTACCGGCCATCCTCAGGCAGTTGCTGGAGGAGCACCGCCTGCCCGAACACAGCTACCGCTTTGAACTAAACACCGGGCACTACCCCGCACGGCCCTTTTGTATTCAATACGAAGAAACCGATCTGGCGTTGGTGCAACGGCTCTGCGAAGAAGAAGGCATTCACTATCACTTCGAACATCACGAAGACAGGCATGTTCTGGTCTTGGCCGACGACAGCCTGAGTTTCCCTCAGGAGCCGGTCCTTATCTCCTTTCACGGCGAGGTATCCTGCGCGCCGGTATTGCCTGCGATCAGCGAGTTGTTCCAGCGTTACGACTCGCCCACCGCGCCTGCGTACCAGGAAGCCAAAGATCGGGGCGAGCAGACCGCCAGCCAAGGAGCGGCCAACCACACGCTCGCAGGCAGTCACCGGCTGCAGAACCGCTGCGCCAGCGAGCAACGTCACGGTGATCAGCTAAGCCGCCGAACGCTGCAACGTCTGCGCTGCCTGCACCCGCAAATTTGCGGCAAAAGCGACCAGCCTCGATTCCTCAGCGGGCACATTGTGCAAGTGGATAAGCACCCGGTGCCGTGTTTCAACGATCAGTGGTTGCTCATCGACATTCGGCATCAAGGACACCACCCCTCAACCCTCGACGATCGCCGGCCTGCTGCTCCCCAGGGCTACCGTAATCAGTTCACCGCCACGGCCTGGTCAACGGTGTTCCGCCCGCCCCTCAAACAACTCAGACCCTGCATCCCCGGTTATCAACCCGCTCGGGTGCTGGGCCCGGCTGGGCAATCCGCACCGGTCGATGACCACGGTCGGATTCAGGTCAGCCTGTGGCCAAACGCAGGCTCCGGCGTGGAGGCGTCCCATGGGATCTGGTTGCCGGTGGTCATCAGTACAGCCAACGGTCGTGCTGAAACAACCAGGTTGCCCATGGCCGGGAGTGATGTCTTGGTCAGCTTTCTCGACAGTGACCCCGATCGCCCGGTTCTTTGCATTGATACACCTCCTGCGAGCACTCCACAGGTTGACCGCCATGAACGCCGCAGCGATACGCGCTTGCTACTCGACTGGTTGATTAACCGCCCGGACCTGAAGCCGTGAGGCGTCGGCCCGCGTCAGGGCGCAACCGTCACCAGGGCCGTCAGCGTTCATGAAACTGTGTTCATCTTCGTCCACGACGTGATGATAAAAAGCGTCGATCCGTTGATCGTCCTGGCATCAAAACCTCGGTTCTCAAGGCCTGCACGCTCTCTTCCTCAAGTGCCTCCACTTTTCCACACTGCGGTCTATGCGATGTAGGTCGCAGTGCTGTGTCACGGCACTGTCATATGGCTGCTTCCTAATATATTTCAAGATATTGCAGCAACTAAGACGGTAATCGTCGGCGCTGCAACACTGCCGATGCGTGGGTGATGGATCGCTCTCCAATGACCCCGACGTCGGCAGGGTGAATTACCTGATGACCGAGATCCATGATGATCAAAAAACTAGCCACACCCCTTGTCGGCGCTTTGCTGGGCGGCGCGATGTTGCCTGCCCATGCGGACTTCATTGACGACAGTCACGCCGATCTGACGTTACTCAATCGTTACCTGAACCAACAAGGCCGCGACGTTGTAGGCAGCACGGCCAAGGCCAAGAGTTACCGCGATTGGGGACAAGGCTTCCAGTTCAACTTCAAGTCTGGCTATACCGAGGGCGCAGTAGGTTTTGGGCTGGATCTGGAAGCCTTCTACGGCCTCAAACTCGACTCCGGCGGCGATTTGAATAACAAGGATCATCAAGGTCAATACCCCGGAAGCATGTTTCCGCTGGACGATGGCAAATCCGCCAGTGACTTCAGCGTCTTGAGCCCGACCTTCAAGATGCGTTTCCTCAAGGATGAGCTGCGTGTGGGCATGCTCAGTCAAAACAACCCCATGCTGGCCAACACTGACGGTCGCCTCTATCACCAGACCAACACCGGCGTGCAACTGGTTTCCAAGGACGTGTCCGACTTCACGTTTACGGGCGGCGACATCGTCAAGACCAAAATTCGTAACGAGAGCGGTGACAGTGACATGACCACCGGCGGCGGCGCGAAACTCAGCGACCGCTTCGTGTATGGCGGTGCGGATTACACCGGCCTGGCCAATACCACCGTGAGCCTGTGGTATTCCAATCTGCAGGATTACTACCAACAAGCGTTCATCGGCGCCAAACACACCAGCGACCTGCCGGTGGGTAGCCTGCTCAGTGACTTTCGCGCCTACCGCAGCTTGGGCGTGGGTGGTAACACTGAGGGCGACAGCGACTACGCCGCGAGCGGCTACTACGGTAACGGTGTCAGTAAGGGGCGCATCAACCAGTCCACTATCAGCTTGATGGAAAGCTACAGTCTGGCAGGCCATACCATCGGAATAGGGGCGCAGAAGAACACGGGCGACAGTGATTTTCCTTACCTGGATTCCGGGCTGAACAGCGGCGATGCCCGACAAGGGCCAGGCGCAGGCGCTGACACCCCGGCGCTGACCAACTTACAACTGAACAAATTCCAGCACGCTGGCGAACAAACCTGGCTGGCGCAGTACAAATACGACTTCGGCCAGTTAGGCCTCAAAGGCCTTGGGTTTCTGGCCTCTTACGCACATGGCGATCAGATCAAGGTGGCAAAAGGTGGGAACAGCGAATGGGAACGTGACTTGGCGCTGAGCTACCAAGTGCCTGATGGCAAGCTGAAGGGACTAGGCGTGACCTGGAAAAACGCTCAGGCCAACCCAAGCCTGACCGGCCAGACCGAGCAAGACGAAAACCGCGTTTACGTGAGTTATGTGGTGCCGCTCTGGTAGGCGCTGAACGGTTGCCTGGCTAAACCCGCCAAAGGCCAAGGCATCTGAAAAAGCGTGTCTGAACGACAACCCCGGCAAGTTGACGCGTGCCGGGCGTTTGTCGTTAACCGGTGGGCGCTATGTACACTGCTACGACGCCAAGCCGAAAAACGCCTGAATCAAGCGCAACTGCCGCCGCCGCTCCATGCACCCCATCATGTGCTGGTTGACCAAACCCTCGCCCATAATCGGCACCGCCACCACTCGCGGGTCGTGACTGATTTCCACTGACGACACCACCCCCACACCCAACTCGGCGGCAACCGCTTCGGTCACCGCCTCGCGGCTATCCAGCGCAAGCAACACCCGAGGAGTAACGCGGGCCTGAACGCATGCCTGATCAAAGGTGCGCCGAGTGATCGAACTCGGCTCGCGCAACACCATGATGACTTGATCCAGTTCCTGGAGTGGCACGCCGTCTGAGCGTTGCGCCCAAGGATGCCGGGCAGGCACCAACGCGCAGAGGCGTGATGCGCTCAAGGCTTGCAGATGCAGGCCTTTGCGCGGCTCGACTTCGGTCAGCACCGCCACGTCGGCATGTTCGGACAGCAAGGCCGCAAGGGTTTCCTGAGCGTTGCCCAGACGCAAATTCACGGTAATCCCCGGATACTGCGTGCGCAGTCTGGCGAGCATCGGCATGACCAAGTGCGGCCCGTCCGCCGCCACCTCCAGACGCCCTGTGAGCAACTGCCGGTTGGCCTCCAGCATCACCTGCGCTTCTTGCGCCAAACCGAACATCGCGCGGGTAATCGCCGCCAGTTTCGTCCCCTCCTCCGTCAGTTCGACTCGCCGGGCTGTGCGTCTTAACAGGGTGATCTGGTAGTGCTCTTCCAGCGCTTTGATGTGTCCGGTGACCGCCGGTTGACTGATGAACAGCCGCGCCGCGGCCTTGGTAAAGCTGCCTTCGCGGGCCACCGCGTCGAATGCGCGGAGCTGAAAGAGATTCATTAATAAGCCTCACTGATGACTGGCATAACAACAAACAATTTGATTGATAGCACAGCAAATTGCAATTTAAGCGCCGTAGCGTCACCCCATCGATTGCGAGAACGCGCGAATGAACACTGTCGAACCGATCCTCCTTACCCCAGGCCCACTGACTACATCGCGTCGCACACGTCAGGCGATGATGGTCGACTGGGGTTCTTGGGATGAGCGCTTCAATCAACTGACCGCCAGCCTTTGCGAGCAACTGCTGGGAATCATCAACGGTGCCACTAGCCACCATTGCGTGCCGCTGCAAGGCAGCGGCACCTTCGCGGTCGAAGCGGCCATCGGCACGCTGGTGCCACGCGATGGCAAAGTCCTGGTACTGATCAACGGCGCCTATGGCAAACGCCTGGCGAAAATTTGCAACGTGCTCGGCCGCTCGTTCAGCACGCTCGAAACCGCCGAAAACGAAGCCATCTCCGCCGCCGAAGTTGATCACCTGCTGCAAGCCGACGCCCACATCACTCACGTGGCGCTGATTCACTGCGAAACCAGCACCGGTCTCCTCAACCCGCTGGCAGATATTGCACACGTCGTTGCGCAACACGGCAAACGCCTGATCATCGACGCCATGAGTTCCTTCGGCGCGCTGCCGATTGATGCACGGCAGGTGCCGTTCGACGCGCTGATTGCAGCCTCCGGAAAATGCCTGGAAGGTGTACCGGGAATGGGGTTTGTGTTGGTGCGCAAAGCGTCGCTCGCGACGGCCGCCGGCAACTCTAATTCTTTGGCGATGGATTTATTCGACCAACACAGCTACATGGCCAAAACCGGCCAATGGCGCTTCACCCCGCCGACCCATGTGGTCGCGGCGCTGCACGAGGCCTTGCTGCAATACGACGAAGAAGGAGGCTTGCCGGCTCGGCATCAACGTTACGTCAATAACTGTCGGGTGTTGCTCGATGGCATGGCCAACATTGGCTTGCGCAGCTTCCTGCCCGCCGCCATCCAGGCACCGATTATCGTGACCTTCCACGCACCGAAAGACCCACGCTATCGATTCAAGGAGTTTTACGAACGGGTCAAGGCCAAGGGTTTCATTCTTTACCCCGGCAAATTGACTCAGGTCGAGACCTTCCGCGTCGGCTGCATCGGCCACCTCAACCAGACCGATATGCAGGCAGCGGTAGCAGCGATTGCGCACACCCTGAAGGAACTGGAAGTACACGACATCTAACCGTCACTGCCTTCCCCTTAGGGGGCGGGCGGTTCTACTCCCCACCCAAGGCTGCCCACCTATCGGTCAGTTGCCAAAGGATTTGACCACCATGCGCTATCGCAACCCTACCCACCTGCAAGCCGTTATCCTCGACTGGGCCGGCACCGTGGTCGACTTCGGCTCTTTTGCCCCCACACAAATTTTTGTCGAAGCCTTCGCTGAGTTCGACGTCCAGGTATCCATTGAAGAGGCCCGTGGGCCAATGGGCATGGGCAAGTGGGATCACATCCGGACCCTGTGCAATCAGCCGCAAGTCGCCGAACGGTATCGTCAGGTGTTCGGTCGCACACCAACCGACGATGACGTCAGCGCCCTCTACAAGCGCTTTATGCCGCTGCAAATTGAAAAAATCGCCGAACACTCAGCACTGATTCCAGGGGCGCTCGACACCATTGCGACGTTGCGCGAGCTGGGGATCAAAATCGGTTCCTGCTCTGGCTACCCAAAGCAGGTCATGGACAAAGTCGTCGAACTCGCCGCCACCAACGGTTACGCGGCCGATCACGTGGTTGCCACCGACGAAGTGCCCAACGGTCGCCCTTGGCCCGCTCAGGCCCTCGCCAACGTGATTGCCCTGGGAATCGACGATGTCGCGGCCTGCGTGAAAGTCGATGACACGGTGCCCGGCATCCTCGAAGGTCGGCGCGCCGGCATGTGGACCGTTGCCCTGATCTGCTCGGGCAACGCACTGGGTCTGGACTATGACGATTACACAGCGCTTGCCCCTGAGAAACTGGACAGCGAACGCACACGCATCCAGGGGTTGTTCGAAGGCTCGCGACCGCATTACATGATCGACACCCTCAACGATTTGCTGCCGGTGATCGCCGATATCAACAAACGCCTGGCCAAGGGTGAAATGCCGCAAAGCTCATAATAACGAGAAACACAAAAAGCCGCCGTCTATAGTTATAAGACGACGGCTTTGTTATTAACAACTAGCGCCACTAGGTGTGGCCGATTATTAAATCGGGCATTTGATCCGCTCGACGCCGTTAACTCTCACGGCGTCATGGGTAAATCTGTTGACCCTCTTTATCAAACATCGAACCATCGGTGTATTTCACATTGCCGTCTTTATCTTGTTCGGTGCCATCTTTCCAGACCAAACGACCATCAGGGTATTCCGTTGTTTCATCAGGCCAGACGATGCGTCCGTCCGGATACTCAACCCGGCCATCAACATGTTGGATTGTGCCGTCGGGGCGCTTGACCGATTCAAGATCAGGGCTGATCAGGCTGCCATCAGGCAAGGATGTCGAACCATCGCCATTCGTAACGCTACCGGCGGTATTAAGCAGATTAATCAACGCAATTGGATCAATGTTGATGTTCAGGGTCGGCCACTGTAGCGGCGCTCGAACAGCCTCAACGGGCTTGACCGGCTTGATGGGTGGCTTCCCAGGCGGCAGAGCTGGCTTGACGGGCGGCTTTACAGGCGCTGTCGGCTTGACGGGTGGTTTTACAGGGGCCGTCGGTTTAACGGGTGGCTTTACAGGAACTGTCGGTTTAACCGGCGGCTTTACAGGAACTGTCGGTTTAACCGGCGGCTTGACCGGTGGTTTGGTCAACGGTGGTTTAACAGAAGGCTTAGGCTTGGGAGTGGGTGGTTTAGCCATCATTTTTTTTACAGCGCCACAATAAGTTTTCACGCCACTCATCACTTTAATAGTCATCGATAAATCCTTTTAGTTACCCGATAAAGTAATCACGGGTTTTGTTAGCTTGTCACCCTGACAAACTTTCATGCCCCGACAATAACTAACTTTCCAGCACACTCAAAGTCCACGTAAATACAAAATATAAACAATAGCCAGTTACAACCCACGCCAGAAAAACACCTATTCAGAACTTTTTATACGTTACGTTCTTAAACCCGTACACCTGCCGCTCTCGATCAGTCCAGTTTCCGAGACCCAACGGCCACCCACCCAAAACAGCGCATGGTGAAAAATAATGACTTAGCTCAGGCAAAAACAGTGAGGTGGGATTACAGTTAAAGCACTCCGTCGAACTAGAACGGTGGTTCGACCAGACCTGTGAGGAATACCGTATGCCCTGGACAAACTCAGAATCGCGCTACAGCACCGTATCGATCATGTTGCACTGGTTGATGCTGGTCCTGTTGGCACTGGTTTATGCCTGCATAGAGTTTCGCGGAATTTTCCCCAAAGGCAGCGGTGGCAGAACGCTGATCACCGAAACGCACTTCATGCTGGGCCTGACGGTATTCGTGCTGGTCTGGTTCCGTCTGTTTGCGCGCAGCTTGGGGCCTGCGCCGCAGATTTTTCCGGCCTCCCCGCACTGGCAGACACTGCTCGCCAGATTAATGCACTGGGCGCTGTACCTGTTCATGATCGCCATGCCAATCCTCGGTTGGCTGGTCACCAGCGCCAAAGGAGATCAGGTGATGTTCTACGGTTTTGACCTCCCCATACTCATCTCGGAAGACAAGGCGCTGGCCAAGCAGATTCAGGGCTGGCATGAACTCGGCGGCACCATCGGTTACTGGTTGATCGGGTTGCATGCCTTGGCCGGTCTCTACCATCACTACGTGGTGCGCGATAACACCTTGCTGCGAATGATGCCCAAGCGTGGTTAAACCGCAGAAACGCTGCTGTGGCGAGGGCCCTTCCCCCCGCCAAAAGGGCATTCGGTCTAGCGCGCTGAGTCGCCGCCACGTCGCCCCTGCAAACCACCCGTGTGGATAAACACCAGCCGCGTGCCTCTGGAGAATATCCCCATTTCAACGCGCGACTTGAGCGCCAACAGCGCCTTGCCGGTGTAAAGCGATTCCAGGGGAATACCGCTCGCCTGCTCGGTCTGTGCAATGAAGTCGAGTAACACCGAATCCACCTTGGCAAAACCGCCACGACTGGCGTCCAGCAACTCGTAAGCGGGAGCCTGCAAACCGGCGTCTCGCACAATCGACTCAACCTGCTGCGCCACGCCGTGATCGTCAGGCACTGCCAGCGCCCCATACACCGGGCGTTCGCCTGATTCCGCCAGCACCAAACCGGCCAAGGTGGTGCCGGTGCCGCAGGCGAGCCACCAACCGTCGTAGTCATTCCAGCCCAAACCACTCAGTTGCTCGCGCACCCGCTCCCGAAGCTGCGTGCAGCCCAGTGCTCCGCGCAATCCACCGCCGCCTTCAGGCACGCAGTACAACGTCGGGTATTGATCCTGCCACGGCTGCCAGAAGCCCGGCTCATGCCGCTCCCGATAACCGGCGTAACCCAACCAATGCAATTGCATGCCGAAGTCTTGCAAATCCGTCACTGTCGGGTTGTCTTGTGGATGACCGCGCAGCAGGCCGACGGTGGAAAAACCAAACCGTTTGCCCGCCGCCGCCAGTGCATGCAGATGATTGGAGTAAGCACCGCCGAGGCTAATAATGCCCTCGGCGCCGGTCTGCGCCGCCGCCTCAAGGTGCTTGATGAGTTTGAACCACTTGTTGCCGCTGATAAGGGGGTCGATCTGATCCAGGCGCAGGATCGCAACTTCTATGCCGGCGGCGCTGAGCCATTCCAGACGAAGAGGGTCAAGAGAGGGTTTAGGTAGCCAGTTGACGGTAGGAAAAAGCATTAGCGCCTGATCGTGCTCAGAAAGAGCCGCCATTCTAGTCGCTCAAAGGCCGCCATCGCGAGCACGCTCGCGATGGCCATTCGCACCACCTATAGGCTACAACTCAGCCGCCAGGCGCGACCCTTGGTTAATTGCGCGCTTGGCATCCAGCTCAGCCGCCACATCGGCGCCACCGATCAGATGCACGCTCTGCCCGGCCGCCACCAGACCTTCCTGCAATTCACGCAGCGGGTCCTGACCGGCACAGATCACGATGTTGTCCACCGCCAGCACCTGCGGCTCACCGGTTTCGCCAATTCGGATGTGCAGGCCATCGTCGTCGATTTTCAGGTACTCGACGCTGTTGAGCATCTGCACCTGTTTATTCTTCAGGCCCGTGCGATGAATCCAGCCTGTGGTCTTGCCCAAGCCGTCACCGACCTTGGATTTTTTACGTTGCAACAGGAACACTTCACGGGCCGGCGCATGCGGCTCGGCCTTGATTCCGGCGACACCGCCGCGAGCCTCAAGGTGCGTGTCAATGCCCCACTCTTTCCAGAATGCCTCGCGGTCCAGACTGGTGGCGACGCCTTGCTGTACCAGAAACTCCGAGACATCGAAACCAATGCCTCCGGCACCGATCACGGCCACACGCTTACCCACCGGTTTGCGCTCGAGAATCACGTCCAGATAGCTCAGCACCTTGGCACTCTCTATGCCCGGGATTGCGGGGGTTCTGGGCGCAATGCCGGTCGCGAGAATAATTTCGTCGTAACCACCCGCCACCAGTTGCGCAACGTCCACACGGCTGTTCAAGCGCACGTCAACATGGGTCGTCTGCAACTTGCGGTTGAAGTAGCGCAGGGTTTCGAAGAACTCTTCCTTGCCCGGCACCCGCTTCGCGATGTTGAACTGGCCGCCAATTTCGCTGGCCGAATCAAACAGCGTCACCTGATGCCCGCGCTCAGCGGCGACGGTGGCAGCGGCCAGCCCAGCAGGACCGGCACCGACCACGGCGATTTTCTTGACCTGCTGCACCGGCAGGTAATTGAGTTCGGTTTCATGACAGGCACGCGGATTGACCAGGCACGTCGTCAACTTGCCACCAAACGTATGGTCCAGGCAGGCCTGGTTGCAGCCGATGCAGGTATTGATTTCATCACCACGTCCAGCGGCAGCCTTGTTTACGAAATCCGGGTCGGCCAAGAACGGCCGTGCCATGGAAACCATGTCGGCATCGCCTTCAGCCAGAATTTGCTCGGCCACTTCCGGGGTATTGATGCGGTTGGTGGTGATCAGCGGAATGTTCACCGAGCCCCTCAGCTTGGCAGTGACCTTGCTGAATGCCGCTCGCGGGACTTTGGTGGCGATGGTCGGAATTCGTGCTTCGTGCCAGCCGATACCGGTGTTGATGATCGTCGCGCCGGCCTGTTCGATGGCTTTGGCTAACTGCACGATTTCTTCCCACGTGCTGCCGCCTGCCACCAGATCGAGCATCGACAAGCGGAAAATTATGATGAAGTGTGGACCGACTGCTTCCCTCACACGACGCACGATTTCCACTGGCAGGCGCATGCGGTTTTCGTAACAACCGCCCCAGCGGTCAGTGCGGTGATTAGTGTGGGCTGCGAGGAACTGGTTAATAAAATAACCCTCGGACCCCATGATTTCGACGCCGTCGTACTCGGCCTGTTGCGCCAGGGTGGAACAGGTGACGAAATCGCTGATTTGTTTCTCGATGCCTTCTTCGTCCAGCGCTTTGGGCGTGAACGGATTGATCGGCGCCTGGATTGCGCTCGGTGCCACTTGCTTTGGACTGTAGGCATAACGCCCGGCATGGAGAATCTGCATGCAGATTTTGCCACCCGCTTCATGCACCGCGCGGGTCACAATCTGATGTTTGAAAGCTTCTTCTTCGGTGGTTAGCTTGGCGGCGCCGGAATACACGCCGCCCTCATCGTTCGGACCAATCCCACCGGTGACAATCAGGCCAACGCCACCGCGGGCACGCTCGGCAAAGTACGCAGCCATGCGTTCGAAACCGCCGGGCTTTTCCTCAAGACCGGTGTGCATCGAGCCCATCAAGGTGCGGTTGCGCAGCGTGGTAAAACCCAGGTCCAGCGGGGCCAGCAGGTGCGGGTAATGAGCGGCGGCCATCGGTAACTCCACATCGAGCGATCACGGAAAAGTGCAGGAGCTCTTTGGCTCCCATCAGTCATGTTCGACAGACTAAGAGCCCCGCCGCTGTCGCTCAATGACCGAAACTGACAACTTATTGATCAAAATGTGCATCGCCTTTTGACAAGCACTGGCAGAGCGCCCTCCTGTGATCGCGGCGCGGTCCAGAATTCACGCGTCCTATACGGTGTAGTAAAAACCGAGATGAGCGAAACAATCAAACCAGCACCCGCTCTTTCACTTAATGCTTCCTTGCATTACAGCGCAACCGCGCCCCCCCCGAATTACCCACCCACTGATTACTGTTTTGCGACGTAAAAATTCAGCTACAAGCGAAAAAAAACCCGAGAAAACAGAAATTTGCCCACTCAGCCCTTGATTGCCTTTATCCTCGGTCCAAATCCAAATGAAGAGCCATGTCCTGCACACGGCCGTTGATTGTTTTCCCATGCGCAGACTTCTCTACCTGACTTTCTCCATGGCGCTGACTGCCGCCCTCACAACCTACGCCATGTGGGCCGCAGACCGGCCGGTGGGCCATTACCTGTCTGACCTGCGGATAAATCTGACCGACAACCAAGGCACTCCCGCCGATCGCGGCAATGTTTTGGGGATCCAGCCAGAGTTGTTCCCAACTGACTATCAAAGTCCTGAGCGCTTGCATCGCAAGCTCGCCGCCTACCTGAGTAAGGCACACGACGAGGGTCTGCTGAATGAAAAAACCATCGTCGTACTGCCCGAGCATATCGGCACCTGGTTGATGGTCAGTGGCGAGAAAGACGAGCTATACCAGGCCAGCACGTTCGAAGAAGCCATGAACTGGCTGGCGGCGAGCAATCCCTTACAGTTTCTCCGTGCCCTGATCAGTGCCAAAGGCACAAGCCGTGTGGATGATGCCCATCTGCGTATGAAAGCCAAAAACATGGCCAAGGACTACCAGGCGTTGTTTGGTGGCTTGGCCAAAGAGTTTCACGTGACGCTGGTAGCCGGCACTATCGTGCTGCCTGAGCCAAGCGTGAGCGACGGCACCCTGAAAATCGGTCGTGGTCCTTTGTTCAACAGCAGTGTGGTATTCGGCCGTGATGGACTGCCAATAGGCCAACCGCAACGGCAAATCCACCCGACTTTCGAGGATCAGGACACCCTGACCGCCAACGCCGAGCACACACTCAATGTCATCGATACCCCGGCGGGTCGCTTGGGAATTCTGATCGGCAGCGATAGCTGGTACCCCGACAACTACCGCAAGCTCGACGAACAAGGCGCAAAACTGGTGGCGGTTCCAGCCTTCATTGTCGGACGCGGTACGTGGGAAAAACCGTGGAGCGGCTACAAAGGTCTATCGACGCCAGGCTCCATCAGTCTCAAGCCCGGCGAGCTTAGCGAAGGCCAAGCTTGGCATCGTCTCACCCTGATCGCTCAACCGCCCAACAGCCAAACAACTGCCGGTGTGAGCGTATTCCTGCGCGGTCAGTTTTGGGACAAGAGCAGCGCCGGTCAGAGCTTCCTCAGCAGTAACGCGCAGCATTCCGCCGACAGCAACGCCCGTGGCGCGCGTTTGCTGAACCTCTGGTTATAAGCGATGAAAGCACTCCCGATGCGCCTCGGGGATCTGTCGGTAGGCTTTGTCCATAGCTTGGCCAATGCGGTACAGAGTCACAATATCGACCCACAGCCGCTGCTTGATCAATACGGCCTCGATGGCGCTCGGTTGGCTGAAGCCGGTGCTCGATTGTCTATCCCGCGTTACATGCGTCTTGGCCACGGCGCGATTCAATTGACCGGCGACCCGGCACTTGGTTTACGCATGGGCCAACTCAGTCGTCTGAACCAGGCCGGACTGGCCGGCGTCACCGCCGCCCAGGCACCGACTATTCGCGAGGCGGCGCGATGCCTGATTCGCTTCGAAGCCTTATACGGCTCCAACTATCGCGGCCAATCGAGCTTGCACGAAGACGCACAGGGCGCGTGGTTGCGGTTCTACTCCATCAGCCCTTACAACGCCTACAACCGCTTCGTGGTGGACTCGATCATCGCCGGCTGGCTAACGCAATTATCCAGCTTGAGCGATTCCCCTCTGCGCGCAGAACGGATCGAGATCGAATTCGAAGCACCGGTTTATCGCGACGCCTATGGCGTGCTAGGGGATTGTCCAATCCACTTTGGCGGCGAACACAATCAACTGCGTCTGAGCCTCTCCAGCCTCGCTCAGCGCAATCCGCAACATTGCCCAAGCACGTGGCGACATCTGCTGCAACTGTGTGAACGGGAATTGGAACAAATGACACGCACCCGCAGCCTGCGCGAACGCATCACTCAGTTACTGGGGCCGTTGCTCAATGGTGGTCGGGAACCGGGGCTTGAAGAAGTGGCCGCACGCTTGAAGCTGCCGACCTGGACCTTAAGGCGCAAACTGGCAGACGAAGGCACGCAATTTCGCGCCATTCTCAACGACACCCGCCGCGACCTGGCGATGACCTATATCCGCGACACCGAACTCGCCTTCGGGGAGATCGCCTATCTGCTGGGGTTTGCCTCTGCCGAAGCCTTTCAAAGGGCTTTCAAACGCTGGAACGGCCAGACACCCGGCGAGTTTCGCCGCAGTCATCGACAATCCTCTTAAGCGCTAGAGTTCGGTCGCGTCTTCGGCCGGCTCCAGAGGGTCTAACTCAAAAGCCTGATAATCAAGCAGCTCTTCTTGGTATTCGTCCATTGCGTAATCTCCTACCGCTCGTTTTAAAAATGGCCTGAACAAATGACCTGCGCCTTGAGCATAAAGTGCCCGCGTGAAAGAAAAATGACGCAGACGTAAAGCTCAGCCACTACTTGATAAAACGTAGCAGGCGGTCAGGAATTTATCACAGGATTTTTGTCGATACGGGCCGTAGGACATTAGCCAGCGTTGAAGCAGATCAATCGGGAGAACCGCGACGGGATCGTCGTCATATGACGCGATCCCGTTACACCGAGAAACTAACTATTGAGGAAGCGCAGGAATCGGCTCGGTTGGAGCGGGCAACGAACTCGCAGGAGGCGGCGTTACGCTTTCTTCTGCAGGGGCAGATGGCGTCGGTTCGCTAGGCTTGATCGGTGCTGCTTCAGCCGGAGGCACCACAGGCTCAGAGGCTGCCGGTGCCGGAGTGGATTCGACCGGTGCAACCGGTTCGACCACAGCAGCGGGCGCTGGCGCGGCGGCGGGTACGGACTCCGCAGCGGCCGCCGGGGTCGAGACCACCGGCGCCGGCGCGGCCTTGGCTTCCGGCATACCAAGATCAGTTTTCGGCTTTTCAGTGATGTGCGCGGCCTTCTTCACTTCAGGTGGCAGGAACAGCTCCACCAATGCAAAAAAACGCTCGTAGAACTTGGCCGAAGAAACCGTTTCGCTGGCGACCTTGACCATCGAGTCATCCGACGAGCCGATCGGCATCGACACTGAGCCCAACACGCCAACACCAAGACTGGCGGAATTATTGGTTTTCTTCAGTGCATAGCGATCTTGCAAGGCGTTGGCAAACATCGTCGCACGGTGCCCGGCGCTACCGTCTTCGGCACACACCACACTGAAGCTGATCTCCATGTGAGTCTCGCCAGTTTGCTGAAAGCTTTTGTGCCCGCTGACCAGTTTCGGATCACTACTGGTGATGATGTAGCCCTGACTGAGCAAGGCACGGCGCGCGGCTTCGCAGCTCTGCGCATCACTCACCGGGTAGTTGCGTGAAAACGTCCCAGAGTCGTCGAAGTTCTCATGCTCATAGATGGCAGCCTTTTTCGACGAACAACCGGCAACCGTGGCCAGTATCAACGCCAGCCCGACGGCACGCATGGGAAATGATCTAAACATTGAACATCCTGAAGAAAACGGTTCGGCGCGTATTGTGCAACAGATCGATGCTTAGTGGAGCAACGATTAGTGTCTTAAAACAGTTACAGAGTGACTGACCATCCTTTACAGGGGAAAGTCGCCTACGGGTAATTATCCACGACCTGCCGCAAAGCCTCATCCGGCGCCTACCCACAGGTCATGAAACCCACCGCTCAGACGGTATTACGCGATTCGAGTAGGAGGCGGCTTCACAGCCGCCGTCCTCTCACACCACCGTACATACGGTTCCGTATACGGCGGTTCAGGTTATACGGCTAAGCCGGTTTATCGTATCCAGTATCGAGACCAGCCCGAGTCCATCCCACAGTTTCTTCGGCAGCGCCTGATTCATATGTGGCGCTCCCGAGCTCCACCATGGACCTCGACCGTTGAACGCTGATTTGCAGGCACGCGCTTCGCTGAGTCCTAAGCGCATCAAGTTGCGCGCCCTCGTAGAGGGCTGCTTCCATTGACGCCAGATGATGCAGCGAAGTTTATGCCGCACCCAGCCGTCCAGTTCCTCAAGGGGCCGCTTGCTCTGACTCAGCTTGAAGTAGCCAGCCCAACCGCGTAGTACGGGGTTTATCCGCTCGATGACGTTCGCCATCTTGTGGCCCCGCGCTCCGCGCAGCAGGTCTCTGAGTCGGTCGCGTAAACGACCCAGACTCATCGTCGCCACTCTTAGCCTCGGCTGTTGATGCCAGCTCATCCCATAACCCAGATAGTCACAGGCCCAAGGCCTTGCCACACGGCTCTTTTCCCGGTTCAACGTCAGTTTCAGACGCCGATTGAGAAAGCGCTCAACACTGGCCATCACTCGCGCCCCAGCACGACGACTGCGCACATAAATGTTCGCATCATCGGCGTAGCGCACGAAGCAATGACCCCGCCGTTCCAGCTCGCGATCGAGTTCGTTGAGCAGGATGTTCGACAGCAACGGCGAGAGCGGGCCGCCTTGCGGCGTCCCTTCCTGCCGTCGACTGGCGATACCGCCTGACATCACGCCGGCCTCGAGGTAAGGCTTCCTTCAGATTCGCAGTCACCCGCGACACCCTTGCCTTCGGCTAATACTTCCCCTTGCCGGGTGTGTAGAGGACTTGCACCTCCAAGTCACCAGCGTGGCCACCACAGCCAAACTGGTTGCGCTTGCGCGCAACGCGCCATGCCTGGCGCACCACAAAAAACCCCAGCTTTTAGGCCGGGGTTTTATGTTGCAGACACCTCAATCAGGCATCAGTAATGCTTGATGTCAGCCTGACTTTCCAGCTGTTTGCGGAAGGCAGCAAAGTCTTGCTGACCAATACGCGAGGCGAGGAAGCGACGGTATTGAGCCTTCTCTTCATCGGTCGGCGCAGCAGCTTCGTTGACGCCGTTCAGACGGACGATCACCAGGCTACCATCGGCCAGGGTCACATTGCTGAAGGTTGGCTTACCCTTGGCCACAGGCTTGGGCATGCGGAACAGCGCTTGCAGAACAGTAGGGTCAACCCCCTCCTGAGCGCGAGTGGCCGCTTCAGTGATCTTCCAGCTCTGGCCGTCGATTGGCTTATCAAGCGGCGTCTTGCCATCGCGTAGGCTAACAATCAACGCCTCAGCCTTGGTCTTGGCGGCGGCACTTGCGTGTTCCTTGGCCAATTGCACGCGGATGCTGGCAGCGACAGCTTCCAGTGGCAGTTGCGCAGGCTTGCGATGCTCCTTGGCACGCAAGACGATCACCGTTTCCGGGTCCAGCTCAATGGCGGTGCTGTTGGCACCTTCATCCAGCACTTCCGGACTGAACGCAGCTGTCACAACAGCACGATTGGCGGCAACACCGTCCCCCCCCTCACGGCCGAACGGAGCCGAAGTGTGAACGGTCAGCTTCAGGTCTTGCGCTGGCTGGGCCAAGTCGGACGCTTCGAATGACGAGTCTTCCAGTTGCTTCGTGGCCTCGACAAATCGTTGTTCGACCTGCTGGGTTTTCAGTTCGCGAGTCAGCTTGTTTTTCAAGCTGGCAAACGTCGGCACCTCAGGCGCTTCAACACCCAACAGCTTGATAAGGTGGAAACCGAAGTCGGTACGAACCGGAGCCGAGACCTGATCCTTGGTCAACGAGTACAGCGCTTTTTCAAAGGCTGGATCGTAAACGCCAGGACCTGCATATCCGAGATCGCCCCCACTGCTCGCCGAACCCGGATCCTGGGAGAACTCTTTAGCCAGAGCTTCGAACTTCTCACCCTTTGCCAGGCGCGCTTGAATCTCTTCGATCTTGGCCTTGGCTTGGGCTTCGGTCATCTTGTCGTTAACTTCGATCAAAATGTGCGCAGCACGACGTTGTTCAGCCAGGTTAGCGATTTCTTTCTGATACGCCGCTTGCAGGTCTTCGTCCTTGACGGCGACCTGATCAAAGAATGAAGCCTTCTTCAACTCCAGATAATCAATAACAACCTGATCAGGTGTCATGAATTCCTTGGCGTGTTCGTCGTAGTAGGCCTTGACCTCATCGTCGGTCAACTTCACCGCTGCAGGGTCCACCTTGATGTTCAGGAAAGCGAAATCACGAGTCTGTTTTTCCAGACGAGCGAAAGCCAAGACCTGTGCATCGGTGACAAAACCACTGCCCGCCAAGCCGGCGCGCAACTGGCCGATCAGCATTTCCTGAGCCAGCATCTGGCGGAACTGCAGCCGACTGTAGCCCAGTTGACGAATCACTTGGTCAAAACGCTCAGAGCTGAACTTACCGTCGACCTGGAACTCCGGCGTCAGCAGGATCACTTGGTCCAAGGAGGCTTCAGAGAACGCAAATTTCGATTTTTCTGCGCCTTGCAGCAGCAGCTTACGATCGATCAGGCCTTTAAGCGCTGATTCGCGTAGCATCTTTTCGTCAAGCAATGAGGCATCGAAATCCTTGCCCAGCTGTTGCATCAGCTGACGGCGTTGCA
The DNA here is from genome assembly GCF_034351645.1 of Pseudomonas sp. DC1.2. Lineage (NCBI taxonomy): Bacteria > Pseudomonadati > Pseudomonadota > Gammaproteobacteria > Pseudomonadales > Pseudomonadaceae > Pseudomonas > Pseudomonas sp. DC1.2. Next base: position 2,103,775 of record NZ_CP133782.1, on the reverse strand, counting down.
TATCGACGGCCTGACTGAGCTCGTTCTGGCTAATTTCTTCACCGTTGACCTTGGCCGCATCATTGCTGTGCGTAGTGGCCTTGAAGATGGCGTCGAAACCGGTCAAAGCCATCAGTGCAACGATGACTCCAATAATGGTCTTGGCAATCCAGCCTTGTGAATTGTCCCTGATATTCTGCAGCATGCGTCCCCCAGAAACGGTTGAACTTCAAAATTAGGCAACCGTGGAGCGTGGGTAGAATCCGGATAGAAGAAAGGCGCATCCGAGGATGCGCCTTCTCGTAACTGGCGGAGCGGACCGATGACTCGAACTTGCGAGCCTCGGCGTCTCAAATCGGCAAATTGCTGATTGGACGACCGCTCCGCTGCCAGGTCAGGCATGACCCCGACCCGGATAGGTAAAAACCTGAATCGAACTTAGTTAACAGCTTCTTTCAGTGCTTTACCGGCTTTGAAACCTGGTTTTTTGGCGGCTGCGATTTCCAGCGTCTTACCGGTCTGTGGGTTACGACCGATGCGAGCCGGACGATCGGTTACGGAGAACGTACCGAAGCCAACCAGAACAACGGAGTCGCCAGCCTTGAGAGCGCCAGTGACGGATTCGATCACAGCGTCCAGCGCACGGCCAGCAGCAGCTTTCGGGATATCAGCGGATGCAGCGATAGCATCAATCAGTTCCGACTTGTTCACTCTAAGTCCCCTTATATCTATTTGAGTATGATTCTAAGTTTTTTGGTGAAAGCAAAAACGAGTGCTGAATGGCCTACAGACACTTAAGAGCCGCTTTATAACAAGGGCTCTAAAAAGCTGTCAAGGAAGCCCCCCAGGCAAATCCGTACTAATGCGTGCTAATTCTTTCCTTAGAGTCAGACTCGCGCTTCTCATCCTTTGTAACGATCTCCGGAGCCACATCCGGCAAGGGCTCCGGCGCGTATTGCAGCGCAATTTGCAGGACCTCGTCAATCCATTTAACTGGTTTAATCTGCAGATCACGCTTGATGTTGTCAGGAATTTCCTTGAGATCGCGTACGTTCTCTTCCGGAATGATCACCGTCTTGATCCCGCCACGGTGTGCTGCCAGTAGTTTTTCTTTCAAACCACCGATCGCCAACACCTGTCCACGCAAGGTAATTTCACCTGTCATGGCAACATCAGCGCGTACCGGAATCCCGGTCAATGCCGACACCAGGGCCGTGCACATGCCTACACCAGCGCTAGGGCCGTCCTTAGGGGTCGCCCCCTCCGGCATATGGATGTGCGTGTCGCGCTTCTCGTGGAAGTCCAAGGGGATCCCCAAGCTCTTGGCACGACTGCGGACGACAGTCAGAGCAGCCGTGATCGACTCGACCATCACATCACCCAGAGAGCCGGTCTTGATCAACTGGCCTTTACCCGGCACGACAGCCGCTTCGATGGTGAGTAATTCACCGCCTACCTGAGTCCAAGCCAGACCCGTCACCTGACCGATCTGATCCTGAGACTCGGCCAGCCCGTAACGGAATTTACGCACACCCAGGAAGTGCTCCAGCATCTCGGCAGTAACCTGCACCGAGAAGCGTTTTTCCGTCGCATGCTCTTTGACAGTCTTGCGGCAAACCTTGGCAATCTGGCGTTCAAGCCCGCGAACGCCGGCTTCACGGGTGTAGTAACGAATGATGTCGCGGATCGCCTCGGCATCGAACTCGAGTTCGCCTTTCTTCAGACCGTTGGCCGCAATTTGCTTGGGCGAAAGGTATTTGACGGCGATGTTGATCTTCTCGTCTTCGGTATAACCCGGCAAACGAATGACTTCCATCCGGTCCAGCAGCGCCGGAGGAATATTCATGGAGTTTGCAGTGCAAAGGAACATCACATCCGAAAGGTCATAGTCGACTTCAAGGTAGTGATCGTTGAAATTGTGGTTCTGCTCAGGATCAAGCACCTCCAACAACGCAGATGCCGGGTCACCACGCATGTCGCTGCCCATCTTGTCGATTTCATCGAGCAGGAACAGCGGGTTGCGGACACCGACCTTTGTCATCTTTTGAATCAATCTTCCTGGCATCGAACCGATGTAAGTACGGCGATGACCACGAATTTCCGCTTCATCACGCACGCCACCAAGTGCCATACGAACAAACTTGCGGTTAGTGGCATGAGCAATAGACTCTGCCAGAGAGGTTTTACCCACCCCCGGAGGACCGACGAGGCACAGCACCGGACCACGAATTTTCTTCACACGCTTTTGCACGGCGAGGTATTCAAGAATCCGCTCTTTAACTTCATCCAGACCGTAATGGTCAGCGTCGAGAATGTCTTCGGCACGAGCAAGATCCAGACGCACTTTGCTCTGAGCCTTCCACGGCACTTGTACCAACCAGTCAATATAGGAACGCACCACTGTCGCTTCCGCTGACATTGGCGACATTTGCTTCAGCTTGTTCAGCTCCGCCGTGGCCTTGGCCAACGCATCCTTCGGCAGACCTGCTGCGTCGATACGTTTTTTCAGCTCTTCGATTTCGTTGTGGCCTTCATCGCTGTCGCCGAGCTCTTTCTGAATGGCCTTCATCTGCTCATTCAGGTAGTACTCGCGCTGACTGCGCTCCATTTGTTTTTTGACGCGACCGCGAATACGTTTTTCGACTTGCAGCAAATCGATCTCAGCGTCCAGCAATGCAAGAACGTGCTCGACCCTGGCCGACAAATCAATTATTTCGAGGATTTCCTGCTTTTGCTCGATCTTCAGGGCCATGTGTGCGGCCATGGTGTCGACCAAGCGGCCTGGCTCATCGATGCTGTTGAGTGAGGACAGGACTTCAGCGGGGACTTTTTTGCCCAACTGCACATATTGCTCGAACTGAGCCAGCAGGCTGCGCACAAACACTTCCGACTCGCGCTCAGGCGCGTCGACTTCGTCAATCAGTGAAACTTCCGCGCGGCAGTGGCCGTCCACTTCGCTGAAGCGCTCAACGGCGCCACGCTGTTCGCCCTCGACCAGAACCTTCACGGTGCCATCGGGCAGTTTAAGCAACTGCAGAACGGTAGCGACAGTGCCTACGCGATAAAGCGCTTCTTCACCGGGATCGTCATCAGCAGGGTTTCTCTGAGCCAGCAGAAGAATCTGCTTGTCACCCGTCATCGCAGCCTCGAGGGCTTCGATGGATTTCTCGCGCCCCACGAACAGCGGGATAACCATGTGCGGATAAACCACAACATCACGCAATGGCAGGAGAGGCAATTCGATGGTTGTCTTCATGATTTCGCCTCTACGGCGGCCATAAGGCCGTAAACAGATGGAAGTAAACTTGAAACCAAGATGGGGGCTACCTTCAAAAAAAACAAGCTTAAAGAAGGTGTTAAACCGCGCAAAAAGAAAAGGGGCCCGAAGGCCCCTTCTTTATTCCAGCAGCGTGACGCTTAAGCGTCTGGCGCAGCCTTGGCAGCCGGCTCACTGTTTTCGTAGATATACAGTGGCTTGGACTTGCCTTCGATAACGCTTTCATCGATCACGACTTTACTCACCTCGGACTGAGAGGGGATTTCATACATCGTGTCGAGCAGTACACCCTCAAGAATCGAGCGCAGTCCACGGGCACCTGTTTTTCGTTCCAGGGCACGTTTAGCGACCGATTTCAGGGCGTCGGCCCGGAATTCAAGGTCTACACCTTCCATCTCGAAAAGCTTGGCGTACTGCTTAGTCAGAGCATTCTTAGGCTCAGTGAGAATCTGCATCAACGCAGCCTCATCAAGCTCATCCAGCGTCGCAAGTACTGGCAGCCGACCGACGAACTCCGGGATCAGACCGAACTTGACCAAATCGTCAGGCTCGACTTCACGCAGGGACTCACCGACCTTCTTGCCTTCTTCCTTGCTGCGCACTTCTGCATTGAAGCCGATGCCGCCCTTGGTGGAACGGTTTTGAATAACCTTTTCCAGACCGGAGAACGCACCCCCGCAGATGAACAGAATATTACGGGTGTCGACCTGCAGGAATTCCTGCTGCGGATGCTTGCGACCACCTTGTGGCGGAACGGAAGCGACCGTGCCTTCGATCAACTTGAGCAAAGCCTGCTGCACGCCTTCACCTGAAACGTCACGAGTGATGGACGGGTTGTCAGATTTGCGCGAGATTTTATCGATCTCATCGATGTAGACAATGCCCATCTGGGCTTTTTCCACGTCGTAATCGCACTTCTGCAGCAGCTTCTGAATGATGTTCTCGACATCTTCACCGACGTAACCCGCCTCAGTAAGGGTGGTTGCATCAGCAATGGTGAACGGAACGTTCAGCAAGCGAGCCAGTGTTTCGGCAAGCAGGGTTTTACCCGAGCCTGTCGGGCCGATCAGCAATATGTTGCTTTTGCCGAGCTCGACGTCGTCATTCTTTTTATCACGCTGATTCAGGCGTTTGTAGTGGTTGTACACCGCTACGGCCAAAACCTTTTTTGCACGCTCCTGACCAATTACATACTGATCAAGGATGCCGCTGATTTCTTTAGGCGAAGGCAATTTATGCGCGCTGCTCTCGGCCTGGGCTTCCTGCACCTCCTCACGGATGATGTCGTTGCACAGGTCGACGCACTCGTCGCAAATAAAGACCGAGGGGCCGGCAATCAACTTACGCACTTCATGCTGGCTTTTGCCACAGAAGGAGCAATAGAGCAGCTTGCCGTTGTCCTCGCCGTTGCGGGTGTCAGTCATTCGTTCGATCCAAATCCGATAGGCTTGCAACACAAGATGAAGGCTATTGCGGGCTTTTTCAAGCCCGCTGGTGATCGGAGCAGCCGACCTAGCCTATTTTGAGCTGCTTATTTTAAGCGGGGCGCTGGCTGATCACTTCATCGATCAACCCGTAATCACGCGCGGCTTCTGCGCTCATGAAATTATCGCGGTTTGTGTCGCGCTCGATTTCTTCAAGAGTGTGCCCGCTATGCTTGGCCATCAGCGTGTTAAGACGCTCACGAATGAAGAGGATTTCCTTGGCATGGATTTCGATATCCGACGCCTGGCCCTGGAAACCGCCCAATGGCTGGTGAATCATTACACGCGAGTTCGGCAGGCAGAAACGCTTGCCAGGAGCACCTGCGGTCAACAGGAACGCGCCCATGCTGCACGCTTGACCGATACAGGTGGTCGACACGTTTGGCTTGATGAACTGCATGGTGTCGTAAATCGACATACCCGCTGTCACCGAACCGCCCGGGGAGTTGATATACAGATGGATGTCCTTGTCCGGGTTTTCCGCTTCAAGGAACAGCAGTTGCGCACAGATCAGGTTGGCCATGTAGTCCTCTACCGGGCCAACCAGAAAGATCACTCGCTCCTTGAGAAGACGCGAATAGATATCGTAGGCGCGCTCGCCACGAGCGGACTGCTCGACAACCATCGGGACCAAGCCGCCTGCGGCCTGGATATCAGAGTTCTGCTGAATATACGAATTACGGAACATGCTCTGCAGTCACTCCCAAATAGTTATGTCTTGAATACGCATAAGCCAGCACGAAGGCTGGCTTATGGTGTGTACTTCTTACCGCAAAAACAGTCAGTCGGCTTGTGGAGCTTCGACCGGTTTCACTGCTTCTTCGTAAGAGACCGATTTGTCGGTCACGCTAGCCTTCTGCAGAACAGTATCCACAACTTGCTCTTCCAGCACAACCGAACGCACTTCGTTCAGCTGCTGGTCGTTCTTGTAGTACCAGGACACAACCTGCTCAGGTTCTTGGTAGGCAGAAGCCATTTCCTGAATCATTTCGCGAACACGGGCGTCATCGGGCTTGAGGTCGAACTGCTTGACCACTTCTGCCACGATCAAACCCAACACGACGCGGCGCTTGGCTTGTTCTTCGAACAGCTCGGCCGGCAGCTGATCAGGCTTAATGTTGCCGCCGAACTGTTGAACCGCCTGCACACGCAGACGATCAACTTCGTTGGACAACAGCGCCTTTGGCACCTCGATCGGGTTGGTGGTCAGCAGACCGTCCATAACCTGGTTCTTGACCTTGGACTTAATCGCCTGACGCAGCTCGCGCTCCATGTTCTTACGAACTTCGGTGCGGAAGCCTTCCAGACCCGTTTCCTTGATGCCGAATTGAGCGAAGAACTCTTCGGTCAGTTCCGGCAGCTTTGGCTCAGAAACAGTGTTTACAGTGACGGTAAACTCCACGGTTTTGCCAGCCAGGTCCAGGTTCTGATAGTCCTCTGGGAAAGTCAGGTTCAGAACGCGCTCCTCACCCGCCTTAGCGCCCACCAAACCGTCTTCAAAACCAGGGATCATGCGACCGGAACCCAGAACCAGCTGAGTGCCTTTGGCAGAACCACCCGCGAACACTTCACCGTCAACCTTGCCGACGAAATCAATGTTCAATTGGTCTTCGTTCTGAGCGGCGCGCTCAGCCACTTCGAAACGGGTGTTCTGCTTGCGCAGAACTTCCAGCATTTTGTCCAAATCAGCATCGGCCACGTCAGCGCTCAGGCGCTCGACGGTGATACCTTCGAAACCAGCAACCGTGAACTCAGGAAACACTTCGAAAACTGCGACGTATTCCAGATCTTTGCCAGCTTCGATCGACTTAGGCTCAATAGAAGGAGCGCCGGCCGGGTTCAGCTTCTGCTCAACGACAGCTTCGTAGAAGGAGGACTGGATCACATCGCCTACAGCTTCCTGGCGCGCATCAGCACCGAAACGGCGCTTGATTTCACTCATTGGCACTTTGCCTGGACGGAAGCCAGCAATCTTGGCCTTTTGGGCAGTCTGCTGCAGACGCTTGTTGACCTGAGTCTCGATGCGCTCAGCCGGCACGGTGATGCTCATGCGGCGCTCAAGAGCAGAAGTATTTTCAACAGAAACTTGCATGGATATTCCTCGTTGCACAGACGTTAGCCGGCCGTTTCCGACCCCAGAATCAAGGGCATGCATTCTAGTGGGTCAAACTCAAGAAGTCACCCTACTGAAAACGGGTAAAAAAGCAGCAGGCAATTTTTAGGCGGGGACAAACGGTTGAGCCACGCCCTGTTAGCAAATACAGACAATCAAGCCAGGGCTCTGCACTGACGCTTCTATATAAGAAGAGAGCGGCAATCGATCCCTGACAGCCAACCCCGAAAAGGGATCGACGGGCGAGTCGAGCATCATCAAGAAACACAAATACGACGAAGCGACCCGCCCTTCCAGCCCAAAACCGGCGACTGATTTAAAAAATCCAGACTTCTAAAACAAAAACGGCGCAGCCCTTTGCAGGTGCTGCGCCGTTTTCTGCTATTAAATAGCTGTTTGTAATGGTGCGGACGGAGAGACTCGAACTCTCACACCTTGCGGCGCTGGAACCTAAATCCAGTGTGTCTACCAATTCCACCACATCCGCATCAAGCTTTTAAAGCAAAGGCGCCAGATAAGTAATCTGGCGCCTTTCTAAATATGGGGTGGACGAAGGGGATCGAACCCTCGACAACGGGAGTCACAATCCCGTGCTCTACCAACTGAGCTACGCCCACCATATTGCCATGTTGCGTTACTTGTGCCAAAGCTGCCTAATGGCGCACCCGGCAGGACTCGAACCTGCGACCATCCGCTTAGAAGGCGGATGCTCTATCCAGCTGAGCTACGGGCGCCTTGTTAATCTGTATTCTTGGACGATTACAAACTAAGTGCTTTCAGTCTCGCCGAATCAAACATCAACTCCGCTCGACCTTCTTAACCAGTGCTAGGCTGTGCCCGACAAGTGCGACGAATGTTATAGGTGAGCCTGAAGGTCGTCAACTCTTTTTTAAAAAAAATTCATTTAATTAAAGGGGTTAGAGGAATTTGCAGACCAAGCGCCTTTGCCCTCACCTCCTGACATGCGAGAATGCGTTCTCTTTTTTTCCCCTCTCGATGGTTAATCACGCGCAATGACTGCACAACTAATCGACGGCAAATCGATCGCCGCCGGCCTGCGCCAGCAGATCGCCAAACGAGTCACCGAGCGTCGCCAGCAAGGGCTGCGCACGCCCGGCCTTGCGGTGATCCTGGTCGGCAGCGATCCTGCCTCTCAGGTTTATGTCTCGCACAAGCGTAAAGACTGTGAAGAGGTCGGCTTCCTTTCCCAAGCTTATGACCTGCCTTCTGAAACCACGCAGCAAGCACTGGCCGATCTGATTGATCGCCTGAACGACGACCCGGCAATTGACGGTGTTCTGCTTCAGCTTCCTTTACCTGAACATCTGGACGCGTCCAAATTGCTGGAACGCATTCGTCCGGACAAGGATGTCGACGGTTTCCATCCTTATAATGTCGGTCGTCTGGCACAGCGTATTCCCCTGCTGCGGCCATGCACGCCTAAAGGCATCATGACCCTGCTGGAAAGCACCGGGGTTGACTTGTACGGGATGGATGCCGTGATCGTCGGTGCCTCCAACATTGTTGGTCGACCGATGGCAATGGAATTGCTGCTGGCCGGTTGCACCGTGACAGTCACCCATCGCTTCACCAAGGATCTAGCAGGCCACGTCGGCCGCGCCGACCTGGTGGTGGTGGCCGCTGGAAAGCCTGGCCTGGTCAAAGGCGAGTGGATCAAGGAAGGCGCGATCGTGATCGACGTTGGCATAAATCGCCAGGAAGACGGCAAACTGGTCGGCGACGTCGTGTATGAAACCGCCCTACCCCGCGCTGGCTGGATCACGCCAGTGCCGGGCGGCGTTGGCCCGATGACTCGCGCATGCCTGCTGGAAAATACGCTTTACGCAGCCGAGACGCTGCACGACTGAAGCCACCGGCTACGTCGCACACAAAGAACCCCGCCATTGGCGGGGTTCTTTGTTATCAGTCCCAGTCGATTGGCCTGGTCTCAAAGGACCACCCTGAGATTCGCAAAAGTACCCACCCGGCAATAGCAAGGACACTGCAAAAAGCAGGCGAAAAAAACCGGCGAGGCATTAAATATTTTTCATATTTACCCCCTGTACAGCAGGCGCCTAGCGCTTTCGTAGCACAACCGCCCCATCGGTTGACGACATTGTTGAGGTTGTAGCCCTGGGCTTCGACGTGGACCTCGAAACTGCTCGCGCCTGCCGGTGTGTCGTTCGGCCCGAAATCCCCATCGCCAGAAATCGACGGAGTATTCGCCGACCTTTTGGCTGTCGCGAAGCAGCAGGACATCGAAGCCTACGCCGCAGCCGAGGCAGCGCGCAGCCGTCGGCCTTGAATGCCATGAAGCGCTCAAGAACATGGCAGCGACAGTTGATGCCGACTTCACCGATATGAACGGCACCAGCGACGACCTGAATCAGGCCGAGGAAGCGGCATAGTGAGAACGGAACTTCAGGGCACTGACAAGTGGCATGCCGACCGGTCTGGCCGTATCACAGCCAGCCGATTTAAAGATGTAATAGCCTGGAGCAAGCCTGACAAGAATGGGAAACGCGATGAGATCGATCTGGAGAAGCGCGTAGCGCATGTCTGCCGGATCGTCGTAGATGGGGTTGTCGAGGAGCGGACGAAGACCAAATATGCCCGCAAGGTCATGCTCAACAGCCGAGCGATGCATACGCTGACTGAAGCGAGAAAGATTGCTGATGCCCGACTGACGCAGCACCATCGCAAACGCAAGGAGGCGCCCTATGTGTTTCCGCCATCGGGCGGATCAGAGTTTATGCTTTCGTCGTCAACACCCGGCGGGCACTTCGCCAAAGCCTTGGAGGTTTTGAAAATGGAGCCGCGAAGCCAATACAACTGCCGTCACACCTGCGCTACGATGTGCCTCATGGCCGGGATGAATCCCGCATTCATCGCTGGGCAGCTTGGGCATAGTGTCCAGGTGCTATTGTCCACTTACGCTCGGTGGCTGAGCTCCACCACCGACTGGTCAGAAGTCGGGAAGCTGGAAAGCTGGATTGGTACAAAATTGGTACAACATTAAATATCTTTCACTTTTAAGCCTTTGTTTACAGGCGCCTATCGTTTTCGTAGCACATACTCCTAAAATGCTTCGTTTTTAAGAAATAGCCCGTTACAAAACGGCATATCCATCCTTATGAGTTCGCCCGCGTGAAAATCCGCCTTTCCATCCTTAGTCTATTTTTTGCATTTTCAGGGACTTTCATCACGCCAACGATCAACGCCGCTGAAACCACTGCGGCGCCACGAGACACCTCACAGCTGAAGATTGCTTCCGGCAGCGCCTTGCTACTGGATCTGCAGACCAACAAAGTGATTTATGCCAGCAACCCGGACGTGGTTGTGCCGATCGCCTCCGTCAGCAAGCTGATGACGGGCCTGGTGGTGGTCGAGGCGCGACAGAATATGGATGAATACATTTCCGTCGATATCAGCAACACCCCTGAAATGAAAGGTGTGTTCTCCAGGGTAAAACTCAAGAGCGAATTACCACGCAAAGAAATGCTGCTGATTGCTCTGATGTCTTCAGAAAACCGTGCGGCGGCGAGTCTGGCCCACCATTACCCTGGCGGCTATGTCGCATTTATTGCTGCGATGAACGCCAAGGCTAAAGCACTGGGCATGACCAGTACGCACTATGTCGAACCCACAGGGCTCTCCGAACATAACGTGTCTACCGCTCGCGATCTGAGCAAGCTGCTGGTAGCAGCGCGCAAATATCCGCTGCTGACTCAACTGACCACCACCAAAGAAGCGACTGTGTCGTTCCGTAAACCCAATTACACGCTGGGCTTTCGCAACACTGATCACTTGGTCAACAAGCCTAACTGGGACATCAAAATAACCAAGACCGGCTTCACCAATCAGGCCGGTCACTGCCTGGTATTGGTGACCACCATGGGCAATCGCCCAGTGGCGCTGGTCATACTCGATGCGTTTGGCAAATATACCCACTTCGCGGACGCCAGCCGGATCCGTAGCTGGGTCGAAACCGGCAAGAGTAACAGCGTGCCCTCGGTGGCCCTGCAATACAAAGCCGAGAAGAACCTAAAGAATCGCCAAAGCGGTGTAGTAGAAGCGTCCAAATAGTACGAAGCATTGCCATGGAGAGCCCCGATGATTCGGGGCTTTTTTGCCTGCTTAAACTCAGAGATCGACAACGTACATAGCTGCCAGGCAACTGGCGAACAACGCCTTACGGCGTGTTCAATGCCTTGGTCGCACGCGCAGCCGCCTGTTCCTGACCTGCTTGAGCCAGATCACTGGCAGCCTTTAGCCAGCGCTGGCGATCAACCTGGGCCGGAATCTGGTTTGGCTTCTGAATCAGTACCGCCCAACCGCCGGCGTCCTTGAACGACGATTCAAATTTACCGAACCCCATCAACAGTCGTCGATTCATCCCCGCGCGCAACAGCACCGTCTGCTTTTGCCGATTGTACCCGGCAAGAATGGCGTACCGCGGCCCTCCCCAGAATGCAGAACCTTCGGTATAGCGCACCATCACTTGATAGCCGGCCGCCACTTGTGTCAACAGCGCAGGCAAGTTGCTGTCCAGTGGATAGACGAGCATGCCGTACTCCCTGGCCAGGCTCTGCATGTTCTGCTGCAACTGGTCTTCGGCATCCGGCAAACGAAGAGGTTTATCGAGCAACCCCGGCGTGATCAAGATGCCTTGCTGCGACAGCATGCTGGCCAGCACCTGCGGCCCGCTTTGATGGGTATCCCCCCTATAGAACGTACCACTGAGTTCGACACGCTCCGGCAAACGCTTGATTTCAGGTGCCACACTGCCCGCGCACCCCACCAGAACCACGACACAACCCGCTGCCAAAAGTGCAGCCCGAATTCGAGACAATACCCGCACCATCATCACTCTCTTGTTCAAACGCCAGGCATTCGCGCTCCCGGCTTGAGCCTCGATCATAGGATGCTGCGCCGTAACGGTATAGCCTCTCAAGGCAGTTGTTTGCATTCGATAGAGCGAACGGGTTGGTGGCAGGCGACCTTTGGTCAATAGCCTGAAACACAGCAGCGACTAGACTGTCAGTTGAAAAGAGCCACTGACAGAGTATGCATGCCCGCAGCAGGGCAAAGAGGAGGCACTGATGAGCCTGACAATGACCATCGTATTATTGATTTGCGGCTGGCTGACTGTTGCCGCTGCCATGTTGTGGGGCGTACTGCGTATTAGCCGTCGGCACTATCATTCGCCTGCGCAATCGATGCCTGCGTCGCAAACCGACACCCCAGCCGCCCACCGCGCGACTGCACATTAAGGGACTGAATACTTCCAAAAAAAGGCCGCCAGGACTCTTGAGTGTACTGGCGGCCTTTTCGTTTTCTCGCCCGTTAAGCTTCAGCGCTCACACGCTTTTGCTTTGCCCGACGCGACATGATGTTTAACACCTCAATCGTCGCCGAGAACGCCATCGCCGCGTAAACATAGCCTTTGGGCACATGGGCGCCAAAACCCTCGGCGATCAGCGTCATGCCAATCATGATCAAGAAGCCCAACGCCAGCATCACCACCGTCGGATTGTCGTTGATGAACCTGGCCAAAGGCTCAGCGGCCAGCAACATCACCAGAACCGAGACCACCACGGCGATAATCATGATCGGCAAATGCTCGGTCATGCCAACAGCGGTAATAATGCTGTCGATGGAGAAGACCATGTCCAACAACAGGATCTGACCGATCGCGGCGGCAAAACCTAAAGTCACGCCGGACGCAGCAGACTTCGGATCATCCAAAGCCGGGTCCATGCTGTGGTGGATCTCGGTGGTCGCCTTCCACAACAGGAACAGGCCACCAGCGATCAGGATGATGTCTTTCCATGAGAACGTCTGGCCCAGTATGTCGATCACCGGCTCAGTCAACTGGACGATAAACGCGATCGTACTCAGCAACGCAAGCCGCAAGATCAACGCCATGCCGATGCCGATGCGCCGAGCCTTCTCACGGTGTTGCGCCGGCAATTTGTTGGTCAGGATCGAAATGAAGATCAGGTTATCGATGCCGAGCACGACTTCCATGACGATCAGGGTGGCCAGGGCGACCCAGGCGGTAGGGCTTGCAGCGAGTTCTAAGAGGTATTCCATGGGTCAGTCCTGAATCGTTGTAAGAAAATTTAGATTTTTTGGGGCGATGATTCGGTTTTTTCCGACTCTTTAGCCGGTTGATCTTTCTTGCTGATCAGTCCGCCAGAGGCGTCGCTGATCGCTTGCTCTGCGGCTTTGTGCGTATCGTCGATGGCTTGCTTGGCGGTTTCAGCCGCCTTGCCCATCAGCTGCTGGGCGCTTTTCTCGGCTTGCTCGCAGCCCGCCAGAACCAGTAAAGACACAATCAACAGCGCCGCGGATTTGAACTTCATGTTGGTTTCCTCGATAGAGCAGAAAGCGCCGGAAAGGCGAACCGGCGATAGGGGCGCATTCTAGAGAGGCAAACACTTCAGGGAAATTCGTATTTTTAGCGGTTATACTTCGTTTTTTACGAAGTGTTGATCACCATGCTCAATTATCGACAACTGCACTATTTCTGGGTAGTGGCCAAGACTGGCAGCATCGTTCGCGCGTGCGAGCAGTTGAACCTGACACCGCAAACCATCAGCGGGCAGATCTCATTACTCGAACAAACCTATAGCACAGAGCTGTTCCAGAGGGTCGGTCGACAACTGGAACTCACAGAGGCCGGACGTCAGGCCCTGCCATACGCTGAGCAAATGTTCCAACTGGGGGGCGAACTGGAGTTGATGCTGCGCGCCCAGCCCAATGAGCAGCAGATCCTGTTTCGGGTGGGGGTCGCGGACGTAGTGCCTAAATCCATCGTCTACCGCCTCATCGCGCCGACCATGGAATTAAACGAGCCGCTGCGCATCACCTGCCGCGAAGACAAGCTGGAGCGTCTGCTCGCTGACCTGGCGATCCAGCGCCTGGACCTGGTGATCTCTGACAGCCCAATGCCCTCGCACCTGGACATCAAGGGCTACAGCCAGAAGCTTGGCGAGTGCGGCATCAGTTTTTTTGCCACTGCCGCGCTGGCAGCACGCTACGGCGATGATTTCCCGCGCAGCCTACACGGCGCGCCCCTCCTGATTCCAGGGCCGGAAACGGTGATACGAAGCCGCTTACAGCGCTGGTTTGCGGAGCAGAAAATCCAGCCGCAAATCATTGGAGAGTTCGACGACAGCGCGCTGATGCAGGCCTTCGGTCAATCTGGCAGCGGCATTTTCATTGGCCCGAGCGTGATTGCCGAGGAGGTTAAACGCCAATACGGCGTGGAGTTGATTGGCCAGACCGACGCGGTGACTGAGTCGTTCTATGCCATTTCGGTGGAGCGCAAGGTCAAGCACCCCGGCATTGTGGCCATTACCGAGGGCGCCCGACGCGAACTGTTTACTGCGATGTAATGCTTCAGGCGCAGACCTGACGAGGCTTGAACGTCATCAATGCCATCGCCAGCAAAATGGACATCAGAATAAAGCCGGCCGCCGCAAAACCAAGACTGCCCAGCCCTACCGAATTGATCACCTTGCCGCCCACCATCGCCCCCAGGCCTATGCCGAGATTGGCGCCGGCAATATTCAGCGATGCAGCAAAGGCCGGCGCTTCAGGGGCAGCCTTCATCAAGCGGACATGGCTGACCAGGAATAACGCGGCCTGAGTCACCCCCCAGATACCCAGCGCCGCCGCCAGTCCAAGGGGCGAATGAATGTTCGGCACCAGCGCCACCATGCCGGTAATCATAAACGCGCAGAACATCATCGAAGCGATCAACGGATGACGATCCACCGCGCGACCGCCTAACGAGTTACCGATCAACCCCACCGCTCCGAAGCCCATGAGGCACCAACCGACCACCGTGCCGTTGAAGCCAGCCAGGCGCTCAAGAATATCGGCCAGGTAGGTATAAGCGGTGAACATGCCGCTGAAGACCATGACCGACAACAGCACATGCCCCACCATCAGGGGGCTACGCAGAATTTTGAACTGTGAACGGAAACTTATCGGGTGCTGATGCAGGCTGGTTTTGGGCAGGTAGACATACAGCAACAAGGCCTTGGCAAATGCAATCACCGCCAGAATACCGAAGGCACTGCGCCAGCCGAAAGAATCGGAGATCAACGTGCCAACGGGAATACCGAACACCGTCGCGCAGACAATGCCGAAGCCGATCTTGGCAATGGCTCGCCCTGCGTAGTCCGGTCCGACGATGTCCACTGCGGTTTCACTGGCCAATGCCCAAAACACCGGCAGCCCGAGGGCCGGGATCAGTCGCGCCACAGCCATCACCCAGATATTCGGAGCAAACGCGGCGACCGTGTTGGCCACGCCGAACATGATCAAGACGCTGATAAACAGTTTGCGCCGCTCGAACCGGGTGCAGTACGCAGTCAGAAACGGCCCGAACACCGCCACGGTAAAGGCGAACAACGTCACCAGCAAACCGGCCTGGGGCACAGTGACTTCGAGGTCGCGAGCGATCGCCGGCAACAGGCCGACGATAACGAATTCCGTGGTCAGCACCGTAAACCCGGCGGCGGACAACAGAAGAATGGGCAACAGCATGCAGAACTCCAAAAAACGACGACACCAGCGCTAGCCCGAGGGCCCACTGGCAGAGTTAGAAAATGAGGATGGTGGATCTTAACAGAGTGTTTCCGACAGCGCTGGTTCGGCCCGGACATATCAACTTAAACAGTCGGGCGGCAGATCGTCACAGGCCTGAAAGATCAGGACTTCGCTGTGATAAAGTCCGCGACCTGCGATTCGTACACCCTGTTCATCGGCCAATTATTGTCACTGATGTCGCGCCTCCCCCTCGGTTCCCCTCCTGTGGCCTGCCCGGTTTTATGCTGCATGCCCCACGGAACCCGCACCTAAAAAAATCAGAGATACCGTTATGAGTGCTTCGCCCCCTTCCCTATTGCAACGCCTGAAACGCACGCGCCTAGTGACACAAATCGTCATTGGCCTGATCGCCGGAATCACGTTGGCGTTACTGGCCCCCGATGTGGCGATGTCCACCGCCTTCATCGGCAAAGTCTTTGTCTCGGCCCTCAAAGCCGTGGCGCCGATTCTGGTGTTCGTGCTCGTCATGGCCTCTATCGCCAACCACAAGCATGGCCAGGAAACCCACATCCGGCCGATTCTGTTTCTGTACCTGCTGGGCACCTTCGCGGCGGCCGTCGTAGCGGTGGTCGCCAGCACCTTGTTCCCGTCCAGCCTGGTACTGGCGACACACGACGTCGCGGTGACGGCCCCCGGAGGTATCAGCGAGGTGTTGCAAAATCTGCTGCTCAGCGTGGTCGACAACCCGATCAGCGCCCTGATGAACGCCAATTTCATCGGCATTCTGGCCTGGGCGATCGGCATGGGCATCGCCATTCGCCATGCCGGTGATGCAACCCGCGAAGTACTCGGCGACCTGTCCAACGGCGTGACCTTGATCGTGCGTTTGGTCATCCGTTTCGCACCGTTGGGGATCTTCGGGCTGGTTGCCTCGACCCTGGCCACCTCCGGCTTCGGCGCCTTGCTCGGCTACATGCATCTGCTCGCAGTGCTGCTGGGGTGCATGCTCTTTGTGGCGCTGGTGATGAACCCGGCCATCGTGTTCTGGAAACTGCGTCGCAACCCCTATCCATTAGTGCTCATGTGTTTGCGCGAAAGCGGCATCACCGCGTTTTTCACTCGCAGCTCGGCGGCGAATATTCCCGTCAACCTGGAGCTGAGCAAGCGCTTGGGCCTGCATGAAGACACTTACTCCGTATCAATCCCGCTGGGCGCGACCATCAACATGGCCGGCGCTGCGATCACCATCACCGTGCTGACCCTCGCGGCCGTACACACATTGGGCATTGCCGTTGATATTCCGACGGCCATTCTGCTCAGCGTTGTCGCAGCAATCTGTGCGTGTGGCGCTTCTGGCGTGGCGGGTGGTTCGTTGTTGCTGATCCCCTTGGCGTGCAGCCTGTTCGGTATCCCGAGTGAAATCGCCATGCAGGTGGTCGCGGTCGGTTTTATTATCGGCGTGTTACAGGACTCAGCGGAGACCGCACTGAACTCTTCCACCGACGTGCTGTTCACCGCAGCCGCGTGCCTGGGTGAAGACGCGAAAGCCCAACGCCTCGCGTAAAACGAGGATTCGAGTAGGAGGCGGCTTCACAGCCGCCGTCCTCTCACACCACCGTACATACGGTTCCGTATACGGCGGTTCAGGTTATACGGCTAAGCCGGTTTATCGTATCCAGTACCGAGACCAGCCCGAGTCCATCCCACAGTTTCTTCGGCAGCGCCTGATTCATATGTGGCGCTCCCGAGCTCCACCATGGACCTCGACCGTTGAACGCTGATTTGCAGGCACGCGCTTCGCTGAGTCCTAAGCGCATCAAGTTGCGCGCCCTCGTAGAGGGCTGCTTCCATTGACGCCAGATGATGCAGCGAAGTTTATGCCGCACCCAGCCGTCCAGTTCCTCAAGGGGCCGCTTGCTCTGACTCAGCTTGAAGTAGCCAGCCCAACCGCGTAGTACGGGGTTTATCCGCTCGATGACGTTCGCCATCTTGTGGCCCCGCGCTCCGCGCAGCAGGTCTCTGAGTCGGTCGCGTAAACGACCCAGACTCATCGTCGCCACTCTCAGCCTCGGCTGTTGATGCCAGCTCATCCCATAACCCAGATAGTCACAGGCCCAAGGCCTTGCCACACGGCTCTTTTCCCGGTTCAACGTCAGTTTCAGACGCCGATTGAGAAAGCGCTCAACACTGGCCATCACTCGCGCCCCAGCACGACGACTGCGCACATAAATGTTCGCATCATCGGCGTAGCGCACGAAGCAATGACCCCGCCGTTCCAGCTCGCGATCGAGTTCGTTGAGCAGGATGTTCGACAGCAACGGCGAGAGCGGGCCGCCTTGCGGCGTCCCTTCCTGCCGTCGACTGGCGATACCGCCTGACATCACGCCGGCCTCGAGGTAACGGCGAATGAGCCTGAGCACACGCTTGTCTTCGATTTGACGCTCTACATAAGCCATCAATACATCGTGGTTGACCCGATCAAAGAACTTCTCAAGATCAAGCTCCACACACCAGCGGTGGCCCGCCGCCACATGGGCACGGGCTGTTTCGATGGCGTGGTGAGCGCTTCTGTTTGGACGAAAGCCGTAGCTGTAGTCCGAGAACAGAGGGTCGAAGATTGGCGTGAGCTGTTGCAGCAGAGCCTGCTGGATCAGGCGATCCATCACATTGGGGATACCCAACTGACGGGTTCCGCCTTTGGGTTTTGGGATTTCGACGGCGCGCACACCTTGCGGGTGATACTCGCCGGCCAGCAGCCGCACCTTGAGGGTCGGCCAATACTGATTCACATAGTCAGCCAATTGGTCGACCGTCATGCCATCGGCACCCGGCGCACCCTTGTTGCTGACCACGCGTTGATACGCACGCTTGAGATTTGCCGGTGCAAGCACCCGCTCCATCAGCGTGTCCGGCTCCGCGTTCGTCCACGCCACAGACGCCGCCGATGCCTGCGCACTGCCAGCCGTCGCCCGCGGATTCTGTCCGGAACTTGGGGTCACAGTTCTCCCTCGGAGAAAGTTCTGCTTTTCGACATTCGACGAGACTCTGACGCCTACTGGCGGCATAACCTGTTCAGCCCTTGGTGACGGGGTTATTCGTCACTTACTACGGCCTCGGCTGACTTCTGCACGCTCATCCCGTCGCCTCACGACGCTCGGTAGCACAATGGCAAACGTGCAGATCTCCCAAGGTAATTCGCGCGACCTTCCTGCTTATGCCTGTCGGATCTACGTCGTAGCGTTCCGTGCAAGTATCGGGCTTTGGTAATCATGGCCACCTTACCCCGCTACGCCGCCTCATCCGCTTCCTGTTCGTCAGGCCAGCATTTTGCCTAAGGCTTCCTTCAGATTCGCAGTCACCCGCGACACCCTTGCCTTCGGCTAACACTTCCCCTTGCCGGGTGTGTAGAGGACTTGCACCTCCAAGTCACCAGCGTGGCCACCACAGCCAAACTGGTTGCGCTTGCGCGCAACGCGCCATGCCTGGCGCACCATGCAAAAAAAACGCCCCGAACAGTGCCGGGGCGTTTTCATTTATCGCTGTTGCTTAACGCGGGAACGCTGGTGGGTTAACACCCGCCATGTCTTCCATCACGCGCACTACCTGGCAGCTGTAACCGAATTCGTTGTCGTACCACACGTACAGAACAACACGGTTGTCTTGGCAGATGGTTGCTTCAGCGTCTACCACGCCTGCGTGGCGCGAGCCAACGAAGTCGGTGGATACCACTTCCTGCGAGTTGACGAAGTCGATTTGCTTATGCAGATCAGAGTGCAGCGCCATGTAGCGCAGGTACTCGTTCATCTCTTCGCGGGTGGCGGCTTTCTCAAGGTTCAGGTTAAGAATGGCCATCGACACGTTTGGCGTCGGAACGCGGATCGCGTTCCCGGTCAGCTTGCCAGCCAACTCCGGCAGAGCCTTCGCAGCAGCGGTGGCAGCACCGGTCTCGGTGATTACCATGTTCAGCGCGGCGCTACGGCCACGGCGATCGCCCTTGTGGAAGTTGTCGATCAGGTTCTGGTCGTTGGTGTAGGAGTGAACCGTTTCAACGTGACCGTTGACGATGCCGAACTTGTCGTTGACAGCCTTCAGTACCGGCACGATGGCGTTGGTGGTGCAGGAAGCCGCAGAAACGATCTTGTCGTCAGCGGTGATTTCGCCGTGGTTGATGCCGTGAACAATGTTCTTCAGCTTGCCTTTGCCCGGCGCGGTCAGTACGACGCGGTCGATGCCAGGGCAGGACAGGTGCTGGCCCAGGCCCTCGGCATCACGCCATACACCGGTGTTGTCCACCAGCAGCGCGTCTTTGATGCCGTACTGGGTGTAGTCCACTTCAGTAGGGTTTTTCGCGTAGATAACCTGAATCAGGTTGCCGTTGGCGGTGATGGTGTTGTTGGCTTCATCAATAGTGATGGTGCCATCGAATGGACCATGAACCGAGTCGCGACGCAGCAGGCTGGCACGTTTGACCAGATCGTTCTCGGCGCCCTTGCGGACCACGATAGCGCGCAGACGCAGGCCGTCGCCACCACCGGTTTTTTCGATCAGGATGCGTGCCAGCAGACGGCCTATACGACCGAAGCCGTAGAGGACAACGTCGGTGCCTTTACGAGGAGCAACGTTCTGCTGACCCACCACATCGGCCAGTTCGTCACGAACGAACTGCTCGGCGGTGCGGCCATTGCTTTGGGCTTTGAACTTGACCGCGAGCTTGCCCAGGTCTACCGAAGCGGCGCCGAGCTTGAGCTCGCTCATCGCTTTGAGCAGGGGGAATGTTTCGTGGACGGACAATTCGCTGTCGTCGGACTGCCGATGGCGAGCAAAGCGGTGCGCTTTGAGAATCGCGATGACTGAACGATTGATCAGGCTGCGGCCATAGATCGAGCTCACCACATTGTTATTGCGGTAGAGCTGACCGATGAGCGGGATCATCGCTTCTGCGAGTGCTTCACGGTCGATCCATTCACCAAGACACTGGTCGGGCTTCTGATTCACGGGAACCTTCCACGTATGTAGGGGCAGAAAAAAGGGGCTACATTATGCCGCCGAGTCCCTCCCGTAGCAATGCGCGCCTGACGTGCGAGCCGTAACAAATTCGTCTTCAAAAAAATTACGCCACGCTATAGCCCAATAAATCCGGGGCTTTCAGAGCAGTCAATTTTTTGGACACGACGGCAACATGTCCGTAACCCTCCGAAACACATAACGTTTTTGGCACTACATTTTTGCCAATTATCAGTAAAAAACCGCCGGTTTTTGTCATTACCACTACATTTCGCCAAATCTGCTTAATAGACACAGTCTGCAACTGACAGCCGGCACCTCGGGCCGCTACAATTGCCGACTTTGTCGCAACGCTTGGAGCTCAACCTTCCGTGCCTGTTCTGCGTCTACCGCATCTCCCTGCCGCTGCAGGTAAACAGCACTGGGGCAATCTGCCCGGTGCCGCCCTGAGCCTGGCTATTGCCGAGGCCGCCAGCGCTGCCAAGCGCTTTACCCTGCTACTGACCGCCGACAGCCAAAGTGCCGAACGGCTCGAACAGGAGCTGAGTTTCTTTGCCCCGGATTTGCCTGTGCTGCATTTCCCGGACTGGGAAACCCTGCCCTACGACCTGTTCTCGCCGCACCAGGACATCATTTCCCAGCGCATCGCCAGCCTTTATCGGCTACCGGAGCTGAGCCATGGCGTTCTGGTCGTGCCGATCACCACCGCCCTGCATCGCCTGGCGCCAACCCGATTCCTGCTCGGCAGCAGCCTGGTCCTGGACGTCGGCCAGAAACTCGACGTCGAGCAGATGCGCACCCGGCTTGAAGCCAGCGGCTATCGCTACGTCGATACGGTGTACGAGCACGGCGAATTCACCGTCCGCGGCTCATTGATCGATCTGTTCCCGATGGGCAGTAAACTGCCGTTCAGGATCGACCTGTTCGACGACGAAATCGAGACCCTGCGCACCTTCGATCCTGACAGCCAGCGCTCCATCGACAAGGTCGACACCGTTCGCCTACTGCCGGCGCGGGAGTTTCCGCTGCAAAAGGATGCGGTCACACGTTTCAAGGCGCGCTTCCGTGAGCGCTTCGATGTCGATTTCCGTCGTTGCCCGATCTTCCAGGACTTAAGCAGTGGGATTACACCTGCAGGTATCGAGTACTACTTGCCGCTGTTCTTCGACGAAACCTCGACGCTCTTCGACTACCTGCCGCAAGACACCCAAGTGTTTTCCCTGCCTGGCATCGAGCAGGCGGCAGAGAACTTCTGGAACGACGTGCGCAATCGCTATGAGGAGCGCCGCGTCGATCCTTCGCGTCCTTTATTACCACCCGCAGAGCTGTTCCTGCCGGTGGAGGATTGCTTCGCGCGCCTGAAAAGCTGGCCGCGCGTGGTGGCCAGCCAACAAGACGTTGAAACCGGCGTCGGGCGCGAGCGCTTCCCGGCTCAGCCACTGCCGAACCTGGCCATCGAAGCCAAGGCCACTCAACCGCTGGCGGCGCTGGCCGGTTTCCTCGACGAATTCACCGGGCGAGTGCTGTTTACCGCAGAGTCCGCGGGCCGTCGTGAAGTGCTGCTGGAATTGCTCGAACGCCTGAAACTGCGACCGAAAACCGTCGACAGCTGGCCGGATTTTCTCGCGAGCAAGGATCGCCTGGCGATCACCATTGCACCGCTGGATGAAGGCCTTCTGCTGGACGATCCGAACCTGGCTCTGATTGCTGAAAGCCCGTTGTTCGGCCAACGCGTAATGCAGCGCCGGCGTCGTGAAAAACGCGCCGATGGCAACAACGATGCGGTGATCAAAAACCTCACCGAACTGCGTGAAGGCGCTCCGGTGGTACACATCGATCACGGCGTCGGCCGCTACTTGGGCCTGGCGACTCTGGAAATCGACGATCAGGCCGCCGAATTCCTGACCCTGCAATACGCCGAAGGCGCGAAGCTGTATGTGCCGGTGGCCAACTTACACCTGATCGCTCGCTACACCGGCAGCGACGATGCGTTGGCTCCGCTGCACCGCCTGGGTTCCGAGACGTGGCAAAAAGCCAAACGCAAAGCCGCCGAACAGGTGCGTGACGTAGCCGCCGAGCTGCTCGATATCTATGCCCGCCGCGCCGCTCGCGAAGGGCATGCCTTTGAAGATCCGAAAGCTGATTACGCGACCTTCAGTGCGGGCTTCCCGTTCGAAGAGACGCCGGATCAGCAAACCACGATTGACGCCGTGCGCGCCGACATGCTCGCCCCCAAACCGATGGACCGACTGGTCTGCGGCGACGTCGGTTTCGGCAAGACCGAAGTGGCGATGCGCGCAGCGTTCATCGCGGTACACGGCGGTCGTCAAGTAGCGATTCTGGTGCCAACCACCCTGCTCGCCCAGCAACACTACAACAGCTTCCGCGACCGCTTCGCCGACTGGCCGGTCAGCGTGGAAGTGATGAGCCGCTTCAAGTCGACCAAGGAAGTGAATGCCGCCATCGCGGACCTGGCCGAAGGCAAAATCGACATCGTTATCGGCACCCACAAATTGCTGTCCGACGATGTGAAGATCAAAAACCTCGGGCTGGTGATCATCGACGAAGAGCACCGCTTCGGGGTCCGCCAGAAGGAACAGCTCAAGGCTCTGCGCAGTGAAGTCGACATCCTCACGCTGACAGCCACACCGATTCCGCGCACGCTGAACATGGCGGTATCAGGCATGCGCGACCTGTCGATCATCGCCACGCCGCCGGCACGTCGCCTGTCGGTGCGCACGTTCGTCATGGAGCACAACAAGAGCACGGTCAAAGAGGCACTGCTGCGTGAGCTGCTGCGCGGTGGTCAGGTTTACTACCTGCACAACGATGTGAAGACAATCGAGAAGTGCGCCGCCGACCTCGCCGAACTGGTGCCGGAGGCGCGGATCGGCATTGGCCACGGGCAGATGCGCGAACGCGAACTCGAACAGGTGATGAGCGACTTCTACCACAAGCGGTTCAATGTGCTGATCGCCTCGACCATCATCGAGACCGGTATTGACGTGCCGAGCGCCAACACCATCATCATCGAACGCGCCGACAAATTCGGCCTGGCGCAGCTGCACCAGTTGCGCGGTCGGGTCGGTCGCAGTCACCACCAGGCCTACGCGTACCTGCTGACACCGCCACGCCAGCAAATCACGCCAGACGCGGAAAAGCGTCTGGAAGCGATCGCCAACACCCAGGACCTCGGCGCGGGCTTCGTGCTCGCCACCAACGACCTGGAAATCCGTGGCGCCGGCGAGTTGCTGGGCGATGGTCAGAGCGGACAAATTCAAGCGGTGGGCTTCACGCTGTACATGGAAATGCTCGAACGCGCGGTGAAGTCGATCCGCAAAGGTGAGCAGCCAAACCTCGATCAACCGCTGGGCGGTGGCCCGGAAGTCAATTTGCGCGTACCCGCATTGATCCCCGAAGCCTACCTGCCGGATGTTCATGCTCGACTGATTCTGTATAAACGCATCGCCTCTGCCGCCGATGAAGAAAGCCTCAAGGACCTGCAAGTGGAGATGATTGACCGGTTTGGACTGCTGCCAGAGCCAACCAAAAATCTGATCCGCATGACGGCGCTAAAACTGCAAGCCGAACTGCTGGGCATCAAGAAAGTCGACGGCGGGCCGCAAGGGGGTCGAATCGAGTTCGCGGCACAGACCCCGGTTGACCCGTTAACACTGATCAAACTGATCCAGAGCCAACCCAAACGCTATAAATTCGAAGGCGCGACGATGTTTAAATTCATGGTGCCGATGGAGCGTCCGGAAGAGCGCTTTAATACTGTAGAGGCACTGTTCGAGCGCCTCCTCCCGAAAACTGCTTGAAGGACGCCGCATGCGCCTGTTTTGCTCACTGACTTTGTTGTTGACGCTGGTCGCTCCTTCGGCATTTGCTGATGATAAGTATCAGGTTGAAATGATCCTGGTCCGGCAAAACGCCGTGCCTGCGATCGTCAGTCGCGCCGCACCGGAAGATTGGGCGGCCGGCGCACAACGCATCAAACCGGATGACCTGCGCACGCCGAGCCTCAGTGGCGAAGTGGAGAAACTCACCGCCAACGCCGACTACACCGTATTGCTGCACAAGGCCTGGCAGCAGAACCTCGGGGAAGCGGCGAGTAAAATCGCGATCAGCGACGGTGCGGAGCAGTTTGGCCAGTTCCCGATCGAGGGCACGCTGAACCTGACGCTCGGGCGCTTTACCGACGTTGACGCCGACTTCTGGGTCAATCAGATCGACGCCAACGGCCTGGTCACCGCCAGCGAACGCCTCAAGCAGGAAAGCCACACCAAGAACGGCCAACTGAATTTCCTCGACAACGGCCATCTCGGTCTGCTGATAAAAATCACGTCGCTGACTGCGCCTGCGCCTCGACCAACCCCTGAAGAAATTCCGGACTGACTGAAGTCCTTATGCCCCCGACCCTGAGCAAACCCCTGGCGCCTTCCTGGGTCAGCCGATTCAAGGAACAGAGCCTGGAGCGTGGCCGTCGCTACGCCCTGGAAAATCGAGTCAGGTTTGTCGAAGTCGGTGACGCCACGATTACGGCCAGTTGCGAAGGTTCGGGCGGTAACGTTTATCGTCAAACCATTCGCCTGCGCGAGTCAGCCAAAAACACCTTGCTGATGATCGATGCGACCTGCACCTGTCCGGTCCACAGCAACTGCAAACATTGCGCGGCCGTGCTGCTGCAAGTCCAGGAAACACTCGACTATCCGGCGGCGGCAAAAGATGCACAACTGCTGGAAAGACTCTCGGCCGTCCTTGAAAACCGCAGCCCCAAAGCGCCGCCTCAAGTGCTTATGGATAACGTACAACCGATGCCACGCCTGTGGCTGGCGAGCGTTGAGTTCAGTGCGTTCGAACCACGCAACGGCAAGATGCAGCGTTACATCCAGCATCGCGCGGCGCTGTCTTTCAGCTATCTGGATAACTACGTCAGCGGTCAGAAAAACACAGACCTCCTGATTCGTCAGGAAACCCAGACGCTGCGAATAAAACGCCAGCCCGAAGTCGAACAGTCCTACAGAGAACAACTACGAATCCTCGGTTTCAGAGTTGCCACCCGACAAAGCAAGGCGCTTGCGGAGAGCGCCGGCGAACTCTTTGAGATGGTCAACGACAGCGCCTGGCTGACGTTCACACTCAATGAACTGCCGAAGCTACGCACCCAAGGCTGGGAGCTGCAGATCGACGAAGAATTCGGTTTTGACCTGACCGCTGTGGACGACTGGTACGCCACCGTCGAGCAAGCGCCGGATCGGGACTGGTTCGACCTGGAACTGGGGATCATCGTCAATGGTGAGCGGCTAAGCCTACTGCCGATCCTGTTGAACCTGATGCGCTCGCACACTGAAATCCTCAACCCGGAACGCTTGGCTCGACGTCGCGACGACGAGCTGATTCTGGTGAACCTCCCCAACCGTCCAAACTCCGAATACGGTCCATTACAGGTCGCCCTGCCCTTCGGCCGACTGAAACCGGTACTCGCCACTCTCGGTGAGTTTTACCTGCAAGGGCCCGGAGAAACGACGCTGCGGCTTAGCAAGGCCGATGCCATCCGATTGAATCCGCTGGAAGGCATGCCATTGCTTTGGGAAGGTGGAGAGCAGATTCGCACGCTCGCTCAACGCCTGCGCGACATCAAGGATGTCAGCGCCACAGCACCGCAAGGGTTGAACGCGACATTGCGCCCTTATCAGTTGGAAGGCTTGAGCTGGATGCAATCACTGCGGCAACTGGAGGTCGGCGGTATTCTCGCGGACGACATGGGACTGGGCAAAACCCTACAAACGCTGGCGCATATTCTGAGCGAGAAAATAGCTGGACGCCTTGATCGACCTTGCATGGTGGTGATGCCTACCAGCCTGATCCCCAACTGGCTTGACGAAGCTGCGCACTTTACGCCACAGCTCAATGTATTGGCGCTGTATGGCGCCAGCCGAAAAAAGCACTTCGAACAGCTAGCCGATTACGACCTGATCCTGACCACGTATGCACTCTTACCCAAGGACATTGAGCGCCTCGCCGCACAGCCCCTGCACGTGCTGGTACTGGATGAAGCGCAGTACATCAAAAATCCCAACAGTAAGGCCGCTCAAGCGGCCCGTGAACTGAATGCACGCCAGCGCCTGTGCCTCAGTGGCACACCGCTGGAAAATCACTTGGGTGAACTCTGGTCGCTGTTCCACTTCCTGCTGCCTGGCTGGCTCGGCGATGTAAAAAGCTTCAACCGCGATTACCGCGTCCCCATTGAAAAGCGCGGCAGCAACGTCAGACTTCAACACCTTAACGGCCGGATCAAACCGTTTCTGCTGCGCAGGACCAAGGAACAGGTAGCGACAGAATTACCACCGAAGACTGAAATCATCCACTGGGTCGAACTCAACGAAGCCCAGCACGATGTGTACGAAACCATGCGCCTGGCCATGGACAAAAAAGTCCGAGATGAAATTACCCGCAAGGGCGTGGCACGCAGCCAGATCATCATTCTTGAGGCACTCCTGAAGTTGCGTCAGGTGTGCTGCGACTTGCGCTTGGTCAACGACGCTGTTCTGCCGACTCGCGGCAGCACGTCGGGCAAGCTGGATAGCCTGATGGCAATGCTTGAGGAACTGTTTGAGGAAGGTCGGCGAATCCTATTGTTCTCGCAGTTCACCTCAATGCTGTCGCTGATTGAGGATGAGCTGAAAAAGCGCGGGATTGAATACGCGCTATTGACCGGCCAGACCCGGGATCGACGTGCGCCGGTCAAAGACTTCCAGAGCGGCAAACGTCAGATCTTTCTGATCAGCCTGAAGGCTGGTGGCGTGGGCTTGAACTTGACGGAAGCGGACACAGTGATTCACTACGACCCATGGTGGAACCCGGCGACGGAAAACCAGGCGACCGACCGGGCGTATCGCATCGGCCAGGAGAAGCCCGTATTCGTCTACAAGATGATTGCCCGAGGCACGGTGGAAGAGAAGATTCAGCACCTGCAAAAGGAAAAATCCGACCTCGCGGCCGGCGTCCTGGATGGGCGCAAGACCGGAGACTGGAAGTTGCAGAGTGATGATATCGAGGCCTTGTTTGCGCCATTGCCGGATAAGCAGGAGAAGCGCTGAGAGTGCTGCGCCTGTTAGATCGCCTTCGCGGGCAAGCCCGCTCTCACAGGAAATCTTCGGCACACACAAACGTTGTAACCGACCAAGATCAAATGTGAGAGCCGGCCTGAAGTTGCTCGACTATCGCGATGTTGAAATCAATGCGCCTCAATTATCAGTGAATCGTGAGGCAGCCAGACACTTCTATCTGGCAACTGACAATCAACCCACCAACACCCGCGCCAACGTCGACTTCACTTTGCCCATACCGTCGCGCAATGCCTGCTCGATCTCGGCCATGGTGATCACCGCCGTCGACTTTCCCGCTGCCGGGTTCACCACTAACGCCAGACAGGCGTAATCCAACTCCAGCTCACGAGCCAGCGCTGCTTCTGGCATACCGGTCATGCCAACGATGTCGCAGCCGTCACGCTCCAGTCTGGCGATTTCCGCAACGGTCTCCAGGCGTGGCCCTTGTGTACAGGCGTAAACACCATGAGAGCTGTAGCTCACACCCTCAGCGACCAACGCCGCAATTAACTGCTGACGCAGTAGCTCGCTGTAGGGGTAGCTGAAATCGATGTGCGTGACGTGCTCCAGGTCATCGGCGAAGTACGTGTGCTCGCGGCCACTGGTGTAGTCGATCAGTTGATGAGGCACACAGAAATGCCCCGTACCCATCGCGGCATGAATCCCACCCACAGCATTGACCGCGACAATCGCTTCGGCTCCAGCCTGCTTCAGGGCCCAAAGGTTGGCACGGTAATTCACCTGGTGCGGTGGAAAACGGTGAGGATGCCCGTGGCGCGCAAGGAACAGGACTTCTTTGCCGGCGTATTCACCGATCTGCACTTCAGCCGAAGGCGGGCCGTAGGGTGTGTCCACTGCCAAGGACTGACGAATGTTCAGGCCTTCGAGTTGAGTCAGGCCGGTGCCGCCGATAATCGCGTAAACCGTCATAACGTAAAGTCCTTAATCAATCAGTTGAGCTTCTTTGAGCGCACCGACGGCGTTGAGCCAGCGCGGGTCTTGACGGTATTCGGTGCCGGCAAACGACTGGCCTCGCATCCGCGCGATACGCGGCGATGGCTTGACCTTCATCCGCTGGGCGGCAGTCAGTGCCAATTCAGCCGCGGCGCGATCGTTGCACACCAGCCCCATGTCGCACCCCGCCGTCAGCGCCGCCTCGATACGGCTGGCAGCGTCGCCAACCACATGGGCACCGGCCATGGACAGATCGTCGCTAAAAATCACGCCATCAAACTTCAATTCGCCACGCAGGATCTCCTGCAACCAGCGACGGGAAAAGCCAGCTGGCTGAGAATCAACTTGCGGGTAAATGACGTGGGCCGGCATGACGGCAGACAGTTGCTTGCTCAATCGAGCGAACGGCACCAGATCCTTGGCGCGGATCTCGTCGAGGCTGCGTTCATCATTGGGAATGGCGACATGGGAGTCAGCCTCAGCCCAACCGTGACCCGGGAAGTGCTTGCCAGTAGCGGCCATGCCGGCACTGTTCATGCCGCGAATAAAGGCGCCAGCCAGCAACGCCGCTCGCTCGGGATCGCCTTCGAACGAACGCGTGCCGACAACGGCGCTGCGTTGGTAATCCAGATCCAGCACCGGAGCGAAGCTCAAGTCCAAGCCCACCGCGAGGACTTCGGTGGCCATGATCCAGCCACACTGCTCGGCCAGGTATTCGGCATTGGGATTGTCGGCGATGGCACGCATGGCCGGCAGTCGCACGAAGCCCTGACGCAGACGTTGAACCCGACCGCCCTCTTGGTCCACCGCCAATAACAACTCAGGACGAATCGCGCGGATCGCAGCGCTCAGCTCACGCACTTGGCGCGGGTGCTCGATGTTACGAGCAAAAATGATCAGACCGCCCACTTCCGGCTGACGCAACAATTGACGATCCTCGGCCGTCAGCCAAGTACCGGCGACGTCCACCATCAACGAGCCCTGCAGGCCAGCAGTCATAGATATTCCTTTAAAACAATTAACCCGAAGCACGCCCATTGGCTGCCATGGGCGAGGCCCGGCAGGTCGACATTAGATTTGGATAACAGGTTCAGAACGAGGATCGGCATGGGCGGCTAGCTTAACGGATGTCAGCTGCCGCGCCCACCCGTGAGCGGTTAAACTTTGGCGGCCACCTGAGCCGTTTTACTGCGCGGACGCAATTGCGCAGAGGCCATTGTCGAGTCGGTGACACCGGTTTCAGCACGCATGCCCGCTGCCAGAAACGGCACCATCAGACGCATGACTTGTTCAATGGAGCTGTTAACACCGAAATCAGTCTCGGCGATTGCGCGCAGGGCCTTGATCCCCGACATGCTGAAGGCTGCAGCGCCAAGCATGAAATGCACACGCCAAAACAACTCGATCGGTGGAATACGCGGCGCGGCTTCGTTAACCAGCATCATGTAGCGGCGGAACACTCTGCCATACATATCCTCCAGATAACGGCGCAGGTGACCTTGGCTCTGGCTGAAGGCCAAACCCAGCAAACGCATGAAAATCGACAGATCGTTGCCACTGCGTGGCTGCACCACCAAGGCTTGCTCAACAAGGATTTCCAACAACTCTTCGAGCGTTGGCTTGTTCTCGGGCTTGGCCTGACGCCGCTCCAGCTCCTTATCGAGGCTGAGGCAGAAAGGCCCGAGGAAGCGCGAGAAAACGGCCTGAATGAGCGCCTTCTTCGACCCGAAGTGATAGTTCACCGCGGCCAGGTTGACACCCGCCTTGCTGGTAATCAGACGCAACGAGGTTTCAGCAAAACCTTTTTCCGCGAACAACTGCTCGGCAGCATCAAGAATGCGTTCAACGGTTTCCGACTGGGCCATGGGTACTCCGCCTGACAAACACTTGTTTGAAACATACGTTTCAGCCTGTGCATTGTCAAGCCTGGCTGTTCGTTTTGGGAATGGTCGGTCAGCTATTTAACCATACAAGTGAGCCACGTTAATCAGAGGGCCAGCGCACCGTCCGGCGGCAGCCAAAAAAAGGGGCATTGCCAAGCGCAGTTCACTGTATATAATCCCAGTCACTGTATAAAAAGACAGAGCGATCAATATGCTAAAGCTGACGCCACGCCAAGCAGAGATTCTGGCCTTCATCAAACGCTGCCTAGAAGACAATGGCTACCCGCCGACACGTGCGGAAATCGCCCTGGAGCTGGGCTTCAAGTCGCCCAATGCGGCGGAAGAACATCTCAAGGCCCTGGCCCGCAAGGGCGCTATCGAGATGACCCCCGGAGCATCCCGCGGTATCCGTATTCCTGGATTCGAAGCCAAAACCGACGAATCCACGTTGCCGATCATCGGCCGAGTAGCTGCCGGCGCGCC
This sequence comes from Pseudomonas sp. DC1.2, assembly GCF_034351645.1. Taxonomy (NCBI): domain Bacteria; kingdom Pseudomonadati; phylum Pseudomonadota; class Gammaproteobacteria; order Pseudomonadales; family Pseudomonadaceae; genus Pseudomonas; species Pseudomonas sp. DC1.2. The sequence continues at coordinate 2,072,921 of NZ_CP133782.1, read as the reverse complement.
GATCCTGGCCCAGCAACACATCGAGGAATCCTGCAACATCAACCCTACCTTCTTCCATCCCCGCGCAGATTATCTTCTGCGGGTTCATGGCATGAGCATGAAGGACGTGGGCATCTTCGACGGTGATCTGCTGGCAGTGCATACCACCCGAGAGGCGCGCAACGGCCAAATCGTGGTAGCGCGCATTGGCGACGAAGTTACTGTCAAACGCTTCAAGAGAGACGGTAACAAGGTCTGGCTGATTGCCGAAAACCCCGAGTTCGCCCCTATCGAAGTTAACCTGAAAGATCAGGAACTGGTGATCGAAGGCTTGAGTGTCGGCGTGATTCGCCGCTAAAAGGAGGCTTTATGCAGTTCCCACACACATCACAGCAAGCCCAACTCCCGTTGTTCGAGGTGTTCATGGCACAGCCACTGGCGCCGACGCTGAAGGACGCGGTCGAATCGCCCTGGAGCGCCGAGCCCGAGGTCTTCAGCGAGCTGTCACTGCGTGGCGCGACCGAGAACTGCTTGAACCTTCTAGCGCCGATTCTCAGGGAGTTGAGCCAGGATCAAGACGCTCGCTGGCTAACACTGATCGCGCCACCCGCCAGCCTCACCCAAACGTGGTTAAGAGATGCAGGACTGAATCGCGAACGTATTCTTTTGCTTCACCCGCGAGGCACCCAGAGTGCTCAACAGCTGGCCTGTGAGGCCCTGCGATTGGGTCGTAGCCATACTGTCGTCAGTTGGATCAACCCATTGAACAGCACCTCACGTCAACAGTTGATCAACGCGGCTCGCTCCGGGGATGCTCAGAGCCTGAATATTCGGCTGGGCTAACGACGCGCTTTAAACAGCGCAGGGCTTCTCCAAGGATAGAGAAGCCGATCTGTAGCGGTTTGCGCTAAAACTAGCGGCGTTAATGGAGAACGTGCGGCCCGTCTTCCTTGTTGAGTTCACCTTCAACAAGACGCCCTGCCATCTGCACACCAACACTCAACATCGCCTTGGCGACTTCTACGTGCCGCCCCTGCAAGAACGCTTTGGCATCCTCGGAGAAATTCAAAGTAACCAGAGAACCCTCGTCCTCGGCCCTGCGCAGCTCAATTCGGCCGTCTGGCAACTCAACAATTTCTAGAAAAGACGTTGGCATAAAAATCTGTTCTCCACGAAAGGCGAGGATTATATAGGCATTGATCAGGCTTCGCTCAGGATCTTGACCAGCTGTCATGTCGAAGAAAGATCCCACAATGCTCATCCTTGAACGAAGAGACCTGTAGGACCATCCATCACTCACCTAATTCCTCAGCACTCGTTTAACCCTTCACGAAAGCGAATCGCCAACGCTTTGAGGTTCTGACGCCAGCTCTCCAACTCTTCACGACCAAGCTCTTCAAGCTCTTGCGCCCCATCAAGATTCACTGCAAAAATCAACGGCTGCATCACATCGCCCTTAGGTTTTCGGGGCATCCGCGGAGGCTGAAACAACGCGGCATGGGCCGCCAGCAATTTAGCCAGCCACGTTTCCGAATTGCCTGCCAACTCAACCATTTCGGCCATTTCCGGAATGGCAATAGCGTCTAGCACGTCGCGGGTCAGCAGCATCTCTGCCCGTGGCGCATTAGCCTGAGGTAAGCGATAGAAGCCGGCGATTTCATGACAGAGCCCCAGCAAAGCGCCGTACAGGTGAAACAGAGACGACTCGCGCCCTGCCTGAATCAGCGCCAAGGAGTTCATCGCCCGCCCATCCTCTGCTTTGGCTAGCGCTTCCAGCGACAGACCGGCGAAATAAATCTTCTGATTAGTGCGGGTATAGAGTTCGTGGGCCATGACGGCAGCCTCCACAGCGAAATAATTGCTTCACACAGAGAAAGCAGTGTCGTGGATCACCCAAGCTGACCGCAAGCCCAAAAGAAAAGACCGCATGAAAATCCGAGGATCATCATGCGGTCTTTTGTGTACAGCCGCTATTAAGCCTTGGCTGCAGGACGTTTGTCTTCAACTGTCCACTTGCCACCATCGTAATACGCTTTCCAGCCAGTCGGCTTACCATCGACCTCTGTCTGCACGTACTGCTCTTTCGTCTTACGGCTGTAACGGATCACAGAAGGCAAGCCATCAGGATCTTTCTTAGGTGCTTCACAGAGGAAGTGGTACTTCGGATCAATCTCATCCTTGTGCGGAACGATCTCGATCACCAGCGGAGCACGGGTCTCGCGGTTTTTTGGGAATTGGCTAGCAGCCAAGAACAAGCCGGATGCGCCGTCGCGCAGAATGTAAGTGTCGTTGACCTTTTCGCACTTCAGCTCAGGCATCTTCACCGGGTCCATCTTCGGTGGCGCCGCATCACCACTTTTCAGCAGTTTGCGGGTGTTCTTGCATGTAGCGTTGGTGCAGCCGAAGAACTTGCCGAAACGGCCAGTCTTGAGTTGCATCTCGCTGCCGCACTTGTCGCATTCCAGGCTTGGACCTTCGTAGCCTTTAATACGGTAAGTGCCCTCTTCGATTTCATAGCCCGAGCAATCCGGATTGTTACCGCAAATATGCAACTTGCGCTTCTCATCCAGCAGGTAAGCGTCCATCGCTGTGCTGCAGATCGAGCAACGATGCTTACCACGTAAAACCAAGGATTCCGACTCGCCTTCGTCATCCGCTGCGATCTCATCGCCCGGCACCAGGTTAACGGTGGCTTTGCAGCGCTCTTTTGGCGGCAGGCTGTAGCCCGAGCAACCAAGGAAAACGCCAGTCGATGCGGTACGAATCTGCATCGGACGGCCACATAACACACACGGAATATCGGTCATGACCGGCTGGTTGGCGCGCATTCCACCTTCGGCGCTTTCGGCTACTTCAAGTTTTTTCTTGAAGTCGCCATAGAACTCGTCGAGCACGTTTTTCCAGTCGCGCTCACCCTGAGCCACGTCATCGAGGTTTTCTTCCATGCCCGCGGTGAAGCCGTAGTCCATCAGATTGGAAAAACTTTCGGCTAAACGTTCGGTGACGATATCGCCCATTTTTTCCGAATAGAAACGACGATTATGCAGCGCCACATAGCCGCGATCCTGGATCGTCGAAATGATTGCAGCGTAAGTCGAAGGACGACCGATGCCGCGTTTTTCCATTTCTTTGACCAGGCTAGCTTCCGAGTAACGCGCAGGCGGCTTAGTGAAGTGCTGGGTCGGATCAAGCTGGATCAGCTTCATCACGTCACCCTGAGCCATGTCCGGCAGCACGTCGTCATCGCCGGGCTTAGCAATTTGCGGCATCACGCGGGTGTAACCGTCGAACTTCAGGATGCGGCCCTTGGCACGCAGCTCAAAGTCCCCGGCAGCCACAGTGACGGTAGTTGACAGGTACTGAGCGGGCAACATCTGGCAAGCGAGGAACTGGCGCCAGATGAGTTCGTATAGACGCTCAGCATCACGCTCCATGCCGGACAGCTTGCTTGGCTCAGTGCTGGCGTCAGAAGGACGAATCGCTTCGTGAGCCTCTTGCGCACCTTCCTTGCTGCTGTAGATGTTTGGAGCTTCCGGCAGGTATTTCTTGCCGAACTCACCTTCAATATAAGCGCGCGCCATCGTCACGGCATCGGCCGAGAGGTTGGTGGAGTCGGTACGCATATAAGTGATGTAGCCCGCTTCATACAAGCGCTGGGCCATCATCATGGTTTTCTTTACGCCAAAGCCCAGGCGGTTACTGGCGGCCTGTTGCAACGTGGACGTAATGAACGGCGCCGACGGTTTGCTGCTGGTCGGCTTATCTTCGCGCTTGACGATGCTGTAGCTGGAAGCCTTAAGCTTTTCCAGCGCTGCCATGGCATGAGCTTCGTTGAGCGGCTTGAAGGCTTCGCCTTTCTGACGCGCGACGTCGAAGCGCACCTTGGAGCCCTTGGCAGTACCAAGATCGGCATGAATTTCCCAATATTCTTCGGGATTGAACGCACGAATTTCACGCTCACGGTCAACAACCAGTTTTACCGCAACCGATTGCACACGACCGGCAGACAAACCGCGGGCGACCTTGGCCCACAGCAGCGGCGACACCATGTAACCGACCACACGATCGAGAAAACGACGCGCCTGCTGAGCGTTCACACGATTAATGTCCAGCTCGCCCGGTTTGGAGAAGGCTTCCTGGATCGCTTTCTTGGTGATTTCGTTGAACACCACACGCTTGTAGCGGCTGTCATCACCACCAATGGCTTCGCGCAGGTGCCAGGCAATGGCTTCCCCCTCGCGATCCAAGTCGGTTGCGAGATAGATGATGTCAGCATCTTTGGCGAGCCGGCGCAGCTCTTCTATAACTTTTTCCTTGCCTGGGAGGATCTCGTACTTGGCTTTCCAGCCATGATCCGGATCGACACCCATGCGCGAGACGAGCTGCTTGCGCGCCTTCTCTTTCGGCGTGAGCACCGGACCTTCACCCGCGGCAGCCTTGCCGCGCTTGGCGGCTGGCTCTTTGCTGGCGCTAGCCGAACCGCTGGTGGGCAGGTCTCGGATATGGCCGATACTCGACTTCACCACGTATTGGTTACCCAGATACTTGTTGATGGTCTTGGCCTTAGCCGGGGATTCCACAATGACCAGCGATTTGCCCATGGATCAGAAAATTCCTGAATTCTAGAAGTGAAAGGCGGTTGGCGCCTGACGCGGCACCGCTATATATAGTGGCTACAAGGTGAGGTCAAGCACAGGGTTCTGCGCGCACTCCCCTTATGGCCTGGAAAAAAGACTCGGTTCGGCTTGCACCAAAGCAAAGCGTGGGACCTGTTCGCCGTCAACCTCGACCGACTCCAGAAACATACTCAAGGGACGCACCCAAAAGCCGTAATCGCCATACAGGGCTTGATAGAAGACCACTTCTTCTTCGGTCTCAGAGTGCCGCGCAACATTGAATACACGGTACTGCGGACCTTTGTAATGTTGGTAGAGCCCAGGTGATATCGGCATGCGTTGGCCCCCTCTCAAATCTTTTCAAAATAAAAACAAAAATAAATTCAGAAAAACAAAAACCGGGGCACTTGGCCCCGGCTTCCATCAACGAGACGCTTAAACGCGTTCGAAGACGGTGGAGATGCCTTGGCCGAGACCAATGCACATGGTAGCCACCCCGAAGGTGCCGCCATTTTGCTTCATAACGTTCAGCAACGTGCCGGAGATACGCGCACCGGAGCACCCAAACGGGTGACCCAAGGCAATCGCGCCGCCGTGCAGGTTAACCTTCTCGTTCATCTTGTCGAGTACTTTCAAATCTTTCAGCACTGGCAGTGCCTGTGCGGCGAAAGCTTCGTTGAGCTCGAAGAAGTCGATGTCGTTGATGCCAAGGCCCGCGCGCTTCAGTGCTTTTTGGGTCGCAGGTACGGGACCATAGCCCATGATCGCCGGGTCCACACCTGCCACTGCCATCGAACGAATCACTGCCAAAGGCTGAATACCCAGGTCTTGAGCACGCTGCGCCGACATTACGATCATGCACGAAGCACCATCTGTGATCTGCGACGAAGTACCGGCTGTGACGGTGCCGCCCTTTGGATTGAAAGCAGGCTTCAGAGCCGCCAGGCTTTCGAGGGTAGTTTCCGGACGAATGGTTTCGTCGTAGTCGAACAGTTTCAGGAAACCGTTCTCGTCGTAGCCCTGCATCGGGATGATTTCGTCTTTGAACTTGCCTTCCAGGGTCGCCTTGTGAGCGAGCTGGTGCGAGCGCACGCCGAAAGCGTCCTGTTGTTCGCGGGTGATGCCGTGCATTTTGCCCAGCATTTCAGCGGTCAGGCCCATCATGCCCGAGGCTTTCGCCGCGTACAGGGACATGTGCGGGTTCGGATCGACACCGTGCATCATGCTCACGTGACCCATATGCTCGACGCCACCCACCACGAACACGTCACCGTTGCCGGTCATGATCGCTTGCGCAGCTGTGTGCAGCGCGCTCATCGACGAGCCACACAAACGGCTGACAGTCTGGCCAGCAGCGGTGTGCGGAATCTGAGTCATCAGGGACGCCATTCGCGCGATGTTCCAGCCCTGCTCCAGGGTCTGGTTTACGCAGCCCCAGATCACGTCTTCGACTTCGTTCGGGTCAACCTTGACGTTGCGTTCCAGCAATTTGCTGATCAGGTGCGCCGACATATCTTCGGCGCGGGTGTTGCGGTGCATGCCGCCCTTGGAGCGGCCCATCGGAGTACGACCGAAGTCGACAATCACGACGTCTCTTGGATTCAAGCTCATAAAATTTCACTCTCGCTCAAGTGTTGGGACGCTTAACCGAAGAACCGTTGGCCGGTTTTGGCCATTTCACGCAGTTTTGCGGTCGGGTGGTACAGCGCGCCCAAATCAGCGTACTGGTCAGCCAGGGCAACGAACTCTGCAACACCGACCGAGTCGATGTAACGCAGCGCACCGCCACGGAATGGAGGGAAACCAATACCGTAGACCAGACCCATGTCGGCTTCGGCGGCGGTTTCGACGATGCCATCTTCCAGGCAACGCACGGTTTCCAGACACAGCGGGATCATCATCCAGTTGATGATGTCTTCGTCAGTGACTTCGCGCTGCTCGTAAACGATAGGCTTGAGCACTTCCAGCACCGACGGATCGGCGACTTTCTTCTGCTTGCCTTTCTTGTCGGCCTCGTAAGCGTAGAAACCCTTGCCGTTCTTCTGGCCCAGGCGTTTGGCTTCGTAGAGCACGTCGATGGCCGAGCGGCGGTCGTCTTTCATGCGGTCCGGGAAGCCTTCAGCCATCACGTCACGACCGTGGTGGCCGGTGTCGATGCCGACCACGTCCATCAGGTATGCAGGGCCCATTGGCCAACCGAATTTCTCCATGACCTTATCGATACGGACAAAGTCCACACCGGCGCTGACCAGCTTGGCAAAGCCGCCGAAGTACGGGAACAGCACGCGGTTGACGAGGAAGCCCGGGCAATCGTTAACGACGATCGGGTTCTTGCCCATTTTCTTGGCGTAGGCAACGGTGGTGGCAACAGCCAGCTCGCTGGACTTCTCGCCGCGAATCACTTCAACCAACGGCATCATGTGTACCGGGTTAAAGAAGTGCATACCGACGAAGTTTTCCGGACGCTTGAGGGCTTTGGCCAACAAAGTAATGGAAATAGTCGAGGTATTCGAGGCGAGGATGGTGTCCTCTTTAACATTGTCTTCGACTTCGGCCAGCACAGCCTGCTTGACCTTAGGGTTCTCGACAACGGCTTCAACCACCAAATCCACGTGACCGAAATCACCGTAGGACAGGGTTGGACGAATGGCATTAAGCACTTCGGCCATTTTCGCCGGGGTCATACGACCCTTATCAACGCGACCGACCAGCAGCTTGGCGGCTTCAGCCAGCCCCTGCTCAATACCGTGCTCGTTGATGTCTTTCATCAGGATCGGCGTACCTTTGGAGGCCGACTGATAAGCAATACCGCCACCCATGATGCCAGCGCCCAGTACGGCAGCCTGCTTAACATCTTTGGCGATCTCGTCGTAGGCCTTGGCCTTTTTCTTCAATTCCTGATCGTTCAGAAACAGACCGATCAAGCTCTGGGCAGCAGAGGTCTTGGCCAGCTTGACGAAACCGGTGGCTTCGATTTCCAGCGCCTTGTCACGACCGAAGTTAGCGGCTTTCTGGATGGTCTTGATCGCCTCGACCGGCGCCGGGTAGTTCGGGCCAGCTTGACCGGCTACAAACCCTTTGGCGGTTTCAAAGGCCATCATTTGTTCGATGGCATTCAGCCTCAACTTTTCCAGCTTCGGCTGACGTTTGGCCTTGAAGTCAAACTCGCCGGAGATGGCGCGCTTGACCAGTTCAAGCGCCGCTTCCTGAAGCTTCTCAGGTGCAACCACCGCATCCACAGCGCCGACTTTAAGCGCGTCTTCAGGACGGTTTTCCTTACCGGAGGCGATCCACTCGATGGCGTTATCGGCACCGATGAGGCGCGGCAAACGAACAGTACCGCCGAAGCCTGGGTAGATGCCCAGCTTAACTTCTGGCAGACCAATCTTGGCCTTGGTGGACATGACGCGGAAATCTGCCGCCAAGCACATCTCCAGACCGCCACCCAAGGCAATGCCGTTGATCGCGGCAACAGTCGGGACGTCGAGGTCTTCGAAATCGCTGAAAATCTTGTTGGCTTCGAGGTTGCCTGCAACAAGCTCTGCATCAGGCAGCTTGAAGTTTTCGACAAATTCGGTGATGTCGGCGCCGACGATGAATACGTCCTTGCCGCTGCTGACGATCACACCTTTGATCGAAGCATCTGCCTTGATGGCGTCTACGGCCTGACGCAGTTCGTTCAGGGTTAGACGGTTGAACTTGTTGACGGACTCACCCTTGAGGTCGAATTTCAATTCGACGATGCCACTTTCAAGAGCCGTAACCGTGATGGCTTTACCTTCGTAAATCATCAACTGATCTCCACGATATGGAAGCTGAACAGTACACGTCGGACGCAGGTAAATGGTTCGGCAGGGACGCTTATCGTCGATGCTGACAACCATCTACCCGGCACACCCGCCAACGCGATAGTCGGGATTCTGTAGGAGCGGTCTGTAATACAAACGCTCAATTCATACGCCCGTTTGATTTGGGTACGTCACCTTCACGGAATTTCCGACAATTGTCAATCGCCCAAAATAAGGGTTGAAACTCGACTTTGCGGTCACTTCTGTACTGCCGAGGCTCGCAACACGCAGATGCATATGAGCCCATTCATAAGATCAATACTTAGAAAAGTCGCCCTAATTCGCGACCACTTACGTTTAAGCAGCTACGCTTGCCGGACATTGAGGAAAATAGTTGCACGCTTTTAGCGAATGCTCGGCGTTAGATCGGCACCAAAATGAACTTCCGGCCTGCCTGGCCAACCCCAGCCCGATGATGATGTCGGGCTTTTTATTGCCTGTCTGCCGGACGTTTCGCCCTATTGCAGCGCGAAATTTCCGTAAATCACGCCAGCGCTTTCAGCGCTGCATCAATATCCTGCAAAACGCTCGCCTCGCCTTTCTCTCCCCAATACAACGTAATCATCTGCTTGTCCGCCTCCACCTTGTAGACGTTGGCCGGCAACTTTTCGAAATGGATGAGCAACACGCGATCCTCACAGACTTCCTGCCATTGATTGACCCAGACGCCGGGCGACTTCTGCCAATAACTCCAGCACGCGGGCTCGCGCCCACGACGCGGCCGATGATACTGAGCACAAGGGCTCGGTGGCTCGTGGCTAAGCCAGTGCGGCCACTCCTGAGGCGCCAGCTGCATGGCCAACCCGATGCGCCTCGCCTCCATGCGTAAAGCCATGCGACCGCTCTGGTGGCGAGAGGGTCGCAACCACGCCAGAGGACTCAGCACTACCAGCAGGATTGACACCACTATCCAGACCGTCATATCTGTACTCCCGATTCTTGATGAGCGCATTGAGTCGCTTGGGAACCAATGCGCTTGAAACCAGCCATACTTACCAACATTGCATCCTCAGGAGGAGCACCTCATGCCCTACACCCACATTCTGGTCGCTGTAGACCTTACCGAAGAGTGCGATCCTGTTATCAAGCGCGCGCGTGAATTGTCAGTAGGCAGTGGCGCGAAGCTGTCGCTGGTGCATATTGTCGAGCCAATGGCGATGGCGTTTGGCGGCGACGTGCCGATGGACCTGTCCCAGCTACAGCAGCAACAGTTCGACCAGGCCAAGGAACGCCTGGACCGACTCATTCTCAAGTACCCGGAACTCTCCAGAGAGTACAGCCACCTGACCTACGGCCAGCCTCGACAAGAGATTCACCACCTGGCAAAAGAGCAAAGCTGCGACCTGATCGTGGTAGGCAGCCATGGCCGGCACGGCTTGGCACTGCTACTGGGCTCGACCGCCAACGACGTGCTACACGGTGCGCCATGCGACGTACTCGCGGTGCGCCTGGTCAAAAACTGACAAAGCAACGTTACTGGATATGAAAAGCCCGGCGTTCATCACTGAACGCCGGGCTTTTTTAAAGCAGCATCAATCAGGCATCCAGCTCGGCCCAGCGCTCGACCAGCACGTCGAGTTCAGCCTGCAATTGCTCAAGCTGAGCAATCACCGCAGCCGTTTCGGCAGCAGGGCGCTGATAGAACGTGGCGTCTGCCATCTGCGCTTCAACCGCAGCAATCTGCTGCTCCTTGGCGTCGATATCGCCCGGCAACATCTCTAGTTCACGCTGCAACTTGTAGCTGAGCTTCTTCTTCGCCACTGGCACTTCCACCGCAGCGGCTGGCGCAGCTTCGGCCGCTACGACGGCGGAGGTCAGGTCGGCTTTGCCGGACTTGCTCTCTGTCACGCCCAGCAGGCGCGGCGAGCCGCCTTGGCGCAGCCAGTCCTGGTACCCACCCACGTATTCGCGGACCTTACCTTCACCTTCGAAGACCAAGGTACTGGTCACTACGTTGTCGAGGAATGCCCGGTCGTGGCTGACCATCAGCACGGTGCCGTTGAAAGTCAGCAAGACCTCTTCCAGCAGCTCGAGGGTTTCCACGTCGAGGTCGTTGGTCGGCTCGTCGAGTACCAGCAGGTTCGCTGGCTTGCTGAACAGTTTGGCCAGCAACAGGCGAGCACGCTCACCACCGGACAGCGCCTTGACCGGCGTGCGGGCACGCTGCGGGCTGAACAGGAAGTCGCCGAGGTAGCTCAGCACGTGACGGCTCTGACCATCGATATCGATGAAGTCGCGACCTTCGGCCACGTTGTCGATCACCGTCTTTTCCAGGTCCAACTGGTGGCGCAACTGGTCGAAGTAAGCCACGTCGATGCGCGTCCCTTCTTCTACGGTGCCGCTGGTTGGCTGCAGACCGTTGAGCATCAGTTTGAGCAAGGTTGTCTTGCCGGTGCCGTTGGCGCCCAGCAGACCGATGCGGTCGCCACGCTGCAGAACCATCGAGAAATCCTTGATCAGGAATGGGCCGCCCGGGTGAGCAAAACTCACGTTCTCGAGGACCATCACCTGCTTGCCAGACTTGTCGGCGGTATCCAGCTGAATGTTGGCTTTGCCGGTGCGTTCACGACGCTCGCTGCGCTCGTTGCGCAGCGCTTTCAGAGCGCGCACGCGGCCTTCGTTACGGGTGCGGCGAGCCTTGATGCCCTGGCGGATCCAGACTTCTTCCTGGGCCAGTTTCTTATCGAACAATGCGTTGGCAGTATCTTCAGCTGCCAGCGAAGCCTCTTTATGCACCAGGAAACTGGCGTAGTCGCCGTTCCAGTCGATCAGGCCGCCGCGATCCAGTTCGAGGATGCGCGTCGCAAGGTTTTGCAGGAAAGAACGGTCGTGCGTGATGAACAGCACAGCGCCCTGGAAATCCTTCAGCGCTTCTTCGAGCCAGGCAATGGCACCGATGTCCAGGTGGTTAGTCGGTTCGTCGAGCAGCAGCAGGTCCGGCTCGGAAACCAGGGCCTGAGCCAGCAGGACGCGGCGACGCCAGCCGCCGGACAACTCGGCGAGGGTCTTGTCCGCCGGCAACTGCAAACGGCTCAAAGTGCTGTCTACCAATTGCTGCAAACGCCAGCCGTCACGGGCCTCAAGGTCTTGCTGGACGTGCATCAGTTTGTCCAGGTCGGCGTCGGTAACGATGTTCTGGCTCAGGTGGTGATACTGCGCAAGCAGCTCGCCTACACCGTCCAGGCCTTCAGCTACTACGTCGAACACAGTCCGCCCGTCGGCTACCGGCAGTTCTTGCGGCAATTCGCCAATTTTGAGGCCAGGTGCGCGCCAAACAGAGCCGTCATCGGGCTTCTGGTCGCCCTTGACGAGCTTCATCATGCTGGACTTGCCAGTGCCATTGCGGCCGATGATGCACACCCGCTCACCACGGGCGATCTGCCAGGACACCTTGTCCAACAACGGCATAGAGCCGAAAGCAAGGGACACATCGCTGAATTTGAGCAGGGTCATGAGCTTCTCCAAAAACCGGGCGCGCATTCTACCTGACTTGAGGCGTCAGAAGGCCGGCAATTTCAATGAGCAAGCACTCTGCCTAACAAATGTTGCGATCTTGCGCCGACAGGCCGGCAAAGCTTTCGCCGGTTGCTGGCAAAAGGCTAAGCTACAGGCAATCAGTGTCGGCGTTGCCGGCACTTGTCATGATTTCTCTGCCCGGATGTCTCATGCGCAGTCGCCTTTTTAGTCTTTTATCGTGCTTGCTTCTTTCTGCCTCTGCCATTCAATCCGCCCAGGCGGTAGACCTGTCCACCCAGCGCCAATATTACGATGAAGCCAAGCGCGCGCTGGCCAACGGCGACACCGGTCCGTATTTTCGCTACAGCCAGGCGCTGAGTGACTACCCGCTGGAGCCGTACCTGGCGTATGACGAACTGACCGCGCGGTTGAAAACCGCAAGCAACGAGGAAATCGAAAAATTCCTCGCCGAACACGGAGACCTTCCGCAAGCCAACTGGATGAAACTGCGCTGGCTGCGCTGGCTGGCTGATCGCGGCGACTGGGCGCCCTTCGTCAAATATTACGACCCCAAGCTCAACTTCACCGAACTGGACTGTCTGAACGCGCAGTACCAGATCAGCCACAATCAGAAGGCCGAAGGCTATGCCAACGCTGAAAACCTCTGGCTAACCGGCAAATCCCAGCCCGCCTCTTGTGATGGCTTGTTCGGAATGTGGGCCGCCGAAGGTCAACTGACTGAACAGAAACGCTGGGAACGCACCAAACTCGCCGCCCAGGCACGCAACTATCCACTGGCCAACAGCCTGGTAAACGGCCTCACCACCCTCGCCCCGCGCGGTCGCTTGCTGGTAGACGTGGCGCAGAAACCCGAGTTGCTCAATCAGCCTTCGCGTTTTATCCCCGCCGATGAACCGATGTCCGACATCGTCAGCCTCGGCCTGCGTCGCCTCGCCCGCCAGGATCCGGACAAGGCCATGGCCCTGCTCGACGGCTATGCCAGCAGCATGCATTTCTCTCGTGATGAAAAGGTTGCCATTGCACGGGAAATCGGTCTGACGCTCGCCAGGCGTTTCGACAGCCGTGCGCTGGACGTGATGACTCAATATGACCCCGAGTTGCGAGACAACACCGTCTCCGAATGGCGCCTGCGCCTGCTGCTGCGCCTGGCCCGCTGGGACGACGCGTATAAGTTGACCTTGCGCCTGCCGCAGGACCTGGCCACCACCAATCGCTGGCGCTACTGGCAGGCCCGCAGCCTGGAACTCGCGCAGCCGCAGAACCCGCAAGCGCAAACACTTTACAAAACCCTCGCCCGTGAACGTGATTTTTACGGTTTCCTCGCGGCCGACCGCTCGCAATCTCCCTACTCGGTGGTCAACAAACCCTTGGTGCTCAGCCAGGCCACCATTAACAAGGTACGCAACACACCCGGCGTGCGTCGCGCCCTGGAGTTCCACGCGCGAGGACAAGTCGTCGATGGTCGTCGTGAGTGGTATTACGTCAGCCGTCATTTCAACCGCGACGAAATGGTCGCCCAAGCAAAACTGGCCTACGACCTGAAATGGTATTTCCCGGCGATCCGCACCATCAGTCAGGCGCAGTACTGGGATGACCTGGACATCCGTTTCCCGATGGCTCACCGCGACACGCTGGTGCGTGAAGCCAAGGTCCGCGGCTTGCACTCAAGCTGGGTGTTCGCCATTACCCGCCAGGAAAGTGCCTTCATGGACGACGCCCGCTCCGGCGTTGGCGCCAGCGGCCTGATGCAACTGATGCCCGGCACTGCCAAGGAAACCGCGCGCAAGTTCAGCATCCCACTGGCCTCACCGCAGCAAGTACTCGACCCGGACAAGAATATCCAGCTCGGCGCCGCGTACCTGAGCCAGGTTCATAGCCAGTTCAACGGCAACCGCGTGCTCGCTTCCGCTGCCTACAACGCCGGCCCAGGCCGTGTGCGCCAATGGCTTCGAGGCGCCGACCACCTGAGTTTCGACGTCTGGGTGGAAAGCATCCCGTTCGACGAAACCCGTCAGTACGTGCAAAACGTGCTGTCGTACTCGGTGATCTACGGCCAGAAGCTCAACTCGCCACAACCGCTGGTGGATTGGCATGAGCGCTACTTTGACGATCAATGATCGTCCTCTGCCTCTGCTCTGAGCCATAAAAAAATGCCCGCATCAAGGGATGCGGGCATTTTTTTGGCCTTTACTGACGCGCTGACTTAGTCAGTGACCGGGTCGACCCGCACATCGTGCCCATCACTGAACTGCAACGCCGCCAGCCGCGCATACAACGCATTGCTCGCCACCAACGCCTGATGCGTTCCCACCGCCACTAGTTTTCCCTGGTCCATCACCGCGATGCGGTCGGCGTTTTTCACAGTGGCCAGGCGATGGGCAATGACCAGGGTGGTACGGTTCTTCATCAGGTTTGGCAGTGCTTGCTGGATCAAGTGCTCGCTCTGGGCGTCGAGGGCACTGGTGGCTTCGTCCAGCAGCAGGATCGGCGCGTCCACCAACAGCGCCCTTGCGATGGCCAGGCGCTGACGCTGGCCGCCGGACAAGCCGAGGCCACCGTCACCCAAGTGAGTCTGGTAGCCGTTGGGCATTTGCTCGATGAAGTCGTGAGCGTAGGCGATTTTCGCCGCTTCCTGGACTTGCGCCAGCGTCGCCGTCGGGTTGCCGTAGCGGATGTTCTCTTCAATGCTGCCAAAGAACAGCGCCGGGGTTTGCGAAACCAGGGCGAAGCAGCGGCGCAGGTCCAGTGGATCAAGCTGAGTCAGCGGCACACCATCCAGCAGGATGCGCCCCTCGACCGGGTCGTAAAAACGCAGCAGCAAGTCATACACCGTCGATTTACCCGCCCCGGAAGGTCCGACCAGCGCGAGGGTTTCACCGGCGTTGATGGTCAGGCTCAAGCCATCGACCGCGTAGCTTTCCGGACGCGAAGGGTAGGAAAAGCGTACCGACTCAAGCCTCAGCTCACCTTTAACCCGTGCGGGCAACGTCACCAGCCCAGTGGCGGGCGGCAGGATGATGTTCTCCGAGCGCAGCAATTCGGCAATCCGCTCCGCGGCTCCGGCGGCACGCTGCAGTTCGCCAATCACTTCACTCAATGTGCCAAAGGCACTGCCGACAATCAGGCTGTAGAAGACAAACGCCGCCAATTCGCCACCGGAAATACGCCCGGCGATCACATCCATTCCGCCGACCCAAAGCATGACGCCCACCGCCCCGAGCACCAGCAAGATCACCAACGTAATCAACCAGGAACGCTGGACGATACGCTTGCGAGCCGTGTCGAATGCCTCTTCAACGGTCACCGCAAAACGTCGCTCATCCTGTAACTGATGATTGTAGGCCTGCACGGTCTTGATCTGGGCCAGGGTTTCGGAGACGTAACTGCCGACATCGGCAATCCGGTCCTGGCTCGCGCGCGACAGGCTGCGCACCCGCCGACCGAAAATCAGGATCGGCGCAACCACCAGCGGTAAGGCAATCACCACGATACTGGTCAGCTTGGGGTTGGTGATAAACAGCAACACGATCCCGCCGATGACCATCAGCAAATTACGCAGAAACAGTGACAACGAAGAGCCGATCACCGATTGCAGCAACGTCGTATCGGTGGTCAGCCGTGACTGGATCTCGGAGCTGCGGTTGTCCTCGTAGAATCCTGGGTGCAGATAAATCAGATGGTTGAACACCTGGCGACGGATGTCGGCTACACATCGCTCGCCAATCCATGACACCAGGTAAAAACGCGCGAAAGTACCAATGGCCAGCCCCACCACCAGCACCATGAACAAACCAATTGACTGGTTGAGCAAGTGTGGCGACTGGGTCATGAAACCTTGGTCCACCAGCAGTCGAATGCCCTGCCCCATGGACAAGGTAATGCCTGCGGTGACGATCAACGCCAGCAAAGCACCGAAGGCCTGCCAGCGATAGGGCGCAACGAAACGACTGGCCAGGCGAATGGCACGACGGTGACGTGAGGAAAGTATGGAGATCATCCGGTAGCCCAATGACAGAAATTGACACCGACCAGCCTACACTCGTCGCCCCCCTGGAACTCTGTAAATCACAATGAGTCGGTTTAAATATGACCGCCAAGACTAGGGGCTAGACGCTAACGGTCTAAAGTCCGACTGGCAACGTTGCGGGATTTCTGGTGGAGTAAAGCTGCCGACCCGGAAAGATCGCAGGGAGTTGTCACAGCCCGGTCACCTGGCGGTTTTAGAGTAAGCACACAACCTGATGAGGAGACAGGCCATGTCCTTGCAACACAGCAGCGATGACAAGATTCAAGTGATCCGCACACAGCCAGAGCAGTCTCTGGGTTGCTCGATTATTGATGCACAAGGGCGTGAAGTACCGATCACTGAAGCCATGATCCAGAACGCTTGCAGCGAACTGGAAAAGCGATTGGTCAAGCCTGCCGAACAAGAGTGATATAGCCACCGTCTTCTTGACCCGGCCCTGATTGGCCGGGTTTTTTATATGCGCCAGCCTGGAAAACAGGGCGTGTGGTCCTAGATAGGCATCGCGCCCAACGCCACCACGATCTGACGCAGCGCCGGCGAATCCCCATCAATGCGCACCTGCAACCCATCAATTTCACGCCGCTGCGGGTAGTGCTTGCGCAACGCATCAAACGCCGCACGCTGCTCGTTCACATTGCCGACAAGACTGCGGCGAAAATCTGCATCGTCGCGGCGCGGGTCGTACACACCGCGGCACAGCATCGCCAGCGCCCAGGCCGGATCGCTGTCAGCGTTCAAGGACACCTGCGACAACCATGGTGCGGGCAACAAATCGCTCAGGCGCACCTGAGCCGGTTGCCCGAGGAACTCACAAAACGCCTGATAAATCTGCGCCGTGCCACGTTGCTTGCCGTCGAGGCTGTAACCGGCGATGTGAGGCGTCGCCAACACACAGAGTTCGGCCAGCGCCACATCGACTTGCGGCTCACCCTCCCAGACATCCAGCACGGCTTGCAGGTCTTCACGCTGCAGCAATACCTGACGCAGGGCCGCGTTATCGACCACCGGGCCACGACTGGCGTTAATTAACCAGGTGCCGGACTTGAGTTGGTTCAAACGAGATTTATCGAACAGGTGCCAGGTTGACTGCGCGCCGTGTTTCTTCAAAGGCGTGTGCAAACTGATGACGTCGCACTGTTCAAGGAGGTGTTCGAGGCTGACGTAATCACCGCCTTCAGCCGCTTGCCTAGGTGGGTCGCAGACCAGCACGTTCCAGCCGAGGCCTCGCAGCACCTTGACCAGGCGCCCGCCCACTTCACCCGCACCGACCACGCCGTAGGTGCGCTGGGTCAAGTCGACCCCTTCGATCTCAGCCAGGGTCAACAGGCTGCCGAGTACATAATCGACCACGCCGCGGGCGTTGCAACCGGGCGCGCTGGACCACGTAATGCCGGCTTGCTGAAAGTAGTCCAGGTCCAAGTGATCGGTGCCTATGGTGCAGGTGCCGACAAACCGCACCTTACTGCCTTCAAGCAATGCGCGGTTGACGTTGGTCACTGAACGCACCAGCAAAACGTCGGCCTGCTCAACCGTGGCACGGTCGATGGACCGCCCCGGTACTCGGCGAATTTCACCAAAACCTTCAAAAAAGGCATCAAGCAGCGGGATATTTTCGTCGGCAACAATCAGCATGGCGGGGCTCCTTTGGCTGATCGGCAGTGTAGGCGCAGATGAAGGTGATGGGCCAGCAGGCATTGCACAGCACTAGGCTGGCGACCTGGTTCATCGTGTGGTGAGGGAATGTCGACACCGCCAGCAAAACATTACAAATCCCTAACACAGCCCTTTTCCTGACCGTAGCGTCAACGGGTAGAATGCGCGACCTCGCGCATCAAATACCCTTGGACGCTTTGCCTGTGAACTCCGTAACTAAACGCACCGCCACACCCGCCCTAAAACGCCCCGCCCGGGTTCGTCTGGAGCTGAAAAACTTGCTCGCCCTGGCGCTGCCGATCATGATCGCGCAGCTGGCGACCACCGCCATGGGCTTCGTCGATGCGGTGATGGCAGGCCGGGTCGGCCCACGCGACCTCGCAGCCGTAGCGCTGGGCAATTCGATCTGGGTCCCGGTGTTTCTGTTGATGACCGGCACCCTGCTGGCCACCACGCCAAAAGTCGCCCAACGCTTCGGGGCTGGTGCCCACCACGAGATCGGCCCGGTCGTGCGCCAGGCGTTGTGGCTCGCGCTCGTGGTCGGTGTGATGGCAACCGGCATGCTGCTCGCGGCCGAACCGATCCTGCACATCATGAAGGTCGATCCCGAACTGATCGGCCCCTGCATGCAGTACCTGCACGGCATCGCCAGTGGTTTGCCGGCTGTCGCGCTGTACCACGTGTTGCGCTGTTTCAGCGACGGACTGGGCCGTACCCGGCCAGCAATGGTGCTGGGCCTGTGCGGCCTGGCGCTGAACATTCCGCTGAACTACGTGTTCATTTATGGCCACTTCGGCGTGCCGGCCATGGGTGGCGTCGGCTGCGGCTGGGCCACGGCCATCGTCATGTGGGTGATGGCACTCGGCATGGCCGGTTGGGAGCGCTGGGCACCGGCCTATCAGTCGAGTCAGTTGTTCAGCCGTTTCGACTGGCCGCAATGGACGGTCATCAAACGCCTGCTGAGCATCGGTTTGCCCATCGGCATCGCGGTGTTTGCCGAGTCGAGCATCTTTGCCGTGATTGCGCTGCTGATCGGCAGCCTCGGCGCGACCGTGGTGGCCGGGCACCAAATCGCCCTGAACTTCAGTTCGCTGGTGTTCATGATCCCCTACTCCCTAGGCATGGCCGTGACCGTGCGCGTCGGTCAGGCGCTGGGCCGTGAAGAGCCGCGCGAGGCACGTTTTGCCGCCGGTGTCGGCATGGGCACCGCCCTCGCCTACGCCTGCCTTTCCGCGAGCATGATGCTGTTGCTACGCGAACACATCGCGACGATCTACACCTCCGACCCCGTGGTGATCCATGTTGCGTCGATGCTGATTGTGTATTCGGCGCTGTTCCAGTTCTCGGACGCGATCCAGGTCACAGCAGCCGGGGCGCTGCGCGGTTATCAGGACACGCGGGTAACGATGATCCTGACCCTGTTCGCCTACTGGGGCATTGGTTTGCCGGTGGGTTACGCGTTGGGCCTCACCGATTGGCTCGGTGCGCCCAGCGGCCCTAGCGGCTTGTGGCAAGGGCTGATCGTGGGCCTGAGTTGCGCAGCGCTGATGCTGTCGATCCGCCTGACGCGCAGCGCCCGTAAGCGGATACGCTTCAGCCAGTCGGTGGGTTAAGCGAGCTTCTTGCGAATCCAGTAGAGGTAGGTGCCTGCCTCTTCGTGCTGCGCGACCAACTCGTGATCGAGGAACACACAAAACTTCGGGATATCGCGACGGGTCGACGGATCGGTGGCGATCACTTTGAGCAGGCCACCGGGCACCAGATCACGAATGTGCTGGTGCAGCATCATCACCGGCTCCGGGCAATTAAGACCCGTGGCATCAAGGGTGCCGTCTACCGGCGCATCAAGCATTTCACTCATGATTCACTCCTGAAACTGGCCCGCATTATCGGGTTTGCGTCATCTAAGGTTTGCACCGCACCTGTGGTTTGAGTCAACGCTGATGCTCAGCGGGACTTAGGCTTCTTCACATCGATCCGACGCAGGTGGCACGTCACTTCTTCACGGTCGTGATACAGCTGCTTGCAGCCAATCTCGACCCGAATCCCGCGGTCCTTGAAGCCGTCGGCAATGCGTTCCAGCAAGCGCTTCACTTCGGCATAGCGCTGCTTCATCGGCAGCTTGAGGTTGACGACTGCTTCGCGGCAATGGCCCTCGCCAATCCACTCTTCCAGCATCGCGGCATTGCGCGCCGGCTTCTCGACGATGTCGCAGACCATCCAGTCCACCGGCTGCCGGGGTTTGAAGGTAAAACCGTCGGCCATCAAATGCTGCACCAGGCCCGTGTCCATCAGGCTTTCGGCCATCGGACCGTTGTCGATGGCGGTCACCAGCATGCCACGATTGACCAGTTGCCAGGTCCAGCCGCCAGGAGCTGCCCCCAAGTCAACGGCGGTCATATCGCTGTGCAAGCGTTCGTCCCATTGGTCGCGCGGGATAAAGTGGTGCCAGGCCTCCTCCAGCTTCAAGGTCGAACGGCTTGGCGCATCACGGGGGAATTTCAACCGGGGAATCCCCATCGGCCACATCGCCGAGTTATTTGACTCAGCCAGCCCCATGAACACTTCGCGACCACTTTTGAAGGTCAGTAACAGGCGCGGCTTCTGAGGATCCTCTACCAACTTGCCAGCCGCCATCAGCGCCTTGCGCAGGTGGCCTTCAAATTTTTTGCAGAAGTTCGACAGCTCCTTGCCATCATTGGTATCGACCATTTCCAGCCACAGGCTGCCGCACAGCGGGAAGTCAGTCATGTGCGCGAGGATGACGCTGATACGGTCGGTTTCCGGCAAATCGATGAAGATCCCACGCGCCCATTGCCGTGGAAAAATCAGCTCGGCGAAACGCTGACCGCGCATCAGGCGCTCGGCGCCGTCTTCTTCGGTACAGACGAACTCGGCGCAGGCGCTGGCGGCTTTGGCCTTGGCATAACCGGCCACATTCAGCCGAGCGGCGTGTTCGGAAATCTCGGAGCAGACTTCGCCTTCGAAGCCCGGCCGGCAATGCATAAAGAGGGTGTTCATTCTTACTCCTGGGCAGATGGCGAAGAATTCAACCACTGCGCGATGCCCAGACTTGCGTTGAAGCAAAGCCTGTCACGAAAACCGGCGCATGATAGCCGAGTTCGGAACCTTGGACTTGTCCATACAGTCCAGTTATTAGCTTTAACCCATGAACAGGGCTAGGTTAAAGGCTCTGTCTGTCCCGCCAGTCCGTAGCCGTGCGGACCTCAAGGAGTCATTTCAAATGCCGTCCCTCGATAGCCTGAAAACCCTTAAGACCTTACACATCGACGACAAGACCTATCACTATTTCAGTCTGCCCGACGCGGCCAAGCGCCTCGGTGATCTCGACAAGCTGCCCATGTCGTTGAAAGTGTTGCTGGAAAATCTGCTGCGCTGGGAAGACGAAAAAACCGTCACTGGCGCCGACCTAAAAGCCATTGCCGCTTGGCTCAAGGAGCGCCGCTCCGACCGCGAAATTCAATACCGCCCTGCCCGCGTCTTAATGCAGGACTTTACCGGTGTACCCGCCGTGGTCGACCTGGCGGCCATGCGCGCCGCCATGGCCAAGGCCGGCGGCGACCCGCAGCGGATCAACCCGCTGTCGCCGGTGGACTTGGTGATCGACCACTCCGTAATGGTCGACAAATTCGCCAGTAGCAGCGCTTTCGAACAGAACGTCGACATCGAAATGCAGCGCAACGGCGAGCGTTACGCCTTCCTGCGCTGGGGCCAAAATGCCTTCGACAATTTCAGCGTGGTGCCGCCGGGCACAGGGATCTGCCACCAGGTGAACCTGGAGTACCTCGGGCGCACGGTCTGGACCAAGGACGAGGACGGGCGCACCTATGCCTTCCCCGACACCTTGGTCGGCACCGACTCCCACACCACCATGATCAATGGCCTCGGCGTGCTCGGCTGGGGCGTAGGCGGGATCGAAGCGGAGGCGGCGATGCTCGGCCAACCGGTGTCGATGCTGATTCCGGAAGTGATCGGCTTCAAACTTACCGGCAAGCTCAAGGAAGGCATCACGGCCACCGACCTGGTGCTGACCGTGACCCAGATGCTGCGCAAGAAAGGCGTGGTCGGCAAGTTCGTCGAATTCTACGGCG
This sequence comes from Pseudomonas sp. DC1.2, assembly GCF_034351645.1. Classification (NCBI taxonomy): domain Bacteria; kingdom Pseudomonadati; phylum Pseudomonadota; class Gammaproteobacteria; order Pseudomonadales; family Pseudomonadaceae; genus Pseudomonas; species Pseudomonas sp. DC1.2. The sequence goes on along the minus strand of NZ_CP133782.1, from coordinate 2,051,209 downwards.
ACGGCCTCGCTGACCTGCCGCTGGCCGACCGCGCGACCATCGCCAACATGGCCCCGGAGTATGGCGCCACGTGCGGTTTCTTCCCGGTGGATGACGTGACGCTGGACTACCTGCGCCTGTCTGGCCGCCCGCCTGCGGTGGTCAAACTGGTGGAGGCGTACACCAAAGCTCAAGGCTTGTGGCGCCTGCCAGGCACAGAACCGATGTTCACCGACAGCCTAGCCCTGGACATGGGCAGTGTCGAAGCCAGCCTCGCTGGGCCAAAACGCCCGCAGGACCGCGTATCGCTGCCGAATGTGGCCCAGGCCTTCAGCGACTTCCTCGGTCTGCAATTCAAACCCACCAGCAAGGAAGAGGGTCGCCTTGAAAGCGAGGGCGGCGGCGGAGTCGCGGTGGGCAATGCCGATTTGATTGGCGAAGCGGACTACGAGTCTGAGGGCCGCACCTACCGCCTGAAAAACGGCGCGGTGGTCATCGCAGCGATCACTTCCTGCACCAACACTTCAAACCCCAGCGTAATGATGGCCGCCGGACTGGTGGCGAAAAAAGCCGTGGAGAAAGGCCTCAAACGCAAACCGTGGGTCAAGACGTCGTTGGCCCCAGGCTCCAAAGTGGTCACCGACTACTACAAAGCCGCCGGCCTCACGCAGTACCTCGATGAACTCGGTTTCGCCTTGGTGGGTTACGGTTGCACCACCTGCATCGGCAACTCCGGGCCGTTGCCAGAACCGATCGAGAAAGCCATCCAGAAAGCCGATCTGGCCGTGGCCTCGGTCTTGTCCGGCAACCGCAACTTTGAAGGTCGGGTGCATCCACTGGTAAAAACCAACTGGCTGGCCTCTCCGCCGCTGGTCGTCGCCTATGCTCTGGCCGGCACGGTACGCCTCGATATCAGCAGCGATTCACTGGGCGATGACCAGGACGGCAATCCGGTTTATTTGCGCGACATCTGGCCCAGCAGCGAGGAGATCGCCGACGCGGTGAGCCAGGTCAACACCGCGATGTTCCACAAGGAATACGCCGAGGTGTTTGCCGGTGACGAACAGTGGCAAGCCATCGACGTGCCGCAAGCCGCGACCTATGTCTGGCAGGAGGACTCAACGTACATCCAACATCCGCCGTTCTTCGATGACATCAGCGGCCCGCCACCGGTTATTCAAGACGTAAAAAAAGCTAACATCCTGGCCCTGCTTGGCGACTCGGTGACCACCGACCACATCTCCCCAGCCGGCAACATCAAGGTCGACAGCCCCGCCGGCCACTACCTACGTGAAAAAGGCGTAGAGCCCCGCGACTTCAACTCTTATGGCTCCCGGCGCGGCAACCATGAAGTGATGATGCGCGGCACCTTCGCCAACATCCGCATTCGCAATGAAATGCTCGGTGGCGAAGAAGGGGGGAACACGCTCTATATTCCGAGCGGCGAAAAACTGCCGATCTACGACGCAGCCATGCGCTATCAAGCGTCCGGCACGCCACTGGTGGTGATTGCCGGGCAAGAGTACGGCACCGGATCGAGTCGCGACTGGGCCGCCAAAGGCACCAATTTGCTGGGGGTAAAAGCGGTCATCGCCGAGAGCTTTGAACGGATTCACCGCTCCAACCTGGTGGGCATGGGCGTCTTGCCGCTGCAATTCAAGCTGGATCAGAACCGCAAGAGCCTGAACCTCACCGGCAAGGAGACCGTGGATATCCTCGGTTTAACCGAGGTGGACGTGACACCACGAATGAACCTGACGCTGGTCATCACCCGCGAAGACGGCAGCCACGAGAAAATCGAGGTGCTGTGCCGGATCGATACGCTGAACGAGGTGGAATACTTCAAGGCCGGAGGGATCTTGCATTACGTGCTGCGACAGTTGATTGCTTCATAACCCACTGCGGCCATAAACACCGCCCTCGGTTAATCCCCCATCGGGGAATACATCGTTAGGGCTTTTTCAGGCAGTTACCGCATCAATACCCCTCTACGAGGGGTATTTTTTATCCGCAGATATGAAAGCCTTACCCACACTCACCGCGGCGTCTAGGCGAGATTCAATTGAGGATATTCACGAGACAAGAGTGCTCACCTTTGCCCAGTAAAAAAGCTCCTTGTCGATCATTGGCAGAGCTTCGCCAATGACGTCCGCTTTACGCGGGTCAGGGCCAGGGTCGACCAGGCGTCTGGAGGCAATGCCTCCAGCAAGAGTCGCGCAATAAAAAAAACGCCGACACCGCCGTTGGCGTTCGGAGGTTGCGGGGCCTTGAGATGTATTGGCACGTCGCAAGGTTTGTGGCTCAAAAGCCTGTGCCTGCCAGCGTTCCTTTTACTCACTCAGGAACGACATACCGGCAGGGTATAAGACCCGAAGACGTGTTTTTGTTTGTGTCCTGGACCGAACAAAAATACCCTGCACGCCACCGGTCCGCCCGTAGGAGCGGGTTTGCCTGCAAAGACGTCGGCACATCCGGCATTGATGTCAGTTGACAGTCCGCCATCCCAGGCAAGCCTGCTCGCACCAAAGACCGCGCCACACCGCAAAAACTACCGACACAAGGACTTCACATGATCGCTCTGCCATGGCTTTACCTGGCACTTCTCTCCATCGGCTATGCCATGGCATTGATCTACGGTCATCTCGGGGGACTGGCCGCCCTCTCGCTCGGTCTGCTGATGTTCGCCGGTTTTGCTGTCCGCCAACAACAGGTCCAGCTCGGCCGCTACCTCGGCCACGCGCTCTTCATTCTCATGGCAACAGCCCTGCTGATGCATTGGCTTCCGGGCTTTCACAATGGTCGCGGCATCGATCCACAGCGCCTAACCGACGATGCAGTCCCCTTTTCCATGTACCTGAATCAGGACAAACCCCTGATCGGCTTTTGGCTGCTATTGATCTGCCCATGGATTGTCGGACGGCGCTCGTTGCGCCTGTCGCTCTATGCCACAGCGCTGGCACTGACACTAAGTACGGTGCTAGCCCTGGGTGGGGCGCTGGCACTGGGCGTGATCAGTTGGGCCCCGAAATGGCCTGATCAGGCCTGGCTATGGGTGCTGAACAACTTACTGCTGGTGACCCTGGTCGAGGAAGCGCTGTTTCGCGGCTATATCCAGGGCGGCCTGAGCCGGCGTTTGAAAAACCTGCCCTATGGCGAAAACCTTGCTCTGCTGCTCGCGTCGCTGGTGTTCGGCCTAGCGCACCTGGGCGCGGGCTGGCAATGGGCGTTGCTGGCGACTCTGGCCGGTGTCGGCTATGGTCTGGCCTACCGCTTCGGCGGTTTGGGCGCGGCCATTGCCACGCATTTCGGCCTGAACTTGCTGCATTTCGCGCTATTTACCTACCCGATGCTCGCGGGTTGATGCAACGGTGGTTTTGCGACGTGCTACTGAATTATTGAAAAATTATTTCAATAAATACCTGACAACGCCGACAACCTGTCAAAGCCTTGCGGATTGATAAAGCTATGCGTAACAACCAGCCCATTACACAACGCGAACGGACCTTCCCAGCTCAACAACGGTTGATTTCCACAACCGACGCCAAAGGCGTGATCACCTACTGCAACGACGCCTTCGTCGAAATCAGTGGGTTCTCCCGCGAAGAGCTAATCCGTGCACCGCACAACCTGGTCCGTCATCCCGACGTCCCGGCTGCAGTATTCGCGCACATGTGGGGCACATTGAAACAAGGCTTGCCATGGATGGGCATTGTCAAGAATCGCTGCAACACCGGTGACCACTATTGGGTCAATGCCTACGTCACGCCGGTGTTCGAAGGCAATCAGGTGGTCGGTTACGAGTCGGTGCGGGTCAAACCCACTGCCGAACAGATCCGTCGTGCCGAAGCGCTCTACCAACGCATCAACCAAGGCAAGTCGGCAATCCCTTCATCAGATAAATGGCTGCCGGTGCTGCAGGACTGGCTGCCATTCATTCTGGTCAGCCAACTGAGCTTCATGATCGGTGCCTCGCTCAACTCCCACTGGGGGTTTGCCTTGGCCGCCGGCCTCTCGGTGCCGCTGGGCCTGATGGGTTTGAGCTGGCAACAGCGCGGTCTCAAGCGCCTGCTGGTACTGGCCGGGCAAACCACCTCCGACCCGCTGATCGCGCAGATGTACACCGACAGCCGGGGCGCCCAGGCACGTCTGGAGATGTCGATCCTCAGCCAGGAAGCCCGCCTGAAAACCTGCCTGACCCGTTTGCAAGACACCGCCGAGCACCTGAACGAGCAAGCGAAGCAATCCGACACCTTGGCGCACAACAGTTCCAATGGCCTGGAGCGCCAGCGCGTTGAAACCGAACAGGTGGCGACCGCCGTAAATCAGATGGCTGCCACCACTCAGGAAGTCGCCAGCCACGTGCAGCGCACGGCCGATGCGACTCAGGAAGCCAATCGCCTGACCGGTCGAGGACGTGATATCGCCGGGGAAACGCGCGAAGCGATTCAGCGTTTGTCGGTCGTCGTCGGTGAAACGGGCCTGACCGTGACCCAGCTGGCCAAGGACAGCGACGAAATCGGTGGTGTGGTCGATGTAATCAAAGGCATTGCCGACCAGACCAACCTGCTGGCACTGAACGCCGCCATCGAAGCGGCTCGCGCCGGTGAAATGGGCCGTGGTTTTGCGGTTGTGGCCGATGAAGTACGACAACTGGCGCAACGCACCAGCGAGTCCACCGGGCAGATTCACGCCCTGATTGCCAAGCTGCAACAAACCGCCAACACGGCCGTGCAAACCATGGAGTCCGGCCATCGCCAGGCCGAAGAAGGTGTAGCGCGCGTATTGGAAGCCGACCAGGCACTGATCGGCATCAGCGAAGCAGTCGCGCACATCACCGACATGACCACGCAAATCGCCGCCGCGACCGAAGAGCAAAGCTCGGTGGCTGAGGAAATCAGCCGCAACATCAGCAACATCTCGCAATTGGCTGACCAAACCTCGGTACAGGCGCAACATTCCGCGCTGCTGAGTGAAGAGCTGACCAAAACCGCGAATACCCAGTATTCGTTGGTGGAGCGGTTTAACCGCTGATTGATGCTGGATAAAAAAACCCGGACAGCGACAGCTGTCCGGGTTAATGATTTTTATGGCCACAACGAAAGTGTTTCCTGAGCAGATCGCCATTGCGGGCAAGCCTGCTCACACAGGCGAATGGCTTCCAAATGTGCGAGCGGGCTCGCGAAGAGATCCTGACGGCCACCACAACGATCACAGCAGAAACTCGGCCACCTTCCCTGCCGCAGCCGCCAAATGCTGCTCATGGGTAAACCCCGAAGCCTTTAACGGCTTCAAATCGTGATCCCCCGCCACCAGCCAAAACGCTTCAATACTCGGCGATAACGTATACGCCTCGACAGCCTGACGATTACCCAGCGCATCACGCTCACCCTGGACGATCAAGGTCCGGGTCTTGAGCCCAGCCAAATGTTCGACCCGAGGCTTCTGCGGCTTACCCACCGCATAAAACGGATAGCCCAGGCACACCAGCGCATCCGCGCCCAATTCGTCTGCCAGCAAACTGGCCATCCGACCGCCCATGGACTTGCCGCCAATGGCCAGGCGCCCAGTGACATGACGTCGCACCACGGCATACACCTCACGCCAGCATTCCAGCAGTTTTGGCGCAGGATTGGGTGGACGTTTGCCACCCTCGACCCGTCGCTGCGCCATGTAGGGAAATTCAAAACGCAGCACGTTGATGCCGTGTGCAGCAAGGCGTGCGGCGATGTCACTCATCCAGGCGCTGTCCATCGGTGCCCCGGCGCCGTGAGCGAGGATCAACGTCGTGGACGAGGGGGCCGCCGCCGCATCCCACCACCAGCCATGTTGCGCCACGCACCGCCCCCATTGATCCCCGTCAATACTGGCCTTGTGCTCTTTGTCCATGCTTGCCTCGCTTTTAGTCTGCCTATAACTCCAGCCGAAGGAAGCGTCATTGCCTTGCGCAAACGCCTTCACTTCAGCTGAACCGTGGATGGGGAACCATGAACACTTCTATCAGTACCGCCTACAACTACAAGGTGGTCCGCCAATTCGCCATTATGACGGTGGTGTGGGGCATCGTCGGCATGGGGCTCGGGGTTTTTCTCGCTGCCCAGTTGGTTTGGCCGGAACTCAACTTCAACCTGCCGTGGACCAGTTTCGGGCGTCTGCGCCCGTTGCACACCAACGCGGTGATCTTCGCCTTCGGCGGTTGCGCCCTGTTCGCCAGTTCGTTTTATTCGGTGCAACGCACCTGTCAAACCCAACTATTCGCACCCAAGGTCGCCCAGTTCTGCTTCTGGGGCTGGCAACTGGTGATTGTGCTCGCGGCGATCAGCTTGCCGCTGGGTTACACCAGTTCCAAGGAATACGCTGAGCTGGAATGGCCGATCGACATTCTGATCACCATCGTCTGGGTCGCTTACGCCATCGTGTTCTTTGGCACGCTGGCCAAGCGCAAGACCAAGCACATTTACGTTGGTAACTGGTTCTTCGGTGCGTTCATCATCACCGTGGCAATTCTGCACATCGTCAACAACCTGGAAATTCCAGTCAGCCTGACCAAGTCCTACTCGATCTACGGCGGGGCAACCGACGCCATGGTTCAGTGGTGGTATGGCCACAACGCGGTTGGCTTCTTCCTGACTGCCGGCTTCCTGGGGATGATGTACTACTTCGTGCCGAAACAGGCCGAGCGTCCGGTGTATTCCTATCGCTTGTCGATCGTGCATTTCTGGGCACTGATCACCCTGTACATCTGGGCCGGCCCGCACCACTTGCACTACACCGCACTGCCGGACTGGGCGCAGTCACTGGGCATGGTGATGTCGCTGATCCTGTTGGCGCCAAGCTGGGGCGGGATGATCAACGGGATGATGACGCTCTCGGGCGCCTGGCATAAATTGCGCAGCGACCCGATCCTGCGCTTCCTGGTGGTCTCGTTGGCGTTCTACGGCATGTCGACCTTTGAAGGGCCGATGATGGCGATCAAAACGGTCAACGCTCTTTCCCACTACACCGACTGGACCATCGGCCACGTTCACGCCGGCGCACTCGGTTGGGTGGCGATGATTTCCATCGGCGCGCTGTACCACATGATCCCGAAAATCTTCGGCCGCCCACAAATGCACAGCGTCGGTCTGATCAACGCGCACTTCTGGCTCGCCACTATCGGCACCGTGCTCTACATCGCCTCGATGTGGGTCAACGGTATCGCACAGGGCCTCATGTGGCGCGCTGTCAACGAAGACGGCACGCTGACTTACTCCTTCGTCGAAACCCTGGTGGCCAGCCACCCAGGCTTCGTCGTGCGGCTGGTCGGCGGTGCGATCTTCTTCAGCGGCATGTTGCTGATGGCCTACAACACCTGGCGCACTGTGCAGGCCTCGCAGCCTGCCGAAGCCGCCGCTGCCGCGCAGATGGCTTGAGGAGTCCGCCATGAAACACGAAACAATCGAGAAAAACGTCGGCCTACTGCTGTTGCTGATGATCTTTGCCGTGAGCATCGGCGGTCTGACCCAGATCGTCCCGCTGTTCTTTCAGGACGTGACCAATAAACCGGTGGAAGGCATGAAGCCGTACACCGCGCTGCAACTGGAAGGTCGCGACATTTACATCCGAGAAGGCTGTGTCGGCTGCCACTCGCAGATGATTCGGCCGTTCCGCGCCGAGACCGAACGCTACGGGCACTACTCAGTGGCCGGTGAAAGCGTGTGGGATCACCCGTTCCTCTGGGGATCGAAACGCACCGGGCCAGACTTGGCACGGGTCGGCGGTCGCTACTCGGAAGACTGGCACCGCGCGCATTTGTACAACCCGCGCAACGTCGTGCCGGAATCGAAGATGCCGGCCTACCCGTGGCTGGTGGCCAATCAACTCGACAGCAGCCTCACAGAAACCAAGATCCGCGCCATGCGCACGCTTGGCGTGCCGTACACCGACGACGACATCGCAGGTTCGGTCGCATCACTCAAGGGCAAGACCGAAATGGACGCCTTGGTCGCCTACCTGCAAGTGCTCGGCACTGCCATCAAGAGCAAGAGGTGAGCCATGTTCTTTGAAATGAGCAGTGGAATGATCCGCGGCCTCGGCACGGTCGTGGTGTTTGTAGCCTTCGTCGGCCTCGCGTTGTGGGTGTTCAACGGCAAGCGCAGCTCAGCATTTGCCGAAGCGCGCTTGCTGCCTTTTGCCGATGAGCCGCCAGCAGACGACGGCAACACTCAAGCCTCTGAAACAAGGAGTACCCGGCCATGACCACCTTCTGGAGTACGTGGATCTGCGTACTGACCATCGGCAGCCTGATCGGCCTGACCTGGCTGCTGATTGGCACCCGCAAGGGCGAAACCAAGGGCAGCGTCGACCAGACCATGGGCCACAGCTTCGACGGCATTGAGGAGTACGACAACCCACTGCCGCAGTGGTGGTTCATGCTGTTCGCCGGCACGCTGGTGTTTGCCGTGGGTTATCTGATCCTTTATCCAGGCCTGGGCAACTGGAAAGGTATCCTGCCGGGCTACGAGGACGGCTGGACCGGCGCCCACGAGTGGGAAAAGGAAATGGACAAGGCCAACGCCAAGTTCGGACCGATTTTCGCCAAATTCGCCGCCATGCCCCTGGAAGAAGTCGCCAAGGATCCGCAGGCGCTGAAAATGGGGGGTCGCCTGTTTGCCTCTAACTGCGCGGTGTGCCACGGCTCGGATGCCAAGGGCGCCTTCGGCTTCCCGAACCTGGCCGACAGCGATTGGCGCTGGGGCGGTGCTCCCGAGACCATCAAGACCACCATCATGGGTGGGCGCATGGCCGCGATGCCGGCCTGGGGCGAAATCCTCGGTGAGGCTGGCGTGAAAAACGTCGCAGCCTATGTGCGTCACGACCTCGCCGGGCTGCCACTACCCGCCGACAACGGCGCCGACCTGCAAGCGGGACAGCAAGTTTTCAGCACCACCTGCATCGCTTGTCACGGCGCAAAAGGCCAAGGCACCGAAGCCATGGGCGCGCCGAACCTGACGCACCCTACAGGGTTCATTTACGGTACGAGCCTGACGCAACTGCAACAGACAATTCGCCATGGTCGCCAGGGCCAAATGCCGGCGCAGAAAGACCTGCTCGGTAACGACAAGGTGCAATTGCTGGCCGCTTACGTCTACAGCCTGTCTCACGGCGCCAACACTGAGCGCTTGCAGGCCGAAAGCAAAAGCGAGTAAATCCTCCGACCTCCTGCCGCATTCTCCCGAATGCGGCAGTTCCTGCTTGTTTGCGACGCATTGTCGCACCCTCTTTGCGTCTTCCTTTCGGTTCACCAGATTCGGGTCTAAGCTTTGCCGAGTGCGGACTGGCATGAGCCGGTTTCAGGTCGACCTTACCCGATGTGTTCGACGAATCTGCTCGGACGATAGACAGCAAAGGCTGGTGGATACCGGCTGTCGTGCCAATTGCCGTCTGTCAGCCGAACGTGGCGTTTCAACACACCCCGTTACACCCGACCTGACGCCCTCATCTTTTTCATCCGCTGCGACATTTTGTCCGAGGGCAATTTTGTCCCTACGCGGCGCATGGAAAGGCCGCAGAATCAGCGTCTGAAAGCATTGACCCAGGTCATGGCGCGTTGCAATGACCCCCCGCTTTCTCCATACTTGCGGCCGATTTTCACTCCTAATAAAACACCTAAACCGTGGAACCTTAGAATGAGCACAGCAATCAGTCCGACTGCTTATAACTATAAGGTAGTCCGCCAGTTCGCCATCATGACGGTGGTCTGGGGGATCCTTGGCATGGGGCTCGGTGTCTTCATCGCCTCACAGCTTGTATGGCCGGAATTGAACTTCGGTCTGCCGTGGACGACGTTTGGACGCTTACGCCCGTTGCACACCAACCTGGTGATTTTCGCCTTTGGTGGTTGTGCATTGTTTGCTACCTCTTATTACGTCGTGCAGCGAACCTGCCAAACGCGACTGATCTCCGACAGCCTTGCAGCCTTCACATTCTGGGGTTGGCAAGCGGTTATCGTCGGCGCGATCATTACCCTGCCGCTGGGTTACACCACCACCAAGGAATACGCTGAATTGGAATGGCCTCTTGCCATTCTTTTGGCAATTGTCTGGGTGGTTTACGGCCTGGTGTTCTTCGGCACCATCACCAAGCGTAAAACCAAGCACATTTATGTCGGTAACTGGTTCTACGGTGCCTTCATCGTCGTCACGGCGATGCTGCACATCGTCAACCACGCCTCGCTGCCGGTCAGCTTCTTCAAGTCCTACTCGGCCTACGCCGGTGCGACCGATGCAATGATCCAGTGGTGGTACGGCCACAACGCGGTCGGTTTCTTCCTGACCACCGGCTTCCTGGGGATGATGTATTACTTCGTTCCGAAGCAGGCCGAACGTCCGATCTATTCCTATCGCCTGTCAATCGTCCACTTCTGGGCACTGATTACCCTGTACATCTGGGCCGGCCCACACCACTTGCACTACACGGCACTGCCGGACTGGGCTCAATCGCTGGGCATGGCGATGTCCATCATCCTGCTGGCGCCAAGCTGGGGCGGCATGATCAACGGCATGATGACCCTGTCGGGCGCCTGGCATAAGCTGCGCACCGACCCGATCTTGCGTTTCCTGGTCGTATCCCTGGCGTTCTACGGCATGTCGACGTTCGAAGGCCCGATGATGGCCATCAAGACCGTCAACTCGCTGTCCCACTACACCGACTGGACCATCGGTCACGTTCACGCCGGCGCCTTGGGCTGGGTAGCGATGATCTCGATCGGCGCGCTGTACCACATGATCCCGAAAATCTTCGGGCGTGCGCAGATGCACAGCGTTGGCCTGATCAACACCCACTTCTGGCTCGCGACCATCGGCACCGTTCTGTACATCGCGTCGATGTGGGTTAACGGCATCACCCAAGGTCTGATGTGGCGTGCAATCAACGACGACGGCACCCTCACCTACTCGTTCGTCGAAGCGTTGCAAGCCAGCCACCCTGGCTACATCGTTCGCGCCATCGGGGGTGCGTTCTTCGCCAGCGGCATGCTCTTCATGGCTTACAACGTGTTCCGCACAGTACGTGCCTCGAACCCGGCTGAAGCTGAAGCCGCCGCTCAGATCGCTGTCGTTGGAGCTCACTGATGAAGCATGAAGTAGTCGAGAAGAATATCGGCCTGCTGGCCTTCTTCATGGTCATCGCCGTCAGTATTGGCGGCTTGACCCAGATCGTTCCGCTGTTTTTCCAGGACGTCACCAACAAGCCGGTCGAGGGTATGAAGCCGCGTACCGCCCTTGAAGTCGAAGGACGCGACATCTACATCGCCAACGGCTGTGTTGGCTGCCACTCGCAGATGATTCGCCCGTTCCGTGCTGAAACCGAACGTTACGGCCACTACTCGGTCGCCGGTGAAAGTGTTTGGGATCACCCGTTCCTGTGGGGGTCCAAGCGCACCGGTCCGGACCTGGCCCGCGTTGGCGGTCGTTACTCCGATGACTGGCAGCGTGCGCATTTGTACAACCCGCGCAACGTCGTGCCAGAGTCGAAAATGCCGGCCTATCCGTTCCTCGTGGAAAACAGGCTTGACGGCAAAGACACCGCCAAAAAACTGGAAGTATTGCGCACGCTCGGCGTCCCCTACACCGACGAAGACATCGCCGGTGCCAAGGATGCAGTGAAGGGCAAAACCGAAATGGACGCGCTGGTGGCCTATCTGCAAGGCCTGGGCACCATCATCAAAAGCAAACGGTGATTTAGATGGATATCGGGATGATTCGTGGCCTGGGCACCGTTGTTGTGATGGTGGCCTTCATCGGTCTGGCGTTATGGGTCTTCAGCCCCAAGCGCAAATCGGAGTTTGAAGACGCGACCTTGCTGCCCTTCGCGGATGATCCCGAAGCCATCAAGCACGTCGAGCAAGCTTCTAGGAGTAACAAAGAATGACTACGTTCTGGAGTCTGTACGTCACAGTCCTCAGTCTGGGTACTATTTTCGCCCTGACCTGGCTGTTGCTGTCCACCCGCAAGGGCCAGCGCAGCGAGCAGACAGAAGAAACGGTTGGCCACTCCTTCGACGGCATCGAGGAGTACGACAACCCGCTGCCAAAATGGTGGTTCATGCTGTTCGTGGGCACCATCATCTTCGCGTTGGGTTACTTGGCGCTGTACCCCGGACTCGGTAACTGGAAGGGACTGTTGCCAGGTTACGGCTACCTCGACAACGAGAAGCAGACCCCGTTTGCCAACGGCCAGGCCGGCTGGACCGGCGTTCACGAGTGGGAAAAAGAAATGGCCAAGTCGGACGCCAAGTTCGGCCCGATCTTCGCCAAGTTTGCTTCCATGCCGATCGAAGAAGTTGCCAAGGATCCACAGGCACTGAAGATGGGGGGCCGCTTGTTTGCCTCCAACTGTTCGGTGTGCCACGGCTCCGACGCCAAGGGTGCCTACGGCTTCCCGAACCTAACCGACGAAGACTGGCGTTGGGGTGGAGAACCGGAAACCATCAAGACCACCATCATGGGCGGCCGTCACGCGGTCATGCCCGCGTGGGCGCAAGTGATCGGCGAACAAGGCGTGGCCGATGTAGCCGCATTCGTGGTGAGCAATCTCGATGGCCGCAAGTTGCCGGAAGGCACCAAGGCTGACCCGGTTGCCGGCCAGAAGCTGTTCGCTACCAACTGCGTGGCGTGCCATGGCCCTGAAGGCAAAGGCACCCCAGCCATGGGCGCGCCCAACCTGACTCACCCGGCCGCGTTCATCTACGGTTCGAGCTTCGCCCAACTGCAGCAGACCATCCGCTATGGCCGTCAGGGCCAGATGCCTGCGCAGGCGCAGTTGCAAGGCAACGACAAGGTTCACCTGTTGGCCGCTTACGTTTACAGCCTGTCTCACGGTGAGAAGGCTGCAGACGCTCAATAAAGGCAAACGCTTGAAGTTAAACAAGGCCCCACCATGTGGGGCCTTTTTATGGACTGTCCAAAAAGCGTATTAGAGAACCGGGATTGTTTTCACCTCGGTCTGCTTTGGCCATTTGTTTTCCTTGACCAGTCTCACCGTCAGACTTTTACGATCCTGGGAAAAGCTGGCGGTCAGGTAGGTTTGCTGAGAGGCACCACCGCTCAGAAATACCGGCACACCACCAAAATAAGTGCGCTGGTCATAGCCCCACCACGCGCCGCCGTCCCGGTGGTAGTGCCCGGCAAAAACCGCGGTCACCTGGTATTTCTGAATCATCTGCCGGAAGCGATCAATCTGTTCACGGCTGCCCTTCCAATCATTCGGCTTGTGCATATTGAGCAAGATGATCCGGCCTTTTTGACGGGCCGCTTTCAAATCCTGCTCCAGCCAGTCGAGGGAGTCAGTGATCTGATAGGTCGTTGGCATGCCCCAATCCCAACCGGTGAAAACCGTCGAGTACGTTGGCTCGTTATGCAATTGCACCAAATGCACATCGCCGTATGTTCTGGAATAAGCGAGGCTTCCTATTACCGACTTGGTGATAGACATATGATTGTTTAATTTCACGTCCAGGGAATCCAGCTTCCCCACGTAACGATTATTGAAATCCACAACACTGCCAGCAGCACAGCTATTCAAAAAACAATCACCGACATTGTTTTCATAGTCGTGATTACCCAGACCGTAGTCATAGTTTTCACCCAGATATTTATCCAGAATTGGCTTGACCGTAGATCGCTGCCAACCATGACCGAAGGCTGTGATATCTCCATTAATCATGACCGGCACTTTCGAAGCGCCACTGTTAAACGTCCTGAAACTGGCGATATCAGAATATTGGGATTCGATCAGCCATTTGGAACGGGCATCCCGATCGCTATCGGTCTGAGCGGTACCGCTATCTGAATGCTCAGTCCATGGATACTGTGGGTCGGAAGCAAACACCAATGCTCTAGGTGAATACTGCGCAGTGGCCGCATAAGCCGCAGGCATTACAACAATCATTATCAGACTCGTTAACAGCTGATACTTTTCAAAAAACTTCATAGGCATCCATTTCCATTTAAAACAAAAAAACGAAACCGTTATTGATCTCCACAACCAAACTATGCCAAATAAAAAATTAAAACAAACAGCGGCCAGACTTATACCTATAAAATATATTTCTCAAAACGCTCAACACACAGCAACTAACGCAGAAAGAAAACCCAATAAGACTCTATTAACGAACAGCATACTTCCAACCTGAAGAACATATCGTGGCCTGGACCACCAGCGGATTGGAGTCCTGAGTATCGAGCGCTGCGACCCGCCGCAACGCGTGGGGGAACTCAACCCATGAGCCGATTGGACGGCAAGCCCGGCAAAACCGTCCATAATCCACAAGTCAATTGATTCAAGTCACTACACCATCAATTGATTTTTCCCAACGCGACCAAAGGTCGCACCCCTAGGCTAGAGCGACAGGCGTATCATTGCGCCACTGCAATACTTCTATTTGACCGCGGTCGGCATGTACTGACCGAGGCACTTTTCCACTGCCGTGGGATGCAATGATGAGCAATCAGATTCCCGTACACGACGTTACCCCGCCTGCCAAAAACGCGAGTAACAGCGTCGATCTTTACGCTTCTCGAGAAAAAATCTACACCCGCGCCTTCACCGGCCTGTTCCGCAACCTGCGAATGATGGGCGGCGCCGCACTGTTCCTGTTGTATTTCGGCACCGTGTGGCTGAACTGGGGCGGCCATCAAGCTGTTTGGTGGAATCTGCCGGAACGCAAGTTTTTCATTTTTGGCGCAACGTTTTGGCCGCAAGATTTCATCCTGCTCTCGGGCATCCTGATCGTCAGCGCTTTCGGTTTGTTCTTCATTACCGTGTACGCCGGAAGGGTCTGGTGCGGGTATACCTGCCCGCAGAGCGTCTGGACCTGGATTTTCATGTGGTGCGAGAAAGTCACGGAAGGCGACCGCAATCAGCGCATCAAGCTCGACAAAGCGCCGATGAGCGCCCAAAAGCTCCTGCGCAAGCTGAGCAAACATAGCCTGTGGTTACTGATCGGTTTCATCACCGGCATGACCTTTGTCGGCTACTTTTCACCGATTCGCGAACTGATGATCGACTTCTTTACCGGCCAGGCCGATGGCTGGTCATATTTCTGGGTGGGCTTCTTCACCCTCGCGACTTATGGCAACGCCGGCTGGCTGCGTGAGCAAGTGTGCATCTACATGTGTCCTTACGCCCGATTCCAGAGCGTGATGTTCGACAAGGACACCCTGATCGTCTCCTATGATCCGCGACGCGGTGAGTCCCGCGGCCCGCGTAAAAAAGGCGCCGACTACAAGGCGCAAGGCCTCGGCGACTGCATCGACTGCACCATGTGCGTCCAGGTATGCCCAACCGGCATCGACATCCGCGACGGCCTGCAAATCGAGTGCATTGGCTGTGCCGCGTGCATCGATGCCTGCGACAGCATCATGGATAAGATGGACTATCCTCGCGGCCTGATCAGCTACACCACCGAGCACAACTTGTCTGGGCAAAAAACCCATAAACTGCGGCCGCGCCTGATCGGCTATGCCGTGGTGCTGCTGGCAATGATCAGCCTTCTCGCTGGGGCGTTCTTCATGCGTTCGCTGGTGGGTTTCGACGTCAGCAAGGACCGCGTGCTGTACCGCGAAAATGCTGAGGGCCGGATCGAAAACGTCTACAGCCTGAAGATCATGAACAAGGACCAGCGCGACCATACTTACTTGCTGCAAGCCAGCGGATTGCCTGATCTCAAGTTGCAAGGCAAGCGTGAGATCAACGTCGCCGCCGGGGAAATTTTCAGCCAGCCGGTGGAGCTGTCCAGCGCACCGGAACAACTGCCGTCGAGCACCAACGAGGTGACATTCACCCTCAAGGATGCCGATGACGACAGCGTCCACATTGAAGCCAAGAGCCGATTCATCGGCCCACAAATTCGTTAAGAGAACTGAACATGCCCGCAGCAAATGCCGCAAGCCCTTGGTACAAACATCTTTGGCCGTGGATCATCATCGCGATCCTGACCTGCTCGGTGACCCTGACGCTGTCCATGGTTACCATCGCGGTGAAAAACCCTGACAACCTAGTCAACGACAACTACTACGAAGCGGGCAAAGGCATCAACCGTTCGCTGGACCGCGAACTGCTCGCCAAGACCCTGCAACTGCGAGCCAACATCCACATGGATGAACTGACCGGTGAGGTCGATTTGCGCTTGAGCGGTAACAGCCAGCCCAAGACTCTTGAGCTGAACCTGATCTCGCCGACCCAACCGCAAAAGGACCGAAAAATCATCATGACCCGCAGTGAGACCGAACAGGGACGCTACATTGGGCAGATGAGTGACAAAATCGAAGGCCGGCGCTTTGTCGAATTGTTGGGTGTACAAGACGACAAGACCTGGCGCATGTTCGAAGAAGAACAGATCAGCCATGACAAGGACCTGCTGCTGGGTGATGAGCCGTTGCAAGGTGCTGAAGACCTGAAGTAGTAAAAAGCCTGCGCTTGGCGTATCGCGAGCAGGCTCGTTCCCACAGGGTTTGGTGATCGCCACCACCCCAGTGTGGGAGCGAGTGTGTTTACGATGAGGCCCGACCTCACGACACAGATTCAGCGGCATTAGCGAAAACCCCATGACCACCCCAACCCCTTGCTACCACTGCGCCCTGCCCGTCCCGGCCCGCAGCCGCTTCACCGCCGCCGTGCTCGGTGAAACCCGCGAGTTCTGCTGCCCGGGTTGCCAGGCAGTGGCTGAAGCCATCGTGGCCGGAGGGCTGGAAAGTTATTACCAGCATCGCAGCGAAGCCTCGTCCAACCCTGGAGCCTTGCCGGTGCAGTTGGTCGATGAACTGGCGCTGTACGACCGCGCGGACGTCCAGCAACCGTTCGTGCGCCACGACGGCGATCTCGCCGAAACTACGCTGCTGATGGAAGGCATCAGTTGCGCCGCCTGCGGCTGGTTAATCGAAAAACACCTGCGCGGCTTGCCAGCGGTGGCTGAAGCGCGACTGAACCTGTCCAACCACCGTTTGCACGTGCGCTGGGCCGATTCCGAGCTACCGCTGAGCCAGGTACTCAGCGAACTGCGCCACATCGGATACGCCGCGCACCCGTATCAGGCCGACCGTGCCAGCGAACAACTGGCCAGCGAAAACCGTTTGGCGTTGCGTCAACTCGGCGTGGCCGGGCTGCTGTGGTTCCAGGCCATGATGGCGACCATGGCCACCTGGCCAGAATTCAATATCGACCTCAGCCCCGAATTGCACACCATCTTGCGTTGGGTCGCGCTGTTCCTCACTACGCCCATCGTGTTCTACAGCTGCGCGCCATTCTTCAAGGGCGCCATGCGCGACTTGCGCACACGCCATCTGACCATGGACGTTTCTGTCTCCCTCGCCATCGGCAGCGCTTATCTTGCCGGCATTTGGACTGCAATCACCGGTGTCGGCGAGCTGTACTTCGACGCGGTGGGCATGTTTGCGCTGTTCCTGCTGGCCGGGCGTTATCTGGAACGCCGAGCCCGTGAGCGCACCGCCGCGGCCACGGCACAACTGGTCAATCTGTTGCCCGCTTCCTGCCTGCGGCTGAGCGCCGACGGTCAGAGCGAGCGAATCCTGCTGAGTGAATTACGCGTCGGCGACCAGGTACTGGTACACCCCGGAGCGATTCTGCCGGCCGATGGCAAGATCCTCGATGGTCAATCGAGCATTGATGAGTCCCTGCTCACCGGTGAATACCTGCCGCAACCGCGCACCTTGGGTGATGCAGTCACTGCCGGCACCTTGAACGTCGAGGGTGCATTGACCGTTGAAGTCCTGGCACTGGGTCAAGACACACGACTGTCGGCCATCGTCCGCCTGCTGGACCGCGCCCAGGCTGAAAAACCCCGACTGGCGGAAATCGCCGACCGGGCGGCGCAATGGTTCCTGCTGGTGTCGCTGATTGCCGCCGCTGTCATCGGCCTGCTGTGGTGGGAGCTGGATTCGTCGCGAGCATTCTGGATCGTGCTGGCGATGCTGGTGGCAACCTGTCCGTGCGCCTTGTCCCTCGCGACGCCGACCGCACTCACCGCCGCCACTGGCACCCTGCACAAACTCGGCCTGCTGTTGACTCGCGGCCATGTGCTGGAAGGGTTGAATCAGATCGACACGGTGATTTTCGACAAGACCGGTACGCTCACCGAAGGTCGCCTGGCCCTGCGCTCGATCCGCACGTTGGGCGCCCTCGACAGCGATCAGTGCCTAAGCCTCGCCGCCGCCCTGGAAAACCGCTCCGAACACCCGATTGCCCGAGCTTTTGGTCGCGCACCACTGGCCGCTGAAGAAGTTCACAGCACGCCCGGTCTGGGCCTTGAAGGTTTGGTGAGCAGCCATCGCCTGCGTATCGGCCATCCAGGTTTTGTCTGCGAACTCAGTGGCGCCTCCGTGCCATTGATGCCCAATGAAGCGGGTCAGTGGCTGCTGCTTGGCGACAGCAGCGGGCCGCTGGCCTGGTTTGTCCTCGACGATCGTTTGCGCGCCGACGCCCAGGCCCTGCTCGCCGCGTGCAAGGCACGGGGTTGGCGCACCCTGCTGCTGTCCGGCGACAGCTCGCCGATGGTCGCCAGCGTCGCCGCCGAGTTGGGCATCGACGAGGCCTATGGTGGCTTGCGCCCGGATGATAAGTTGCAGGTCCTGCAACAGTTGCACAAAGAAGGACGCAAGGTGCTGATGCTCGGCGACGGGGTCAACGATGTGCCGGTGCTGGCGGCAGCCGACATCAGCGTGGCCATGGGATCAGCCACGGACCTGGCGAAAACCAGCGCCGACGCGGTGCTGTTGTCGAACCGTCTCGGCGCGCTGGTGCAAGCCTTCAGCCTGGCACGGCGCACCCGCCGGGTGATCATCGAAAACCTGCTGTGGGCCGCACTGTACAACGGCCTCATGCTACCGTTTGCCGCCCTCGGCTGGATCACCCCGGTGTGGGCGGCGGTCGGCATGTCGATCAGTTCTTTGACGGTTGTGCTGAACGCTCTACGCCTGACGCGTATGCCGGGTATGCCGGCCGCCAGCGCGACACCCGTAACCCGTCCGCTGCCGGCATGAGCCGCACGGGCAAGGAGTCCAAATGCCAGCTCTTTACGTGATGATCCCGGCGGCGCTGCTGATCGTAGCCATCGCCGTCTACATCTTTTTCTGGGCGGTCGACAGTGGTCAGTACGACGACCTCGACGGCCCGGCCCACAGCATCCTGTTCGACGACCAAGACCCTAACCACAAGGCGGCGGTCGACGAAGCCAGTGGCCATCCAGTGAAACCGGATGACCAGGCGCCACCCCATGCTTGAATTGGCGCCACTGCTGGTATCAGCCCTGATCCTCGGCCTGCTCGGTGGCGGGCACTGCCTGGGCATGTGCGGCGGCTTGATGGGCGCACTGACGTTGGCCATTCCCAAGGAGCAACGCAGCCGTCGTTTCCGCTTGCTGCTGGCGTATAACCTGGGGCGAATTATCAGCTACGCCACCGCCGGTCTGCTGATCGGCCTCGCTGGCTGGGCAGTGGCCAACAGCCCTGCGGCGATGTTCATGCGCATCATCGCCGGGCTGCTGCTGATTTGCATGGGCTTGTACCTGGCCGGCTGGTGGAGCGGCCTGACACGCATCGAAAGCCTCGGCCGTGGCCTGTGGCGGCATATCCAGCCGCTGGCCAACACACTGCTGCCAGTGTCGAGCCTGCCCCGCGCCCTGCTGCTGGGCGCGCTATGGGGCTGGTTGCCGTGCGGACTGGTTTACAGCACCTTGCTGTGGGCAGCGAGTCAAGGCAACGCGCTGGACAGTGCGATGTTGATGCTGGCGTTCGGGCTGGGCACATGGCCCGTGTTATTGGCCACCGGCCTGGCGGCAGAACGCGTGACGGCGTTGTTACGCAAGCGCAGCGTGCGCATGAGCGGTGGGTTGCTGGTGATCCTGTTCGGAATCTGGACATTGCCGGGGCCGCATCAACATTGGTTGATGGGGCACTAAATCGGCGGTGCGCCCTTCGCGAGCAAGCTCGCTCCCACAGGGGAATGCACATCAATGAGGACGTGAGCCTAGCCGCGAAGAGGCCCGTACTGCCTACCTGGATCGACCGTTGATGCAAATCAAGATGCCCTAACGCCGCACCCCATAGACTCGCTGACACTGCCAGCCTATCCGGGGAATGCCCGCATGCTCGACGCCATTCGTTGGGACACAGATCTGATCCGCCGTTACGACCTGGCGGGACCGCGTTACACCTCGTACCCGACCGCCGTGCAATTCAATAGCCAGGTCGGCACCTTCGACTTGTTCCATGCCTTGCGTGAAAGCCGCAAAGCACTGCGCCCACTGTCGCTGTATGTGCATGTGCCGTTCTGCGCGAACATTTGCTACTACTGCGCCTGTAACAAAGTCATCACCAAGGATCGCGGGCGGGCCCTGCCTTATTTGCAACGGCTGGAGCAGGAGATCCAGTTGATCGCCTGCCACCTGGACCCGGCGCAAAAAGTCGAGCAACTGCACTTTGGTGGCGGCACCCCGACCTTCCTCAGCCATGACGAACTGCGTCAGTTGATGGCGCAATTGCGCAAACACTTCAATCTGCTGGACGATGATTCCGGCGACTACGGCATCGAGATCGATCCGCGTGAAGCCGACTGGTCGACCATGGGCCTGCTGCGGGAACTGGGTTTCAACCGGGTCAGCATCGGCCTGCAAGACCTTGACCCTGCCGTACAGCGAGCGGTCAATCGCCTGCAAAGCCTGGAAGAGACACGCGCCGTCATCGACGCTGCGCGCACCTTGCAGTTTCGCTCGATCAATATTGATCTGATCTACGGTCTGCCAAAACAGACGCCCGAGCACTTCGCCCACACGGTGGATGAAGTGATCAGCCTGCAACCGGATCGGCTCTCGGTGTTCAATTACGCACACCTGCCGGAACGCTTCATGCCGCAACGGCGGATCAACAGCGACGAACTGCCGACACCGGCGCAGAAGCTGGAGATGCTTCAGGGCACCATCGAACAACTGACCCGGGCCGGTTACCGCTACATCGGTATGGACCATTTCGCCTTGCCCGACGACGAACTCGCGATTGCTCAGGAAGAGTCGACCCTGCAACGCAACTTCCAGGGCTACACCACCCATGGCCACTGCGATTTGATCGGGCTGGGGGTCTCCGCCATCAGCCAGATCGGCGATCTGTACTGCCAGAACAGCAGCGATCTGAACCACTACCAGAACGCCCTCGCCTCGGCACAACTGGCCACCAGCCGTGGTTTGATTTGCAACGCCGATGACCGCCTGCGCCGGGCGGTGATTCAGCAACTGATCTGCAACTTCACGTTGGAATTCGCTGAAATCGAACAGGCATTCAACATCGACTTTAGGGGTTATTTTGGGGAACTGTGGCCGCAATTGCAGGCCATGGCCACCGACGGACTGATCCACCTGGAAAACCAACGCATCAGCGTCCTGCCGGCCGGCCGATTACTAGTTCGCTCGGTGTGCATGGTCTTCGATGCGTACCTGGACCCGCACAATCGCCAGCGATTTTCACGAGTGATTTGACGTTTTATTCCTGTAAACGGCAACGCGCCAGTGGATCGACCTGCCGCTGACGTTGCTCCCCTGCGGCAAAATCGCCGCGTGCTGGCCTCAATGTCCTCCCGTGAGTTACCCTTACGGCTTATGTGTGTTTTCCCACAAGGATTAAAGAAATGTCCGAGCCAGTAAAACTGCGCGCTCATAGCCAAGCTCATTGCAAGGATTGCAGCCTGGCTCCCCTCTGCTTGCCACTTTCTCTGAATCTGGAAGACATGGATGCGTTGGACGAAATCGTTAAGCGGGGTCGTCCGCTGAAGAAAGGCGAGTTTCTGTTCCGTCAGGGCGACACCTTCGATTGCGTTTATGCAGTACGCTCCGGCGCGTTAAAGACTTTTAGCCTGAGCGATGGTGGCGAAGAGCAACTGACCGGTTTCCACTTGCCAAGCGAACTGGTCGGTCTATCGGGCATGGACACTGAAAAGCACCCCGTCTCGGCGCAAGCACTGGAGACAACCTCGGTCTGCGAAATTCCTTTCGATCGCCTCGACGAACTGGCCCTGCAACTGCCGCAATTGCGTCGTCAGTTGATGCGAGTGATGAGCCGCGAGATTCGCGACGATCAGCAAATGATGCTGCTGTTGTCGAAGAAAACCGCCGACGAACGCATCGCCACCTTCCTGGTCAACCTGTCCGCGCGCTTTCGCGCCCGTGGTTTTTCCGCCAATCAGTTCCGTTTGAGCATGTCGCGTAACGAAATCGGCAACTACCTGGGCCTGGCGGTGGAAACCGTGTCCCGAGTATTCACGCGCTTCCAGCAAAACGAATTGATAGCCGCCGAAGGTAAGGAAATCCATATTCTGGACCCGATCCAGCTGTGTGCCCTGGCCGGTGGCTCACTGGAGTAATTGAACCGCTGCGGCTGAGCGAAACGTTTCAGCCGCCGTTATACTGCGTCGTTTGCAGACTGCCAGGACACCTCGACGATGGTCTTTGACTCCTTCGACATCAAATCCCTGATCCGCCCCGTGATCGACTTTCCAAAACCGGGCGTGATTTTTCGCGACATCACTCCGCTATTTCAATCGCCCACGGCGCTGCGCCTGGTGATGGACAGCTTCGCCCACCGCTATGTCGAAGCCGACTTCACCCACATCGGTGCCATGGATGCCCGTGGTTTTCTGATCGGCTCGGTACTGGCTTACCAACTGAACAAGCCGCTGGTGCTGTTCCGCAAGCAAGGCAAGCTGCCGGCGGACGTGCTGGCAGAAGGTTACGCGACCGAATACGGCGAAGCCTTTCTTGAAGTCCACGCCGACAGCCTCTGCGAGGGTGATTCGGTAGTCATGTTCGATGACCTGATTGCGACGGGCGGCACGCTGATCGCAGCAGCGAATCTCATTCGGCGCATGGGCGCGCGGGTGCATGAAGCCGCCGCGATTATTGACCTGCCGGAGTTGGGTGGATCGCAGCGACTGGAAGACATGGGCATTCCGACGTTTTGCCTGACGCAGTTTGCGTTGTCTGATAAGTAGGCGGCGCCTGGGCTGCTGCTATCGCCTGTTGATGTAAATCGTTCCAGCGCTGCGCGTTGGAACGATCAGGTCTTCAAAGCCCCATCTGCTTGCTGATGATCTCGTTCATCACTTCGCGAGTACCGCCGCCGATCGAAAGAATACGGCTATCGCGGTACAACCGCTCCACCAGGCTTTCGCGCATGTAGCCCATGCCACCCAGAATCTGTACCGCGTCCGTGGTGATGCGATCCGCCGTATCGGTGGCAAAATTCTTGGCCATGGAAATTTCCTTGATGACGCTCTGCCCCGCCGCCATTTTCGCCGCCTGGCGATAAGTGAACTCTCGCGACACCTCTAACGCCGTTGCCATTTCAGCGAGACGATGCTTGAGCACCTGAAACTTGCCGATAGGCTTGCCAAAGGCTTCGCGCTGACGGGCCCATTTCAGACTTTCTTCGAGGGCCAGCTGTGCGGTCATGTTGGCCATCAGCGCCAAAGCCAGTCGCTCATTCTGGAAATTGCCCATGATGCAGGCAAACCCCATGTTCTCAACGCCGATCAAGTTGCCAACGGGCACACGGCAATCGTCGAAGAACAACTCAGCAGTGTCCGACGCCCACCAGCCCATTTTCTTCAACTGCCGCCCGACGCTGAAACCCGGCGTGCCCTTTTCGATCAACATCAGGCTGATGCCGCCAAAACCCGGCTCACCAGTGCGCACCGCGACGGTGTAAAAATCGGCACGAACGCCACTGGTGATGAACGTTTTACTGCCGCTGACCCGATAATAATCGCCATCACGCACTGCGCGCGTTTGCAGGTTAGCCACGTCCGAGCCGCCGCTGGGCTCAGTGATCGCCAGGGCGCTGATTTTTTCGCCTGCCAACACTTGGGGCACCACGCGATCACGGACTTGGGGGGTGGCCCATTTGAGAATGGGCGGCAAGCCGATGTCCAGCGAGCAGAGTCCTGCCACTAGCCCACCGGAGCCGCAACGCATCAGCTCTTCGCTGGCGGCCACCCTGGCAAACAGATCGCCTTCGTGGCTGCCGCCAAGGGTTTCGGGATAGCCAATCCCTAAAATCCCCGCCGCCCCGGCTTTGAGATAAAGGTCGCGGGGAAAGCTTTCAGCTTCTTCCCACTGATCGATGTCCGGAAGAATCTCGCGTTCGACGAAACGCCTGACACTGTCACGGACCAATTGGTGGCTGGAATCGAAGTATTCCTGAAAGGCAGGCATGAGCGATCTCCACTGAGGGTTCAGCGAAGTTAACCGAGCGCTTGCTTGGTTATCAATAGGTTTGTGTGAATTAGTCGCATTCTCTTAAACCACAGGGCTCAAAGTAAAATCGGCTTACGCCCTGCAAACGAATGCGCCAACGTTCCGCCATCCACCAACTCAAGCTCGCCACCCAACGGCACGCCATGGGCGATGCGCGAGGCGATCAGGCCTTTGTTGTTGAGTAACTGGGCGATGTAATGGGCCGTGGCCTCGCCTTCCACCGTGGGGTTGGTGGCGAGGATAACCTCAGTGAACGTGCCGGCGTCTTCAATTCGCGTGAGTAATTGCGGGATGCCGATGGCTTCGGGCCCTAGACCGTCGAGGGGCGACAAATGCCCTTTGAGCACGAAATAGCGACCGCGAAAACCAGTCTGCTCCACCGCGTAGACATCCATCGGTCCTTCCACCACGCACAGCAAGGTGTCGTCACGACGATTGTCGGCGCATTGCGGGCAGAGGTCGTCTTCGGTCAGCGTGCGGCACAATCGACAGTGACCGACACCTTCCATGGCCTGGCTCAGGGCCTGAGCCAGTCGAGAACCACCGCTGCGATCACGCTCAAGCAGTTGCAACGCCATGCGCTGAGCGGTTTTCTGACCGACACCCGGCAAAGTGCGCAAGGCATCGATCAGTTGGCGAATCAAAGGGCTGAAGCTCATGATCAAAGGTCCGACAAAACGACGAGACGCGGTTTATACCCGCGCCTCTGGCCAGCGTCAAATACTCAGTCTTGGGCGACCTGTACCACGAGTTTGCCGAAGTTGCGCCCTTCCAGCAGCCCGATGAACGCCTCGGGCGCATTCTCCAATCCCTCTACCACGTCTTCGCGGAACTTCACCTTGCCCTCGCGTACCCACGGCAACATGGCGCTGATGAACTCTGGCTGACGGTCACCGTAGTCATCGAACACGATAAAACCCTGGATACGTGCGCGCTTGGTCAGCAACGTGCGCAGCAATTGCGGCAGACGATCCGGCCCACTTGGCGCCTGATGCGCGTTGTAGGAAGCAATCAAACCGCACAGCGGAATCCGCGCCTTAGGGTTGAGCAACGGCACAATCGCCTCGAAAACCTTGCCGCCGACGTTCTCGAAATAAATGTCGATACCTTGGGCGCAAGCGTGGGCCAGCTCACTGGAAAAGTTGGGGCTCTTATGATCGACACAGGCATCAAACCCTAATTCCTCGACCACGTAACGGCACTTGTCCGCCCCGCCCGCCACGCCGACCACCCGCAGGCCTTTGAGCTTGGCCACCTGACCGACCACGGAGCCTACGGCGCCAGACGCCGCCGCCACCACCAGGGTTTCGCCAGCCTTGGGCTGACCGATATCCATCAGGCCCATGTAGGCCGTCATGCCCGGCATACCGAGTACACCCAACGCCATCGACGGACTCGGCAGCCCGGACGGAATCGGGATGATGTTATGACCCTCGCTGATGCTGTGGCTCTGCCAGCCAGTGGAACCGACCACAAGATCGCCTTCCTGGAACTTCGGGTTCAGGGAGCGCTCGACACGACTCACAGCGCCACCGGTCATTACTTCGTCAATTTGCACCGGAGCAGCGTAGGACGGTGCGTCACTCATGCGACCGCGCATGTAGGGATCGAGCGACAGATAAAGGGTCTTGAGCAACACTTGGCCTTCGGCCAAATCAGGCAGCGCCACCCGCTCCAGACGAAAATTTTCCGGGGTCGGCGCGCCCACCGGGCGCGATACCAGGACGATACGTTGGTTGAGGGTCAATGCGTCTGACATGTCAGCGTCTCCTTGATCGATGAATTTTGCGGTATAGAGTGCAGACCGTTGTGGCGGTGGGGCGTTCGATGTTTATTCGACAACATCCAGTCGTCCTCTTCGCGAGCAGGCTCGCGAAAGCGGTCTCGCCCAGAAACAAGAATGCCAGGCGCAAAGCCTGGCATTTTTTTGTAGCCCATCCGATGCACGTTAGCGAATCAGAATGGCAATTTCATACCCGGCGGCAATTGCATGCCAGCGGTCACACCGGACATTTTATCCTGGCTGTTGGCTTCAATCTTGCGCACAGCATCGTTGACGGCAGCGGCGAAAACGGCCTCCAGCATCTCTTTGTCGTCTTCGCTGAGACCTTCCACCAGGCTCGGGTCGATGGTCACACGCTTGACGTCGTGACGACCGGTCATCACCACCGTGACCATATCGCCACCGGCCTTACCGGTGACTTCAGCGTTGGCCAGTTCTTCCTGCATCTTGGCCATTTTTTCCTGCATCTGCTGTGCCTGCTTCATCAGGCCGGCCATGCCACCTTTCATCATGGTAATCACCTCAACGTACTTGGATTAAAACGGTGCCCGGCGAATGCAGCCGAACGCCTTCGGTTATTAGCCCTGAACGACCAGGGCTTCGACAGGTTCAATAGTATCGTCACGGACCACCGCACCAAACTGCTGCATCATCTGCTGGATGAACGGGTCGCCATGGATCGACTCCTCGGCCTCGCGCTGACGGTTCGCACGGCGCCGGGAGGCGGCCTGGGCCGGGGTTTCCTGCTCAGGCTTGATCAGTTCCATGGTCAGGGTCAGGGGACGCCCGTGAAACTGGTTCAGCGCATCATTGAGCCGGCGCTGCTGAGTCGTGTTGAACAGCGCGCTATGGGCCGGGTCAAGGTGCAGCAGCCAGTGGTCACCCTCGACCGCGATCAATGTGCAGTTGGCGGCAATACTGGCGGTCATGCCGGAGATCGGTAATTTCGGGAACAGCTCCAGCCATTGCAGCGCCAGACCAGTGGCCGGCTTCGCGGCGGGCTCAGGCTCAGGTTCCGGCGCAGGCTCGGCGGTGTGTTCACTGGCCAGGTCGTCGAGGTAGCTGTAGGACGAGTCCATATCAGGTTCGATGTAGTCCTCGTCCAGCGGCGGCTCGTCATCCAGGTCCATCCCCGGTGTAGCCGCATCGACGTCGGCCACGGATGGCTCAGGTATCGGCGCGGCGGCCCATTCCGGGGCGTCCGGCACTGCGCTGTCAGGGGGCGGCAACGGCATGGGCGGCAACTCGGGTTGCTCGCTGGCGGTTTCCAGCACGGGCTCGACGGCCGGCTGCTGGATGACGTCGGGTTCAACCGGGTCATTCCACGGCAGATCAATCACGTCCTCGACAGCAGTCACTTCAACCACTGGCTCGGGAACAACCACTGGAGCAAGCGCTTCAGGTATGGGCACCACTTCGGGTGCGGGCGCCGGCGTCACAACTGGCGCAGCCACAACCGGGACAGTGGTCGCCGCAACTACCGGCGTAACGAGGGGCCCGGCAGCCACTGAATTAGCGGAATCAACTGTGGCCTGGCTGATCCCCACTGGCTTTAGCGGTTGCCTCGGCGCATCCGCGGTGTCTGCCGGTCGGAACGCAAGCATTCGCAGCAGGACCATTTCAAAACCACCACGCGGGTCCGGCGCCAGCGGTAAATCGCGGCGACCAATCAGGCCCATCTGGTAGTAAAACTGTACGTCTTCGGCCGGCAGCGCCTGAGCCAATGCCAGTACCCGATCACGATCGCCATGGCCGTTGTCGACGCCTTCCGGCAACGCCTGGGCAATGGCAACCCGGTGCAGCACGTTGAGAATTTCCGAGAGCACACCGTTCCAGTCCGGACCTTGCTCGGCCAAGTGGCGCACAGCTTCAAGCAACGCCTTGGCGTCACCTTCGATCAGCGAATGCAGGACATCAAACACCTGGCCATGATCCAGTGTGCCGAGCATCGCCCGCACGTCGACGGCCATGACTTTGCCTTCACCAAAGGCAATGGCCTGATCGGTCAGGCTCATGGCATCGCGCATCGAGCCGTCAGCGGCACGCCCCAGCAGCCACAGCGCATCGTCTTCAAACGGCACGTTCTCGACGCCCAGCACGTGGGTCAAATGCTCGACCACCCGTTCAGGCGTCATGTTCTTCAGCGAGAACTGCAGACACCGCGACAGAATCGTCGCCGGAAGTTTCTGCGGGTCAGTGGTGGCAAGAATGAACTTGACGTAGGGTGGCGGCTCTTCGAGGGTTTTCAGCAGCGCATTGAAGGAATGGCTCGAAAGCATGTGGACTTCGTCGATCAGGTAGACCTTGAAGCGACCGCGACTCGGGGCGTACTGCACGTTGTCGAGCAGCTCGCGGGTGTCTTCGACTTTGGTCCGGCTCGCGGCGTCGATCTCGATCAGGTCGACAAAACGCCCCTCATCGATTTCGCGGCACACCGAGCACTCGCCGCACGGCGTCGAAGTAATACCTGTTTCACAGTTCAGGCATTTGGCGATGATTCGCGCGATGGTGGTTTTGCCCACACCGCGAGTGCCGGTAAATAAATAGGCGTGGTGCAGCCGCTGGCTGTCCAAGGCATTGATCAGAGCCTTGAGCACATGGGTCTGGCCGACCATTTCGCGGAACGAGCGCGGACGCCATTTACGTGCAAGAACCTGATAACTCATCGAAAACCATCGCCACTGGGAAGCAGAAGCGGCTAATGCTAGCGGAGCAAGGCCAAAATTGCATCCGGTGCGCCTCTCTAATCTGGCTAAGCTGCACGTTGAGAGGCTTTTATCGGCTCAGGTTTCATCATTACCGGAGCGTTTATGCGGTTAGCCTTGGGGGCACTGCTGTTGATCAGCCTGAACGTCGTGGCCGCTGATGCTCCATTGCGCTTCGTGATGAGCGACAGTTGGGCAATGCCCATGGTGCAACTGGAGCGCGGCCGACCGACGCAAGGCATCCTTTACGACATCATGCTGAGCCTCGCGACCCAGGTCGGAGTGCCGGCAGAGTTTCATGTACTGCCTCGGGCCCGAGTGCAAAACGCGATGGAGCATGGCGAGGTCGATGTGCGCTGCTATGTATCTCAGTCCTGGCTGCCAAACCAGTCCGGGGATTACATCTGGAGCATCCCGCTGTTTGTTCAGCGAGACCTGCTGATCGGCCGGCACGACTTCCCCGTTTCGATGCGCCTGCAAAATATGCCGCGCCAGCCCATCGGCACCGTGCTCGGTTACGTCTACACCTCCCTGCAACCGCTGTTCGATACCGGCCAGTTGCAACGTGAAGACGCGCGCAACCAGGAACAAGTGCTCGCTAAACTCCTCGCAGGCCGCTATCACTTCGCCGTGAGCAACGAGTGGACCCTGGACTGGTTCAACCAGAGCCTGATGCCCGAGCGGCAACTGCACGCGGTGGCGGTACTTCAGGAACAGAAGGTCGGCTGCTACGTGCGCAACGATCCAAAAGTGCCGGTGCAACGCATTCTGCGCACGTTGCTGCGAATGAAAATGTCGGGCGAGATTGATGAAATCGTTCGGCTCTACATCGGCGGTGAACCCGCCGCTGACGAGATGAAGTAGCCATCACTCGCTGCACTCCTTTGGTCTGGTTACGCCTTATAAACAAGGGTCATTCCAGTGGCTCCAGCACTTGCCATTGTTGGGGCGCGACAAAACCTGCGACCCAGCCCGGCACTTCGTCGGGCGGCATAGGCCGGGCAATGAAATAGCCTTGCGCGACCTCGCAACCGAGCTGCAACAGCAACTCACCATGCTCGACACTCTCCAGCCCTTCAGCGACCACCTGCTGGCCAAACGCCCGAGCCAAACCAATCACCGCCGAGGCGAGAGCCAGATCGTCACGGTCATGAAGAATGTCACGCACGAACGTTTTATCGATCTTGATGGTTTGCGTGCGCAGGCGCTTGAGGTAGCTGAGAGACGAATAACCGGTTCCAAAATCCCCTAAGGAAAACTGCACACCAAGCGCCTGACAAGCCTGCAAACAGGCACTGACATGCTGAATATTCTCGCTCGCTACCGACTCAACGATTTCCAGATCGAGCAGTTGCGGAGCGACCTGCCTATGCCGCGCCAGGACATCTCCGAGCCGCTCGACAAAGTCCGCTCGCTGAAAATGCCGCGCCGCAATGTTGATGCTGACCGGCCAACTCTGCCCCGCCTGCTGCCAGCGATGCAATTGCGACAAGACCTGATCCATCACCCACTCACCGATGTCGATGATCAGATCGGTTTCCTCCACCAGCGGCAGAAATTCGCGTGACGGCACCCAACCATTTTGTGGATGCTCCCAGCACAATGACGCCTCGAAACCGACCACCACGCCACGGCGCATGTTCACCTTGGGTTGAAAATGTAGACACAACTCACCGGCGCCCAAGGCCTGACGCACGCGTTCGACCGTCTGATGCGTGGCCTTGACCTCCTGATCCCTGGAGACATCAAATAAATGAAAGCGATTGCGCCCACGCTGCTTGGCCACGTACATGGCTTGATCGGCGTGGCGCAGCAAGGTTTCGGCATCTTCGTTGTCGTGGGGAAACAAGGTGACGCCAATGCTGGCAAACACATTGATCGCTTTACCATGCAGCGAATACGGCGCCGAAATAGCACCCAGCACCCGATTCAGAGCGGCACGCAATTCAGATGAATCACGCACATAACGCAGCACCAGTACGAACTCGTCCCCGGCCAGCCGAGCCACCACATCTTCGCCACGCACAATGCTGCGCAACCGGCTGGCCACTTCCACCAACAACAGATCGCCACTGGCATGACCATAACCGTCGTTGACCGCTTTAAAGCCGTCGAGATCCAGCATGCAGACCGCCAGCGGGATGGTTTCTTGCCGGGAAAACTCCAGCGCCTGATCCAGCAGGTCCGAAAGAAACGCGCGATTAGGAAGGCCAGTCAGCACATCGTGCCCCACCCGCCATTGCAGGGAATGCAGCAGTTGCCGCTTATCACTGACGTCAAAACGAATAGACAGATAGCGCTGCACACGCCCGGTCACGTCATCAAGCACCGGCACCATGGTGCTGTCGACCCAATAAAGGCTACCGTCCTTGGCCCGATTGCAAATTTCCCCTTTCCAGACATTTCCCAAGGCAATGGTGCGCCACAGGTTGGCGAAGAAATCAGCGGGGTGCAGGCCGGAATTGAGGATGCGATGGTTTTGCCCCATCAGCTCTTCACGGCTGTAGCCGGAGATGGCACAAAACTGATCATTGACGTAGGTGATGCGGCCGCTCAGGTCGGTCTCTGAAAAAATGGCGGCAGCATCGACGGCCCTGCGGTATTTCTCTTCCATGAGTCAGGCTCTCTGTCGCTAGCGGTGGCACCGCTCGACCAGCGCAGGATGCCCGGAAGAGATGTTTTGAAACGAACTGCGCAGAGACACGTAATCACTCCATGAGCGGAATTTGATGGCCCCGGGACAGCTGAAGATCAACTAGGCTTCACGACCTCGGCCAAGATGAAATCCACGTTCGCGGTAACATTTTTTGAGGTTGCAGCGCGGCTGCGGCTTATCCGCACACCCGGCAAATGAACACAATGCTGGCCGTTTCATATCGCCACAACTTCTGAAAGCAGGTCACTAAATGCCCCCTTAGAGGGGCAATTCTACGAAACGCATCACATTTTGAAAAGCAAGGTGATGAATCATGCGGTTGTCTAATGCAAAAATCTATCGTTAAGTTCTTGATTCTAAATGGGAATTAAGCGATGCAAATTTCAAGTTTGGGTCCGGCCATCCGACGCTACCGCAAGGTCGCAGGGCTTACTCAGGCTGAACTCGGTGAAAAAACCGGTTTTGACCCCAAAACCATCAGCCGCTTTGAAACCGGCACCTATACCCCCAGCGTGGAAACACTCTTCCTGCTTGCCAATGTGCTGGGTGTGAAGCTGAAAGCCTTTTTCGCAGATTTTGGCGACGAAGACGAACAGCGGGCGTACCTGTTCAGCGTCATACACAAAGCCACCTCAAAGGATCTGGGAAAGCTGATCGCTGCGGTTGACCAGGCCTTGTCCAAGCCTTAGAGCACGCCATTAAGAAGGCAGGTTTGTCACCATCGACAAGCTTGCCTTTTTGCATTGGGAAAACGCTTGAAAACAGCCCAACGCAGAAGCACGTGCATCAGTAGTAGCCATCCGATATCATGCCGCGCCAAATTAATTCAAAATGTAAGGGAATACAATGAAACACCTCCGTCCGCTTCTGATGGCCGCACTGCTGTGTTCGTTATGCGCCAATACACACGCTGCAAATAAACCTACCCCTGCCCCCGTTGAAGCCGTCGAGGCCACACAAACACCGCAACAGTTTCTTGCCTCCCTGAAGCCACAACACGGCACGATCACCCTGCCCACCGGCATTGCGACGCTAAAACTCAACGATCAATTTTATTATCTGGACCCCACTGACACCGAACGACTGCTGACCGATGGCTGGGGCAACCCACCAGGCCACAAGACGCTAGGCATGATCATTCCCAACGCCGTCAACCCACTGACTGCCAGCGGCTGGGGCGTGATCGTCAGCTACAAGGATGATGGGCATATTTCCGACGAAGACGCGGCCAAAATCGACTATGACGACCTGCTCAGGCAAATGCAGGAAGAGGATGAGGACGACAACAAAGCGCGCAAGAAACAGGGTTATGCGGGCCTGCACTTACTAGGCTGGGCAGAGAAGCCGCACTACGACGAGACCAGCCACAAAATGTACTGGGCTCGCGAACTGAAAGCCGACGACGCCAAGGACAGCACGCTCAACTACAGCATCAGGGTCTTGGGACGCAAAGGCGTACTGGAGCTGAATGCCGTCGCGTCAATGGCGGACTTGCAGACAATCAAGCAGGAATTGCCAAAAGTCATCGCCTTCACCAACTTCACCGACGGCAACCTTTATTCCGACTACAGCCCAGGCACCGACAAGTTGGCCACTTACGGTTTGGCGGCATTGGTGGGCGGCGGTTTAGCGGCCAAGGCCGGACTGTTTGCCAAAATCGGCATCTTCCTGCTGGCGGCGAAAAAGTTTCTGATTATCGGGCTGGTATTCGTTGCAGGGTTTGTGCGCAAGCTGTTTAACCGCAAGGCATAAGCTTGCCTGCACGCGCTGCCGAACATGTTCAGTAGCGCCGCACTCCCGGAACGCAGACAGAGAAAAGCCATGTCGCGATACACGACAGCATCAAGCACAATTTCTAATTGAAAGCGAAGGTACAGCGAGGGGAACTGCGCACTCAAACCCTTGCAATAACGGATTGAGCGTTAAGGTGGTAACCCCACCAGCCACACCCCGGCACACAATGTTCCCGCTGTGGCTGCTTCCTTCCGGATCTGACCAGGTTCACGGGTAATCGTTGCGGGGGGACCGATGGGGTCACCATAACGACGCTCACCTGACGGTGAGCGGCGCCATTGTACCTATCTGAGACGAAGTTACAACCGTTCGGATGGATTAAAAAACATGAGCGCGTTCAAGGACATGCGCAACCCCTGAAAAATGGCACCTTCGCACGGTCCGACAGATGCACGACGACCTCTCAGAAGCGCCAAAGGCTATCAACGGCTGATCTTATTGCGCCAATACCTCGTCCGCCCTGCCCCCCTCCTGCTGGATGACCAGGTGAATGAAGTGCAGTTTCGCGATCACCGCTGGCGGCAAGATAAAGGGATAGAAGTCAGGCTGCCCCATGCTGCGCGACAGCTCATTGAGCATGCCGGCCAGCTCGATCCATGCATTGACGAATGAAAGGAACGCGGCACCACCCTGGTGTTGCGGATCGTAGAGGGTGTCCAGGGGAAATGGTTGGTAGTCAAAATCCATGTCCCGAGCACTCATGCCAAAGCCCAGAGCAGTGTCCACCGCGTCCATCATGTGCAAGTAGTGCGCCCAGGTTTCAGCCCAGTCTTCCCAAGGGTGCATGGTGGCGTAGGCACTGACATTGTGTTGCTGCCAGTCCAGCGGCGCACCCTGCTGGTAATGGCGCTCCAGCGCCTCGGCGTAGCTGGCCCGCTCGTCACCAAACACACCACGGAATGGCTCCAGCCAATGGCTGTTGGCAATCAGTCGATCCCAGTAGTAATGCCCTACCTCATGACGGAAATGCCCAAGCAGCGTGCGATAGGGCTCATGCATCTGCACTCGGACCTGTTCGCGATGGGCGTCGTCGGCTTCCTTGATATCGAGGGTGACCAAACCGTTGGCGTGGCCGGTGGTCGGCGCTTTTCCCTCAAGGTCAATGCCAACAAAGTCGAAGGCCAGACCCGCCTCTTCACTCAGTGTTTTTGGAATCACTTGCAACCCGAGGCTGACCAGTTGCGCGACCAGTCGACGCTTGGCGGTTTCGACCTTGCGCCAGCGGTCGTGATTCTCGGGAATGGAAAGATCAGGGATGGTGTGATTCAGACTGCAAGCGATGCACAAAGCATCATGATCATTGGCCGGCAGCAGCCAATTGCAAGCCGCCGGAGAATCGAAGTTGGCACAACGACGAAATACGCCCGCTTCGCCATCGGCGTCCAGCACCCAGGTATCGACTTGCTGGCCGGGTTGCAGCGACGACAGGCGACTCTGCTCCGGCTGATACCCCAGTGCCGCTGAACACGCCAGGCACTGGCTGTTGCCAAAGAACAGTGACTGCCCACAACGACATTGCCACACCTTACTGTTACGTGAGCGTTCGCCCACAAAGGGCGCGGCGATGCGCGAGCTGAGCTGTTCGAAGAAGCGGTACATGGCGATCTCTCCCTGGGGTGCCAAGACTAGATCATGATTCGTCGTCGATCGTTCCGTATTTCAAACTACCCGGTGGCGAGGAAGCTCGCTCGCCACCGACCAGGTGTCAGACCGGTACGCCGTACCCCTTTAAGAATTCAACAAATGCCTCCTCATCCAGCACCTTCAACCCCAGCTCATTGGCCTTGGTCAACTTGGAGCCCGCGCCCGGCCCTGCGACCACGCAATAGGTCTTGGCCGACACCGAGCCGGCCACCTTGGCACCCAGGCTTTCGAGCTTGTCCTTGGCCACCTCACGGCTCATCAATTCCAATGAGCCGGTCAGCACCCAGGTCTGTCCGGCCAACGGCAAGCCTTCGACGACCCGCTTGTCGCTCTGCCAGTGCATGCCAAACTCCAG
The DNA here is from genome assembly GCF_034351645.1 of Pseudomonas sp. DC1.2. Lineage (NCBI taxonomy): Bacteria > Pseudomonadati > Pseudomonadota > Gammaproteobacteria > Pseudomonadales > Pseudomonadaceae > Pseudomonas > Pseudomonas sp. DC1.2. The sequence goes on along the minus strand of NZ_CP133782.1, from coordinate 2,016,002 downwards.
CAATTGCTTCTCGGCGGCTTCAGCGACTCGACGATGTTCTTCGACGGCGAAAAACTCCCGGACAGCATTCGCCTGCTTCTCCGGCAACGTCTGGCGCATATCCAGCCAATCTGCGGCAAACACACCGCCCAGCGAAGAAAATTTATCCGCCAGTTTCTGCGCCCCGCCGGGCCCCACCGAAGGGATATGCAACTTGTCGAGAAAACCGCCCAGCGTGGTACTGGCGGCAAACTCGGCGGCCAACTCACCCTGATCCTGAATCTGCAAACCGTGCTTGAGCAGATCAGCAATCACCTGTTGGTTGTGGGCGTCGCTGAAGAAGCTGTGAATCTCGTGAGCCACTTCCAGGCCGACATCCGGCAAGTACGTCAGCACGTGCGGCAACGCTTGCTGAACCCGCGCCAACGAGCCCAGAGCGCGCGCCAGCACCTTGGCCGTCTCCTCACCGACATCAGGAATCCCGAGGGCGTAGATGAAGCGTGCCAAGTTCGGCTTTTTGCTGTCTTCGATGGCGCTGAGCAGGTTCTTGCTGGACAACTCGGCAAAGCCTTCCAGATCGACAACTTGCTCGAATGTCAGTGCATAAAGATCCGCGGGCGAACTCACCAGACCTTCATCGACCAATTGCTCGACGCTCTTCTCACCGAGGCCTTCAATGTCCATGGCACGGCGGGAGACAAAGTGAATGATCGCCTGTTTGAGCTGAGCACCGCAGGCCAGGCGACCGACGCAGCGATACACCGCGCCCTCGCTGATGGTCTCGCGCCCCTTGCTACGCTTGACCAGTTGTGTGCGTTCCACATGAGAACCACAGACCGGACACTGCTCGGGAATTTGCACCGATCGCGCATTTTCCGGACGGCGCTCCACGACCACTTGCACCACTTGAGGAATGACATCTCCCGCACGACGGATGATCACGGTGTCGCCAATCATCAGACCCAGTCGCGCAACTTCGTCCATGTTGTGCAACGTCGCGTTGGCCACCGTAACACCCGCCACTTTGACCGGCTTCAAGCGCGCCACGGGCGTCACGGCACCGGTGCGACCGACCTGGAATTCCACGTCGAGCAATTCGGTGAGTTCTTCCATGGCCGGAAATTTGTGAGCGATGGCCCAGCGCGGTTCCCGCGCGCGAAAACCCAGCTCCCGCTGTGAAGCAATGCTGTTGACCTTGAACACCACGCCGTCAATTTCATAAGAAAGCGCACTACGCCGCTCACCGATGTCGCGATAGTAATCCAGGCATTCATCGACGCCGTGAGCAAGTTTCAGCTCATGACTGACCGGCATGCCCCAGGTTTTGAGTTGCTGCAAATTGCCAATGTGGGTGTCGGCAATATCCGCCGAAATCTGGCCGATGCCGTAGCAGCAAAACTCCAGCGGACGATTGGCGGTAATCTTCGAGTCGAGCTGGCGCAAGCTGCCCGCCGCCGCGTTGCGCGGATTGGCGAAGGTCTTGCCTCCCACTTCCAATTGCGTGGCGTTGAGCCGCTCGAACCCAGCCTTGGACATGAACACTTCACCGCGTACTTCCAGGGTCGCCGGCCAACCGCTGCCCTGTAGCTTGAGCGGAATATTGCGCACAGTGCGCACATTGACGCTGATGTCCTCACCGGTGGTGCCGTCACCCCGCGTCGCACCGCGCACCAGCACACCGTCCTGATACAGCAGGCTGACCGCAAGGCCATCGAGTTTGGGCTCACAGCTATATTCAACCGCAGCACCTCCACCAAACAAGTCACCTGCCGGCAGGTCCAGCCCCTCAGTCACCCGACGATCGAACTCGCGCATATCGACTTCTTCAAAGGCGTTGCCGAGGCTGAGCATCGGCACTTCATGGCGCACCTGGGTGAACGCCGACAGCGCCGCACTGCCCACTCGCTGGGTCGGTGAATCGCGAGTGATCAGTTCGGGATTAGCCGCTTCAAGGGCTTTGAGTTCGTGGAACAACCGATCATATTCGGCATCCGGAATACTCGGTTCATCGAGGACGTGGTAACGATAGTTGTGCTGATCCAGCTCAGCGCACAGCTCTAGAATGCGGTTTTTGGCGGCGGTCATGGGTGTTCTCTCATAAAGCAAAAGAGCAGCCAAGGCTGCTCAATCTGTTAATCGCGATAGCGTGAAGACGCAGTCTCAGTGGCGAAGCAGCGGGCACCCTCGCGAAAAGAGCCCGCCACAGTCATCCGCATTAACGCTTGTGAGTCAGCGCACGACGCTCGAATTCAACAATGCGCTGACGGTAGTGCTCGATCGTCTGGGCAGTCAGCACGCTTCGCTGATCATCTTTCAATTCACCGTTCAGCTCTTGGGACAACTTGCGCGCTGCCGCCACCATCACATCAAAAGCCTGCTTCGGATGACGCGGGCCTGGCAACCCCAGGAAGAAGCTCACCGCAGGCGTGCTGAAGTGGTCAATGTCATCCAGATCGAAGATACCCGGCTTCACCGCATTGGCCATGGAGAACAGGACTTCGCCGTTACCAGCCATGCTTTCGTGACGGTGAAAAATATCCATCTCACCGAAACGCAGACCGCTTTCCAGAATGTTTTGCAACAGCGCTGGCCCCTTGAAACCTGCTGCATCGCGGCAGATCACGCTGATGACCAGTACCTCTTCGGCGCGCGGCAGCTCTTTCTCGGCGACTTTGGCCGAAGACTTGCTGTCATCCGGGAAGTCGTCACGGCTGCTGAAACTTGGCCCGCCGTCCAGATCCAGGTTGAGGTTCAAGTCGCCTTGCGATGGCTCGCCATGACCGCGTTTACCGCGTTTGGAGCCTGACTCTCGCGGCTCGCGGGCGGTCATGCTCACCGACGGCAGATCGTGCTCGTCGAGTTGCGGCTCTTTATGAGCGTCCAGCACGCGTGGCGGGCCCAACAGCTCAGCGCTGGTGTCCTCGTCCGGCAGGTTGGACAGACTTCGGTCAAGACGGAACTTCAGTTTCCCCTTGCCGCCGCGCATGCGACGCCAGCCATCAAAAAGAATACCGGCAATGACAATAATGCCGATGACGATCAGCCACTCGCGCAGACCGATTTCCATGTAATCCCGTGCCTCTATAAAAAATGCTGAAAAATAAGGGGTTTACAACGTGCAAACCGCTTTAAAACGTGGCGCCAACTCTATGTTCTGACAGGCGTTTTGCCACGTATACGAAAAATTGACATTAAACTAGCACGACCCAAGGCAACATTACACCGTCTGTCACAATGGCTAGCGCGAATATGTCGATTGGCCAGCAAGTAAAGAGACCGTAAAAAAGCCTACAGCGCTTGCATGCTTAACCTACAAGCGCCGACTCAGGCCTCCACCATCGCCATCGCCTCCTCGACATCCACCGCCACCAGACGCGAGCAACCCGGTTCGTGCATCGTCACCCCCATCAATTGATCAGCCATCTCCATGGCGATTTTGTTGTGGGTGATGTAGATGAACTGCACCGTTTGCGACATCTCTTTTACAAGCCGTGCGTAACGTCCAACGTTAGCGTCATCCAATGGCGCGTCAACCTCATCGAGCATGCAGAACGGCGCCGGGTTCAACTTGAAGATGGCAAATACCAGGGCCAGAGCAGTGAGGGCTTTTTCGCCACCGGATAGCAAATGGATGGTGCTGTTCTTCTTTCCTGGCGGCCGCGCCATGATCGTTACCCCTGTATCGAGTAGATCTTCGCCCGTCAGTTCCAAATACGCGCTACCGCCACCGAAAACTTTCGGGAAAAGCGCCTGTAAACCGCTATTGATCTGATCAAAGGTATCTTTGAAGCGATTTCGGGTTTCCTTGTCGATCTTGCGGATAACGTTTTCCAGCGTGTCCAGGGCTTCCACCAAGTCGTCGTTCTGCGCATCCAGATAACGTTTACGCTCGGATTGTTGCTGGTATTCGTCGATGGCCGCCAAGTTGATCGCGCCCAGACGTTGAATCCGCGCTGCGATACGCTCAAGTTCTTCCTCGGCGTCTTTCTCATTGGCCTCGGCCACCAGTGTGGTGATCACACCGTGGAGGTCGTAGCCGTCTTCGAGCAGTTGATCCTCCAGGGTTTTGCGCCGCACCGTCAGGGCTTGCCATTCCATACGCTGTTGTTCGAGTTGGCCGCGAATCAACTGCGATTGTTGCTCTGCCTGAGTCCGGCGCTTCTCGGCGTCACGCAGTTCACGGTCGGCGTCTTCGAGGGCGATTTGCGCGGTCTTGAGCTCTTCATCGACGGTCATCCGTTTGTCGAGTAACTCTTCGAGCTTCAGGCGCAGCTCTTCCAGCGGCGCCTCGCCCTCTTCCAGATTAAGACTCAACTGTTCGCGCTTCTCGGTCAGGCGTTCGGACTGCATCTCCAGACGCTCCAGAGCCTGACGTGTCGAGTTGTGCTGAGCCTTCAGAGACCCCAGGCGTACCGCCAATTGATGCGCATGATCCTTGTGCTGACGGGCTTCCTGGCGCACCCGATCAAGGCGCTCACGAAGGCTGTCACGCTGAGCCAGCAGCAATTCGCGCTGCTCGGTATCCAGCGCCATGCTGTCGAGAGCGTCTTGCAATTGCAGACGTGCCTCGCCGATGTTTTCGTGTTCCAGTGCGCGCTGCTCGCCGAGTTCAGTCAGCTCTTCATCGAGACGGGTGCGGCGCAATGTCAGTTGTTCAGCCTTGGCTTTACCGGCGGACAACTGGGCTTTCAATTCGCCTTGCTGACGGGCTTCGTCTTGCAACAAACGGCGCAAATGCTCGCGACCGTTTTCCTGTTGACGCTGCTGCGCCCGCAGATTTTGAAGTTGGCTTTCCAGGGTTTCGACGCTGGCTTCGCGCTCTTCACGCTCGAGGCCTAACTGCTGGATTTCCTGGCCACGGGCGAGCACGCCGCTTTCAGCCTCACTGGCCCGACGCACCCGCAAAAAGTGGCGACCGACCCAGTAACCATCACGGCTGATCAGGCTCTCACCCATCGTCAATTGCCCGCGCAATGCCAAGGCTTGCTCAAGACTCTCGACCGGTTTGACGTTGCCCAGCCAAGGCGACAGATCAATCAGCGCTTCAACCTTGTCGAGCAAACTGCCCGGCACCCTTAAACCATCGCTGGCGGGGCTGAGCAAGCGCAGATCGCCTTGGGCAAACCCGGCCAAATCGAAATCGCCAAAGTCGTCCACCAGCACCGCTTGCAGGTCAGCGCCCAGCACGGTTTCCACCGCCAGTTCCCAGCCCGCTTCAACCTTCAGCCCTTCAGCCAGACGCGGACGGTCTTCCAGATGCTGCTCACGCAGCCACTCAGCGGTGCCGGTGCCCGGATCGAGCGCGGCTTGCTGCAAGGCTTCAAGGGACGCGAGTCGACCGTTGAGGCGCTGCAAATCGCCTTGGGCCTGCTGCTGATTCTGCAAGGCCAACTGCAATTCCTGACGCAATTGCTCAAGACGCTCAACCTGGGCCTCTTCACTGGCCTGCAAATCCTCGAGCGTTGCCTCAGACGCGGCCAATTGCTCGCTGAGTTCCATGATCGCCGCGTCTTCCGGGTCTGCCGAGAGCAACGCGCGCTCTTCACCTAGTCGCCGCTGCCGCTCGGCCAAGCGCTCCATGCTAGTTTCCAGTTGCTGGATACGCGACTGCTGAACCTCGGATTGACGCAGCGGCTCGGCGGCAGTCAGGTTGAACGTATCCCACTGCTCCTGCCAGCCGTGCATGGTGGCTTCGGACTCTTCCAATGCTGCAGCGGCTTCTTCTGCGGCGGCGCTGGTGACCTCCTGTTCAGGGGTGAGCATGTCCAGTTCTTCGCCAAGGGTCAGCAGCAAGGTACGGTCGAGGCCCAAGTGCGACTCGGTTTCCAGCCGCGCTCGCTCTGCTTCTTTCAGATCGTCCTGTAACTGACGCAAACGCTGCTGACCGTGCTGGATGCTTTGCTCGACCCGGGCGATGTCGCCACCGACCGAATAAAAGCGCCCCTGCACCAGATTGAAGCGTTCAGAGAGGTCATGGTGCCCGTCGCGCAAGCGCTCGATAGCCGCATCAGCATTGCGTTGCTCGGCCACCAAGGCTTCAAAGGTGATTTCCTGATTGCCGATAATCGCTTCGCGCTGACCCACCTGTTCGTTCAACGCTTGCCAGCGCAGAGCCGACAGTTGCGCCTTGAGCTGACGCTCTTCGCCCTTGTACTCCTGATACTTCTCGGCAGCTTGGGCCTGGCGGTGCAAGCGTTCAAGCTGACGCTCGAGTTCATCACGCAAGTCAGTCAGGCGAGCCAGGTTTTCATGGGTCCGACGGATGCGGTTTTCGGTCTCGCGCCGGCGCTCCTTGTACTTCGAGATCCCGGCCGCCTCTTCAATAAAGTTGCGCAGGTCTTCGGGCTTGGCTTCGATCAGTTTGGAGATCATGCCCTGCTCGATAATCGAGTAGCTGCGCGGTCCCAGGCCGGTGCCGAGGAAGATATCGGTGATGTCTCGACGGCGACATTTGGTGCCGTTGAGGAAGTAGGTGTTCTGGCTATCGCGGGTCACTTTGCGGCGAATGGAAATTTCCGCATAGGCGGCGTATTCGCCGACCAGGGTGAAGTCGGAGTTATCGAACACCAGCTCTATGCTCGCCTGACTCACCGGTTTGCGGCTGGTGGAGCCGTTGAAGATGACATCGGTCATCGACTCGCCGCGCAGGTTTTTGGCCGAGCTCTCGCCCATCACCCAGCGCACGGCATCAATGATGTTTGATTTGCCGCAACCATTGGGCCCGACCACCGCCGCCATGTTACTGGGGAAGTTGACCGTGGTCGGATCGACGAAGGATTTGAACCCCGCCAGTTTGATGCACTTGAGCCGCACGCTTAAGCCACCGTCAGGGCAGAAACCACCAGGTCGCAACTGCGCTGGGCATAGGCCGTCAGCACCACGCGTATCTGCGGCAAGTCACGGGCGAGCACGGCGGCGAGCAGGCGTTCGAACAACTCAATAAACTCGCTCATCTCGGCCTTACGCTGTTCAAGGGCAAGGAAGTAAGCGCGACTCATGGCCGGTTGAAGATTCTCGACGGTTTCCTGCAAGTACGGGTTGTCGGCGAACGGGTACGCCGCACGCATGACGTTGAAGCTGTCGTCAACGAAGGTGCGGATATCCTGACGCTCATAGCTGGCGGCCAAGCGCTGCTGAATCTGCACGAACGGCGCCATGTCGGCCTGGACTTGCCAGCCGTTGGCGACTGCATTGCCGAGCAGAATGTACAACTCGCTCATCAGCGCGCACAGGCTTTTGACCTTGTGCGCAGTGAGTTCAGTGACATGCGCACCGCGTCGCGGCAGGATTGCGATCAGGTGGCGACGCTCCAGGATCAGCAACGCCTCACGAACCGAGCCGCGACTGACATTCAGGGCCAGCGTGACTTTCTGTTCCTGGATACGCTCTCCGGGCTTCATTTCGCCACGAATGATACGTTCAGCGAGGTGGTGAGCGATTTGCTCGGCGAGGCTGTCCGGCGCCTTGAACGTCATGGTTGTCCTTCAAACTCTATCTATCTGCACAGGCGGCGCAGTGTAGCGCAATTGGTACGTCATGGCGGAGTGCCCTGCCGGCGGTTTTTGGCACGAATTAAGCAAAAAAGCAGGCAATCCCGTGAGGGTCAATACTGATGGAACCTGTTGTTGATCGACGAAACGTGATTTCCTGACCTTTAAGTCAGAAAATCATTGACCGAAAAGTCAGACCTGATAAATTCGGCTCAATCGGTTAACAACAATAATGAGTCTGCGAGGCCTTCCGTGATCCAGTTTTTACTTAACCAGGAACTCCGTAGCGAGCATGCCCTGGACCCCAACCTGACCGTGCTCAATTACCTGCGCGACCATGTGGGCAAACCCGGCACTAAAGAAGGCTGCGCCAGTGGTGACTGTGGCGCCTGCACCGCAGTGGTCGGCGAGCTGCAAGCGGATGACGATGGCCGCGAGCATATTCGCTATCGCAGCCTCAACTCCTGCCTGACGTTCGTATCATCACTGCATGGCAAACAACTGATCAGCGTCGAAGACCTCAAGCACCAAGGCCAACTGCACAGCGTGCAAAAAGCCATGGTCGAGTGCCACGGCTCGCAATGTGGCTTCTGTACACCGGGCTTTGTGATGTCGCTGTTTGCGCTGCAAAAGAACAGCGATCAGCCGGATGTCCACAAGGCTCACGAGGCGCTTGCCGGCAACCTGTGCCGTTGCACCGGCTATCGTCCGATCCTTGAAGCCGCTGAGCAATCCTGTTGCGGCAAGCAACCCGACCAGTTCGATGCTCGCGAAGCCGAGACCATCACACGCTTGAAAGCCATCGCCCCGACCGACATCGGCGAACTCAACAGCGGTGACAAGCGCTGCCTGGTGCCGCTGACCGTCGCTGACCTGGCCGACCTGTACGACGCTTATCCACAGGCGCGTCTGCTGGCCGGTGGAACGGATCTGGCGCTGGAGGTCACGCAATTCCACCGCACGCTGCCGGTGATGATTTACGTCGGTAACGTCGCCGAAATGAAGCGTATCGAGCGCTTCGACGACCGCCTGG